>DUED01000024.1 GCA_011176685.1 Anaerolineae bacterium
TACTTAAGGTTGCATTCCAGTATTGGTTATAAGACACCGATGGAAGTCCTTGAGCAGACTTTGTTTCATCACAGGAGACCACACTATTTACATTGCTAAGTGGTACTAAAAATGGGGTGCACCTCAATATTACACAAAAAACGACTTTGTTCACTTCCAATAACATTAATAAAGACAAAGATTGCAAACCATGTTAAAGAGTAAAATATTAACATTGAAAAATTACTAAACAGATTCTTTGGAGTATCAATGCAAAGTGAAAAAATCGTATCAGTTATTATTACCATACTGGCAATAATTGCAATTATTATTCTGCTATTGATCTTCGTTCCTATGATTATTGAAAGCACATTCAAGGATATGCCAGAAGCAGCTATCGGTTTTTCATCTGAAACCGTTCAGGCAAGAGTAATAGGAATTGTTGAGGAAGGTACAACCACATTAGGTGACCATGAACAGCCCTATCAAATCCTGGAGGTAGAAATTCTGGAGGGCGAATATCAAGGTAACCGAATTTTTATCGATTATGGCAAACGGCAATTAATGCCCGGCAACTATCGCCTAGAAGCAGGCAACAAGATCCTGGTCTCAGTAAGCGTTCACCCTCAAACCGGAGAACTCAGTGCATACTTTATTGATTTTGTTCGCGGCGGAGCAATTATCTGGCTGTTCTTGTTGTTTGTAATTTTCTCAATTTTAATAGGCGGTTGGCGAGGATTGCGTAGTCTATTCGGCATCCTCATCAGCATAGGGATCATCATCTTTTTCATCATTCCACAAATCATCAAAGGAAGTGATCCAGTGCTAATCAGCGTCATCGGGGCTTTTATTTTTCTTACTATCTCCCTTTATGTTGTATACGGATGGCGATTAATGACTCACTCCGCCACTGTTGGCATGTTCATTTCACTAGTACTGACCAGTCTGTTTTCATCGTTCGCTGCTAATCTGACACGCTTGACTGGCTTCGGCGACGAAAATGTGATGTTCCTTATGCAGCAGTCAACTATACCTATTAATATGCGTGGGCTCCTGCTGGCTGGTATGATCATCGGCTCACTCGGCGTTTTGGACGATTTAGTCATTGGCCAGTCATCTGCGGTTTTTCAATTGCACAGCGTCAATCCAGACCTAAGCTTCAGATTCCTCTTCAAACGAGCTATGATTATTGGACGTGATCACGCAGCCGCTTCAGTAAACACTCTCGTACTCGCTTACACAGCTGGGTCTTTACCTATGCTATTACTTTTTTCCCTAAGCAGAATAGATTATAATATGCTCATTAATATAAGCTTCATCGCTGAGGAAATTGTACGCTCGCTGGTTGGAACGATTGGGTTATTCATTTCCATTCCTATCACGACTGCCATCGCCAGCTTGCTTGCATGCTATCAGCACAGGTTAGGGCATTTTCGTCGATACCTTGGACCTGTAGAATAACAGCTGACATTAAGAAGAAGAAATACCCCTCGTTTCTTCCGCTAAAACGCTCTCGATGAAGCAGGTCATGCGCTGAAAGTGCGAACCCTTCCAATAAATCTGACCACACTCTGTACAGCGTTTGAATTCATCATAATAACGCCTGGTCTGCGGCATGATTTGATCTACGATTTCTTCCTTTTTAACGTTTTCAAGCATCCCATTGCAGCGCACACAGCGTTGGAAGGGTTTGGTAATGCGGAATAGATCAAAACGACGCAATACCTCTTTCACCTGTTGCCGAGAGTCCGTCGAACGGAGACAGTAACCATGCGTAATCAGGTTGCGTTTCAGCAGGCCTCGATCGCGTGTCAGGCAGATGCGCTTTTCTTTATAGGATATTTCCGCCAGTACCTGATCAACATAATCATTGTGGTATAACGTATCAAAGCCCAGAAGACGCAAATAAGCAGCCAGACGCCCCAAATGAGTATCTAGCACAAATTTCGGCTCCCGTAAGGGCTCTGAGCGCAGCTTATTCTCTGCTGAAATGTCAAAACTCTCAAAAATGGGATAAACACTGATCACATCACCATTCTGAACCAGGTAAGAGAAATCGTCAGATTTTCCGTTGACAAGGATCAGGTCCACTTCCGTATGCGGCACACCGATTGACTCAATTAAATGCTTGACCGTCTGGCGACCATTGAAAGTTAGGTGATTGTATTTATATCTCTTATATCGCGGTAAAAAATCATTTAACTCGGAATAAAAACGAAATTGTGCTGATGGCATTCCCTATACACCTAATTAATTATGGGAATGCCATAATTATGAAACCCTGGTGACTGTAAATGGCAACATCATTTCCCTTTTATCATTTTAAGCAGTTCCCCAGCAGCATTTTCTGGACCAGAGTGTTCTTTACCTGGGATGCCAAGCATGGTACGCAATTGACCAATGAATAACCCTTCCGTAAAGAAAGTGTTAAAGAATTTTTTTGCCAACGGTTCATGCAAGTCTTTATATTGAGGTGGACCGAAGATATTTGCAAAGTAATTTTTCACCAACCCGGTCGATGTAGTTGTGCCCTTGCTCATCACGGCACCTTGTCGAAATACTCCCAACGCCTCATTGGATGAGAAGAACTGTTCAATAGCAGGGTGCTTACTATCAACCAGTTCATAGTTGTTGGCATATAAAACACAATCCACTGGTGTGCCTTGCACAATATATTCATAGCTTGTAACCGGCATCACCACGCGAGCATTTACCTGATTAGGGTTCATGATAATCGTACGGTCGATTTGCCCTAGCGCATATCCTGCTTGTAGGTCATCCAACCGTACAAAAGCGCCCATTTCAGTACCATACCCGAGAATTTTGCCGTCTCGACTGATTTCTAATGAACCCATGTCATCCGCGATAATGAGGATATCATCAACCTCATCAGTGGCAATTTGACGCAGCGCTTCGATTGTCTCAGATTTGCCTGCGCCCGAATCCCCCATGACCACAACTGTAAATGGTTTATGTCCCCGTATTGTAATCTGCACCATTGCCCCATGAAAAGGTAAATAGCCATCCTTCATGCGTTTAATGTTATGCAGCGTAAGTATCATCTTCTTAAGGTAACCAAAATAAGCATATTCATCTCTGAGCGGTATTGAGGCGATCAGGACATCATTCTCCTTATCTTCATAAAAAACGGTTTCATTCCCATTTACTTTAATAGCTTCATCAACAGGTGTACCAAAGATATACACCGCATCCGGCTTCCGCTGTAGGTCCTCTTCATCCGCTAATTCAAATAAATTGCAAAGCGCAAAACTGAGCTCAAAGAAATCCAGGGGAAAATACACCATAATCAATAAAGGCCCAACCTTCGCCGGGTAAGCTAACCAATCTTCTGATTTCAATTTCAGATTATCCAGTGGATTCTGCTCACTACGTACAAACATTCCTTTTCGACGATTATTAGGTGTATTGAAGATCATAGGGGGATAAATTAGCACCTGACTAATAACAAATATATCCTTCAACGCTCCATAAGTCCCAACAGGAAAAGCAAGCTCTTTAGGTAATGCAATGGCGCCAATTTCTGCACCTGCGCTGAGTTGACGATAAATTTTTGGGTGATTACCAGTAATATTTTCCTGGATATTGCGGTATGTAGAGCGCACAATATGCATTAAGCTTTCAACCATGTCGTTGAATGTGCGGTAAGGGCGTTTATCCAAACGATCAAAAACCGAATCACAAATCACCAATCTATGAAGCCGCCGCCAAAAGTTATATAGGTGCTCCACAAATTCGTTAAACAAGAAAGGATCACGAAAATATTGTTCGCTGCCTTCCACAAGTTTAATCACGTGCCTTGAGGGGAGAGTCGCCAATAATAAAAGCGTTTGCTTCAATTGGTTAATTGCACTTTTATCAAAATCCTGATTCTTAAAAATACCTAGCAATTTTGATCGCTGGTTTTTTAACTCTTTCAAATAACGGAACAAGACTGCATTGAACACCTCGCTGTTTAAAAGCTCCTGTGAATTATTGCACACTCGATTGCGCACGCGCAGAATTATTTTGTCTTTAAAGAAATGATATGAGCCATTTTGCATAGATATCTCCGTTGTTGATGTCCTGTATTATGGGACATTGTCTCGATACTTAATAGCAGCATTATAACGATGGAAGCAGGGATTGTCAAGTTATATGCTTTTTGTTGTAAGCTTATGGTCAAATTATCTCCATAAAACGGATAAATAACGGATAAAAGATACTGTATATTACTTCATGCAAATATGCAGTAATGAGCCGTCATTATAATATTTTTACAAGTCAATATAATTCTCTTTGCACATTTCTGATATCTTGGCATTGAAAATACAAACCATATACTTATGGGAGAAGCTCGAATGAAAAACAGAAAAAAATAATTCCAATTGCATCCCTATGCATGCTCTTAGCAACAGCCATTTCTTGCACAACGGCAGTTTCACCCTCCGCTGATTAAAATAATTTGGAAGAGCCCTCCAATTTTCAGGAAAGTCAGTCAAATTCAAGCATGCCTCACTATTTCCTAGCAATTCATAATGAGCCCTTTCACGACACGCCAATGCAACAAGAGAAACTTGAAAGCAGTTTTGTACTTTTAGGGCAGATGGTCGAGCAAGCAAGTAAATACCACATCAAACTCATTTTGATATTCACTGCTCAATGGGCGGAATTCATTGCTAGCGATCCAGAGAAGATGGTGGAACTGGCTTCTTGGCAGCAAAACGGGCATGAAATTGCAGCCAACCACCGCAGCATTTATCATGGTGGCTGGGATGGTTATACCAACTACACAGAAGAAATTGCCATCAACGAGCGTCTTCAGTATAAGAATAAACCAGAAGTATATCTGGGCACCCTTACGGATTACATGGACATATTGAAAAAGATTAATCCCGAAAGTCACTCTAGTTGTATCAATAATGAGATTGACAAACACACCTTAACCTATGAAATTATTTAGATACCTGTTACAGGTTTGCCAATTACGGCACTCCGGGAAACTCACTTGGCGATAGCGATCCGCAGAAAGGGCTAAACGAATTCATCAGTGTGGGAAGTTACAAGAGTATAGAGCGCAAGTGGCTGGCACACTCCCAAACAACCTCATTAGAACGGCAGGCAGCCGCACAGGAGGTCTTTAATTCAATATCACCAGGTGTGTACGGCTCTATGAACCATAGCTTTCAAAGAGAAGCGCAAGCTTTTTTTGCCTGGCTGGAATTCCTGCATCAAAAAGACCCGCAAGGAGCATACAGCCGAAATGTTTCGGAGGTTATTGAGCAAGGGCTTTTGCCTGAAATGAATCTATCGATGGAATTTACATCCAAATATTCCTGTGGTGATCGGATCTGTGACAACCTCGAAAAGAAAATCCAGATCTTTGCCCACAGGACTGCTTAATTGATTGAGAATTTACTCTTTGTTCACCCCCAGGCTACTCCAACCACAACCTGGGGGTTGGTCAATGTTTTACTGTAAAGAATAGATTTAAAGTTGTTGATTTGAGCGACTTTTTACAGAAAATCCCAAGACAATTAGGAAGATAATAAAGCTTAACCCCACCAATGCCATACCAGTTGTATCATCCGGACGGTTAGAGTTATCCGCCTCTGTAATGAAAGTGAGCAGCACCATTGGCATCAACGCGCCAAACACTGCTGCCCATTTGTGTTGGTCTTGCCAATTCAATCCCCCCATCCTATAGATCAGCTGTACCGCAAGAAGCGGCAGAGAAATAAGCCCAATAATAGTAATCAGTACAGGTAATCCAAATTCCGGCCAAACTAAATAAATAAAAAAGAAAGATAAAATAAGCACGAAGCTAATTAAACCAATTTTTATTGATGATGCTGGCTGCTTATTAATCATTTTTTCAGGATGGGGATCTCGCCAATGGTAAGCAACCACGCCTAATAAAACTATCGCCAGCAGACAGGCAATAATGCCTGGTAATGTGAAATGGAATCCAAATAGTGGCGCAATCAAAACTGTACTAAGGAACACTAATCCACAAATCCACATACCCTTATCCCCAAACCACGTTTCATCACGTACCGAAGGAAATATCAGTTCAACCAGCAGGATGGGAATAATTATGCTTACAGCAGCATGGAACACTATTAACATGACTGTCCATACCCAATTTACACCCATCCAACGGCCATACCTCCCTAGAATACCTAAGTCCATCCAGGCAGGATCGAAAAAGCTGCGCACGACTACCCCTTCCTCAAAAATACCATATGCCATGCCCAATATAAAAACACTCGCCCAGCCCTTATTCCAGCGTTGAACAAGTTCACGGATTAATAAAGCTCCACAGCCATATAGAGCCCCAAACAGCAGCAGTGTGAGCGGATTAAAAAATTCAACCGGTGGTGCAGAACTTGAGAGCAATTCACCGCACAAGGGTGCCAGAAGTAATAAAGTAATTATCGGAAAAATCTTTTTCTTCATTCCTCTATTCTCTTTATCCTAATCACTGTTTTGATACAGAGGCTAATATTGGTTTAAAAAATCAAGATTGTCTTTTTTGATCCTCTACGCTCGGAGGATTTTTGATTATTTTGTCCTGTGTTATTTATCCTCTTGGCACCACCTCCTTTGGTCATATATCCATCTGCAGCAATAAAAATTATCTTGGAATATTAGGGCATCAAATGTGTCGCTTTTCGCATCGCTTCTAAAGTTTTTGCTACTACTACCTTTTCATCTATCTTGGTCAATTCACGCTTCCACATTAACGGTTCGCCCTCAACAAACACGGAAAGCACATCCCCTCCTGTGGCAGAATAAATCAGATTCGACATTAATCGTCTCTCGTCAATCAAATGCGGTGAGGGATATTCCATTACTGTAATATCCGCTTTATAACCGGGCTTTAACTCTCCAACTCTGGTGTCAAAACCTATCGATTGAAGACCATTTTTAGTAATCATCTCAAAAGTTTGCTCCGCGGTGAACATCACGGCATCCATTGAGCTCACCTTGCCAAGCAGCGAAACCATCCTTGCTTCCTGCAACATATCATAGGTGCCGCTGCTTGCTTCTCCATCACAACCAATAGCAATATTTACGTCTAATTTGAATAAATCTGGCATGGGGGGCATGCCATCGGTGACTTTGGTATTCGTGGAGGGACAGGTCACAACGCTGCAATCATAATCTGCAATCAACTGCTTATCATGTTCAGTCAACCAGATACAATGCACAAGCTGGCAATCAGAGCCAAGAACTCCAAAACGTTCCAATGCCTCCACTTCGCTGCATCCAAAACGTTCATATGCATTCGCGGTCTCTGCTTCCCCTTCACTGCAATGGGTATGAATCCCGACGCCTAATTCATTTGCAAGGTCACGAGAACCACGCATTAATTCTTCAGTGCAGGCTGGCAATCCCACCGGACTTACCCGCACTGTTATGCGACCATCACATGCGCCTTGCCACTTATTATAGGTATTGCGCATCTCCTCTAGAACCTGATCAGCGTTCAATTCTGGTGGTGGGTTTTCTCCTTCTTGGAAATCACCTAGGGCAGAACAAACATCCGCCCGTAAACCACTATCAGCAATAGCTTGAATACAAATCTCATCATACGGTTCAGCCGTGGTCATCTCCGCGATAGTTGTAGTTCCAGATTTAATCGCCTCAATGCAACCTAGTTGTGTAGCCAGATATACTTCATTTTCTGTAAGGTTAAAATGATAAATCATTTTATTTAACCACTGGGTAAGGTGCAAATTGTCATATATCCCCCTCCCAAAAGACTGTGATAAATGCGTATGGCAATCCAATAAACCAGGTATAACCAGATTGCCGCCGACATTAAATACTTTCACATCCGCAGCAACCTTAATCTCATCTTCGCTCAACTTCGTAATGATTCCGTCTTCAATCAAGATATGGATTGACTTCACTTCATATGCTGGAGGATAAAAACCAATCCCATTCTTAATCAAAGCCTTCATATGAGTTCTCGCTCCTTAATTACTATTCTATATTACCATGGTCAATTACATGTAATTTAACAGCCGCATCCAAAGCAATCATGATGGCATCCGAGATGGTCCGTTTAAATTTCTCCTCTGGAGCCACCATATCTGGTTTCTGGTGGCTCCCTGCAGAACTGAGAATTGTTCCTGAGCGGCATCTCCTTACCATAGCAAGCGGGAAAAGTGTTGAGGATTCATTGGATACAATCAACACACCTGCATCAATCCAGGGCTTATCCCGCGCGAGATAATCGATCTTTGCCAACGTAGACTCAGCATAAAAAGCATCGTGCCCACGAATAATGCCTGGAAATACTTTCACGCCGCGCTCTTCCGCCGACTGTATCAAGGATTCAATAGTGTGAAAATCCGCTACTGCAGGATATTCCAGTGGAAAATACTCCCGGCTGGTTCCGTCCCCCCGCACAGCAGCAGTCCCGATGATAATTGCAGGAACTGGCAACCAGGTTTGCAGCATCCCGCCTGTACCGATGCGAATGAAATTCCTCGCCCCTACCTTAATCAGTTCTTCGACAGCAATCGCAACTGCGGGCCCGCCAATGCCAGTTGACGTAACGCTTACCTTCACACCTTTATACTTGCCCGTATATGTAATATATTGCCTTTTCTTCGAAACCAAATGGGATTCATCAAAATGATCAGCAATGATTTGCGCCCTATGCACATCACCAGGTAAGAAAACAGTCTCGCCCACATCTCCAGGAACCAAATCTATGTGATGTTGTTTCTGCATATTTTTTTCTCCTTTCCTTTCGCGTTCATGCCAGGCCCCGTTCATGCAGCAGCTTGGCCGCTTCTATCCCAGCCATCACCATCTTGCGGATGTTCGTATCCCAGTCACAATCATCAGCATTTGGTGTATATATCGGATTCCCGCTGGTAAGAATAGCTCCTGCCCGCACTCCCTGCATGCTGGATATCACAAACAATGTCGAAGATTCATTCTCCAACGCCAGTACGCCCATGTCTATCCATGGCCGCAGCCGCTCCATATAATCACCCAGAGCCTGCGGCGATTCCAAATAATATGCATCGTGAGTGCGAACAATGCCCAGGTGATAAGGCAATCCCAGCTTCTCACATGCATCCACTAATGCCCGCACTATACGATAGTCCGCCACCGCCGGATATTCCATCGATATGAATTCTTCACTAGTATGCTCACCCCTCACCGCCCCCGTCGCAATGATGAAATGCCCAGGTGCCAAGAACGACTGGATCGCCCCACACGTGCCTATCCGTATAATGTTCCTCGCCCCAATCCTGATTAGTTCCTCTACCCCGATCGCCGTCGGCGGACAACCTAATCCTGTGCTCGTGCAGCTGATCGCTACTCTACCATTCGTGCCCGTGTAGGTGATGTATTCGCGCTTCTCCGCCACTTTGTGTGCTTCATCCATCAGCTTGGCAAACACTTCTACCCGCCCAGGATCCCCCGGTATCAGCACCGTTGATGCTATGTCCCCCACTTGCATATCTATGTGATGCTGCTTTTCACTGTGTACATCTTGACTCGACATGTTTACTCCTCTTTATTTGAACCTATCATTTCTTCAAGGCCTCATTTTCAGCTTTGGATCTTTCACCATAAATAACATTCCCAAAAAAATAACCATACCTGCCAAACCTGCTATTCGAAAATTTTTAGCATAACCAAAACGCTCCGCTATTGCTCCGCCTATAAAAGGCATCACACCCGATAAAGGGGAAAGAGCGAACTGACTGACAGCGAGATAGGCAGGCACCATGTTGGCAGGACTAAACTCATAGATGATATTGAAATTTGATATCTGTAACCCGCTGAGCATGGCTCCCGCGAGGAAGAAAACCAGATAATACGTCCCGATAGACTTTGCCGATGCCGCAAATAATGCTGCCAAAGAACCAGCTATTGTAGCTATCAACGTTATTTTCAGAAAGCCATTTTTATCACCCAACCAACCCCATAGAGGGTTCAAAATTGTCTCTGAAAGAGCTAAAACCAATGTAAAAACACCCACCTGTGCAACGGAGATTTCCAGTACGTCAAGCGCAGCTAGTGCATAAAACGATATGGCTATTTCCAGAATCACCAATAAACACCGCCAGATGAGGTATCTAGCAAAATTCGCATCCCGAATAGCAATTATAAGATGGTTCTTTTTCTTCTGCTCAAAGCCGTAATGATTAAGAGGAGGTATGGTTTCACGCCATGATAAAATAGCGACAAATGAAACCATAGAAGCCACAAAAGTAATACCAAAAATGACCTGCATTGCCTGGTCAAAAGGAAATTGCTCCAATAGATAAGTAAGCAGCCAGCCGATTCCGATTCCCAACAGCCCACCGAGGAAATTTGAAATCCCAAAAAGCATCCCCCGATTTTCAGGGATCGTTTTCCCTAAAAAATCTATCCAGGTTGGAATATAAAAACCGGAAGCGATATTTTGTAAAGCAAGCATAGCGAAAAAAATCAATATAGTCACTGTATTCGACAAATGCAATGATGGCGTCAGTACAGATAAAAGCAGAAATCCCAAAATTCCAAAGCGCTGTACAAAGGCGCTAATCATCAGGTACTTTTTCCGATCAGTGCGATTTTTAAGAAAATTCGCCATGAAAGGCTGAGGGAGTGTATTACCCAGGATGAAAATGGCAGGGACTAACCCAAAAATAATTTTTGATTGGGTGAAATGTCTTACGTAAAACGGTAAGACAGTATAGGGCGAAAGGCCCATTAAAATGAAGAAGAACATCATATTATCAATAGTCATCCAGATGAAATTCCATCGATAATTCTGTTTTATTCTTCGTTGATATTCTTCCAAAGTCATGGTGCTCATTGAAACGTTAGTTAATATTCAAAATTACTTTTTTTGCTCAGCTAAAACAACCGCTGCATCTAATGCAATCAAAGTTTCTAGTTCAATGGCTTTCTTCAACTCTTCAGTTGATATCATTTCGTCAGGGAAAAGATGATGCCCTACAGGTGTCAAGATCGTCCCGCCACGGCATTTTCGAACTATAGTTAATGTGAACAGGGTTGACGACTCGTTTTCTACTGACAGCACATTGCTTTCAATCCAGGGTTTATCGCGTAAAAGATAATCACTCTCGGCGAGAATTGATTCTGCATAGAAGGCATCATGGGCACGCACGATACCAACATGCGGCTTCACTGTGCGTGCTTCAGCTGCTTGAATTAATGCTTCCAGTACATAGAAATCCGCTACTGCAGGATATTCCAGTGGAAAATATTCCCGGCTTGTGCCGTCCCCCCGCACAGCGGCAGAGGCAATAATAATATCACCCAGACGAATATACTTTTGCATTGCACCACAAGTGCCGATGCGTATAAAATTCTTCGCTCCCACTTTAATCAGCTCTTCGAGGGCAATAGCCAAAGCCGGACAACCTATACCTGTTGATGTCACACTCATTCTGACACCTTTATATGTGCCTGTGTAGGTGATATACTGTCTTTTGTGAGCAATAAGTTTCGCCTCATCAAATCGTTCTGCAATGAATTTAGCCCTATTGATATCTCCTGGCAAAAATACAGTCTCGCCTACATCTCCAAGCACCAAATCTATATGATGTTGCTTTTCACTATGTACATATTGACTCGACATGACCAATCCTTTTTTACTAACTTAATCCAAAGAGAATGATTACCTTTAATTTTTAATTAAAGGCATTAAAGAATCACCCATTAATATAGGTGATAATCTTATGATCTCCAAACAGCTAACCAGCTGTAGTGCACCCCAAAACTTGGACAGGTAGGATAATTAATACTATGAACAAGACAGGAGTGCAAAGATGCGAAAACGGCGAACCTTTACATCCGAATTCAAAGCCAAAGTTGTAATGCAAAATATA
>DUED01000025.1 GCA_011176685.1 Anaerolineae bacterium
ACTTCCATTTGTAGTATGTGGCCCGACAGATGCCATGTTCTCTGCAAATATCAGTGACCGGCATCCCAGATTCACCTTCTTTGAGGATTTTGATGATTTGGCTTTCGCTGTACCTGCTCCTTTTCATATTTGGCTCCTTTTGTGTCTACTTATCGCTGGTACTATTTTAGGGGAGCTTTACCTCCATACAGTACACAAGGCTATACGAAAACTGTCCATTGTGTCCATTGTTTCCACGGTGTCTCATTAAAACTGCACCAAATTGCACCACAAAAACCAAACAGGGAAGGCGACTCAAAAAATACCTATAATATTTAATCAAGGGGTAAACAATTGAATCTAAGATAAAGAGCGACTTTTGTACAATAAAACTTTCCAATAACAATTTAATTTCCACCTAATAAAATTATTTATAATCTACTTGTAAAAAAATCTGAGCTATAATTTTAATAGTAAATACAAAAGCATAGTGTGCGGGTTAATTAGAAGCACATAATATTCATAATAGATTTGTTGACGACCGACAGACGGTTTTCTTATGGTTTTTAAATTATAAAATTTGCTGAAAATTAACAAGGGTAATAATAATCATAAGATTATTTCGATAATAAAAATTTGTAAATTGAAATTAAATTATGAAAATATTACATACAGCTGATTTGCATCTCAAAATTGTTGGGGAGAATGGAGGATTATGACCAAGTCAATATCAGCAACTGAGTTTCGTAATAATCTTCACAGTTTCATCAAGGATTTGAAATATCATCGCATTCTATTAATTACGCGCTACAACGAGCCCTCAGGATATTTAGTATCGATCCCCTTATTGGAAAAGATTATTAGCTTTATTGATGAATATGAGGATTTAAAAGACGCTGCTGATGATTTGAACGAAATCAAAAGAGGTATCGTAAAAACTCGCTCCTGGGAAAAAAATCAAATGGGATTGTTTAATGGCAAGAAAGAAAAGGATGAAGATTGATTAATCCATTATTTCTTTTAGTATTAAGGCATTGATAATCTTTAAGCCGTGTAATTCTCCAAGACCCACATGGTTATCGAACTACGCTACACATAAACATTTATTTAATAACCCCCATTGATATTATTACAATAGCTAGGTAGGGATATGTTGAACGCAGTGAAATCCTGATGCTTCACAGTGAACCCACGACCTAATGATGCGAAGTTAGTATGCTAAGCCGCCTGCGACCGAAGGAAGTCTCGTAGAGGCAACCGTAGGGAGTCTCGCAACACACTTGTAGGGTGGGCATCCCTGCCCGCCGTTGGCAGGGTAGGGAGTCTCGCAGAGACGGTCTATTGTGTCTACTTTTGAGTATTACCAAATTTGGGGGCTTGACAGTGCACTACAATCGCTATTAATACAGGAAGAGCAGTTTTTCATGCCTGAACTATTGAATGTATTGATCCTCGATGATAATCCGGCTGACGCGGAACTCTTACTGATTACTACGCAGCCCTTATGCTTGCCATCACTGGCGAGTTTTCAACCCTGCCCTTCTTTCAGAAATAAGAAAGGAGCCCGTGAAAGGGCTCCAAAATAACTTTTTCAATCTCCCTTTGTAATCTCCCTCCAGGCGCCCAGCATTAGTTTGTATTTGCAATAACAATCAACCAGCATAACGCAGACACCCCAATTGTTGCTGGATAGTACAACCTGTTTCTCACTATGGCAACATCAAATTTTTTAAGGAGAAACATTATTGGTGCCATCACCCCTCCAATTACTGCTGCTAAAAGTCCGCTAGCAAGAATTTGTGGGATGAAAACAATGAGGTTTTCGATATAGAAACCTGCTGACGAAAATACAGGTGTTAAAATCTGTGTTACCACATAACCCACCACATAAATACAATAGGATGTTACGATACCCATGCTGCTTTTAATTAATAGAGTGTTTAACTCTTTGAAGTCTAGGGATATCTTCTGCCATAATACCTCAAACATCATCCCCTCAGCCATAATTGCAATAGCTGAACATATGTGACAATCTCCAAAAGGGTTAAACAACCGTAACGCTCCAGCCACAAGTCCCATTCTAAACTGCATTCCACGCGTTTTGTAAAACATCCTGCTTATCACCATTAAGCTAAAAGCGAACACGCCCGTCATTATAGCGCCGGCTGGAAGCCCAGCATTACGTAGCACAGAACCAATAATACATTCCGAAAAACCCCATAGCGATCCAAATACAAGTATTCCAGCGAACAACTTCCTTTTTTCCATTTTTAATCCACCTTTATCTCTACAATATTTTTTACTCTGAATGCCTTTGGTAAATCAGAAAATATTGATTCACCATCCTTTGTCAAAAGACCATTTTTCATGTTTTCCCATTTCACTGTTTTTTGATAGCCATCTGCTCCAATTATGGAATATTCATGGTCTTCTGGGTTTGCAACTCCAATTTTAACTATCAGATTATCAAGTGCAATACCAGAATATGTCTCAAATGTCTTTTCTTCTGAAATATCAAACAGTTGGTCGATAGTATAATCCTGCCCATTTACATTGATATGCTTTGAGTCGATCTGTGTTGTATAAACATAAATAGAAGAGCCAATTCCAACCAGGATTACAATTATTGCAAAAATTGGTATCAATTTATTCTTTTCCATGTGTTTCCTTAAGATAGCCATAAGAACACGGGTATTGCCCATGTCCATTTATATATTTTGAAGCAATTTAAATTATAGCCCTTTTTTCACGATTTTTCATACTGCGCTTCCTTAGTGTTTTTTCTTTTTCTGGTCTCAATTAATTCTTTTCAGGATGGGCCAATTAGGTAAAGCGCCCCCAAAATAATCTCATCAAGAAATAGACATAACTGGGGAAATAATAAAAGCAGTTATCATGAAAAAGACCAGATATAGAGAAAGATAAATTATCAAAATTTGAAATGAAGGGTAGTCAGGAATGCCAGTTATTGATATTTGCAGAGAACACGGCATTTGTCGGGCAATATGCTACAAATTGAAATTAAAAATATGGGGAAAAAAATTTCAATGAACTGAAGAATTTGAAGGAACTGGAAATAACTAACAAGTGGTTTAATTAAAAATCAGGTAATGAAAATGAAGGATTTCTCTTCTACGACATTTTTATCCATAATCAAGAGTCATATGAGACATTAGGCGCTAAACCACTTGAGTTATTTGCCATGAATTCAATTACCAAAACAGAAAAAATTCTCTATCAGTGGTATAAATTTAGGGCAAGCTTCAATGGCGAAAGGAGATTGAATGAAAACTAAAAAAATCAATATACTTTCCTCCCAGTTTCTTTTCTACGTATTAATTATTCTTTCAATTCTTGTTACACTGGGTATGCTTTTCCCCGATATAGGAATAATGGTGGGCTCCTCTATTTTTATCCTTTGGATACCCCATTTTTTTGCAGGAGTCGGATTGACCATCGCAACATACAAGGAAAAAATATCAGGAAAACGGAAATTCTTTCTGTTATCTTCAGGTTTCTCTTCAGCCGGTTTTTTATTATGTGTCGTTCTCCACAACTTATTTTATGCCCTAGGTACAATCACTGAAAATTTAGTAATTTTGAATAAAATCATAAACTTCCTTGGGGTCGCCTTCTTCTTTGTAGCAATAATTATCTGCCCCGTTGGATTTATAGTGGGTATGGTCGGAACGCTTATTATTTCGAAGAAATTACAATCTGAAAAAACCTAGATTCAAGTCATAAGTACGACTTTCTGGGGCAAAAATGTGAGATGAGATAGAATCCTCACCAGCAAAAACGACCCTGGAAAGGAGCGAAACGAAAAAATCCATCAAAATCTAACTCAAAAATCAAAAAACTAGCTTTTTTTCCAAGATGTGCTATGATGCAATTTTATTTTGTCGGCGCTGGTTGATTGTTGTCCTAAATTCTGTTGGCATATCCATTAAGTATGCTATAGTGATAGATGCTGGTGAAAATTAGTCGGCAAGTTTGCATCTGCTTAAAAGGATTATGTGCAAGGGGCTCCAAGGTTTAATGCCATTTTAGGTTGAGTACGAAAGTTACAGAGTCAGGAGATAGGAAAATAAAATTAAAACCCACACCTATCATTAAAATGTTAGGTGTAACAATTATATTGGTGTTAACTATAGTCCTTATTAATTCAACAGTAAGCTCGCTCCACAACTACGAAAACATAATACGGGACTCCTCGTGGATTCTCGCAACCCTGGTACATGTCCCACAATTCTTGATACCCTTCCTGCTAATCTGTTATCTAACAAAAGGAAGTCTAGGGGAATATGGTTTCAACTTGAAGGAATCCCCACCCATTTTCACTCATGGGCGCATGTTTGGAATAGGTGCACTCTTTGGTCTTCTCATGTCTTTAAAGTACATTCCTCAAATTATTGAGAAAACACCTCTTGACATCCCCCAACCAGTTACCCTGGTTAATATTGTGGGTACTATGACATTTCAATGGATAATTATAGGTCTTTGCGAAGAGACTATGTTTAGAGGACTAATCCAGACCTATTTGATGAATAACCTCGAAGGCTGGGTTAGGATCACCGGGCACGATTTTCATATAGGAACAGTTATTGGAGCAATACTTTGGGGTGCGTTTCATTTTATAAATATTCTTATCATGCCTTTGGGCTCCGTTGTGTTTATTGTAGTTCTCACAACCGTGGCAGGGCTTCTAATGGGATACGCCTATCAAGAAACACGCAGTCTGCTCACTACAATAATCATACATAACACACTGTTTGGTGTCCCTCTTACAATAGGGTACATTCTTTATTATCTACTTTGAACTTTTTGTCTAATATAAAAACTTGATGTTTTGTAATATTAGAAAAGAGGGGCTAGAGAGGACCTCTCCTTATACGTTGTTTATAGTTGCTTGCTTGCCCGTGCAGTTCCGTAGGTTTAATACTAAGCCAGTTGAAATACAGAAAAATAATGAGAGATGCTGCCGCATAGCACAAACAGGTGCCAAATGGCGTGGTTGTATGGAAGTTTTCGCCAACGATAAAAAATAATCCCAGAGGTGTAGAAGGCACCCCCAAGCAGCAAAAGCGAAATGGATAGCACACCTATCTTATTTATGGTTTGATTAAAAACAATTACACCAAACCAGCTTATTGCGAGATACAGAAAGATCGGAGGCTTCTCAAACTTTGAGGGAAATCCCAGTTTGATGATTAAACCAAAAATTGATAATCCCCAAATAATTGCAAAGATACTCCATCCCAAATCATTTCTTAATTTAGTTAATAGGAAAGGGGTATATGTTCCTGCGATGAGGAAGAAAATCGCTGCATGATCCAATCTTTGCAAGAGTGCCTTCCATGGCTGCCTGGTGAAACAGTGATAGATCGTAGAAGCCAGATAAAGCAAGAGCAGCGAGATTCCGAAAATAATAAAACTGACCAGGTGCCATGTGGTTCCCTGGTTAATTGCCCTGATAATTAGAATTACAATGCCGGCGACACTGAGGCCCACACCAATCCCGTGGGTTATGCTATTGGCAAGCACCTCGCCTTTTGAAAATGAAGTTGCATTGCTATCTGTTTTATAGTGCATGGTTTCCTCCAATAGCAGGTAAAGGTTTCAAGGCGAATTTATTGCCATTTCTTTTATGAAATACTATTATAAGCCGGATAAGTTGTACGCGATTGAAAAATGGTAGCAACTCGAACCTGTAGCCCGCCATCTATAAGATCGTTTGTGTTTGAGCAAACCCAAATCCTGCTTTTCAGCAAACGTAGCATCATTGTCAATCATGTCTGCTAGCATTCTGAACAACCCTGCGACCAACGGGAGTCTCGCAGAGGCACCCGCAGGAAGTCTCGCAGTGGCTACTGTAGGGTGTCTCGTAGAGGCGACCGCAGAGAGTCCAGTAGGGGCGTTCGCGCAGCATACTGTAAAGTACCGAAGGAAGTCCCCGTAGGGGAAACCTGCTGATTAAGAGTCAGTACGTCAAGCTGTCCATTGCCTTCGAATCAGAATGTATCATGTCCATAGTGTCCACACAGTAGTACAGCGTCCACAAAATCCCATATAAAGGGCTTAAACTGTCCATTGTGTCCATTGTGTCCACGGTGTCTCATTAAAACTGCACCAAATTGCACCACAAAAACCAAACAGGAAAGGCGACTCATTAATAATTATGCTGTTAATTCAGTAAAAGAATACTTGAATTCAACTAGCAAGTGCAACTTTGAAAGCGTTAGAGAGGTAAGCTGCAGTAAGATGAGCACCACTCTAACGACTAAATCAAAGGAGCACTCATGGGAACATACACACAGCTTACCTATAA
>DUED01000026.1 GCA_011176685.1 Anaerolineae bacterium
ATTCTTTTGGTAATGTACAATCTTTATCGTAGATCATGGTTATCATCCTTTCTTTGGTTTTTCATGCTTCTGAAAGGATACCGTGATCTACTCTTTTTTGAATTTACAGAAAATTTGTTACACTAGCAGAAATTGGCAAGCTATCTTAAAAACACTATCAATTGTTTTCCTAATAATAATTCTAGTCAGTTTAACCCGTTATGTGGAATCGAGCATCAATCTTTTCCCGGTGCGTCCTCCACGAATAAATGAAGTTCTTGTTGCAATTGGGGTATTTATTATTTTGCTTCTCCTTTTTTCAAAAGTAACTCAGAAAGTCAGTCTATTCATTGCAATAGTTCTAATAATTTCTTTATTTGTTATATTAAAGCAGCCCACCTTATCGTTAATAGCAAGTAAAAGTCTAAGAGCTCTCTCAGGGCAAAATCAAGCGTTAGCAAAATTTACTGATATCCGCTGGATAGGGTTTTCATATATTGCTTTTCGTTTGATCCACACATTACGAGATAAACAGAAAGATCGGTTTAATAATGTTAACCTTGAAACCTATATAAATTATTGTCTATTCTTTCCAACCCTTCCAGCTGGACCTATCGATAGATTAGACCATTTCAAGAGTGAAATTTCTCACACTAAAGAGGATAAATTAAATGATTTCGCAATAGGTGGAAAACGAATAGTATTAGGCTTATTTAAAAAATTTGCGATTTCAGATAGCCTAGCACTTATCGCGCTAAACAATACAAACGCTGTACAAGTGGATTCTACCCCTTGGATGTGGACTGCTCTTTTTGCTTATTCATTCTTTATTTACTTTGATTTTAGTGGATATTCTGATATTGCAATTGGATTGAGCAGATTAATGGGGGTGAAGATGCCAGAAAATTTTAATAAACTATATCTCATGCCAAACTTAGCCACGTTCTGGAATAGCTGGCATATCACTCTTACTCAATGGTTTAGGGCATATTTTTATAACCCTTTCACAAGGTATTTGAGAACACGTAAAAAACCCTTACCAATCACAATCGCGATTTTCATTACACATGTTGCCACTATGGTTCTTATCGGTATGTGGCATGGTTTGACATGGAATTTCATCATTTGGGGTGTCTGGCATGGATTAGGATTATTTATCCAGAACCGTTGGTCGTATTTTTTAACACAGGTAATGAAGAAACGCCAAGATAATTTATTGATAAATAATGTGCTTTATATTTTCTCGACTGCTTGCACATTCATTTTCGTTTCAGTTGGATGGGTGTGGATTGCTGTGACTGAACCAGAAATATCCTGGCACTTTCTAAGAAATTTGGCAGGAATTGGTGAATAAGGCAGATAAAACAAAAAACCGAAGAACAACTAGGACGTTTATTAGAAATGTCATTGTTAAGGGATTGGGGCTTTTTTTGATTTTAAATTTCTTTTTTGGATTTCTTTGGGAAATACCTTTTGCTAATCTATCTCTTTATAACAGAATATTTCCTGGAAGAAAGCGTTTCCCATTTGGAGAGAACCTGACCTGACCCCCAAAAACTGATCCAGATACTATCACTGTATCTGGATCAGTTTTTGGGGGTCAGGTCAATAGACGAAAAATCATTTTGGGAAAAAACGCTGATTGGACGACGAAGGGATATTAGCGATATTATCCGATTGCAGATTTATGGAGTTATGTGGGCTGCAACAAATATTGATCAAATTTATCCTAATAATTACACCCAAGCGTTACGTGATTTTGAAATGGATTGGAGTTTCAATGGATTGAACCCACCAAATTTGCCTGAAAGTTCTTTAGCTTTTGAAGTGATAGAAAAAGCAATTGAAAATATTGACCAAGTTCCAATAATTGTCATTAATGAGCCAATTCTAGTTAGCGAAGGAAAGAACAGTCACATTCGTTATAACTATTATTACCCAGTGTGGGCATATGATCAATATCGGGAGATGTTATCACAAAGAATGGATGAAACTGGGATAAACTATTATGATTTTTGGGACCTTGTTCCAGAGAATCAATTTACAAACACTTCCATTCATCTGGCGCCATATGGCGTTTCGATTTTAAGGAAAGGAGTTGAAAAGATTATTTGGCAGGTATTATGTTTAAAATAGGGGATTTTTCTGTTGAGTAATTTAAGATTAATCATCAGAAAATAATGATTATCGTTTTTGATGATTTTGATAAGCAGTTTTACGTAGACTATTTAATGACATAATCAAAGAAGTAATATTTTTATGGAAAAATTAGAAATAATTAAATCTCTTGCTAAGAAAATAGCTGTCGAAATATTAGAGCAACCAGAAAAGATTATTAAAAAAGATGAGCCATTGATTACAAGTGGGTTAATTGATTCCTTCCATCTGGTTGACTTAGCTCTATATGTGGAAGACCTTTTTAGCGTTCGTATTGACGATACTGAATTGAATCCTGATACCTTTGATAGCTTAGATCAATTGGCTTTATTAATCCTTAAGAAAATGTAATGATATTATGAATAACATTTCCAAGGCACTAATTAGATCGTACAAAGAAGAGCCAGGGAAAGCTGCCATCTATTTACAGCAAGCTGGTAAGGAAGATTTAACGATCACCTATAACCAATTAGTTGAAGATTCAACTCCTTATGTGCAGGCATTCCAGGAATTGGGAATTGAACCTGGTAAAGTTATAATTTTAATATTACAGCATGGGAAAGATCTGCTTAATGCATACTTTGGTTCAATCCTGGCGGGCATTGTTCCGTCAATTATGCCTTTTCTTACTGAAAAACTACAACCTGAGCGTTATCGGACTGATTTATCATCACTGATCTCAATCACTAAACCGGATGTAATAATTACATATCCGGAATTTCAAAATGAGGTGAGAGAAGTAGTAAAGAAAGGAGAGGGAGTAAAAGCGTTATTAACAACTAAAGAAATCAACCAGTGGGAAAAATCACATCTGAAAATGTACCCGGGTTCAAAACGCAGACCTGAGGACATTGTATTATTGCAGCATTCCTCTGGTACTACAGGATTGCAGAAGGGTGTCGCACTTTCTCATCAAGCCATCTTTAATCAATTGGAAAGCTACAACAAAGCCCTTAAAGTTTCAAAGGACGATGTGATTGTTAGTTGGTTACCTCTATATCATGATATGGGGTTAATTGCTGGTTTTTTAATGCCAATAATACAGAGAATCCCTTTAGTTCTTATGTCGCCATTCGATTGGGTAAGGGCGCCGCAGCGGCTACTCAACGCGATATCAGAATATAAAGGGACATTATGTTGGTTGCCAAACTTTGCTTATAACTTCTGTGCAAAGAAAATCAGAGATAGACACATCCAAGGCATTGACCTCTCGAGTTTGCGCGCAGTAATAAATTGTTCTGAGCCAATGCATTATAAAAGCCATGAACTATTCTATAATCGATTTAAAGACGTGGGATTTAAAAAAGAAGCTCTGACAACCTGTTATGCAATGGCTGAAAATGTGTTCGCCGTTACCCAAGGGGGAATCGAATCGCATGTAATTGTGGATGAAATTAACAGGAAGATGTTTCAACAAGAAAATATTGCCCAACCAACTTCTATAAATTCACAATCCATAAAAATGCTTTCTGCTGGTAAACCAATTGAAAATGTGATGGTTAGGATCATCTCAAATAAAGGAAAATATCTACCTGATCGACATATTGGAGAAATTATCATTAAAAGTAATTGCATGCTTACTGGTTATTATCATCGTCCGGAAGAAACTGAAATATCATTTGTCAATGGATGGTTTAGAACAGGTGACCTTGGATATCTAGCAAATGGTGAATTATTTATCAGTGGTAGAAAAAAGGACCTGATTATTGTCGGTGGTAAAAATATATATCCGCAAGATTTGGAAACTCTTGCAATGGAAGTTTATGATGTTCACGCGGGGAGGGTGGTTGCATTTGGAGTTTTTAATGAAAATTTTGGCACTGAAGAAGTCATAATTGTGGCAGAAATCGATAATGATTGTGAGACGGATAAAAAGCAAATAGATGCAGAAATTAGGAGGGTTGTTAGTAGAGGATCTGCCGTCATATTAAAAAATGTGCACCTTGTTGGAAAAAAATGGTTGATAAAAACTAGCAGTGGGAAAATAGCCAGGGCTGCCAATAAGGAAAAGTATTTATTGGAAGTAAAGAATGAAAGTTATTAATTTATTCTAAGATGCTCCTAAAAACAGGTTTATTGTGCAGATAAAATAAGATTATGGTTGAATTAAACCATGAAAAGAAATCAGGTATTTGATAATTAATAACATGATGTTGTATATAATTAAAGAAGTAAAATTAATATTAAGTACAGTTTTTTTATTTGGCAAAAAGGAGAAAATATGAGAAGGAGAAGAGCTGCGCGGGCAGCACGATTCTGGGTATGGCTTTTAGTTATTGCGATTATTACATTCATTGCATATTTTGTGATTCGATAAGCCGAGTAGAAATTATTTTATAAGTAAAATTTGTCCAATCGCTTGAGTAAAAAGCGATGGTATATAGATTTAATATTTCAAACTATAACAAGGCAAAAGTTGAAAAATGGATAAAGAGCTTGAAAAAGTACGGGGTTTTATTAAAAATTATCTTGAGGACAAAAAGCTTGTTAATAACATATTAATAATTGCAGCATTATTAATAGTTATATTTACTATTAACCTATTTATTGCTAGAAATCTATTGGGAGGAGAAGGATTTTATATTCATTGGATGGGTTCTAAACTCTTACTCAGGGATAAAATGAGTCCCTATTCAGAACGAGCATTACAATTAATTAATGAGGAGGCGAAATCATATATTTTTTCAGATAATAGTAAAAATTTAATATTTATTTCCCCAATTTTTAGCATAATATTTTATGCCCCTTTTGTCTTGATTACCGACTTTGAAATTGCCAGAGCATTGTGGATGACATCACTCATCTCAATTTTAATAGTTACGATCTTTTTATTATTAAAGATTCTAAGATGGATTCCGCCAATCAAGACTACCATTCTTATCTATATCTGTTCAACTCTTAATTTTTTTATTGTAATTGGCATCATGGATGGCAACCTAATCATTCTAGCTCTTTTGTTTATTATTGCGGCTTATTGGTTCTTAATAAATCGTAAATTAGAATTAGCAGGAAGCATGCTGGCATTATCAATGATTACGCCTCAAGTGGTATTAATACCAATTACTTTTATTTTTATTCTTGCGGGTATTCATAAAAAATGGGGACTATATTATTGGTTCCTAATAACCCTTATATTATTAATACTTTCATCTTTACTTTTATCACCTAAGTGGCCATTAGAATATCTAAAGGTTATATTACTCAATAGAGATAAGATTTCCATATTGAAACCATTGAATGCATTAAAAGTATGGCTTAGAGATATTGACCAATGGTCTTTATATATATTTATAGCCATGCCATTGCTTCTCTTAATTCTTGAATGGAAAAGGATATTTCAATATAAAAATGGGAACCTGCAATTTTGGGGCTTATGTTTAACTTTATTATTAGGCCAAATGATTTGGATTAGAAATGATGCAGGGAATTTCATATGTCTTATGCCTGTAATCTTACTTATTGCTTATTCTTGGATGAACAGAAATACATCAAGTGGGAAACTGGTTTCATTTTTTAATCTATTAATTTTTCCTGCTCAATTTTTGATAATATTAGCCAATAATAATTTGTTACTTGTTTCAGTAAAGCAAATTGGATTTTCTTTATATTTCTTTCCCATTATTTACCTTCTTGTAAATATGTACTGGATAAGAGGTTGGATCGGTCAGTCAATAATGCCTTTTTTAAAGGACAATTCCCGCTAATTTTTAGAAATCAAAGAAACCTATGCTATACTTTTTTAGTTATAGGTCAGTATGAGTAATAATTTATTTAGTGGAGGATTGGGTGACTAAAAGAATCGGAATATTAACTGGTGGTGGGGATGTTCCGGGTTTGAATCCTTGTATAAAAGCAATAGTGCTTGGCGCTAAAGAGAGAGAATATACAGTATTTGGGATTAGAAGGGGATGGCGCGGTTTGTTGCACTATGATTTGAATAATCCATTAACCCAAGAGTATTGTGTTCGAGAGTTAGATGAATTAGATGTGCGTACAATTGACCGCACGGGGGGGACTTTCTTGCACACATCTCGCACAAACCCTCAGAATGTGAAAGATAAAGATATTCCGGAATTTTTGAAAACCTTATCTTATGGGAAATTAATAAACAATAGTGGTTTAAGAGATTATACAGATTATATTCTTGAAGTTTTAAATTATTTGAATATTGACATCCTTATTACAATCGGAGGAGATGACACTTTAAGCTACTCATCGAGGTTAATCAAGGAGGGATTTCCTACTATTGGTATTCCTAAAACGATGGATAACGATGTCTATGGTACTGATTACTGTATAGGTTTTTCAACGGCAATAACTCGTAGTATCGATTTAATTACAAACATGCGCTCTTCCGTTGGATCACATGAACGTATCGGGATTGTGGAGCTCTTTGGCCGCAGTTCAGGTGAAACCTGTTTAGTTAGTGCATTTTTGACTCAAGTAGACCGTGCAATTATCCCAGAAGTACCATTTAATGTGCAAAGATTAGCTGATCATCTCTTAGAGGATAAACGGAGAAATCCTTCCAATTACGCGATTATGACGATATCTGAAGGTGCCAAGCTTGAAGGAGGAAGGATTGTAGAAAAAGGGGCGGAAGATGATTATGGACATCGAAAATTGGGCGGAATCGGGGATCTGGTTTCAGATGAAATTAAACGAATTACTGGTCAAAACACAATGTATCAAAAATTAGGGTACCTAATGCGCTCTGGGCCTCCTGATTCTCTGGATAGAATGGTGGCAATGTGTTTTGGCAATTTAACTGTCAAATTAATTGAAGATAATGAAAGCGGTAAGATGGTAGCTTTACAAAATGGAAATTACACAACATTTCCACTCGATGAGGTGCCATCAAAAGAACGTCATGTAGATGTGAAAGCATATTATGATGTAAACAATTACAGGCCAAAGATTTTTCAAGTCTTGGGTACACCGATGTTCTTATCATAGACTTTAACATACGCAAATCATTTTAACAATGTTAATTCAGACATTTAGTGCAACGGATGAGGAGCTAAAATCATTCGTATGCAAAAAGGAAAATATAAACACCTAACAAATACAGAACGAGAAGAAATTAGTCGATGCTTAGCAAATAAGCAAGC
>DUED01000027.1 GCA_011176685.1 Anaerolineae bacterium
CACATCCGCTTCTTTAAGCAGTTTGCTTTGTGTACTCATCTCTTGTTTATCTTCTTCAGTGCCTGTTATTGATGCAATAACTGTCAAATGCCGTTTTTGCATTTTTGCGTTCTTCTTGGCAGTCAGGATTGCTCCAATGGTTTCACCAACGGGTTGATTCGTCAATACTTCCCAAAACGAACAGATTTTACTGAGGTATCAGAAGAAGAAATCAAAGTAGCCCAAAGAAAGCTAAACGATAGGCCTCGAAAAGCTTTGGGTTTTTATAAACCTGATGAAGTCATTAATAATCTTGTTGCACTAAAAGTTTGAAACCACACTTGGAAAAAACACTGCACAACACTTTGTTGGCAATGAAAATTGGTTATGCTAATATACCTTGAGTATTGCAGTATATACAACTATACAAGTTAACAAACTACAATAAATATTGGTCGTCAAGGCGCAAAGATCAAAAACCAAAGTCGTATAATTAATTGAAAAATATTTCAACAGATTTCATGAATTGCATAGAGATTAAAGAAATCGCTTCTTCTTTAGATATAATGAAACAATGAGGTTCTAAAAACATTATTAAAGACTGGGTAAGATGAAAACACTCCCAGTTTTATTTTTTGTTTATTTGTAATAATAAGTATATAATGATAGAAAATGAAATAATGACATTATTGAGGTTAGCTTGATGAATAAGAACAATAATGACCATAAACTTATTCTGGATATGCACCATGTTTATAAGAATTACGATGGTGTTAAAGCTCTTACTGATACACATTTTGATCTTTGTAAAGGAGAAGTGCATGCTTTAATTGGGGAAAATGGAGCGGGAAAGACTACTCTAATCAAAATTATTATGGGTGTTATAATGGCAGACTCCGGTGTTATAAAACTTGATGGTAACCCGGTACATATCCATAACCCACAATCTGCGCAGGAATTTGGTATTGCAGCAATTTACCAGGAACCAATGGTTTTTCCAGATTTGAATGTTGCTGAAAATATTTTTATTAGCCATGCTGATCGCGGATCAATTGTTCATTGGCGAAAAACGTTTCAGGATGCTGAGGATGTTTTATCGAAACTTGATGTCAATCTTAATGTTCACATGCCGGCACGAGGGCTAACATTGGCAGCCCAACAAACTGTTGAAATTGCTAAAGCTATATCACTCAATGCAAGAATACTGATCATGGATGAACCGACATCCTCACTTTCAGCACACGAAGTTAAGCAATTATTCAAGATTGTTCGATCGCTACGAGATCAAGGAGTCTCAATCCTTTTTATTGGGCACAGGTTAGAAGAGGTATTGGAAATTGCGGACCGAATAACAGTTTTTAGGGATGGGCGCTGGATATCTTCTAAACCGCGTGATGAAGTAACAATAGAAGGTTTGATTCACGATATGGTGGGTCGAGATGTCAAAGAATTCTTTGCCAAAGAAAAAACTGAACGGGGAGAGCTTTTGATGTCAGTTCGTAATTTGTATAAAGAGAACGTTTTCAAAGGCATAAATTTTGATGTCTATCGTGGCGAAGTTCTGGGTTTCGCAGGATTGATAGGATCTGGGCGAACCGATGTTGGTCTTGCTTTGTTCGGGATAGAACACGCAGATAGTGGCGACATTATTTTTGAAGGAAAAAAGCTAAAGATAAAATCTTCTCAACAAGCGCTTGAACACGGTATAGCTTATTCCACAGAGGACAGACGGCGATTAGGTTTGATTATGCCCATGTCAATCTGCTCAAATATCACACTGCCATTGCTTCAGAGATATTTAAATTCCCTTGGGCTTATCAAAAAGCGTCCTGAAGAAGAGACAGCCGAATCATTTCGGAAGCAACTAGATATCCACACCTCTTCAGTTCAAACTGTCATTGAGGAACTTTCGGGTGGAAATCAGCAGAAAGTCATGATTAGCAAATGGCTGAATGCGGATCCTAAACTGCTCATTCTTGATGAGCCCACTCGAGGCATTGATGTAGCCACAAAAGCTGAGGTTCATAATATGATTAATGACTTGGCATCACAAGGAGTGGCAGTCATTCTTATATCTTCGGATCTGCCGGAAGTTTTAGCAATGAGCGATCGAATTTTGGTGATGCATGAAGGAAACCAAATGGGTATTTTTGATCAAGTGGAAGCCGAAGAGGAGAACATAATGGCAACAGCATTAGGACAAAACCAAGCAATTCAGGAGACCGTGCAATGAAAAAAATCCTTGAGCGTTTCAACCCTGAACAATTAAGAGAAGTATTCCTCGTTTTACTGATTCTTGTATTTGTGTTATTCTTCTCTACCCAGATTCCTGATTATTTTAACCCACGTTTTATCAATCGAATTTCAACCAGCGTTGCTGTGATTGGTGTCCTGGCTGTTGGGCAAACACTGGTTTTTCTGACCCGCAATTTTGATCTTTCTATTGGTTCTATTACTGGTGTTACGGCATATGTGGTTGGTCAACAATTATGGCATCATCCAGGAATACCTCCAATTCTTGCTGTAGTGCTTGCTATTGGAATTGGTATGCTCATGGGCGCAATCAATGGAGTGTTGGTAGCTTATGGAAAAGTGCCATCGATTATCACTACGATCGGCACATTAGCGATATATCGTTCCTTCCTGGTTGAATATTCCCACGCAGTACCAATTACAACTAACCTTCTTCCGGATTGGATTGTGGATTTAAATAAGGTGGCTTTATTCAGTTTTCATGGTTTTGAATTTCGAGTTCTTTTCGGCATCTTGCTGTTAGTGTCTATAATTTTCCACCTTATATTAAGCTATCATAGATTTGGACGGCTATTATATGCAATTGGGTCAAATCCCAGTGCGTCTCGAATAGCTGGTTTTCCCGACCGCCGGATTGTATTCCAGGCATTCCTCATAAGTGGGGGCTTGGCAGGATTGGCGGGATTCATGTACTTAGTTCGATTTGGCAATATTATGGTGTTGGCAGGGATTGGACTTGAGTTTAAATCGATTGCAGCAGTTGTTGTTGGCGGAGTAAGCAACATGGGTGGTTCTGGAACAGTTATTGGAGCCTTCCTTGGTTCATTATTTACTGATATATTACAGAACAGCTTATACCGTTCATTAGCAGTCAGTGAATTTTGGCGAGATGCAATTTTAGGTATGCTGATCTTGTTAGCAGTTGCAGTGGATCATTTAATCATTGGTCGCTTGAGAAAAAAATGGGCAAGAGCCGGGTTTCATTTGAAGTCGGAGGAAACTTCCAATGTCAAATAATAAAAGGATTTTGTCAAATATTTGGCGGAAATTAAATCGTTGGGAAACCTTATTATTTGTTATCCTTGCTATTGTGTTTTTCATTAATAGCATGATGGCTTCAAACTACCTCACGATTGGGAATCAAATCAATTTGTTTATTTTGTATATTGAGAAAATAATTGTTGTTCTAACAATGACCTTCCTTATCATCAACGGAGAGATTGACCTTTCCGCTCCTTCAATTATGGGCCTGAGCGCCTGCACAATGGCGTATTTTTACAGCAATGGGATAAATTTTAGTCTTGCTATATTAATTAGTTTATTGATAGGGGTGGCATGCGGCATATTTAATGGCTTCTGGGTTGCGGTAGTTGGATTAAATTCATTAATAGTTACATTAGCCACTTTGATAGGTTATCGAGGCCTGGCGCGCGTCTTTGTGGAAGACCGATCTTTCGGATATTTTCAAGAATGGTTTAATAATCTGGGCCAGAAAAATTTGATTGGTCCTTTCCCCTTTGCACTTATTTTATTCTTTGTAATGTTTATTATTGCCTTAATCATCTTGCAATATTCTGGTTTTGGACGACGAGTATTTGTTATTGGTAATAACAAGGATGTTGCTCGATACTCAGGTGTGAATGTACAGCGAGTAAAGTTTCTATTATATATTGCTTCTGGTGTGATTTCCTCCTTAGCGGGATTGTTATTGGCAGCGCGTTATGGCGCAGTACGAGGGGATACTGCATATGGATATGAATTGGAAATTATTACAATAGCTTTATTGGGAGGCGTCAATATTTTTGGTGGTTCCGGATCGCTTTATAGCGTTTTTCTATCAACATTGATTATTCTAAATGTACGTAATGGTGCATCGTTAGCAGGTCTTTCCGGTCACTTTCAAACAGGGATAATTGGAGCATTGTTAATTTTCTCGATATTAGGTCCTAACATCTCCAAATCGTTTGCAGAGTGGAATAAAAAACGCAAATCTTTAATAAAACCGGAAAAAACTGGCGAATCTAATTATAAGGAGGTGGTTAAAGGATAAGAAATAGGTGTAACTATATTTTGTGAGACCGTTTGTCAAAAAATAAAAAAGGA
Organism: Anaerolineae bacterium; assembly: GCA_011176685.1. Classification (GTDB taxonomy): domain Bacteria; phylum Chloroflexota; class Anaerolineae; order Anaerolineales; family Anaerolineaceae; genus A373. The sequence goes on from DUED01000027.1 coordinate 4,336, forward strand.
GATAGAAATGAAAAAGAAAATTTGGCGGATAGCAGCCTCATTAGTGATACTAAGCATGTTGTTAGTTTCTTGTGCCAAACCTGCTGCACCAGCTGCCGAAGGATACGATATGGTGCTTCTGCCCAAATTTATGGGCAACCTAGTTTTCGATCAGACGAATCAAGGCGCTGAAGAAGCCAAAGAAGAATTAGGGAATCCTGGCGAGTTAGAATATGTGGGACCAACTGCCGAAAACAGCGTTGCTGGCCAGATTGAGATTGTCACTAGCTCCACTACCAAAGGTGTGGATGCCATCATGATCTCAAATAATGCCGGTGACCAAATTGTTCCCGCGGTCAAAGCTGCACGTGATGCAGGTATTCTTGTTGTTACTTGGGACTCACCGATTCCGACCGCTGAGGGTGAACAATTATTTGTTGCTCAGGTAGACTTCGATGAAACTGGCGAAGTGATGGCGGATATGGCTTTGAGTATTCTTGGAGAAGATGGTGGCGAATTTGCAGTCCTTTCTGCCTCGCCTGATGCATCTAATCAGAATGCCTGGATCGCAGCATTAGAAGAGATACTGAAAGATGCTAAATATGCCAAGCTTGATCTGGTGGATATTGTCTACGGTAATGATATCTCGGAAGACAGCTATGACCAGGCACTGGCGCTAATCGCGAAATACCCAGATCTGGGATTAATCATGGCTCCAACCACGATCGGTATTACCGCCGCATCAAAAGCTATGCAAGATGAAGGTCTGTGCGACACTGTCAAAGTCAGTGGTCTTGGTTTGCCATCTGAGATGGTTGATTACACCCTCAATGGTTGTGCTCCCGAGTTTGCACTGTGGAGCTTTGTTGACCTTGGCTATCTGACCTATTACATCACCTATTTGATTTTGTCTGGTGAAATTGAAGGCGTTGAAGGTGAAACTTTCGAAGCTGGACGTATGGGAACATACACAATCACGAAAGATCCCACCCGCGATGCTGGTCTGCGTGTCTTGATGGGACCATTCTCAGTATATAATAAGGATAACGTTGAAGAATAGTTCATTAATGAAAATATAATTGACTAACAATCAAACAAGAGGCTCCTATACTTGAAACCAAGAGTCATTAAATTATTGACGCGGTCGAGGCTGGGAGCCTTTTTTCAATAGATATTTGTTTCTTTGTAATGATTGAGTCAAAAAGGAAACTATCCAAGAATCATCTCTATTCAGAAATTTTAGAAACCCTCTATTTTGCAGGATTATTATAAAAATTTTTATTGTTATGAAAAGCACAAAGGTTACTATTAATGTGGTACCAAAAAAGTTGAATAAGGAGAGATAGCTAATGAATTCAAAAGAAAGAGTGGAAAAAGCCCTTCGGCGAGAAGGTCTTCCTGACCGAGTTCCCTTACAATTTGATCTTTGTCGTCAATTATCTGATGAGTTTGGGAAAAAATTAAATATACCTGTCAACTATACTGCATCCTATTATGAGGATGTGACATACCGAATCTCAGCTAATGAGGTAAGGGTGGCAATGGGAAGTGATTGTGTTATTGTTGGTGCAAGTTTGCCAAGTGGTTATGAACTTCCTGTTGATGAAAATGGATATACCATAAATGAATTTGGAATGACAATGCGACAGGGACCAATATATGTGGAAGTGGTTAAGTATCCAATGGCTAATATTAAAACAGCAAAAGAAGTAGAAGATTTTCAATTTCCCGACCCTCTAGCAAAGGGGCGCTACGATGATGCTGAAAAATATATCAAGATGTACAAAGATGAGTATTTTATTGTCGGCGATATGGAATTAACCATGTACGATATGATGCAGCAATTAGTTGGAACAGAAAAGTTGTTAATGGACATGGCTCTGGAAGCTGACTATTTAGAAGCATTAATGGATAAAACTAAAGACTTTGCTTTAGCGGTTGGCAAAAAGCTGATATCTTTGGATGTGGACGGAATTTGGTGTGGGGATGATTTTGGGGCGCAAAATGGGATGCTCATCTCCCCAAAGATGTGGCGAAAATATTTCAAGGGACGATATCGCCAAGTTTATTCAGAGTTGAAAGCATTAAATCCAAATATCATTGTTATGCAGCACTGTGATGGAGCGGTTGCGCCGATCTTGGGTGATTGGATTGAAGTAGGGTTGGAAGTATTTAATCCTGTTCAACCTAATGTTCCTGGACATGATCCCCAAGATTTAAAAAATAAGTTTGGGGACAAGTTGTCATTTTGGGGTGCCATTGATCAACAAAAGCTCTTGCCTGACGGCACTAAAGAGGAGATAGAGGCGGACGTAGCAGAAAGAATCCGTATACTTGGAAAGGGTGGTGGATATATGTGTTCACCCGCGCATATTATTCAATCAGACACTTCAATGGAGAATGTTGACGCATTCATTACTGCTGTAAAAAAATTTGGCAAATATTAGGTCGTGAAGTTGAATATTTTACACTTTGTAAAATATTCTGATAATTGTGATGAAATGCTTAAAAATATGAGTTTATAAAATAGTTCAGATTTAGGAGGATAAAATGGTTTCTAAACTGCGTTTTTCTGCAAACATCAACACTTTTAATGCCTGCGCTGATAGGTACGTTTTGGGTGGTTACGGTAAAAGACTTAACACAGATGAATTAATTTCCGCAGCCCAGAAAGTTGACGACCTTACAGGTGTCGAATTAGTTGGCAAATGGCATGTCAATGATGACAATGTTGAACAAATTCGTCGCCAGGTGACGGATGCAGGTTTTGATGTAACTTGCGTCACTCCGGACATCTGGGCTTCAGGGAAGTGGGGATGGGGTTCTTTTACTTCAAATGACCCTAAGATCCGCAGAGAAGCTATCAATGAAGTAAAGAAATCAATGGAATGGGCAAAGCAGCTCAATTGTGAGGTGATTGACCTGTGGTTCGGACAGGACGGCTTTGATTACCCCTTGCAGGCAGATTATCCAAAAGCGTGGAGTCTTTTGATTGAGGGCGTGGCAGAATGTGCTGATCATGTACCTGAGGTCAAGATAGTTGTTGAATATAAGCCCAAAGAACCGCGCACCCACTGTTTTGTTGCTACCGTTGGGAAAACCATTTTTTTGCTTGAAAAAGTCAATAAACCCAATGTAGGCGCCATGATCGATGTTGGTCATGCTCTGATGGGCTATGAAAACGCTGCTGAATCTGCTGCTTTGCTGCAATATTTCAGCAAAAAATTATTCTATATGCACTTTAATGATAACTGGCGTTATTGGGACGACGATATGACTGTCGGCTCAGTGCATACTATCGAAACACTGGAGCTACTCTACTGGCTGGATCATCTGGATTATCAAGGGTGGTATGCATTGGATATTTTTCCCTATCGTGAAGACGGTATAAAAGCCGCAAATGAATCTATCCGATGGATAAAGGGTCTATTTGGTGTAATGCAAAGAATTAGCCGCAAACGCATAGCAGAAGTTATTGCCAGCGGCGATGCCATGGCAATGTCTGCATTAATGCGGGAAGCGTTCCTGGATTAGTTTATAAGATTATGGAGTGAGGAAAATGTCTCTCGAAAAACATTATCTGGCATTAGACTTTGGGGCGGAGAGTGCTCGCGCAATTCTAGGCACATTTGCAGACGAACACCTTGAAATTTCCGAAGAGTACCGCTTTCTCACTGGTGCCAACCTAGTGCCAACCATGTATCCAGAAAAGGTCAAACCTAATCTCGAAAGCGACCTGAGTCTCCAATGGGATTTCATCCGCCTCTGGGAAGAAGCAAAAAACGCCATAAAAAAAGTAGCGAAAGAGAAAAACATTCCCCTGTCAGGCATTGGCATTGATACTTGGGGAGTGGATTTTGGTTTGCTTGATCGCGATGGCTCTCTAATTGGGAATCCGTTCAATTACCGGGATAGCCGCAGTATAGGTATGATGGAGGAAGCTTTTAAGCGAGTGCCTAAAGAAAAAATCTTCGAATACACCGGCATACAGTTTACGCGAATTAATAGCCTTTATCACCTACTATCATTGGTGATAAATAAATCACCTGCACTGGAAATTGCCGCAACATTTCTTACTATACCTGACCTGTTCAATTATTTCTTCACAGGAAAAGCCGTTAGTGAATTTACCATCGCTACTACTACTCAATGCTATGATCCCCATAAGCAGGATTGGTCTACAGAGTTACTGGATGGGTTGGGAATTCCACGCCGAATCTTCCCAAAAATTGTCATGCCAGGTACTATTGTTGGTCCAATGCGAACTTCTGTCGCTGAGGAGCTTGGGGTGAATGTGCCTGTCATAGCAGTCGCTTGTCATGATACCGGTTCAGCAGCAGCAGCTGTTCCAGCTGAAGGACATAATTTTGTTTGGATCAGCTCAGGCACATGGTCCGTTGTGGGCACAAACTCACCTGAACCAGTCATTAATAAATCAAGTTTCACTAATAACTTTTCCAATGAAGGTGGTTTGGAAGGTACTTTCAGATTTTTAAAGAATGTAATGGGCTTATGGATTGTCCAAGAATGCCGGCGACAATGGCATGAGGACGGTAATGAATATTCCTACACAGAATTGACGAAAATGGCAAAAGATGCACCTGCACTAGTTTCTTTTATCGATCCAGATTATAAAAAGTTCTTACGGCCAGGAAAAATGGTTAATCGTGTGCAGGAATATTGTCAGCAGACAGGACAACCAGTACCACGTGAGGTAGGAGAAATTACACGTGCGGTCTTGGAAGGTTTGGCATTGAAGTACCGCTGGGTCATCGAGCGTCTGGAGGAGATGATAGGGCACAAGCTCGATACAATCCACATCATTGGAGGTGGAACTAAGAACACACTCCTTAGCCAGTTTACTGCAGATGCCTGTGGCAAAACAGTTATTACAGGCCCCGTCGAAGCCACAGCTGTTGGCAATTTAATTGTTCAGGCAATTGCTAAAGGTGATATATCTTCGTGGAAAGAAGGACGGTCTATTATTTGCAATTCCTTTGAAATCCTGACGTTTAATCCTGGTGATCAAAAACCCTGGAATAAAGCCTATCAAAGTTTAAGAGAGTTAATGGGAAAATAAACAAAAATGGAGATTTTGATATGAAACGTGTCGGTTTCTTGTTGAAAGTACGCCAAGATAAAATTGAGGAATATAAAAAAGTGCATGAATCAGTCTGGCCGGAAATGCTTGCTGCCCTGCGCAGGACAGGATGGCATAACTATTCGCTCTTCATGCGCGAGGACGGGATGCTGTTTGGATATTTTGAAACCCCCGAAAATTTCCAATCTGCCCTAGATGGGATGGATAAGGAAGCCATTAATGAGAAATGGCAGAAAGCCATGCAACCTTACTTTGAAAGTCTTGGGGGAAAGCGCGCAGACGAATCCATGGTGGAATTGGAAGAAGTATTCCACCTGGATTAAGAATCGGAAGCATCCAAAAGCTGCTTGGCTGTTATAAAGATGTGATTTGCGCTCATCCCATATTTTTCGAGGAGCAAATCGTATCGACCCGACTCTGCAAATGTGTTGCGAAGGCCAATACGTCGCATAGGTGTGGGCAAATTTTCTATCAAGACCTCAGCTACTGCACCACCCAGTCCACATTCAATTTGATGATCCTCTACTGTAAGCACATATCCTGTCTTTTGGGCGGTCGTTAAAATAATATCTTGATCGATAGGTTTCAAGGTGTGCATGTCAATTACTTCCGCTGAGATACCTTCTTCACCCAACAATTCAGCCGCTTTGAGCGCTTGACAGAGCATGTCTCCAATTGCGATGATTGAGATATCATTACCCTCCCTAAGCAGTTTTCCCTTCCCAATTTCAAAAGAATCCTCTGATCCATAAATAATTGGGATGGCATCGCGTGTAAACCTTAGATATACAGGACCTTTGTATTTCGCTGCAGCCCGGACAAGTGCTTTGGTTGCATAATAATCACCAGGCATGATAACCACCAAACCCGGAATGGTGCGCATCATGCCCAGATCCTCCGTTGCCTGATGTGTCACGCCATCATTGGCAGGGGTGATGCCGCCATGACTCACTGCCACCTTAACATTCAAGTGAGGATACGCAACAAAAGTACGCAACTGCTCACAAGCTCGCATGCTGCCAAAGACTGCATAAGTACTATAAAAGGGAATCTTACCAGTCGTTGACATACCAGCTGCTGCTACCATCATATTCGCCTCTGCAATCCCAAACTGGTAGAAACGGGCAGGAAACCTCTTAGCAAAGCGATTGGTGCGGGTAGATTTCGAAATGTCCGCTTCCAGCACGACCAGATTCGGCATCTCTGCCCCTAATTCAACCAGCGCCTCGCCAAAAGCATCCCGTGTGGGGATAAGATTTTGGTCTGCTACCTTCTTGTTAGTAGCAGATAGAGATTCTCTGCTGATGTCAGACAAAAAAGATGATTTAGAAGGTCTTGAAGGTTTACGAAGTTCTTTCTGAAGTGTTTGTGGGTTGTCAGCACCCAATTCTTTCATAGCTTGTACAAATTGTTCATCATTGGGTGACTTGCCGTGCCAGTCACATTTGTCCTCCATAAAAGACACGCCTTTCCCCTTAACCGTATGAGCAATAATCACAGAGGGTTTGTCTTTTATTCTTTTCGCTTTTTCGATTGTGTCCAAGATGTTCCCCATATCGTGGCCATCCATTTCAAATACCTGCCAGTTGAAAGCAAGCCATTTTTCCCTGAGGGGTTCAAAGGGCATTACTTCATGACAGTAACCATCCAACTGCAGGTCATTGTAATCAATAATGGCTGTCAGATTATCCAGTTTGAACTTCGCGGCTGCCATCGCTGCTTCCCACACTTGTCCTTCATTTAATTCACCATCACTGAGCAAAACATAAACATGGGTACTGGGCTTTTTTCTTTTCAAGCCCAATGCCATACCTACCCCGCCGGATAATCCCTGACCCAGGGAGCCAGTGGTAAAGTCTATACCAGGTGTCTTCTTCATGTCCGGATGTCCCTGAAGGCGCCCGTTGATTTCGCGTAAGGTCAACAATTCCTCTTTTGGGAAAAAACCTCTTTCAGCAAGGCATGCATACCACGAAGGGCAAGCATGCCCCTTGGACATGATGAAGCGGTCCCTTTCCAGCCATTTTGGGTTGCCGGGGTCAACGCGCAGTACATGAAAATAGAGTGCAGTTACAATATCAGTAGCAGAAAGCGATCCGCCCGGGTGTCCGGATTGCGCTTTATAGATCATAGTTAAAATGTCTCTGCGAATTGTCTGCGCTTGGCTTTCTAACCTTTCTATTAAACTGGCCCTATTTTCCATTAATCATCTCCATTGATTAAACTCACTATTAACTCTTTCACTACTTTTCTTCTGGCCGAATTTTATCTACCTGTCCATAAATGAAGATGATTTCCAGAAAACCACCTTCTTCAAAACCAAACTGATGCCACTCCAAGGCAGGGATATGCATACTAAATCCTGATTCAAGAGGGGTTTTTTCGCCCAATTCTTCTTCGTTAGGACCAAAACGCACCCATGCCTTTTGTGAATCAAGCACATAACAAATTTCCTCCGCATGGTGGTGCGGAGCAGCAATCCCCATATCGGCGTTGAAGCGAGCGAAGCCATAAGTAATTTTGCCGCTCTCAGAAAAAGCGTCTTTGCCCACCGCTTTCCATATCTGCCGACCTGGCAGAGTGATAGGTTGTATTTTATCCTTAGAAAAAATCTTCATGTTTATCTCCAAAATTTAGAAAAGATGGCTACTCGACAACTTTCGTCTTTCACCTTTTTTCAATTAATATCCGATCTTCCCATCGGGATGATCTTCCAATACCCGTGGATCATACATAGGAACGAGGATATCCGCTTCCTTGCGAATACGTTCATATGCCTTCAAAGCTTCGTACATATTTTCACTGATGCCAAGCATACGGTTTTCTATGATGTGCTCATAGCGGAAAAAACAATCTGAAAAAACCACGTTTCCTTCTTTAGTTTTTACTTTAACTGCAACGGAACTACGGTGATGCACACCGGTCCAAAACACATCAATTCCCGGTAGAATTGTCTCCTCATTTTTCATGAAATTCATACGCCCCCACGCTTCTAGAAACACATAGGTGATTAAACGTTTGGGAACGCAAGCATAGAAATTATCATGTGGGTGTTTCTTATAACGCGGTGCAAATAATTCAGCCCAGCCATTGCGATTAACATATATTTGAGCATTGGGGAACTTATCTATGCCGCCAATTGCGTAGGGCTGCAGGGGTGTGATTATCATATGCTGAACGTCCTTTGGTTTCACCCCCACAGAAGCCAGCCGTTTTTCTATTAAGTCATCATCATGTACCACAAATTGATGACGACCATTTGTACCTCCACCCCATAGCTTATTAAGCCATTCTAGGTAATCCAATGCAGGGCCACTGTTTACCATGACTACACTGCCACCCCCACGTATCAACATGGCATAAACATTCAATGTCTCCCATTTATCATCGCCAAAATTTGACATCCAATATATTTCAGCACCAGGAGTTTCTGGAAATTGCCCCACCTTGAGAACATCAATTTTGTATTCCATTTTTAATTCCTCCTTTTCAAATATGTCACTTAATAATTTGACTTGGATTTTCAATATAATTTGTCATCGTCTGCAAGAAAGCGGCACCTTCTACCCCTCCTAAGACACGATGATCACAGGAGAGTGTTAATTTCATGGTTGGCTTTAAAATAACCACTTGATTAATACCCACTGGTCTATCCTTCACTGCTCCCACAGCCAAAATCGCACTTTGGGGTGGGTTGATAATAGCAGAGAAGCTGTCGATATCAAACATGCCCAAGTTTGTGATAGTAAAGGTACCTCCACTGATCATATCGGGCTTGAGTAGTCCCTGATGGGCTTTTTCTACTAAAACCACGCGTTCCTTTACAATCTCTGGTAAGTGCTTTTTACTTGCTCTTCGAATTACTGGAACGACGATACCATTATCAATTGCTACAGCTAGACCCACATTAATTTCTTGATAAATCTTGATACGCCCATTCACCCAGGATGCATTTGCCAATAGGTGATTCGCTAGCGCGGCAGCTGTAAGTTTGATAATTAGATCACTGACAGTAATGTGCAGCCCTTGTGAACGATTGAGTTCCACGTTCATTTTTCCCTTAAGAATCAAGAGCTTTTCTGCAATTACTTCTTTCTGGATATAAAAATGGGGAATGTTCGCAAAGCTTTCTGTTACACGCTTAGCTGTCCTGACCTGCGTGTGGGTCAATTTTTTCCAGACAAAACCTCCTTCTTCCTCTCGGCTCTCTAAATAATTAAGTATATCCTTTTCAATAATTCTGCCATCCTGGCCACTTCCCAGAGAAATTTCAGCAATATCAATGCAGTGCTGTTCAGCAATGCGCTTAGCACGTCGAGATATTTTCATATCTGTCCTTTGTGCCAACTTACCCCTTCTCTTTTTTGATTTAAATGCTCCTTGTGATTTTCCCACTTCATTAGTAACAGTTTTTCTTTTCCTGGTCACAAGTGTACCCTTTGCAAAAAGAGAAGTTGATTGAGGATCCGTTCCACTTTTAGCTTCCATAGAAATTATTCCAATAACTTGTGCAACTGGTACAACTGCTCCATTAACAGCATGAATCTTTGTAAGAACACCGGTCGCAGGCGCTTCTACTTCCTGAACCACTTTATCAGTCTCAATCTCTACCAGCACTTCGCCTTCCTGTACCTTTTCGCCAGCTTTTTTTAACCAACGAATAACTGTACCCTCTTCCATCGTCAAGCCAAGTTTCGGCATAATCACTTCAACATTCATACAACCACTACCTTGTCAATCCATTAAAAAACCACCATTTACATCTAGCACTTCACCAGTAATAAACTCTGCCTCATCTGAAGCCAGGAAAAGGACAGCAGAAGCTACATCATCGGGTTTTCCAATGCGTCCAAGTGGAAATTTTTTTCGCAACTGCTTTAGTTTTGCTTGCCCCCATGCTCGTGTCATATCAGTCTCAACGGTTGCTGGTGCAACGGCATTAGCTGTAATGCCGTATTGAGCATAAGCGCGCGCCAAACACCATGTTAATGCAAGCAATCCTGCCTTGGAGGCTGCATAGTGTGCTCCAACCAGTACCCCGCCCATTTTTCCAGCGGCAGAAGATATATTGATGATCCTGCCACAATGTGTGGGTTTCATGTATGGAAGGACATTCTGACAGCACAGAAATGCGCTTTTCAAATTAATATTAAGTACCTGATCCCATTCTTCTTCACTAATATCTTCAAAGCCAGTGAGCGGACAGATGCCAGCATTATTGACCAGAATGTGAATCATAGAAAATTCTTTTGCTACTAATTCAACCATTTTTAGAATTTGGCTTTTGTGTGTAAGGTCAACACGGACAGGCAAGTGCTCGTTTTTCTGATGGTCCAAACCGGTAGCAGTCTTTTGAGCCGCTTTGAGGTCGATATCTGCCACTACAACATGCGCTCCTTCATGAGCAAAGGCACGACAAATCGCTGCGCCAATCCCACGCGCCCCTCCGGTAACCAGTACAATTTTCTCTTCGAACCTCATATCTCACCTCTTTTAGACGATGGATTTGACAACTTGGATGATATCTTCCTCTTTGGGTATTGCCTCCAATTCTAACTCAGCAGCATAAGCCAAAGGGACATCCTCTGTAGTAACGCGCAATACTGGTGCGTCCAGGTCGTCATAAGCATCTTCCTGCACGACTGCCGCTACTTCTGAAGCAAAACCTCCTGTCCGTGCACCCTCACTAACCACAACTATCTTACCGGTCTTTTTCACTGAATCGAGAATTCTTTCTTTATCCAGGGGTTTGAGTGTGCGTGGATCAACGATTTCACAATCAATGCCATCTTTAGATAATTTTTCCGCTGCAGATAGGGCAAAAAGAACCATGCGTGAATGCGCGACAATAGTAACATCATCACCTTTCCGCTTAATATCAGCTTTCCCAATCGGTACTAAATACTCCTTGGCAGGCACCGGACCTTTGGTGCCATACAGTAATTTATGTTCAATAAAAACTATGGGGTTATCATTACGAATAGCAGATTTCAGAAGACCCTTGGCATCATAGGGTGTAGAGGGCTGAATAACTATTAACCCTGGAGTGTGCACAAACCACATTTCAAGACTCTGTGAATGCTGGGCAGCGTTTCCTCTACCTCCGCCACCCTGGGTTCTGAGTACTATTGGTACCTTTGCTTTCCCGCCAAACATATAGCGTGCTTTGGATGCCTGGTTTACCATTTGCTCCATAATAAGCGTAGTGAAATCGATATAAAGAATTTCAACAACAGGCCGTAAACCCGTTATGGCAGCGCCCACACCTATGCCTGTGAACCCCGCTTCTGCAATGGGTGTGTCAATAGCTCGCTGGGCACCAAATTTTTCATAAAGACCTTTCGCAACCTGGAATGGGCCCCCATAAACGCCGACATCCTCGCCCATGATAAATACTCGGCTGTCCCGCCCCATTTCTTCGTGCAAAGCTTCATTTAGCGCTTGTCGATAACTGATAACTCGTTCCATTTCTACTCCACATATACATCGGTTAATAGGTCTTCAAAAACGGGCACAGGACTTTGCAGTGCAAAATCAACTGCGATTAATATTTCATCTTGTGCTTCTTTTTCGAGCTTCTCCACCTCTTCCTGGTTAACATACTCTTTGCTCAATAAATATTTCTTAAATCGAGCAATAGGATCTTTTTTCCATTGCTGTTCAACTTCTGCCTTGTTGCGATAACTTGCAGCATCCCCCACATGATGACCCTCCAACCGGTAAGTCTGGGCAATAATCAGTGATGGCCCATTACCCTTGCGTGCATTTTGGACTTGTTCACGGACCAATGCGTATACCGCCAGCACATCATTGCCATCGACTGCTTGGCTTGGAATACCGAAGGGAATTCCACGTAAGGTGAGATCATTCAGCACGCGCGTTCGCTCAGCGGGTGAAAACTCTGCATATTGGTTGTCCTCACAAATATAGATAACAGGAAGTTCCCACATCGCTGCCATATTTGCTACCTCATAAAATATGCCTTGATTAATAGCACCATCTCCAAAAAAGCAAATAGCGACAGTATCTTGTTTTAAATATTTCAATGTAAACGCTGCACCGGTGGCAATACCTATTCCACCGCCCACTATCCCATTTGCTCCCAGAATGCCCAAGTTGAAGTCCGCAATGTGCATCGAACCACCTTTACCCTTGCAGTATCCAGTAGTGCGGCCAAGCAGTTCCGCCATCATACGTTTTGGATCACCTCCCTTGGCAAGGCAGTGTCCATGACCACGGTGAGTACTGGTTATTACATCCCCATTTCTCAATGCAGCACAAGTACCTACAGCTATAGCTTCCTCGCCCAAATAAGTATGGGTCGTCCCGCGGATCATATTGCGGGTAAACATTATTCGTGCTTGATGGTCAAAATTCCGAATGAGAAGCATCTTTCGGTACATTTCCAATAGTTTTTCTTTTTTAAGTTCCAATTATTTTCTCCTATATATATTTTCTCTACGCCGATGCTCGCGCCATGAGATGCGGTTTTAATAAAAAATGTTCAACCTCATTTTCATTGTCAAAAGAATCCAATTTCCGGATAATTTTCTGCATGGCAATTTTTCCCATTTCATATTTGGGATAAGCCACTGTGGATAAAGGAACTGCCATATGATCCAACAAGGGAATATCATCAAAGCCAATAACGGCAATATCTTCTGGCACCTGTCTACCGCTTGCTTGTATTCCCTGCATTAGTCCTATTGCTAACTGGTCGTTGGAGCAAAAAACAGCCCTGGGCTTGTTCTTCAATTTCAGCCACATTTGAGCCGCTAGCATCCCCCCCTCAGGATCATTATTACCAACCACCATGATCCACTCATCAGCTAAGGTAAGTCCATTATCCTTCAGGGTTTCTTGTAGCCCTTTCAGTCTGTATTTTTCGGGTTCATTAGATCTTTCCCCACTGATTACCACGCCAATCTCTCGAAAACCGTGTTTTAGAAGATAATTAGCGACAAGTTGACCGCCTTTATAGTTATCTATGCTTATACAGTCAAATTGAGGATGAGTGCGACCAACCATTATGACCGGCATTCCTGTTTCCTTCATGGCAAGCAAATGTGATATGTCTTCCAGTGTGGGGGTGATTATCAATCCAGCTACTTGCATCATCTGCAATCTATGCACAATTTTCTTCTCAAGCTCAATCGATCTGCGCGACTGGCTAGTGATTACAGAATAACCATGCGTATCAGCGATATCCTCAACCGCCTCAATTACTGGGATAAAAAAAGTGTTGGAGAATTGTAGGATGACACAACCAATGGTATCCGTTTTAGAACGTGCCAGATTGCGCGCCCAGAGGTTAGGGGTGTAATTCATCTGCTCAGCTAGTGCCTTAACCCGCTGCCTGGTCCGCTCCGAAACCTCCTTGCTACCTGCTAAAGCACGGGAAACAGTCGATGGTGCAACACCTAATTTTTCTGCAATATCACTGATGGTGGTCATTATGCAGCTATTATTGGAAATTGACCAGAATGCCTCCATCCACTACTAATGTGGAACCGGTGCACCAATCTGCATCTTGTGAAGCAAAAAACATGATTGGACCAACCACATCTTGCGGCTGGCCGATCCTGCGTAGAGGCGTGCGTTGAATAAAATAATTTCTTTTGGTTTCGTTCGCCAAATCCTCTTTATTAATATCCGTTTCGATTGGTCCTGGAAGCACAGCGTTGCAGGTAATACCATGTGGACCCAGTGCTATTGCCATGGAAGCGGTAAGCAGGTTAATACCCGCCTTTGTAGAGCAGTAATGTGCCTGTTGTGCACCACCCACAACGGATGAAATGGAACCTACACTGATAATTTTGCCCTGGATACCCTTCTTGATCATTACTTTGGCTGCCGCTTGAGAGCACAAGAATACACCCTTGAGGTTTACCTCCAGCACATGGTCCCACATTTCCTCGGGGATATCGAGGAAATCCTTGAAGGGACAGATGCCAGCATCATTCACCAGCACATCAATAGCACCAAAGGTCTCTACCGTTTTGACTACCATCGCATCCACTTTGCTCTTATTTGACACATCTGTATGAATATAAAGCCCTTTTCCCCCTGCCTGGTTGATTAGCTTTGAGGTTTCCTGCCCTTGCTTATCACGGATATCTGCTACGATAACCTTGGCACCCTGATTACCAAAGCCGAGCGCGATAGCGCGTCCGATGCCACGTCCAGCCCCGGTCACGATGACAACTTTGTCCTTGAACCTATCCATTAAAGTCTTCCTTGGAAAAATTAATACGCAAGCGCTTGCGTTATTATTATATATCTTTTTTTTGAAAAATCAATGGTTTTCAAGAAAAATGTTAGTACAAGGTTAATAACTGCTCTTATAAAGGGTGAAAGAAGTGAAGAAAACAATAGCGATGAGTAAGAAAGATATCCAGTGACTAGAAATTATTTAGCGCTTAGATGGGCATCAGGTAAGACAGCAGTAGGCTGCTGAAGAATTATGGCTTAGTGTTCGTCAGGTAAAAAGGATTTGGCGGGCATATTACGAGAGCGGACCAAGGGAGTATCACTATCTACAACCGGTAGTAACACCATGCTGCGCTCGTCACAATAAAATACCTCAACCATTATTGGTCACCTATTTCTAGACTAACTATTCATCACCCCTGGCGAAATCATGGGTATAAAATAAATAACGGACCTTTACCACAAACTCCAAAAGGGGACATCTCTACTTTGCAGCCTTAGATGACATTTTAACTTTGCACTAACAAAATAAATCTTGTTGACAGGCAGTAGTAATGATGTATAATTGTGGCAACTTATTGAAAAGGCATTTGCAAAAAGGACCTACTATTTAACATGCAACCGAATACCATCGCTCAAAACCTTATTATCGCTATTATGATTGCTCTCTGCCTGATTCTTGTAGAGAGCTTGAAACTTTTGAGGGATGGCACAAATTTCAGTTAGAAACACATAAGAAAATAGTAATCAAAAGCCACCCTTAAAAAGGGGTGGCTTTTTTTATACAGAGGATTGGTTATAGAAATAATATGAATTATTGGATTAACTAAATAAGTAAGGAATGCCATAGATAAGCTCTGAGGAGACCTAGAAGGTACTAAGAATGATTTCTAAAATCTAGTAAAGGAGGTGATGTTTTCAAGCAATAAATATAAATCTAAGTAAAGCAAGTAACTCATTGTAAAAAAAGCTAAAGGAGATAAAATCATGACTGATAAAAAAGTGGAGAAATCAAGAGTTGAAAGCAAACAGCGCCCTGTCCTTTCCGCAAGGCAGGTTGGGGTAGCTGCGGCCTTCGGCGGGGCAGCCCTTGCCCTGGTACTGGCTGGGGTGACTATTCCGATCCCTGGAACACCGGTTGTTACCGACCCGCGTGAAATCTTCACGACTATCGGAGCTTCCCTGACCGGGCCTATTGGTGGAATTGTGATTGGATTGTTGGCCGGTATTGCCGAACCTGGTATTCCGCTTGCCAGCCTTCTTGCCCACATTGTTGGTGGTGTTTTTAGTGGGCTAGTATATAAAAACCTGAGCTGGCGGTTTAATAAAAACAAAGCTGTCTCACTGGCTTTATGGGCAGTGCAAGTGTTAGCATATTATGTTGTAGTCGTAGTGCCTTTGTTTGTTGTGGGCTTGGTCCTTTTCTATCCAGATCCGGAATATGGTGGATTCTTTGCACTCTTGGGAGCGCTCGAGATGGGAGCTTTACCTGAGACAATCTTCACGACGGTGGTCACAACAATCATAATGGCTGCCTTACCAGAGAGATACAGACGTCCTCTGTGGTAAGAAATTCTAGATGAAGAATTAATTAATAATTTGTATCCAGGTCGCAAAGAATATTTTTGTGACCTGGAACAACCCTTTGTAAGGATTTTTTATATGGATTATGAGATTTTGTTCAATGATGTTTCTTTCCAATATGCAGGCAGTGAAGAACCTGCAATACGAAATATCAATCTGAGTATTCCAACTGGTGAGATCGTTTTGATCACAGGACCAGCTGGCAGCGGTAAAACCACCTTGTGCAGTTGCATTAATGGTTTAATCCCTCATTATCATGAGGGTAAGTTAAGTGGGAAAGTGCTAGTTGGCACATATAATACAAAAAATGTCCAGGTTGGGGGATTAGCCTCACTGGTTGGCATGGTTTTTCAGGATCCAGAAAGCCAGCTTGTGACCAATAGCGTGGCTGATGAAGTGGCGTTCGGACCAGAAAATTTAGGCGTCCCTAGGGAAGAGATCATTCAGCGATTAAAGGAAGCACTTAAAGAAACGCGATTAAAAGGTTATGATGACCGTGAACCACATACCCTCTCAGAGGGAGAAAAGCAAGCTTGTGTCATAGCTGCAACCTATGCGATGCATCCTGAAATTTATGTGATGGATGAACCGCTGGCAAACCTAGATCCGATTGGTAGAGCTCAGGTTCTTCGTTTAGTTATTGAAGTTGCTAAAGAGCGCGTAAAAACCCTTGTTATTGTAGAACATGCATTGGAAGAAGTCCTACCGTTTGTTGATCGCGTTATTATTATGGATCAGGGGGAAATAATTCGGGATGGTTCCTTGGAAGATGTGATTTCAGATGGTGATATCAAAAATGTATTTAAACGCCCGGATGTCATCCGCCTGGCAGAAGAATTTAATATCAAGCCCTTTTCATTAAAGCCAGAAGAATTTTACAAAGCACTTAATACAAAATACAAATTGGGTTCCCTAAATACGGCCATGCATAGGACTAAGCAAAACTGTTCCGGGGAAGCTGTGATCGAGATGAAGAATGTGACCCATTGCTATATACCGGGTAAAGAAACACTTCATGACATTAATCTCACAATTCAATCCGGTGAGTTTGTAGCTATACTGGGCCGTAACGGCTCGGGTAAAACAACCCTTGTGAGCCATATCATTGGCTTGCTGCATCCAGATGAGGGTACAGTGACAGTGGTGGACAAAGATGTCTCAACAACCCCTACATACGAGCTTGCTAAAGATGTGGGTTTCTGTTTCCAAAACCCGAATCATCAAATCGTTTCGTTTAATGTGCATGACGAAATGGCATTCGGTTTAAAAGCGCACAGTATTGATCCAAGTGAATTCAAGACACGGATTCAAGAGGCGCTTGAAGTCGTGAATATGCAGGGCTATATTGATGCAGAGGTTTTTGACCTAGGGAAAGGCCAGAAACAGCGCATTGCACTGGCCTCCGTGCTCACTCTAAAACCACGCATTCTGATAATTGATGAACCAACCACGGGCCAAGACCCTGAAATGACTGATGATATTTTCCAAATTATTAGACAGCTAAATAAACAAGGAACTACTGTTCTTATTATCACCCACAAGATGGATTACGCAGCCATGTTTGCAGAACGGGCTATAGTACTACAGCAAGGCAGGCTGGCCTATGATGGTCCCATACAAGAACTTATTATGAATATTGATTTGATGCATGAAAATTCTCTTGACTTGCCCGATATCACTAAACTTGCAAGGCTCTTAAGCGAGAAAGGTGTTCCATCCAATACGGTGAAATTTGATGACATGAAGGTATTTATTAACCAGCTTGTGGAGGAATCTTATGGCAATTGAGTATCTAAGAGGAGAATCTCTATTACACAAGCTTGATGCCCGGACAAAATTATTACTTTTCGTTGGTGTGACCATTACGGCAATGATCATCGTTGAACCTATTATTATGGGTTTGTTATTCTTGGCACTGTATTGGTTTGGCACAAAAGCTATTGACCGAAAATTGTTAAACCGCAACTTGCGTGTACTCATCGTTATCTTTCTTACATTTTCTTTATTTCAGGTCCTCTTTTTTACACCCAAGGATTCTTACTTTTTGTTTTATCTCATTCCTAATACTAACTACATTCCTGTGACAGTAGAAGGAATTGTCAGAGGCGTGGCTGTTTTCTTTCGGTTTTTCAGTGTCGTACTAGCAGTCCATCTGATGCTTTATACAACGCCTCCTGTGGAATTGGCATTGACAATAACTGAACGAGGCCAGAAACGGCAGGTTTGGTCCAAGATCAGTATGACGCTGATTCTGGGCATAATTATATATGTTGCATCCCTCCCAATGGTCATGTCGCATGATTCCCAGATGTTGCCTTTTGCACCACTGTTTCGGTACCTGTTTTTGATAACTACATCCTTATTTTTAGCCTGGCTGCTTCAAGAACTCGCAGCTCGCGGGATGCCAGCGGAAATGGGCGTTGCCCTGACCCTTGGATTAGCAACCGTAGGCATATTGTCAAAACAAGCTCAACAAATTACCAATGCCCAAAAAGCCCGCGGTTATGATGTGCAGCCGAAAAATCTTATCAGGCGGGTACAAGTACTAACAGCTCTACTGATCCCCATTTTTCTTGCTACTCTTGAACGGTCACAAGATATCTCGATAGCCATACTATCACGCGGTTTTGATTACAATATCAGCGCCCGAACTTATCGCCATGAATTCACCTTCAAGAAGAGGGATTATCTTATAATAGCCGGCATCCTGGTGCTAATACTGGGAGGGTTGGCTTTAAAGAATCTAGGCATGAGTAATCCAACTGAACAATTCATTCTAAAATTATTGAATTAAATAAAAAATTTTAAACCCGAAAGGAGATATTAAATCATGGCTGAATTTCATTTGAAAGGAAACATAACCCAACCATTTTGGGACAACTCCATTGAACCTCGATTGGAGATAAATCCTGGAGATACAGTGATCTTTGATTGCCCGGAACCGTGCGGCCAGGTTACACCAGAATGGACTGATGAAGATCTTGCAAACATCGATTTTAAATTAATCCATGCCCTTATTGGATCAGTTTATATGAAAGGAGCTGCCCCTGGTGATGCATTGCAGGTGGAAATACTTGATATGAAACATAAAGGATGGGGCTGGAGTGGGCATCTGAAGCACTTCGGTTTGCTGGCTGATGACTTCGACTTTGTATATATTCACCATTGGAAACTGGAAGGCGATCAATGCCATTTTGGTGTAAATGATATTGTGTTGCCATTTGAGCCATTCTGTGGTACTATGGGTGTCGCACCAAAAGAAACTGGACGCCGCGATACGATCGCCCCCGGTTTCAACGGTGGTAATGTAGATATCCGTGACCTGAGTGTTGGTTCGACTGTATGGTTTCCGATATTTGTCGATGGCGCGCTATTTGCTTGCGGCGATTGCCATAGCGCACAGGGACATGGGGAGTTGTGCGGCACTGGGGTTGAAAGCCCAATGACGGTAACCCTGCGTTTTGATGTCCGCAAGGATGTATTGTTGAAGGAATTACAATTTCAAAAACCGAGTCCTTTATCAAAGAATGATACTAAAGGTTATTATGCCACAACTGCGCACGGACCAGATTTATTGGAGAATGCAAAAAATGCTACCCGCTACATGATCGATTGGATTGTCAACAACCAGGGACTAACTCGTAGCCAGGCCTATATTCTGTGCAGCACAGCCGTAGATTTGAAGATTAGTGAAATTGTTGATATGCCCAATTACATCGTATCGGCTTATATACCTTTGAGTATTTTTAATAATCACAGTTCCTAAATTAAACATTATTGATACAATGTTTATATAAGACAGCTCGGAAACTGACTCTTAATCAGCATACTATAAAGAATAAGTCAAGCACTCCCTGAACAATGTAAACTTAGTTCTGCAAACAATAGTTTTAGCAGAATTAAGCCGAAGCAAAAATAGAAGCATCTACCTGGCCGTTTGGATGTCAGAGATCATGGCTGGCAAAATAAG
>DUED01000028.1 GCA_011176685.1 Anaerolineae bacterium
CCCTCCATAACTGTGTCTAACTTGAAGTCTGCACTGAAAGCACGACGTTTTCTTGTGCTCATGTTTGTCCTCCATAGCTTTATGTTACTCCCTTATTGCTATGTCCGGATTTTCAACCGCACTACACCTTTCCGGTAAGTCAGGCCTTATTGAAACGCGAACAATCCCGACATCACCATGTTTGCTGCCAGGACGGCCCTCCAAGTTAATCTCCACAAATCCAATCGTCTTCGATCTAAAAATGAAAACATCTGCCATTTTTTCGCCATTGTGTATTACCCCAAAAAAATCATTATTCCCTTCATAATATTCCGGATCATTTTTAATCCCCTTCATTACTTCTTCCATTGTATGTGGCGTATCCTCTCTCTGTAGGTACTCCTCCTTAACCGCCTCCAACAGTTCTTCATCGTAGGCAGTTGTCGGTCTTGGCAAAACCTCCCATTCACCATTCTCATATGTCGCCTTCCATCTGGCATTCTCAGCCGTGTAAATGCCCTGCTCATTCTTGGTTAGCTCAGGTATCTCTTCGCCGAATATAGCGGCAATTTCTGTTGGCAAACCTGGCATAGGTGTTATGGTTGGCGTTATGGTCGGTGCTACTGTAGCTGTCGGCGATGGTAGGGGTGTTTCTGTGGGCATTTCTTCAATAAAAAGCTCGCTTGCCATGCTACACCCAGATAGCAATAATAGCGGTATTAGCATTACTGCTATTAACATTTGATTTATCCTTTTTTGCTTGTCCATCTCAATCCTTCCCAAATGTCGTCTAATCCAGTAAAAATGCTTGGAGTTCTAAATATATTATATATCCCTTGATAAATTGCAGGAAAACCTACGGCACAAACCGTTTTCATTTGCACGATATTTCAATACTTGACAAAGCCATCCCGGAATGAGATCATAATGATGCAATGCTGCAATGCCGCTGATACATAATGACATACATGCATTAATGCATGTTCTCAGCAAATCATGATCGCATAACTGCACAATAGGGGGATTATGAAAAAGATTGTCTTCACTAACGATAAAGGAGGAGTGGGCAAGACCACCACAGTGGCTAATCTGGCTGTGGGCTTGTCACAGCGGGGGAAGAAAGTCATGGTAGTGGACATGGATCCACAAGCAGATGTTACCTATGCCTTGCTGGGTCAGAGAGCTCCAGAGACGAGAAGAGGTTATTTACCACCCACTATCCATTCCTTACTTCTCGGTCATTATTCCCTTGATCAAGTGATGCTTGAAGTTCCAAGGTATAAGAACATCACTTTAATTCCTTCGAACAGCGACCTGGCTGCGGTTTCCATGAAGCTTTCCTCTCAACCTACACGATTGCGGAGTATATTAGATAGTCTCCATGGTAAATCTCCAGATGTGATCCTTATTGATACTGGTAAAGGGTTGGATCCCTTGGCCATTAATGCCATGGCAGCTGCAAATGAGGTAATCGTTATGGTGACGCCCGGGAGACTGGAACTGGATGCCATATCTCGATTGCAAGAGCATATTACTTTAGTGCGCAGTGAAGTCCTGCAGCATGATAGCGAACCAGCCATGCGCGGAATACTATTGACCCTGGCGGATCATCATTCAGTTACAAAAGACACTATCAAACGGATTAGGAAGAAGTTTCCGGGTTTGTTATTCAATACCGTCATCCCTAAAAACAACGATCTACAAAAGGCAATTGCGCGCTCCAAGAGTATTTTTGAAGTCGCACCTAAAAGCAAAGGAGCTATTGCTTATCAACAATTACTGGATGAACTAAATTTATGAGCACCTCTCACTTGTTAGGTTTGGGAGAACCGGAAGTGCTTGGCAAGAAAGCCTTATTTCGTCCCCTCAGGGATAATCAACCTCAAGAAGTAGTAGAAGATCAAATGGAGAGTAAAAAAACCGATAAGGTAAGAAACTCAAAATTCTTACAGAGATCTATTAAGCCAAAGGGTAAAGTGAAACGAGTGCGCACCACCATTGATTTAACTATCAATGCTCTGACTATTATTCAGAAAATACAGCTTGGTTACCGTCTAAAGACGGGCAGGGTCTTACCCCTCTGGAGGGCAGTCAGTCAAGCGATTGAGTATTATGGGAAATCAAAGCATGGTACGAGCAGATAATAAAAAGCTTCGCTTTATCGTGAATGATATTAATCAATGCCTAGAACAAGCTCAGTCGCTGGCAAAGCATAGCCATGGATTGCATTGGAGTGACCAATCCCTTCAGCGCGCTTTCACTTCACTAGCCGGTGATGAAACTATTGGTTTCTTAGCATATGCAATCTGGCGCGGGCGGTCACGTCTCTTGTCAAGCATGCGCTCTAATTCACTTTGACCATTCTTGATTTATGCACGGTGAGAATTCATTCTTGAACAGCGTGTTGATACTTGCTATAGTCTGCTAAGTACAGCATCCCTTTTATGTATGAAAGTAAAAACAATTTAAGTGCGAGCAGTCTAACCAAGTTGGTAACCATGAACCTGGGATTACCCTGGTTTGAATTGGCAGGTGAGATGTGGAAGATTGGTCGCAAAGTGATGCGGGGGTTATCCAATGAGGGCATGTATGAGGTGCTTAATTATGAATCAACCTTAGAACTGCATGATCGCGGAGGAAAGAGAGCCACATTTAGTAAGCGCAAGAAAGTGCGCTACCTCCAGGATCATATTATTGCCTATCAGGATTCTGCCTGGGGAGATGGGGAAATCCTAGTGAATTATCGCTGTACACCTGGCAAACCGGTTGACCGCTATCGCTGTGGTCATAAAACCCATATTCTCATTTCATTGCGGGAAGTGAAGAATAAAGGCGATATTGATGAATTTAATATTCGCTGGGGAATTCACAAAGGATTTCTACTGCAGACTGGATTCTGGGCCACTGGAATAACCAACCGCACCAAACGCATAAAAGTGCAAATTATATTTCCCAAATCCAGGCCTCCCTTGCGTTTATCCCTTGTGGAGGGAAACCGCCAGCGAACCCGCAGCTTTAATCGGAATGCCAAGAAAAGGTTACCGGATGGAAGGTGGTTAGTGAGTTGGGAGAAGCAAAAACCAAAGTTGTATGAGCAATATATCCTTAACTGGGAATGGTGAAAAAAAGACGACAGGCCCGCGGCTCCTGTCACCTTTTCCACTTCTAGTCAGATCCACCACCCATGACATTTCTCCTTTCACTGAGATTTGACGGCCGTCTTGGATAAGTGCAAGAAATTATAGTTAGCCGATGGATAAGAAGAATTATCCTAGAAGTTTTAATTATTATAGTCGCTTACGACCGTAATGTCAAGTAATACTCTCAAGCTTAGAGTCGCTTTTTGGGTTTTGGACCTGTGCGGTGTTCACAAGACACATATTCTCTGACTGCTTCTTCTGTTGTGAACCAATCACGCCCAAGTTTTCTCCCCCAGATATCACCGCGTCTGACTAATAAACGTAGATGATTTGGCGACAGACCACTGATTTTGGCAGCATCACGAAGCAGGATGAGATCATCTATACTGTGCTGAGCAGAATGATTTTTATCGTTTTTCATCTATTTTTATAATAACATTTTACATCTTTAAAGTCATTAAACTATAGTTGAAATTCTATTATCATTGCTGTATCCTTTGTTTGAAATGAAAGGGGGTGAATGTTAAATGCCAGATATAAAATTGAGCAAAATGGTTAAGGCGGGAGCCATCACCTATTTCTTTGATATCAAAGAGACCAAAACCAAGAAGCCTTATTTAATAATCACAGAAAGCCGCTTCAAAGGAGAAGGAAAAGAGCGGGAGCGTAAGACCATCGTCCTCTTTGCTGAGAGTGCGCAGGAATTCTCCAAAGCGCTTTCCGAGATGGTTGCAAAGCTTAACTAAGTAAAACGCGTAGTTTTAAACTACAGGTCGGTGTGCTACTATGAAAACTAATGTTTTCATTACCATTCGTTAATAAACATCAAAAAGATGGCTTATTGTTAGGGCACATCAGCCGTTACAATTTTTCCCCTAAGTTTTATATCTCGAGCCGAGAGCGAAAGTTCCACACTTATGTGGTTGGCCTGACCGGACGCGGCAAGAGCAAATTCCTGCAGAACTGCATTCTCCAGGATATTATCGCTGGCAGAGGTTGTGCAGTGATTGATCCGCATGGCGATTTGGCTAAAGATGTCTTGAAATCTTTGATTGCTCGGAATTTCTTTCAGGCTGAGAACGTACTAGATCGCATCTTATACGTTTCTCCACGCCGCAGGGACTACATTGTCCCTTTCAACGTTTTAGCGCGCCCAGACGCCAATACAGAGACCTACGAGGTAAGCCAGAGAGTGATTGGCGCCTTCATGCGCACCTGGGCGCGGACTCTGCTTGAGCCACCCCGCTTTCAGCAGATCATGCGTTCCTCGCTGGCCACATTGATAGAGAATGGTGAGACCTTGTGCAGTCTCTATAGGTTATTGACAGATGATGATTTTCGAACTGCTCAGCTGCAAAGTATCAGAGATCCAAAAGTATCGATAGACTGCAATACCTTTTTTCAGAATGAGTTTGATAAATGGGGCAGAGAACGGACAACTATGATGAGCAGCACCACCAATAAAGTCAGTGCTCTCACGGATAATCCCAGTATTTTCTACATGCTGGGACAAAAGGAAAACCATATCAATATTAGCCAGATCATGGATGAGGGCAAGTTTCTATTGGTTGACCTGGGTGATTGTGATGATGAGACCAAGCGCTTATTTGGTACTTTGATAGTCACCGGTTTTGAACAAGCTGCATTGTCACGCGCCAGGACTTCCTCTATGGGTAGAAAACCGTATTACCTTTATATCGATGAATTTCAGGATTTCGCCTGTCATCCCGGTGCTGCCGCGACTTTCAGCCAGATGCTTTCCCAGGTGCGGAAATTCGGTTTGCACATGATCTTAGCCAATCAAAGTATCGCTCAACTGAGCCCTGGTCTTCAGACCGCTTTGGGAAATGCTCAAACTATCATCGCTTTTCGAATCTCCAGAGATGACGCAGAAGCCCTGGCAAGAGTGCTGGGTGAGGTAAATACCCTGGCAGTCAAACACGATAGTCAGACATCTACACAACACCCGGTTTTTGCACCTATCTTGGAACAATGGGAGAGCTATATTCAACATCTAACCAGACAGCAAGTGCGACAAGCGACTGTTAAAACATCAGATGACCGATTAGCCATTATTTGGCCCGAGAAGGTAAAAGACAGCACCTGCACCCCAGAACAATTTGAAATTGTTATTAGCGCTTCTCTAAAGCGCAATGGTCATCCTTTTACTAATGTATTTCAACGTTTAGTACAGCAAACACACCAGAATAAGAGCAATGATGTGTTTGCTAATTAACCACCAATCATGCTATTTACCTATCCGGTAAATTGTCCGGTAAGCTATCCCTTGCTTACGGACAGGTTTCTCAATCCTGCGGGCATCGAGCCCTTGTCTTGAGTCGGGAGATTCTGCCTTATCTCGGAGAGGCCGTGTAAAAAGAGTTGCCATTGAGATTGATTTCTAGGGGAAAATGGCAACCCTTTCTCCAGACCCCCCCTCGCTAAGCCAGTGCGTGTCGGGCTACGTCCACTTGGCGGAAGCCAGTGGTCGACCCCGACCACCAACGCTGCGCCTTGCTCTTTTGACTGCGTCAAAATTTCAAGGTTCCCTTGTTGTGTGGTGTCGCTTCGCTCGCCCACAACTTCGGCGCTACGCTTGGTTATAGAGCCTGTGGTCTACTTACTTCATAGATTATTCTTTAATATTCAGGCACTCTCACCTCGCTGCCGCGTTGGTGGTCGGCGTCTCCTACGCCGACACGCAGCAACCAGGGTCATCTCCCGACCCCTCTGACCCTGGTTGCTTTCTCAAGAGGATAGGTGCAAGCACCTTTATTTATAAATGATCTAAGATGGTACCCTGATACCTATGGATCTCTTTTACTTAAGTGACTCAGAACTCTCATGCCATCGAACTGAAAAATGCCTTTAGGGCATTGTTTATTTACTATTGCCTGCCTTCAATTTTATCAGCCACCTTCTCTAGTCAAGGACGTCACCTCATTATGCTCGGTTCGCAAGTCCAGCCCTTGACTGGATCCTTGACTCTCTAAGGCATCTGGCTGATTCTTCATTTGTGCAGGCCAGAGAAAAAATCCTATAAGAGTTTGAATGTTTAAATAAATTCAAGAAACAACTAAAAGATAGAGGTAATATAATCTTTATTAATGTCCAATCTGAATGATTATCGATTTTAGTTTCTATCTCAATTCTATACTTTCTTATTTTTATGTTCAATTTCATTCACTTTAAGACCAACAACGAGTTTAATTCTTCTCCAGATTCTTTGTTCATGGATTTCCAAACCCATTTATTAACCTTGAAGATTTCTAGATTAAGATATTGTTTTTAACGATTTATTCATTTGAAACCCTAGAATCAATTAATTAATGTAAAATAAAACCAAATGACAGATTCTAAAAGAGCAGTTATTTTAGACCTTGATGGGACATTATATAGTTGGGTTGATTATTACGGTCCTTCTTTTCGGGCGATGGTTCATGCACTTAATAAAATATTAGATATTAGCGAGGAAAAATTAATTCAATCCTTTAAGAAAGTCTATGAGAAGCATAATAGCGTAGAATATGCTTTTTCAGTACAGGAACTTGATATATGGAATGAACTAAATTGGTCAGAAGAACAAATAAGAGATATTGCAATAAAAGCAGCAAGGGGTGCGTTTCGAATAGCACGGAAGAAAAATCTAAAATTATTCAAAGGAGTTAGAGAGACACTTGAATGGTTAAAGTATGAAGATATTTTCATATTTGCATTTACTGATGCACCATCTTTCCAGGCAGAAATGAGACTGAAAGCATTAAGAATAGATAAATATTTTTCTGGAATGATTTGTTTACAGCTTGATCACATTCCCGATCTAATTCCAACTGATGTAGAAGAAAAAATTACAGAAGTTTATTATCGAAGCAAAATACCATATAAATCAGAAATAAACCATTCAGATTTAAAACCAAATTCAGAGCCATTAATTAGGCTCATAAATAAGGAGGGGCTAGAAAAAAAACGAACCTATTTAATTGGAGATAGTCTTGAAAAAGACATTATTTTGGCGAAAGAAATTGGGATAATTGATATCTGGGCTGAATATGGGAAGAAAGCATATTCAAAAAAGAATTTAGAAACAATAATAAAAATAACCCCATGGAAAAAAGAAGATGTGAAAAAAAGCGTTGGGATTTCAAATGATATTGAACCAAGTTATACGATCAATGAATTTTCCGAAATCAAGAATATTATTGGATCTGTGAAATTTGTTCAATTAGAACTAACTTAAAAATATTGGAGGAAAAATGAAAAAGAGCATGGTGCTAAGATTTCGTGATTTTGTTGAAAATACAATTGATCAACATAAAGAAATCAATAAGAAAGAAGGCTATGTTTGGTGGGGTTGGTGGAGTAAACCTGATGAAAATTTACCAATAGAATTTTTTTCTGAATTACTCGTATCATTGAAAAAAGAAAAAGGAGAGGAAATCGAAATATTTCTTATTGATTCAGGAAATTATATTTTGTATAATTGCAAACTTCTGGATATCAAATTCAATCGTGATAACAAAGTAATTCCATGCCCAGAGGAGGAAAAATCTCCTGGGTATTATTGTCATTCAGAATATTACGCTTGGTTCAAGATAAAAGATATTGAGAAAATTGAACAAGAAAGAATATCTAATTTTTCATATTTTGAAATAGATAGTTTTGTATCAGATCCAACCAATAAGAAGTTTGATAATAAACGAGTGTTTGATATATATGAGATGCTAAATAGAAGACATAGGACTATTTATTTTATTACCCCATACGACTCCGAGAAACATAAATCCCATAAAGTTGAGTTGGTTTATGCAATAGATGATATAAAAAATATAGACACTAAAGATAATGGGAAAATTGAAGTTGTTCCTCCGTCACAAAGTGAAGCATTTATCACAACCCCGATGTTTAGGGACTCAGTATATATAATTCATTTATCTGATCTTCATTTTAACCATAAACACCATAATTTTCCACATGAAGAAAGCCGTGGTAGTTATCCTTTGTTTGGATTGATATATAGAGATATTCTCGAAGTCTGCAAAAAGGATCCAGCATTATTAATTGTTAGCGGAGATTTAACTTGGCATGGATTGGAGAATGAATTTGATATGGCGTATAAATTTCTGGATGACTTAAACAGCGGTTTAGGATTACGTCCTGAACATTCAATAATTATTCCAGGTAATCATGATATTCAATGGATTGATCAAGAGTCTGAGGATTATATTCGCGATAAGAAAATTGAGAATTCTGCCGAAAAAGCAGAGAAAAATTACAGGGAATTTATTAAAAAGTACTATAGATTTGAACCTAACGAGTTTTTCTCTATGGGAAAAAGGATAATTCTTGAAAATTACACATCTATTGACCTGATTGCATTGAATTCTTGTATGCTTGAAGAAGAACATTTTTGTGGGTATGGTTATATTGGTGTTCAACAATTAGATAAGGCAATTAATAATATGCGATGGAAAGATGATAAATATAAGACTGATTATCGCTTTCTGATCATGCATCATCATCTATTGGCGGCTGAACCTAGCGAAGAAATTATAAAGGATAATCCTGCTTATAGTATAACTTTAGATAGTGGGCACATTTCACATAATGCTCTTCAAATGCAAATCGATTTGGTTTTACATGGACATAGACATCAACCATTTATCGCTAGTTTTACAAGACCTACTAAATACAATGATTTTCCTTCATCGAGAAGCATAGGTATTCATGGTGCGGGAAGTGCGGGTGTGGCAAGAAGATATCTCGGCGAGATCGGAAAAAATTCATATTCAATATACAAGATTCAAAGAGATTCAATTGAAGTAAAAATAAGAGCTACGAGTGAAGCAGAGACGGGGTTCAATAAGGAATGGGATATGATATTTAAACACAATCCAGGTGGGGGAATGATACCTACCTAGACCTGAAAAAGAAATACCTTTTGGCTGAAGCCATTGGTCGACCCCGACCCCTCTGACCCTGGTTGCTTTCTCAAGCGGAATGGGGCAAGCCCCTTTATTTATAAATGATCTCAGACTGCATTGGAGACTTCATCAGGTAATAGATCCAATCCTTTTTACTCACTCCTACAATAAACATTTGACTTGGGTGCTAAAATGTTTCTATATGTCAAAACAACCTGAGGGGGAAAATAATACTTGCTTATCCCCTGAAGAACACACTCAGAAAAAAAAGAAGCCTGATAGATTCTTCAGTCCGGATGCGTTTGGCATACCATTTGAATTCATCAAAAGATTGAATTCGGAACCTTGGGCAGACATTTGGTTTTGGTGTTATCGTGATATTTGGGGCGTTTTCGATAAATTGGAGAGTAACTTAGATCGATTACCAAATGATGAGGAGGTCTTAGATGTTTTAGACGTCGGTCACTCTGTTTTTTATCTTACGTTGCTTAAGTCAGAAAATGAAGGCCTATTTGAGGAAAAAAACCTAGATAAGGCTAAATCAAAGTGGTCAGGTTTTTTCGACTTATGGACACCCTGGTTTGAAGTGCACCATCCTGTATATTTTTTATCTCAAGCTGAGTCAGAGGAAAGATATCGTTGTCTTACTGAAAAATATAAAAAACGTATTAATAGACATCAGAATAATAATAATGTTCCATAAAAAATTACTAGTAATGTTTTTTATTTATGAGTTTACGGACTTTTTCTGCCTCACCCCTAATATTATTCTTAATCCGTAAAAACTGTTTGTCGGAAAACAAATCTGTTTTATCAAGTAAAGATTCTAAGTGTCCCTTATCGAGTGTCTTTAACTTACGCATAGCTTCAAGTTCCGCCCAGATATTAATCAGCATATTAAAAGGTTCTCCAAAACCTTTTCTATTTCCTTCAATTCCTGATTTAGTCTTTTCATGAATCTTCCAAAACATTTTTGAGCCTAGGGCACTCTCAACTCTTGCTATTGTGTTTAAACTACCTCTATATTCTTGTGAAGAGATTTCTGGTGAATCAAGTAAATTTCGAAGAGAATCTGCAATTTCTCTAGCTTGAGATCCATCACCAAGTTTAGCCAAAGCAATGGCTTTTAATTCATAGAAATCTTGAAATATTTTTTTATCTTGAATTTTACTTTTTTTAGCAAGCATGAGCCCTAACGATGCATTTCCCAGAGAAGATAAATCTTTGTTTTCATGATAGTCTGCATATGAATAGCAATAATATGCTAGTACTCTTGGTAAATGTTTGTTTGAGGTTTGAGCCAGAAATTCGAGATCTTTTGCACATTTACGCAATTTGCTCGCCGCTTTCTTACGAGACATCCAAAACGCGTGTGAAAGCCCATATTGAACGAGAGCCTTTGATAGACATTTTTGGATTGGCCAAGCATCAGACGGCGCATGATTCATGGTTTGATCTGCTTTGCTCCAGAGTATTGGAAGAGTGTTTTCCTTAAGCCATTGAGAAACATTATTCGGCATACCAGCATTGATGACTTGTTTATTTATTTCAAGATCTTTTTTAATATTGTCAAGGAATTCTGGTAAAGATCTAACATCGAACGCTTTTATTCTGGATGAACCGTCATCAAACTCCGTATGATTCCCCTCGAGTTGGTTTTGCTCTGTAAAAACTTCAACATTAAATTTCTTCTTGGCGGTATCAACAGCCGCTTGTTCTCGAAGTACCTGTAGTTCATCTTTTTCTAAGACATTGGAATCTTTTATTGTAGAGATAAACTTATTTGTGAGAAGTCTATGGCCATGTTCGAGTTGACTCAAAAGGGATTCATTAATTCCAAATGAGCTAGCCATTTTAATTTGTGACCAGGCTCGATCGAGCCTGAACCTTCTAAGCAATCCCCCCGCATTCATCAAATCACTTCCTTCTTTCTTTGAACTCATTTTCTTTCCTTGTTTAACATTATACAAAATATGCTAGATGGATTTTATTAAAAAAGTAAATTTTTTATCAGCAATAATGGCATTATTAGATTAAATATAAAAAAGGAGAAAATCATGGCTCAACTAATAAAACAAGCGCTGGTAACAGTTCCGGGTGGAAACTTGCAGGCTCACCCTGTAAGAATTTTCCCTGAGACAATGGTTAAAGATCTATTTGTTGCTCTTGGCGAAGATCCAAATTTTTCTACCAAACTCAACATCAACAAATACCGTTTAATGACTATTTTGAATAACGGGGATACATTGGTCTTTAAACCAACCGACAACCTTTATAACAACATGGAAGATCATTCTACATTAAATCTAGAACAACTAGAAGCGCCAAAACTAGGCTTAGATGTATGTTAATTGAACATTAGGGGCAATCAAAATGGTTGTCCCTAATTACCTATCCGAAAAGATGTGATTATGACAACTACAGTAATGCCCAGAGTTTCACCATTATGGCATCGCTTGGGTTTTATTTATATTCCAGCAGCCCTTGGAGAACCAGAAAGTTACACTGGATATACCGAGGTTAAAGGTTATCGCATCAAGCTGGCAATTGATGTTAATCTCAATGGGACAACTGCAACCTGGCTTTATGACCCCCCACAGAAGTTGAAGGATCATGACTGTATTTTTTATAAAAAAAACAGGATTGGAAGCCATGGTTGGTGGGTGGTTCACTATCATGGAGAGAGCCCGGCAACATTTGAAGAAGCATTTAGTTCTTTTTGCCAGCACGCAGAAAATATATTGTAGCGCCTAATTGATGATTTTCATTGGAAGGAGAAAGGATATGAAGATAAATATTTTCCAAAGATTATGGTTATTGCCCTTTAAACTGCACGGCTGGCTCTACGCTGCATCACAGTGGCAATTTCGATGGTATTTGAAATCGATTCATTTGGATGAGCAAATCATCAATTCCCTTAATAAATATTCTCAAGGTTTGTCTGAGAAAGAGATAAATGAAGTTACAAAACAAAAAAAAGAAATTCCAGAATTGGTTAAACCCATTTCCCCCATTTTACCCATTCCAGAAAAAGAAGAGGGAGAAGTCTATGGCATTGATAGCACCTTCCTGGCAAAGTGTTGGCGTTGGCTTGTACAAAATAATCATCAATCACTGCCTACTGATAAAAAACGTTTTGGCCATTCAATACTGAACCAAGATCCCGAATGGGCATGTTTGGTTACTGGTATGCATATCAATGGGGTACGTATGCTTGCAGATGCTCTACGTGTACAATTCTCCTCCCAATCAGCCGGTGGACTACAGTTTGAGCTTGGCGACTTTCAACAATCTTTACGCAGCTTACAACGCTGGGGGTACAGTTTACATGCCGTTTTTCATAGCCACCGTTTTAATGGACCTGTATCACCCTCCCAGATCGACCTCAATACACAACGTCAATTATTAGAACCGGTCTTCCCCGCAATCCAAGCAGTATTTTCAGAAGATGGGTACATCCGCTTTTTCTCTGCAGAACGCCCATTTTCAATAAAAATATTTGGAAAAGGAGTAAAACATGTTGAAGATACCCTCTATCAACTTGATCAAAACCTACGTTCAGCAGCAGAAGAAGATGATATTTGGCCGTCGCTGGTTTTCCCTCGCAGAAGTGACTGATCGCTTGGAACCATTGATTGGTTGGGATCAAGAAGCTCTAAAAGCAAGCCGGGTAGCGGTAGTGGGCTGCGGTGCCTTAGGTGGTAATTTCGCTCTTGCAATAGCGCGGTACGGTGTGGGTGAAATTCTTTTATTTGACTTTGATGAAGTTGATCCCTCAAATCTTCCCCGCCAACCTTTCTCCTATGTGGATGTAGGAATCAATAAAGCTCTAGCCTTGAAGCATCAAATTCGCAACGCACGAGTGGATTGCGAGACCCTAGTTGAATCCTTCCCCTACCGGTTTGAGGAAGCAGTATCAGCAGATCTCGTGTCAACGCCATCGATTCTATTCGTTGGCGTGGATAACGATCCCAGCCGCCGATGGGCAATAACCTACGCTAACACCCATGGTATCCCTGCAATTATCACTGGCATGGACGGTGAAGCAGCTGAGGGGTATGTGTTTAGGCAACAGAGCCAGTCTGAGACGCCATGTCCAGCTTGTTTCTGGCCTTCTCTTGCCGAAAGTATGGGTCAGGCACCCTGTGCTCCTGTTTCAGCAGCCATAGCTCTTACCATTGTTGGGATTTCCCTGGCAGCACTAGAAAACCTGGTGATGAAACGTCCCCTGGATTGGGATGTCAAGACTATTTCGCTCCCAGGTAAGGTGGAGGGAAACTACCGTGTTGTGAAGCGGTCAGATTGCCCATTGTGTGGTTCCGGTGAAAAAATAAATATCTCATCTGCCCAAAGTTCATGAGGCATTGAAAAATGGATTATAAGAAATCATGAGAAAGTATTGGAGAACTTACTCAACCGAAGATCAACTTGTGGATTTTTTCCTCAATGTTGCTTGGTTGCTAAAGGAACTAGCAATGATTGTAGTGAAGGTCGGTTATACGATCGGACGTACTTTATTGAGCGTTTTTTTACCCAAACCTGATTGTGCAGTGGTCGGTAATCATGTCGTTTCTGGAATTCCAACCTGGAAAGTTACTATTCCCTATTCAGTCCGTCCCAGAGGAATTCATATTATCGGCCCCATGGGGTCAGGCAAATCTGTGCTTATGAAACGGTTGGCAATAGCAGACATGCAGACAAATGCAACAGTGATAGTTATCGACCCAAAGGGTGATACAGCCAAGGCACTGCTTGGTCATATTCCACCTCACCGGCAGCATGATGCAGTCTATCTGGATCTCACTGATTCAGCAATGCCAATTGGTTTGAATGTATTGCAGAAAGTCCCTCCCCATTTGAGAACTAGAGCTACCAGTGATGTGGTGATGACGTTTAAAAAGTTATTCCGTAAAAGTTGGGGGGTGCGCATGGAGCACTTTTTACGCATGGGTGTCGCCACACTCTTGGAAGCCCCTGAGCCATCAACCTTATTGGACATTCCCCGTCTTTTTCTGAATAATGATTATCGCATGCAAATACTTGCGTATATCAGCAATCCAATGGTTCGAAGATTTTGGGAGGAGGAGTATCTTGCAATTGTCAATCGACGGTCTTTTTTCACCGTTATTGAACCCATTCTCAACAAGCTTTCAATGCTCAACTTCCCTGAAGTCGCATGCGTTATTGGACAAGCCAACCCCCGGTTAGATCTTCAAAAAGTTATCCGCAGCGGGGGGACAGTGTTGGCCCATATTCCTCAAAGCTTCCTGGGAGAAGACGTAAGCCAGTTTCTCTGCGCGCTCTTTTTTACGAAGGTGCAGCTCATAACCATGTCGCAACCCTCTGGAGATTCTAGACGCTTAACCATCGTTCATGCTGATGAGTTCCAAACTTATTTATCCGGTTCCTTTGAGAAAGCCATGACAGAAGGACGTAGTTTCAATCTCTGTCTGTGTTTAGCCCACCAATTCCCCCAACAACTTGATCGCTCCTTACAACAGGCTATTAATCACAACGTAGCAGTGAGATTGACCTGTCAAGTAGAAAAAGGTCGTCATTCCATTTGGTACCACAGGTTACAAGAGCCCTCTCATCATCCAGAATTATTATCACCCCTACCACTACTAGGTGCAGGTGATCCACAGATTGTCAAAGCAGTTAGAACATCATCAAGACAGCGATATGGCCTTTCCAGGCAAGAGGTTGAATTTGAGATCGCTCAACATTTCACTCCGAATATACAAATTATCCCTCGCCAATACATCGCAAATAAGGAATCAATAAGAGCTATTGACATTTGGTCTAATTGATGCGCTAAATGAATACTATGAGATTCCAAAAAAAGGATAATTCGATAAAACAAGCGACCTATATTTTTAAAGAGTTATTAGTTAGATGCTATGTGACAAAGCCAATTCCTGAGCCAATAAGATGGTTGTATATATGCTAAAAAATAAAACGGTGATTTACTCCAGTAATAAGCAGGCTGAAAAGCAAACTGTTATGCGTTTTCAAGAGCGGGATGGCGCATTACTGCAAGCAATCTACGATAACGATGGGTTTCTTACTAGAAGGCATATCAGCAGCTTGTTCTGGAACGATAAGACAATCCGCCCAATGGAAAGGCGTTTATCAAAACTTCGCCATTCCGAATATATCCATTGGCCATCCGAGGTCCAGCGAAAGACGAAACCTATTCCAGAACCGATATGTTGGCTAGGATGGAAAGGGATTCTTTACATTGCTGGAAAGAGTGGATTTGAGATTGAACCTCCCACCCGGGTGAATGAAAACCAGCTTAGATCACTTCAAGAAAGACTTAGAAAAATAGGAATACGCTGGACACGGGAACCACGCTGGCAGCAGCTGGAGCATGATATCGAAGTCACTGATTTCCGTTATGCTGTTGAACGCTCTGTTTGCGAAATATCCGATCTGACGCTTGAAGACTGGATACCTGAGGGTGCATTTAGATCTAATATGGATAAAGTGGATTTCCGAACTGTTAACAGAGAAGGAAAAACTCAAAAGAGGTGCAAAGGAGTTTGTCCAGATGGGTATTTTGTGATCGTGGATGAAAAACGAAAAGCCCAGGGGAAACCGTACCGAGCCAGGTTCCTATTAGAACTCGATATGGCAACCCATGATAATCCCAGCTTTGGAGTTGAAAAAGCAGCTGCTGGTGCTGCATATATACATCATCCTTCATACAAAGCTCGTTTTGGCTCAAATTCTGGCCGGTGGTTGATTGTAACAACCGGAGAGGTTCGGATGAAAAACCTTATGCGCCAGACTTTACAAAACACAAAGGCAGATAGTAATTTATTTCTATTTACTACTTTTGACAGAGTAATGCAGCATAACCTCTTCAACACACCAATTTGGATTAAATGCGGAGAAACGGAGGGTTCTTATTTGATTTCGGAATGAGGAGGATAAACGATGAACGACCAACAGAATTCATGCAGCAGGTTATTAAAGGCTGATGAGGTTGCCAGGATCCTCAACATCAGCCGTTCTTTAACTTACCGTTTATTCCAAGAGGGGAAAATACCCACAATAAAGATCAATAAGACAATCCGCGTCAAGCCCAATGATTTAAATATATATATCCAAAATTGCCATGAGGATTTTTAGGATGAAATTATCGTTTTCAACGAATTTAAATAGAAACCTCTTGAATGATATTGTCTTTCAGGGTATAAAGGTTCTACACAATGGTATTCAATTGTGGTGGGGGAATCTGGACTTTAACAATTGGATAGAGCAACAAAAAGAGTCGCCTTTCCTGAAACTCAAATCGGAAAGGAGTAACAGGAAATGGCGAGAAGAGGTTGGAACGAAGGCTCGATTTCAAAACGCTCAAACGGAACTTGGAGAGCGCAGATTTTATTCGCTGGCAAACGCATTAACTTTAGCGCTAAGACTCGCACGGAATGCCAGCAGTGGTTGCGTAAAACACTCGATCAAAAAGATCAAGGCATAGGATTTGAAGGGAGAAACATCCCTCTAGGAACTTTTCTTCAGGATTGGATAAGTACAAAAGGGATTGAGCTCAAGCCCAAAACAAAACTTCAGTATGAGGGTTTAATAAAAGGCTTGAATTCAACTAGCAAGTGCAACTTTGAAAGCGTTAGAGAGGTAAGCTGCGGTAAGATAAGCGCCTCTCCAACGACTAAATCAAAGGAGCACTCATGGGAACATACACACAGCTTACCCAAACAC
>DUED01000029.1 GCA_011176685.1 Anaerolineae bacterium
TACAGTATTTGGTCATTGCCGCCGTCAGGGTCGTCTTGCCGTGATCAATGTGCCCCATCGTGCCTACATTGAGATGCGGCTTGGTCCTTTTAAATTTTTTCTTCGCCATAATTAATCTCCTACTATTTTTATGATTATAAAAAATTCAACTTTTTATAATTTTATTTGGCAGTATGAGCCCTCAATGGGATTTGAACCCATGACCCCGTTCTTACCAAGAACGTGCTCTACCGCCTGAGCTATGAGGGCTTGCCGCCCAATTCCTGCAAATGCAGGGTTTTTGGTCAAAAGACCAGTGGGCGGTGAAGGATTCGAACCTCCGAAGGCTTCTGCCAACTGATTTACAGTCAGTCCCCGTTGGCCACTTGGGTAACCGCCCATACATATAAATTGTTGCCGGTAAGCAAGTGAGCTGCTCTTCATTGAGATTAAACCCACTTGCCTGCTTGCAACTGAGCCGACGACGGGAGTCGAACCCGTAACCTACCACTTACAAGGCGGTTGCTCTACCGCTTGAGCTACGTCGGCAAAAAGACCTATTAAAGTACAACTTTCCGATTATACCAAACCCAATATAACCGGGCAAGGGTAGCATTTTACCATAGGATTACGATTATCATAGGGAATTCTGGGTTCTAATACTAACTATCCACATTTGGAATATTCAAGTTATTCCAAACTATTCACGAGTAACCCAATAGAAGTAATCCTTTGATAAACAAGCAACGATTAATATAATGTCTCCTGAACGCATTAATTTTAATAAAGTCAGATTTTTTTATTTCATCGCCAATAAATAATGCTTGATAATCAGGCAGCATTTCACTTGTTTAATGCATTTACCAAGCAGAAAAATAGGAAGTAAACCATTCTAATGTATAATCAAAATTAATCTTGGAGGTTATATGGAAATTATCTGGTATGGACATGCTTGCTTTCGGATTACGGAACGTGGGCAGGCGTCCGTGGTCTGTGATCCGTATGACCATGGAGTTGTTGGATATGAGCCGTTGAAATTAAAGGCAGAAATTGTTACCATCAGCAATAACTCGCCCGGCCATAATAATTTAAAGGCGGTAAAAGGAAAACCCTATGTAGTCAAAAGTCCGGGAGAATACGAAATTGGTGGTGTATTCATTACCGGCATCAGAACCGATGCGCGTAGAGAGGGAGAAAACAATAAATTCATTAATTCAATGTACTTAATTGAATATGGTGAAATAAACGTGGTGCATTTGGGTGATATGCATATTGTTCCAACTCAAACAGAAGTGGAATCGCTTGGACCAGTCAATATTGCATTGGTGCCAGTTGGCGGTAGCGGGAGTTTGAATGCGGCAAAAGCATCTGAGGTAATCAGTCTACTGGAGCCAAACATTGTTATACCAATGCATTATGCGACTCCCTCAACTACTATTGAACTAGAGACAATCTCGAAATTTATTAAAGAAATGGGCCTTTCAGAAGTAGAGACCTTGCCATCGCTAAAAATAGGCAAGGTAAATGAACTTCCAGAAGAAACCAAAGTGGTTATTTTGGATTATGCCAGAAAATAGGGATGCTATGGCTTTGGGAAAGCTGATATTAACTTGGGATATCATACCTAAACAAGAGCAGGAATATTTTGAGTTCGTCGTGCGTGATTTTCTGCCAAATGTGCAGAAATTGGGATTTCAACTTAGTGATGCCTGGGTCACAGTTTATGGAGATCAACCGCAGGTTTTAGTTGGGGTAATCATGCCGTCTGTTAAGGAAATATTTCAGGTGCTGGGGTCAGATGAATGGGCAGAATTGGCAAATAAATTAAAAGACTTTGTAAAGAATTACCACCAAAAAGTTACTAAAGCAAGTGGCAGGTTCCAATTCTAAAAAGTATTGCAATTTTGTTATAACCGAGTAATTGGTATAGATGAAAAAATTTTCAGGGGTAAAAAAAACTTCAGAATATGATCCCTTTTTTGAAAAGCGATTACGTATGGTGGCAGAACAAATTGAGCGCAGGGGGGTCAACGATGCTCATATTCTTGAAGTTTTAAAGAAGGTTCCGCGTCATCTTTTTGTGCCACGGGAATATCTAGATGAGTCTTACCAGGATCATCCTCTACCAATTGGCAGCGGGCAAACTATCTCACAGCCCTATGTTGTTGCTTTTATGACTGAAAAATTAAATTTATGTGGGGAAGAAAATGTGCTTGAGATTGGCACTGGTTCCGGTTATCAGGCGGCAGTGCTAGCGTCTCTTGCTAAAACAGTGCATACAGTTGAGCGCGTCAAGCGTCTGGCTGATAATGCTGAAGCAGTGCTGCGATCATTGGGGATGGAAAATGTGTTTGTTCACCATGGGGATGGGTCTTTAGGTTGGTCTGAAGGCGCGCCTTATGATGCTGTTATAGTCACTGCGGCAGCCCCCAATGTTCCATCTCCACTGGTACAACAACTTAAAGAAGGGGGTAGGTTAGTGATTCCGGTGGGCAGCCGATGGCGACAGGATTTGGAACTTTGGGTTAAAAATGGTACTGAAATAGAGAAAGAAGCAGTACTACCAGTCGTTTTCGTACCTCTCAAGGGCAAGTTGGGATGGCGAGATGATGATTAGTAGTAGAAGAATGCTCGTGGAGGACTGTGAATTAAATCCTGCTAATTGTTACTATTATTGTAGGTCGCCGGTGAGTCGCTTTATAAAGAAACCCACGCATTGTCTTGGTGATAGCTCTTTCCAAGTTTCCATTTGAACGCTTTATTGCTTCGACAATGGGTTTTTGCGCCTGACGCAGGATTTCTTCCGCTTCTTGCGTAGCTGTAAAGCCACGGCTGGCAATTTCTGGCTTTCCATGCAAAGATCCGGTTTTTCGGTTCAAATTGATATGAATCAATACAATGCCGTCGCGGGAAAGTGATTCACGGTCACGCATTTCCTCTGGACCGATATCACCAACACCTACGCCATCTACGAATACCAATGATGTGGAAATCTTTTCAGCAAGACGCATCTTGCCATCCTTAAAAGAAATTACCTGTCCGTCTTCTACAACTGCGATGCGGTTTTCTGGAATACCCGTCTGTTTTGCGAGCAACGCACTCTGCTTAAGATGCCTAAATTCCCCATATGCCGGTATGAAATATTTCGGTTTTGTTAGGTGAATGAGCAGTTTGATATCTTCTTGGCCACCGTGACCGGAAACGTGCACAGGGGCAATTTCTTGGTAGATGACATTTGCCCCACGCCTGAAGAGACCATTGATGGTGGAATAAACTGCTTCCTCATTCCCAGGTATGATCTTAGAGGATAATATTACAGTATCACCATTCTTGATGTCGATTTGCCTTTGTGTTCCGCGGGAAAGGCGACCGAGAATAGAAGTCGGCTCTCCTTGAGAACCGGTGCACATAATCGCAACTTCTTTATCGGGTAATTTTAGTGCATGGTCAATATTCACAATTAAGTCTTTAGGAATATCCAAGTACCCTAGCTTCTGTGCAATTTTCACATTCTCAACCATACTGGTACCCACAATTGCCATCTTGCGATGATGGGCTATTGCTGCGTTAGCCACCTGCTGTATGCGGGAAATTAGCGACGCAAAGCTGGCAACGATGATGCGACCTTTTGCTTGGTTGAAGACCTGCTCGAAAGCCTGGTCAACAACATGTTCAGAAGGTGTCCAGCCGGCATTTGTTGCGTTAGTAGAATCGGCAATGAGGGCTAAAACTCCCTTCTGGGAGAATTCGACCAGTTTAGCGTAATCAGTTGGCCAATTGTCCACCGGAGTATGGTCGAACTTGTAGTCGCCGGATTGGACGATCAGACCGGCAGGTGTTTCAATACCCAAACCTACTGAATCGGGGATGGAATGACAGACATGGAAAAAATTAACTTTATAACTGGCAATGTTTATCCTGCTACCTGCTTTTACTACGTGAATAGGGATTTTTCGATTGTACCCATTTCTCCTAAGCTTCACTTTTATCAACCCTATTGTTAGTGACGTAGCGTAGATGGGTGCCTGGATTTCTTGGATTAGGTGGTGGACAGCACCAATGTGATCTTCGTGACCATGAGTGAAAATGATGCCGCGGATTTTCTCTCTTTTTTTTCTAATGTAATCGAAATCTGGAATGATGTAATCTATTCCCAGCATTTCGTGTTGTGGGAACATGAGACCACAGTCCACAATGAGAATATCGTTGCCGTACTCATACAGCATCATATTGCGGCCGATTTCTCCTAGGCCGCCGATTGGAATAATACGTAATGATTTATTTTTCATTTTTACTTACCTCATTCAATTAATCCCCCTGTTTATATGATAGGGGAGAGTTTTCTAGTTTTAAATAAAATTCCCTGGCTTGGATTCCCGGCCAGGGTGGTATTGACACATAGATGACTTTTTACATCCTTGTTTGGATACACTTGCTCCAAGCTCCGGTAATCTAATTCATTTACCGGAACTCAATTTTATCATGATTGAGGTACAAAGGCAGGGATTTTTTCTTCAAGCCGCAACTTGGTGGTTGTAGAGTTGATCACGTATCTGAAAAACCTGCCTGCGTAGAAGGTCATCCCGTTCAATTAAATCAGCAACCTTTGCACATGCATACATAACAGTTGTGTGGTCTCTGCCTCCTAGTGTTTCGCCAATTTGTGGGAGGGAGGCATTCGCTTCTTCGCGCATTAAATACATTGCAATTTGACGTGGCAAGGCGATTTTGCGTGTTCTGCCCCGCCCGAAGAGCTGCTCTTCTGTGATACCAAAAGCCTTTGCAACTGTGCTCACAATTTGATCGGGTTCTACTTGTTCATTATTAGGCATGAAGTCCACCAGGGCAATAGAAGTCAATTCTGATGTCAGGGGTTTACCGCTCAGATCCGAATAAGCGAGGACACGGGTCAAAGCGCCTTCTAGTTCGCGGATATTGGAATGGATTTGTCGTGCGATGCTTTCCAGGATACCTATCGACACGTCACGACCGGCACGATCTGCTTTGGATCGCAATATTGCGATCCTGGTCTCAAGCTCGGGAGGTTGGATATCAGCAGTTAGGCCCCACTCAAATCTGGAGCGCAGGCGTTTTTCAAGTGTAACCAGCGCTTTCGGGGGGCGGTCCGATGAGATGACGATTTGTTTGTTTTGGCTATGTAATGTATTGAAAGTATGAAAAAATTCTTCTTGGGTAGATTCTTTCCCTGCAATGAACTGAATATCGTCAACTAGAAGTACATCAATATTGCGGTAACGTTGCCGGAAGGATTCGGTATTGTGGCTGCGGATAGAGTTGATCAGGTCGTTAGTGAATTCTTCCGATGAAACGTATAATACATTCAAATCTTTCTCCCAAGTCATATTACCGATTGCCTGCAGCAAATGAGTTTTACCCAGCCCTACTCCGCCGTATAGGAATAGAGGATTGTATGCCCTGGCTGGATTTTCAGCAACAGCCATGCTAGCGGCATGAGCGAGACGATTGTTTGGACCAACTACAAAATCATCAAATGTATATCGCATATTCAAGGGGGATTTGTCTTGCAAGTCCTTTGTGAAAGAGGAGGAGATTTGGGGAATAGCATCAAAATAATCATTACCAATAGATGTTTCTTCCCTGCTTTGCAGGACGAACTGTACATTTTGTGGGGTATTCATGATACCGCTCAGTAGGCGTGTAATGGTGCTGGTCAGGCGAGTTTCAAGCCAGTCGCGTACATAGGCGTTCTGTACGCCAACCCTGAAAATATTATCTTCATGTGTAATGAATTTTGTGCCACTCACCCAAGTATCATAAGATGCCTTGGGCATCTCCATCTGAAGTTGCCCAAGGGTCGCCTGCCATGCCTGATTTGCGTTCATGCCCAATAATCCTTCACTCATTTAGTGAGATAGATAGATTTATATAAACCCACTAGTGGTCTTTTTACCTACTGCAGTGGGGTTTTTAATTATTCAGTTCTTCAATGCTATCTGCACTTTGCAGTGCTTCGGAACAAAATCAAATTTATTGAGGTGTCCCTCTTCTTCAGGGGTAAAAACATTCTATCAGATTGGGTGTGAATACACAAGTTTTTCTCCCTTGTTAACCTAAAAAAATGAAAATCTTTAAGATTAAGATTCTTAAGAAGATAACGACAGATAAGCATGTCTTATATATATTCGATAGAACTGCTGTTCGCGGGCAATTGTTTGCTACAAGGTGAGTTGAACCCCCAGATGTTGGGGTAAAGAGACTATTTAGCTACCCAGAGGATCCTATTAGGAAAACCAATCTTAAAAAGTCGTCAGTCGATTACTAGTAAAGTTTAGACCATATTGTTCTAATTTATGAATTAAAAATTATTTTATGAGTCAAATCTACCCATTATTAAATGTGCAGCACGATGTGCCAGCTCCACAGCGTAATTTGTTCCTCGATCCCATGGGTAAATCTGA
The DNA here is from genome assembly GCA_011176685.1 of Anaerolineae bacterium. Lineage (GTDB taxonomy): Bacteria > Chloroflexota > Anaerolineae > Anaerolineales > Anaerolineaceae > A373. The sequence goes on from DUED01000029.1 coordinate 6,420, forward strand.
CTCATGCTGGCAAAATAGAGGTTCGGGATGGGCGTTTTTATATCCGGTATGTTTTTCGAATGATTGAGTGTAGGTATTGGCTGGGCATAGGGCAATCGGAACAGCCAGGAGTCAATGATCCAGCTTCTATGGAAATCTGCGTTGATCTGTTTTAGGCTTGGCAGGAAGCGCTTTATAAGCTCCTCCTTGGTAAGTTGAAAGTACTCATGATCTGGTGGCAGATAGTCACCACAATAAAGGATATGCTCACCGCCAAATTTATCCGCTGAGATAAAATTTGTGTGTTCAACCAGGGCGAGGAAGGGGAATCCGGCTGCTTTGGGTAAGTTGAACCAATAGAAGCCATCTTTTGAAAGCTTATAGTGTAATGCCAATACAACCACTACTGCACCAATACTCCTCAAGGAGAACAGTTTTTGCTTGTAATTGTTATCAAGCGATGGCACTAAGTTTGCGAGCAGTTTTGGCGAGGTGGTGACAAGCACTTTATCAAAGACCTCTTTTCCTTTATCGGTTATTATTTTCAAACGGCCATTTGCTTGCGGCTCAATCTTTGTGGCAGTACAGTTGAATATGAAATTTGCCCCGTTCTTTTGTATTTCATCAGCAAACTTGTCGAGAAAATTTTGGAAGCCACCCTCAAAAGTACCAAGTTTTGGGCTGCGGGCTTTAAAGCGCGCCCAAAACCAGGCCATGGGAACTTCTTGATAATTATGGCTAAATTTTCCTATCAAGAGGGGTTCAAAGAGCGTCTTGTATAGATGGGCACCGTAATACCGATGTAACCAATCTTTGGATGAATATTTTTCTAGAGGACGCCAGGAGGCAATGTACCGCAGGTAAAAAGTTACCAGACCAAATCTTAGTTTCTCTAGAAGAGAGAATCCGGGAAATAGCAATACAGCTAGAGGAGAGTCAAGTGGGTAAAACTTATCTTGATAATATACAACAGTTTTTGGACGAGAAAATATAATTTGATCTTGCCAGCCCAATTTTTTTATTAGGTCAAGCATGGCTTTGTCTGCCTGAAACCAATGATGGTAGAACTTTTCGACGCTCCAATTCCAATTTGCTTTTTTAAATCCTCCAGCCAGACCGCCAACAGCAGCATTCTTTTCGTATATGGATACCTGGTTCCCTGCTTTTAGAAGGTCGTAAGCGGCGGTTAAACCGGCGATGCCTGCACCTAGGATAGCGATTTTACTCATGAATCGTCTCCTGAAAATTATTCTCTTATGGTGGCTTGACTCCAGTCCAAGCCCTTGCTCGTGAAGAAATATGCGCCTAGTAAAGTGACGGGCAGCCATAGGGCTGCATGTAGAACTAAAGTATATCCTGCAGCGGCTTCAGCTTGCACACCGATTGCCTTTAGATAAGCGATACCTGGCGCATCAAAGGTGCCAAGGTAACCAGGAGCAGATGGGATAGTGGTTATCAAGTTCAGAATACCGTTCATTAACATTAAACTTGAGAAACTGACTTGGAAGGGGAAAGCATGTAGAATAAACCAGTAAAAGACAGTTTCCAGAAGCCATGTAGCCACAGACAAAATCAAGACAGACATAATTTTTTTTGGTGAACGCAAAGATTGTAGTCCTGTTAAGAATCTTTGGCTGATTTGGGTTGCCCCTTTCCTCCAACGTTCAGGGATAATTCGATTAATGAGAAAAGAAAAAATATTTTCAGTTGTCTTGGTGAAAATCGTTGACGCAATGGAAATGAGGAATAATCCAATAAATATAATTGATCCCCAGTAGGCGATTATTTGAATCTGGTCTGCGAAATTGTAATCTATTGCCAACTGCGTAAATTCCGGGAGATTAATAAACACAAATGCCAGCATAATCATACCGTCAAAGATCCGCTCCACGGCGATTGAAGCTAGAGATGCAGATATGGAGATTTTTTTCTCTCGTTTGAGGATTATGGTGCGCAGGATCTCGCCAGCTCTAGCGGGGAAGATGTTGTTTCCCATATAGCCAATAGACACAATAGGGAGAAGGACATTGAAGTGTATGTCTTTGATGGGTTGCAATAAAATGTTCCAGCGCCAGGTGCGCAGAACTAGCGCCAGGAAATAGACCAGGACACCTGGCAACAGCCAGACATAATTGGCAGACCGGATAGAATTCCAGACTTCAGATAGCTGCAGCCCGCTTAATGCAATGTATAGGAAAACAAGGCTGAAAAGCATACTAACCCAAAACTGCCAGCGTTTCATACGAAAAATTTTATCACTCACTTGATTATAAGGAATCAATCAATGGTCATCACCAGGGATGATTTCTTGGGGAATAATGCATTCAGGAGACTTTTTTGATCCGACATGATGTAGTCAGGGATTGAATCATCTTTCTCAGGATTGTCCTGGATATTTGTAATAAATTTGTCAAACAGTTTGGAAATTTAGGACACACATTTTTACAAGATTGGTCCTTTCCCCAATGCCTTAATAATGGTATTGATACGGGATTGATTTTAGTTCCTATTTGCAAACCCATCACTAGAAGTAAGTTGAGTGAGGAAAAGAATTTGAGAAGTATAGGTAATGGTTACAAAATCTTATAGAATTAAGAGTTTTTTTCGTTTTTGTCAGTGCTTTTTTTGGAACCCTCATTTGGGGCTTTAATTTTTTCTTCCTTTTTACCATGTGAAACGGAAGAAGTGCCAGAACTTGAGTGGTGATCGGTAGAATAAAACCCCGAGCCCTTGTAAATCACACTCACGGGTGAGTAGACTTTGTGAAGAGCAATTTCTCCACATTGCGGGCAGCGCTTCAACGGTTCGTCCGAGAATTTTTGGTTCTTTTCAAACTGAATGCCGCAATTATCACAGTGATATATATAGACGGGCATATTCTTACCTCAAAAAAACAATTATAGTCACATCTTGAAAAGCATGCAAGGTAAAGAATTTACGGCGGTGTAGTTATTGTTTTTATCAGTAGATATCATGGGACAAGATAAGCATCTATTATTGTATAATTTTCTTTAGATATCACTTAAGGAGGATAATATGAGCGGTCCACGAACTGTGAGGGCGCCGCGAGGCACCAAGCTCACCTGTAAATCATGGCTGATTGAAGCACCGTATCGCATGATTCAAAATAATCTCGATCCTGATGTTGCGCTAAAACCGGATGAATTGGTTGTTTATGGTGGACGGGGTCAGGCTGCCCGCAACTGGGAGGCATTTGATGCAATTCTTGAGTCTCTTAAAAACCTGAACGATGATGAGACATTGCTGGTACAGTCTGGAAAGCCGGTGGGAATTTTTACAACACATGTGGATGCACCGCGTGTGATAATCGCCAATTCCAATCTGGTACCTCATTGGGCAACACAGGAGCATTTTGATGAACTGGTTGCAAAAGGTTTAATGATGTTTGGCCAGATGACAGCCGGCTCCTGGATTTATATTGGCACGCAAGGTATCTTGCAAGGAACATATGAGACATTGTCCTCCCTGGCGAAACTGCATGGCTGGAAATCGCTGAGAGGCAAGTTTGTGCTTACGGCTGGATTGGGAGCGATGGGCGGAGCGCAACCGCTTGCAATTACTATGAATGAGGGCGCTGGTTTGATTGTCGAAATTGACCCGGAGCATGCCAAATATCAGAAGGATATCGGCTATCTGGATATGGTTGTGGATGACCTGGAAGAAGCCATTACGTTGGTACTAGAAGCTCGAGAAAAGAAGATCCCACGCTCGGTCGGTCTGGTCGCTAATGCGGCTGACATATACCCGGCGCTTTTAGAGAGCAACGTCATCCCGGATGTGGTCACCGACCAGACCCCGGCGCATGATTTTTTAATGTACGTGCCCAATGGTATGAGCATAACAGCAGCGGATGACCTGCGCAGAAAGGATCCAAAACAATACGCCCGTAGGTCGGTGGATTCCATGTCGGTTCAAGTGAGAGCCATGCTTGAGCTCCAGAAGCGCGGAGCGGAGGTTTTTGATTATGGTAATAATATCCGCCAGCGGGCTTTCGACAATGGCGTCAAAGATGCCTTTAAATTCCCGGGTTTTGTACCGGCTTACATCCGCCCATTATTCTGTGAGGGCAAAGGACCTTTCCGCTGGGTGGCACTATCAGGTGATCCAGAGGACATTTACAAAACAGATGAAGCTATCAAGCAGCTTTTTCCACATGATAAGCATCTGCACCGTTGGTTATCTTTAGCTCGTGAACGCGTACCTTTCCAGGGGTTGCCGGCAAGAATCTGCTGGTTGGGCTATGGCGAGCGTGATAAAGCCGGGCTGAAATTTAATGAAATGGTAGCTAGCGGCGAACTGAAAGCGCCAATCGTTATCGGTCGCGATCACCTAGATTCGGGTTCGGTCGCTTCTCCTAACCGTGAGACAGAGAGTATGAAAGATGGTAGTGATGCGGTCAGTGACTGGCCAATCCTGAATGCACTGCTGAATGCCGTGGGAGGTGCCACCTGGGTATCCTTCCATCACGGCGGCGGTGTGGGTATCGGCTTCAGCCAACATGCAGGCATGGTGATAGTGGCAGATGGCACGCCTGAAGCAGCGCAGAGATTAAAACGGGTGTTAACTAACGACCCGGGCATTGGCATTATACGTCACGCAGATGCGGGCTATGAGAAAGCGATTGAAACAGCTCGGCGTAACAGAATAAAAATTCCTATACTTAAAAAGTAATATTTAGGAAGCGTAAAGACGGAATGATTAGATCATCCCGTCTTTTTTATTTATTTAATATTTTATTATGGACCTGGTTGTGGTCGTGGTGGTGCTGATTGCGGAATGGGTTGGGGTATAGCGCTACTGCACAAGCCAGGAATGTTACTATCTGGCGTGAAACCATAGGGTAGGCGACAGGTGTTATCGAGGATATAGAGTTCCTTCAGTGGGTAATCCCCCGAATCTCTGATGGGTGAGCCGGCTTGACTGGGTCCTAAATGGTCGTTGTAGTCGAACAGCAGCGGGTTCTTGAGACCGTTATCTGCCCAACCACCCCACAAGAACTCCTTCGCGTTATCCAATAGTTCGCGGCTGATGGCAAATTGCAGGTTGGGTTGCTCAGCTTGCAAAATGCGCGCATATGCCACCCTATCGCCTTCCAGTAACAAGGTCGTTTTATAGACCTCCCCTTCAAAACCCTCATTCGCCAGGATAGGGTTTGGTCCGCCGACCACACCCTTTAGATCAGTGAAGACTATCAGGTTCTCCAGCGACCATTCCTCCTGTGGGCTGTGCACCCACACCAGCAAGTCCCCTCGACCAGTTTTCGTGCGGTCAAATTCAATCCCATAAGTGCCGGTCAATGCGTTTACATCGGGATTCAGCCCATCCAGCACCATAGTGAAGTAGAAAAAGTTCTCATCGGCAGCGACGGACACTGTGAGGATATTGATATCCGGCTGGTAGAGCATTTCATACGCCGTGAAAGGCCGCTCGTATAGGTTGTTGGGGATATTATCGCCGGTAATGGCGCGCTTTTCATATGCCCGGAGGCTGGCATCCACATCCTCCAGAGTTTGCTCAACCTCACTAGGTTCCAAGGGTTGTAGGTATTCAACTTTGGGTGTAACTGTAATGGTAGGTTCTTATATAACAGGTTCTTCAATGTCAGGTTCTTCGGGTTGTACAGTGTGAGTTGCAGGTACTACATCTTGCTGACTTGAACATGCACTAAGCAGGAGCAACCCGATGAAAATTTGAAGTGAATAGATTAATTTTCGTTCATTCATCAAAAGCCTCCTAATGAATAACTAAAATTTTAAACCAATGGTTATTATAATAATTGTATACTAACGTCAAGTGGATTAATGATAATTAATCCGTGTTTTTTAGTTGAATATCAAAAAGGCGTGATTGTGTGTCATTTTTTCTGTAAAATCAGCCACAGACCCTTTCATTATTGTAGATAATACTCTAACTGCTCTCCATTCTCAAATACAATCTACCACCACTCCATTCTTCGTCATATTCAATCAGA
>DUED01000003.1 GCA_011176685.1 Anaerolineae bacterium
TATTGACCTGCTTGGAGATAATATATCCAGGTTGAGCACGGTTAGATGCATCGGTTAAAGATTGCCTTGTAAACAACCTTAATAAAGGAGTTCATTTATACAAAAATACTTGACAGACGCTTTCTTAGATGCAGTTTGGTGCAGTTTTAATGAGACACCGTGGACACAATAGACACAATGGACAGTTTTCGCATAGCCTTGTGTACTGTTTTGACACAATGGACGCTGTACTACGCTGTGGACACAAAGAGCAACTGACTCTTAATCAGTAGGTTTCTTACTTTTGTGGTTTCCACACCCATCAATATTTTGATTTCTGTCGGTTTTTCCGTCATACTTAGGATATGCGGAAGAATATTTCAAGGTTCGTTTTTAAGGATCAATGGATTTGTATCTCGCTGCTGATTTTATCCTGTGCCACCTTTCTTTTTGAAATCGCCCTCACGCATCTGTTTGCCATCGCGCATTTCTACCATTTCGCCTTCATGGTGGTCTCGCTAGCCCTGCTGGGCACGAGTGCCAGCGGGTCTTTCCTCTCGCTCTTTCCGGTTATAGGGAGAGAAAACATCCGGCGCGTGGTGCCCGCCATATGCGCGGGATGCGGCCTTTCCATCCTCAGTGGTTATTTGCTCTTTAACCACGTGCCTTTTGATTCCTATGCTGTCGCGATTGATCCACGCCAGATTGCTGTATTTCTTGATGATCCGCCTAGGTTGCCTCAGGGATGTGCCCATCATCGCAGCTACCTGACTGCCAGTGATCTTTCCAGTCTCTACCAGCATCATTACTTCTAATCTTTTGATTTCTTTTATTGTCATTGTCACCTTTATATTGTCCATGGTGACATTATTACTGGTGAATTTATGGTGACATTTTTACTGGTGATTCACAAAGAGATTAATTGATCTAGTAAAATATATGAACTTGTGGTATATTTATTCGGTTTTGAATGTAAATCATTAGGGATGGTGTAAGAATTATCCTGACAGCAGCTGTACAGAATTATGAGACTTGCTGCAGAATGATTAACTATGCCGTCGGGAGATGATGCGGCTTTGCCCAAGCTGACAGTCTTGACAAAGAACTAAAGGAGTAAAAACTGAGATGTTCAAAGGGCTTATTGGTAAAAAACTTGGCATGACCCAGGTTTTTGATAAGGAAGGATTGGCAATTCCAATCACACTTATCGAAGCTGGGCCATGTTATGTTACACAGATTCGTACTGTTAAACGTGATGGATATTCAGCTGTTCAACTGGGATTTCAGGAAGTAAAGGCGAAAAAATTGGCGGGGGGGGAATTAGGTCATTTGAAGAAGAAGAAGCTTCCCGCTTTACGTTTTATTAGGGAATTCAGAATAAAGGATCCAGAAATCAAGGAAGGTATAAAAATCGATGTGGGTCAATTTGAGATTGGCAACCATGTCGATGTTGTGGGAACGAGTAAAGGTAGAGGATTCACTGGGGCAGTGAAACGTTATAATTTCCGCGGTGGACCGAAAACGCATGGCCAATCTGATAGGCTTCGTGCTCCTGGATCGAGGGGTGGAGGAACAACTCCTGGACGCACTTATAAAGGCGCACGCGGTCCAGGGCATATGGGTAATGTGCGGGTAACTTCACAAAATCTAAAAGTAGTCCTTGTAGATGGTGAAAAAAATTTGTTGGGTGTAAATGGTTCCGTTCCGGGACCACGCGGCGGTTTGGTTGTCATCAAAGAGGCGCGTAAACAGTAAAGAGCCAGCACCGCGGAATAAAGGATTCCGCTCGCATGGAGCGAAACAATGAAAATCAATGTTATAGATTTCAATGGGAAAAAAGTAAAAGAAATTGAGCTTCCAAAGTTCATTTTTGAGGCTCCAGTCAATGTTGATTTGATGCATCAAGCTTACGTGCGGCAAATGGCAAATGCCAGATTGGGCACACACGAAACAAAAACAAGAAGCAACGTATCAGGAGGTGGGAGAAAGCCGTGGCGCCAAAAGGGCACTGGTAGAGCACGTCAAGGTTCTATTAGATCTGCACAATGGGTAGGGGGAGGTAAGATCCATACACCACATCAACGCAGCTACAATCAAAAGATGCCATTGAAAATGCGGCGATCAGCTTTGCGATCAGCTTTATCTGTGAAAGCATCTGATTCAGCTATTGTAATTGTGGAAAATATTGATCTAAAGGAGCCAAAAACAAAGACTATTGCTAAAGCATTAAGTAAATGGGTGGGTAATAATTCAGCCTTACTTGTCTTGCCTGACAAGAAAACGAAGAACGTGTCTCAGTCGGCAAAAAACATATCCGATGTTAAAGTCCTGAATGCGAATTATTTGAACCTCCGAGATTTGTTTTTTTACGATCGGTTAGTACTGGACTTATCTTCCATTAAGGCAATTGAGAAATATTTAGGAAGAGGTAAGTAGGAATGAAAACACCATATGATATCCTGCGCCAGCCATTGATTACTGAAAAAACTGCTTACCTAGCAGCTAAATTACACAAATATGTATTTGAAGTTGATCCAAAAGCAACAAGATCAGTTGTTAAGGATGCAGTTGAAAAGGTCTTTGATGTAAAAGTATTGAAAGTGAACATCATCAATGTCCCTGCAAAGCGAGGAAGGCGAGCACGAAGCCGTCGGGTAGGTATTAGAAAATCGGGATATAAAAAAGCTATTGTAACCCTGTCACCAGAAGACAGTATCCCGGTCTTTGAGGGAGTTGAGTAATGAGTGTAAAGGTATATAAGCCGGTTACCCCTGGTCAGCGTCATAAAACAGGCTCTACTTTTGAAGAGATCACGAAATCAAAGCCAGAGCGATCACTTGTTATTTTCAAAACTAGGAAATCTGGCAGAAATGTTTATGGGCGCATTACAGTTCGTCATCGTGGTGGTGGACATCGTCGAAAAATCCGGATAATCGACTTCAAACGTCAAAAAGTAGACATTCCAGCAACTGTAACTGCCATTGAATATGACCCGAATAGATCAGCCAGGTTAGCATTAATTACTTATGCAGATGGAGTGAAAGTCTATATTATTGCTCCATTGGATTTGCGGGTTGGTGATACAGTTATGTCTGGGGATCAAGCAGAAATCCGTCCTGGAAACTGTCTTCCAATTGAAAAAATCCCAATTGGCACGATGATTCATAATATCGAATTAATTGAAGGTCGTGGTGGACAATTAGTACGCTCTGCTGGTACTGCAGCACAATTGTTAGCAAAGGAAGGACAATATGCACACATTCGCCTTCCTTCTAGCGAAGTGCGCCTTATCAGACAGAAGTGCTTTGCTACAATCGGTCAGGTTGGAAACCTGGAACATAGTCAAATTAAATTAGGTAAAGCAGGTAGAAAAAGGCATATGGGTTTTCGTCCTGCTGTCCGAGGAAGCGCAATGTCTCCGCGTGATCACCCTCATGGTGGCGGTGAAGGTCGCTCACCCATTGGTATGCCTGGCCCAAAATCCCCCTGGGGCAAACCTACTCTGGGTTATAGAACTCGTCGTAATAAAAAAACGAATAAATATATCATAAGACGTAGAAATGCAAACAAATAGGAATTTTATTATAGTAATGTTTTCTGTAAGTGAAAGAGGAGTAGAGATATGTCTCGATCGCTAAAAAAAGGGCCATTCGTTGATCCGAAACTGCTTAAAAAGATAGAAGATATGAATGCCAAAAATGAGAAAAAGGTCATTAGGACATGGAGTAGATCATGCACCATTTTTCCTCAAATGGTTGGCCATACCATAGCAGTACATAATGGTCGCCGCCATGTGCCTATCTATATCACCGAAAATATGGTGGGCCATAAACTTGGAGAATTTTCCCCAACGCGGCACTTCCGTGGTCATTTAGCAGGAAGGTCCTCGATAAAGGTTGAATAATGGCTGTTGACGTGCTTGCGGAATTAAAGTATTGCTCCATATCACCTCAGAAAGTCCGTTTGGTAATTGATTTGGTACGCGGAAAAATGGTGGAGGATGCGCTAACAAAATTGCAATTTATAAATAAAGCGTCAGCCAAACCGGTAAGGAAATTAATTGCTTCAGCGGCAGCTAATGCTGAAAATAATTTTGGGCTAGACCGCGATGCACTTTATATTTATCAAATAACAGCTAATGACGCTCCAACAAGGAAGTGGCGAAGATTTGGAGCACGTGGTCGGTTTAAACCGATTTTAAGGCGGGCTTCACATGTTAGAGTTGTTTTACGTGAAAAAACATTATGATTTATGAAATGATTGGAGAAGTATAACTAGGAGAAATTATGGGACGTAAAGTACACCCAATTGGCTTCCGTTTAGGCATTAATAGGACCTGGGAAGGTCACTGGTATGCCGAGGGACAGGAGTATATAGATAATCTGCATCAGGATATTGAAATACAGGAATTAATCCGCACTTATGCAGAAAGGGCTGGTGTATCAGGAATAGAAATTGAGAGGTATGCTAGCAAGATTAAGATTGTTGTGAACACTGCAAAACCCGGTATTCTAATTGGGCGCAAGGGCGAGACCGTCAAACAGATCCGTAAAAATCTTGAGGATATGACAGCAAAGAAAATTGATTTGGAAATTAAGGAAATCAAGAATCCAGATTGTGATGCCCGCTTAGTTGCAGAAAATATTGCCAATCAGATTTCTCGCCGTATCAGTTATCGTAGAGCAATGAAACGTTCAATGCAACAGGCAATACGTCAAGGTGCAGAAGGGATCAAAGTCGAAGTTGCTGGGCGGTTAAATGGAGCAGAGATGTCACGGTCAGTCTGGTTGCGTGAAGGGCGTGTTCCCCTACATATGTTGCGTGCAGATATTGATTTTGCTCGCTGGGAAGCTCCTACAACCTATGGGCAAATAGGGGTAAAAGTCTGGATTTATAAAGGAGAAATCTTACCAGGGATAGAAGAAGAACTCAAATCAACAGAGGGCGTTTATGTCAGTAAATAAATTATCTGGCTGGATATGAGGTTGTTATTATGTTGATGCCAAAAAGGGTGAAATACCGCAAGCAAATGCGTGGCCGTATGAAGGGAAAAGCGATGCGTGGGGCTGAAATCGCTTTTGGTGAGTATGGGCTTCAGGCACTTGAACCGTGCTGGATTACTGCGCGGCAGATTGAAGCTGCAAGGCGAGCAATTGTTCATACCCTGCGGCGACGCGGAAAGGTATGGATCCGGATTTTTCCGGATAAACCAATAACTCATAGAGCAGCAGAATCACGTATGGGTAAAGGTAAAGGGGATGTGGAGTATTGGGCTGCGGTAGTGCGTCCTGGTCGGATTATGTTTGAAGTCGGAGGTTTGGACGAAGACATATCTTTCGAAGCTTTGAAACAAGCTGCCTATAAGTTGCCAATTAAAACCAAAGTAATCGCGCGCCAGGATATTTCGGGAGAATAGGCATGAAAGCAGTAGAAATACGAGAAATGAGCATTGATCAGATCAAAAGCAAATTGCTAGATACACGCAAGGAAAATATGGAGCTTAGGTTTCAGGTTGTATCAGGTCAATTGACGGATACTAGCAAGCTTCAGAAAAGCCGTACAATAATTGCGCGACTTGAAACTATTCTACGAGAGCGCGAGCTGGTAGAAGAATCGAAAGGTGAGAAATGAGTGCACGTAGAAGATTTAAAGGTGTCGTAACTAGCGATAAGATGATGAAAACCGTTATGGTTGAGATCAAACGTACTTATAGGCATCGGCTTTATAAGAAGGTGATTCATTCATCAAGAAAATTTATGGCGCATGATGAGTTAGGTTGTAAAATCGGTGATACAGTGCAAATTGTTGAAAGTAAACCACTTTCACGAAAAAAAAGATGGGTTGTTGAAAAGAAATTAAATGTTTTTGAGGAGCCTGTTAAGTAAGTGGATATGAAGGGATAGTGAAATGATCCAACACGAATCACGGTTAAAAGTAGCTGATAATACTGGTGCTCGAGAAGTGCTTGTGATCCATGTGTTAGGCGGCTCAAAGAGAAAATATGGACGTATCGGAGATATTGTTGTAGTAACTGTGAAATCAGCAACTCCTCAAAGCTCAGTTAAAAAAAGTGAAATTGTACGAGCGGTCATTGTGCGTTGTGCAAAAGAGTGGCGCCGAAAAGACGGGTCCACAATTCGTTTCGATGATAATGCGGTAGTTATTTTGGAAGGTGATGGGCATAATCCGAGAGGGACACGTATATTTGGGCCTGTTGCCCGGGAACTGCGTGAAAAAGGATTTATGAAGATAGTATCGTTAGCTCCAGAGGTAATTTAAAGTAATTAACTAGGAAAAAAGTATGAATGTGCACATAAGAAAAGGCGATTTGGTTGAAGTAATCACGGGTCGCGAAGATGATAAAGGTAAGCGAGGTGAAGTGATTAGAGTCTTTCCAAAAGAGAGGAAAGTGGTTGTGCAAGGAGTGCACTTTAAGATTAAACATCAGCGGCAGGTGCAATCAGAGGGACGAAATATTAATCCGGGTATTCTTAAGTTAGAAGCACCACTGGATATTTCTAATGTAATGCTTGTGTGCAAAAAATGCAATAAACCGACTCGGGTTGGGGTCTCTCGTGAAAAAGGGAAATATGTTCGTATTTGCAAGAAGTGTAATGCAATCATTGATTGATGACAGTGGCGGAGTAATTAGATGAATGTTTTGAAGGAAAAATATCAAAAGGCAGTAATACCTGCAATGATGAAGTCGTTCGATTTCAAGAATGTTATGCAGGTGCCCCATATTGAGAAAGTTGTTATCAATATTGGTGTGGGTGAAGCACTTGATAACCCTAAAGCATTGGATGCTGCTGTACAGGATATTACAACAATATCAGGGCAAAGACCGATTATTAATAAAGCGCGTAAGAGCATTGCTAATTTTAAATTACGCGAAGGGCGTGCTATCGGAGTGAAAGTAACCTTGCGAGGTAGAAAAATGTGGGCTTTCATTGATCGTTTGATGAATGTTTCATTGCCCCGCGTGCGCGATTTCCGTGGTGTTTCTCCGGAGTCATTTGATGGCCGTGGTAATTACACCTTGGGAATTAGAGAACAGCTGATCTTTCCGGAAATTGACTTTGACAAAATAGATAAGATCCGCGGCATGGAGGTTACCATTGTTACAAGCGCTCCAAATGATGAGCAGGCTACTATGCTATTGAAACTGTTGGGTATGCCTTTCAGGAAGGTATAAGATGGCAAAAAAATGTATGGAATATCGAGAATTTAGAAGAAAGTATTCAAATCAGGTGCGCAACCGTTGTAAGGTTTGTGGCCGTCCAAGAGGATATATACGGCGGTTTGGTCTTTGCCGAATCTGTTTCCGTGAACTTGCTCTCCAAGGCAAGATTCCAGGTGTGACGAAATCATCTTGGTAATAAACTAGTTCAGAGGTACAAAGAATGAGTGTGAATGATCCTATTGCTGATATGTTGACCCGGATTCGGAATGGCGTCATGAACAACCACATTGTGGTTGTAATGCCTGCATCCAAAATCAAATTGGAAATAGCTAGAGTATTAAAAGAAGAAGGATTCATTGAAGATTTTGAATTCGCGGATGGTGCAAAACCACCTTATAAGGTCCTCCGTATTAAGTTGAAATATGTTGGGAAACGCCGCAGCAAACAATCCGTAATTACAGGAATAGAAAGAATAAGCTGTACAGGAAGACGTATTTATACGCAGAAGAAAAATATTCCTTGGGTGCTGTCAGGTATGGGCATTGCGATTCTTTCCACTCCAAATGGAGTGATGACTGGACAGAAGGCACGTCGGAAGGGTATTGGCGGCGAAATCCTTTGCAAAGTCTGGTGACCATGAAAGGTATTTGGAGGTATTAATTTGTCACGTATTGGAAAGTTACCAGTTATCGTCCCTCCTGAAGTTCAGGTAGAGATCAATGGTTCTAGGGTGATGGTAAAGGGCTCCAAGGGCACTATGGATTTTGAATTTTCTCCTTTAGTCGAGATTAAGAGAGAAGATAACAAGATAATTGTAAATCGCACATCTGAAGATAAACCTGTGCGTGCTCTCCACGGTACGACTCGTGCTCTAATTCAAAATATGGTTACCGGGGTTAACGAGGGTTTTAAGAAGGTATTACAAATTCAAGGCGTTGGCTATAAAGCAGAAAAAAGTGGTAATGACATTATTATTAATGTTGGGTTCTCTCATTCTGTAACAGTGAAGCCGCCTGAGGGTATTATTTTTGAAGTGGACGAGAAAGCTAAACTGATCTCTATCAGCGGTTATGATAAGCAGGTTGTTGGACAGGTCGCAGCGGATATTCGTAAAATTCGCCCCCCCGAACCATATAAAGGAAAAGGAATTCGTTATTTGGGTGAGCATGTGCGCAGTAAACCCGGGAAATCAGCTAAAGTTGGCTTGATGTAGATCTGCCTTGAAAAGGTATAAATCGTATGGCAAGAATAAGTAGAAATAAAGCAAGATTGAAGCGACATCGCAGAGTTCGGAAAAATATATTTGGTATAGCAGAATGTCCAAGATTATGCGTGTTTCGCAGTTTAGATGAAATATATGCCCAAGTCATCGATGATACTAAAGGAATAACACTAGTCTCTTCTTCTAGTATCGATCATGAAGTAAGGAAAAAGATAAAGGGCTTGAAAAAAATGGAGAGAGCTGCTCTTGTTGGGAAGCTCCTAGCAGAACGCGCGAAAAGTAAAAAAATTACTAAAGTGGTTTTTGATCGCGGTGGATATAAGTATGTTGGGAGAGTGAAAGCATTTGCAGATGCTGCCAGAGAAGCAGGATTGAAATTCTAGTAGATAAAAACATAGAGGCTTTAAAGGATATCTGAGAGAAAAAAATGGCATATAAATCTGTTGAGAAAGAATTTGATGAACGTGTGGTCGAAATAAAACGTGTTGCAAAAGTTGTGAAAGGCGGCCGTAGGTTCCAGTTTCGCGTCACAGTCGTTGCGGGTGATAATCATGGGAAAGTAGGTCTTGGTGTGGGAAAAGCGAATTCTGTACCAGATGCTATAAACAAAGCTACAAACCGTGCTCATAATAATATGCAGACAGTAGCCTTATCCGGTACAACAATCCCACATGAGATTATTGGGAAAGTTGGTGGAGCAAAAGTATTGCTAAAACCTGCATCGCCCGGCACTGGTGTAATCGCCGGGGGAGGTGTTCGTGCAGTTTTAGAAGCAGCTGGAGTTCATGATATATTAACTAAATCGCTTGGAAGTTCAAATATATTGAATATGGTTAAAGCCACATTCTCAGCTTTGGAGCAATTGAAGTCAATCAAATACTTGGCTAATATTCGTGGAAAGACAGCCAAAGAGGTCGCGCCTTTCTGGGAACGGAGGAGAAATGGCTAAAAAACCTGTTGGGAAGAAATTTTTAGATATTACTTTAATCAGGAGCCCAATTGGGAATTCAAAAAGACATAAGGCAACCCTTCGGGCGCTGGGTTTACATCGCATTGGACAGACTGTTAGACAGACTGATACACTAACTGTACGTGGAATGCTGAGAAAAGTGAATCATTTAGTTTCAGTAAAAGTGAAGGAGCAATAATGAAACTACATGACCTACAACCTAACAAAGGATCAAAGACGAATAAGACGCGCGTTGGGCGTGGAATTGCAGCAGGAAAGGGGAAAACTGCGGGGAGGGGAACCAAAGGTCAACATTCCCGTGCAGGGTCAGGTGGTCACCTTTACCGGCAGGGTGGTAACCTGCCGTTTTACCGCAGTTTACCATTTATGCGTGGTGAGGGTTTTACCCCGCCTAACCAAGTTGAATACAATGAAATCAACATAGGAAAGCTGGCAAAATTCAAAGCAGGTACAGAGGTGACGCCAGAGCTTTTAGCTGAGAAGGAGATGTTGCATAAAAAGAAAAATCCTGTTGTTTTATTGGGTTCAGGTAAATTAGTTAAACCTTTGATAGTTAAGGTTCATAGAGTCAGTAGGACAGCAAGAGAGAAGATTGAAGCAGCG
Organism: Anaerolineae bacterium; assembly: GCA_011176685.1. GTDB lineage: Bacteria > Chloroflexota > Anaerolineae > Anaerolineales > Anaerolineaceae > A373. The sequence continues at coordinate 9,958 of DUED01000003.1, forward strand.
GGTGGACAAGTGGTTCTGATTAAAACGATTGGGTAAAAAGAGGAGATTAAATGAAGAGATCTGCTTGGCGATATTTATGGACAGCTGTTGATATCCGCAAGAAATTATTAATTACTCTAGCATTGTTAATCCTTTACCGCTTAGCGGCAAACATTCCAGTACCAGGAATTAACCGGGCTGTAATTGCGAGCATATTTGCCAGTCAAGGACCTGTCAGCAATCTGTTAGGGGTCTTCGATTTGCTTTCGGGAGGTACTTTATCCAATTTTTCCATCTTAGCGATGGGCGTATACCCATATATTACTGCTCAAATTATTATTCAATTATTAATTCCCCTTATTCCATCACTAGAACGCAGGATGAAAGAAAATCCAAAGGAAGGGCGCAAGATGATGGAAAAATACACTGTGCTCTTAACAATCCCAATGGGTGCTCTTTCCGCTTTTGGTCAAATTCAGCTATTCAACCAGATTGCAGGTGGAATGTCTATCCTGAATTATCAATTTGGTTTTACAGGAGATAATCTGCTGCCTACATTAACAACGATTATTAGCATGATGGGGGGGACTATGCTGGGTATCTGGCTTGGGGAATTGATTTCTGAATACGGAATCCCTAACCAGGGTCTTTCGTTGATAATCTTTGCTGGTATCGTTTCTCGGATTCCAGTCAATATTTATAGCTTGATTGTTTCTGGTGAATCAGTTATCCTATTATTGACAGCGATGGTGATTATTTTAGCCTTATCAATTTTCGCCATTGTTTTTGTACAACAGGGACGGAGAAATGTACCAGTACTATTCCCGGGACGTAGAGTAGGAAATCGTATGTCCATGCCTGTACGTTCTACTCTTCCATTAATGATTAATATGGCAGGCATGATCCCACTAATTTTCGCTCAGACAATTTTATCGCTACCTGCGATCTTAGCGCAATTTATCATCAATTCAAAAACAGAATGGTTGGCAAATTTAGCAGCAGGAATGCAATCAATCTTTAGCGTAGGTAGTATTTGGTATATAGTTATTTTCTTCCTTCTTGTACTGGTACTCACTTTCTTTTATACAGAAGTTCTTTTTGAACAGCAGAATTACGGAGAGAACCTAAAGAAACAGGGAGCACAAATACCCGGGGTTATTCGAGGAGAACCGACACAGCGTTATTTGATGAAAGTCCAAAGACGTATCACATTAGCTGGGGCGGTTTTCTTGGCAGTAGTAGCTGTATTACCTTATGTTTTGCAGATCGTATTACCTGAGGGTGTAGCTAGGCAATCTGGTTTATTCTTGATTTCTGCTTCAGGTTTGCTTATCGTTGTGGGGGTCGTTCGGGATACATTTAATATTATTGAAACTGAACTTAAACTACACGGGTATGAAGAAAGTTTAATTAGAGGGTAGAAGAGGATAATGGCACATTTCATTATTTTGCTAGGTCCTCCTGGAGCTGGAAAAGGCACACAGGCTGAGCGAATTATTAAAAAGCTCGGTATTGTACACATTTCATCTGGGAACCTATTTAGAGAAAACCTTGAGAAAGAAACGGATTTGGGTAGGTTAGCTAAGAGCTATATGGATAAGGGCGAGTTAGTTCCAGATAATGTAACTATTGCAATGGTTCGCGAAAGGCTTACCAAGTTGGATTGTCAAACGGGCGCTTTGTTGGACGGTTTTCCCCGCACACCTGCTCAGGCAAAAGCGCTTGATAAAATATTGGCTGAAAAAAATGAAAGCATCTTGTGTGTACCGTATATTAAAGTGCCTGAAGATCTCTCGGTAGAAAGATTGAGTGGCAGATGGACCTGTAGAGAGGCAGGCCATGTTTATCATGAAAAGTATAATCCGCCCAAAGAGAAGGGAATTTGTGATATTGATGGATCGCCCTTATATCAGAGGGATGACGATAAACGAAGAACTGTTGAACAACGTATAAAAGTGTATTCGCAACAAACTGCCCCATTGATTGATTATTATGATAAGAATGGTTTATTAAGAACGATTGATGGCACTAAAGAAATTGATGAGATTACTGAAAGCATATTAAAGGAAATTACATAGACGAATAAGGGATTTATCGTTATAATGAATGGTTTGCGGATTATGATAAAAGGAGCATGATTGATGAAAGTTTCACCATCGATAAAGAAACGCTGTGCGAAATGCAAGATAGTAAAACGCAAAGGTGTTTTATATGTAATATGCGAAAATCCGAAGCATAAACAGAGGCAAGGATAAGCAGTTATGGCAAGAATTGAAGGTGTTGACCTGCCGCGAAATAAACGCATTGAAGTAGGTTTAACATATATTTATGGTATTGGTTCAACGTCTGCGGAAAGAATCTTAGCAGCCACAAGTGTAAATCCAGACGTGCGAGTAAAGGATTTAACTGAAGGTGATATTAGTGCTCTGAGAGAGTACATTATAAAGAATATTAAAGTAGAGGGTGATTTACGGCGCGATGTGCAGATGAATATTAAACGACTGGTTGAAATTGGTTGCTATCGTGGCCTGCGCCATCGCCGAGGTTTACCTGTGCGAGGTCAGCGTACACGCACGAATGCCCGCACACGTAAAGGACCGAAGAAGACAGTAGCTGGTCGGGGTCGCCGCAGAGGAGTGACGAAGAAATAGCCATAAATAGAATTTTATATAGAAGGAAAATGATTTAGAGGAAATATGGTACAAGGTTCAAAATCAACACGACGGTCGTCCTCATCGCGTAAGTCAAAGAGGACATTATCTACAGCACAGGTGCATGTGTTTGCATCATTCAACAACACGATAGTGACGGTTACTGACCTGCAGGGGAATACAGTATGCTGGTCAAGTTCAGGTTCTATTGGTTTCAAGGGCTCCAGAAAAAGCACTCCGTTTGCAGCTCGATTGGCTGCAGAAAATGCAATTAAGAAGGCAGCTATACTGGGTATTCAGGAAATTGATTTAATAATTAAAGGGCCTGGACCAGGAAGAGAATCTGCAATTCGGGCAATACAGTCTACGGATGTAAAAATTCGGTCAATCTCTGATATTACACCTATACCCCATAATGGATGTCGCCCACCGAAAAAACGCCGTGTATGATAATTAGGAGAAATTAATAGAATGGCAAGATATACAGATGCAGTATGTAAGCTCTGCCGTCGTGAAGGCGAGAAGCTTTTTCTGAAAGGTGAACGTTGTTTCACTCCAAAATGTGCTTTTGAACGTAGAGCGTATGCTCCTGGCGAGCATGGGCGTGGTTCTCAAATGCGACGGCGTTCACGTACATCTGATTACAGTCGGCAGCTTCGAGCAAAACAAAAAGCACGTCGGATTTATGGAGTCTTAGAGAAGCAATTTAGGCGATATTTTAATATCGCCTTGAAGAAACGAGGATTAACAGGTCTGAATATGTTGCAGATCCTTGAACTTCGTCTTGATAACGTTGTTTATCGTTTGGGATTACCCGAAAACCGTCGTCAAGCCCGTCAGATGGTTTCTCATGGTCATTTTATTGTAAATGATCGAAAAACCAATATCCCTTCAATGCTCCTAAAACCTGGTGATATTATCAAAGTTCGTGAGGAATCAAAAAAGAACGGGCTATTTAAAGATATAGCTGAACGCGTTGAGAAGAAGACCTGTGCTCTTTGGTTAGAGAGAGAATTGAAGAATCTTAGCTGTAGGGTACTCAGGTTACCTGAGCGTGGAGAGATTGATGGTAACCTGAATGAGCAATTGATCGTTGAATACTATTCAAGATAAACATAAAGCTGAACCGAAATCATAGTAATAAACAGAAGAGGATGTAACTGTGGCTCAAAGTAGTATGGTAATACCTGTATTGGAGCGGAAAGCTGAATCCCGTAATTATAGCAAATTAGTGATCAGTCCCTTAGAGAGAGGGTTTGGTATCACTTTGGGCAATGCGCTACGAAGAGTAATGCTTTCTTCATTAGAAGGAGTGGCTGCAACCTCAGTGCGAATATCTGATACTCTGCATGAATTTACAGATATCCCAGGAGTGCGAGAGGATGTTTTGCAATTTATTCTGCAAATCAAGCAATTACGATTGATTATGCATGAGGGCGATCTGGCTCATTTACACCTGGATGTAAAGGGTGAAGGAGTTGTTACCGCCGCTGATATTAATGCTCCTGCGGAAGTGGAAATTGTAAACCCCGAATTGTATCTCTTTACTGTTGATGACTCTAAAGCTGAGTTGATGATTGAGATGACCATTGAACGTGGTCGAGGATATTTGCCAGCCACAGAGCGATCATCTGAATTGCCGATTGGCGAGTTGCCAGTAGATGCAATTTTTAGCCCGGTAAGAAGAGTGAGCTTTGAAGTGGAATCTGCACGTGTTGGGCAGAGCACAAATTTTGATCGCCTTATCATGGAAATATGGACAGATGGGACCATCTCGCCTGAAGAAGCTCTCAGCGCTACTTCAAAGATTCTAATCGAACAGCTTCGTCTTATATCTGGTATTGAAGAAGAAATGTTTGAGATTAAAACAGAACCTGAAGAAACAGCAATTGATTATCTTAAGAGCGAGGCAGCTAATACATCAATAGAGAACCTTGATCTTTCAGTACGTGTTTATAATTCATTAAAACGAACAGGCATAACTTCCGTCGGTGATGTGTTAGAACTATTAGAAAAGGGCGAAGATGCCGTTATGTCAATACGTAATTTTGGAGAAAAAAGTTTTGTAGAACTTAAACAGAAAATCCGTGATAAGGGTTTCCTGAAAGACGAGGAAGAAACTGAATCGGAGTAAATGAAATGCGTCATCGCGTTACTGGCTATAGATTAAATAGAAGTAAAGGGCATCGTACAGCTTTACGCCGTACTTTAATTAAGCAATTATTCATACATAATCGCATACGTACAACACAGGCAAAAGCTATGTCGATTCGTGGTGATGCAGAAAGATTGATCACTCTAGCGCGCAATAGCAGTAAGGGAACAGATGCAGAAAAAGTTCATGCCAGGAGATTAGCTGCTTCCAGACTGGTAGATTCTGGGCTGGTGAAAAAACTTTTTGATGATATTGCACCGCGTTTTGAGAATCGCAATGGTGGATATACACGCTTGTACAAATTAGGCCCTCGGTCGGGTGATGCAGCCGAGATGGTTTTCCTTGAACTAGTTGAAGAATAGCCTTTCTGGCAAATAGATCCAGGAAGGGAATGGCACTTTACAAAGTTACTTTAGCATACGACGGGACTGACTTCTATGGGTTTCAGCGTCAGGCACAAGTTCGCACAGTGCAGAATGAGTTTGAGAAAATACTGAAAAAGTTAGGATGGAAGGATAATTCCATTCTGGCGGCAGGAAGAACGGATGCAGGTGTGCACGCTTCAAGGCAGGTGATATCATTTTCGTTAGATTGGAAACATTCAAGTGAATCATTGCGAAATGCCATCAATGCTCATTTGCCTTTCGATATAGCCGCTGTACATGTGGGTGAAGTGCACATAGGTTTTAATCCGCGCTATGACGCACTTGCAAGAAAATATATTTATCGGATATATTGTCAGGAAGTAAGTAACCCATTACTGAATCGATATGCCTGGCAGGTTTGGCCCACTGTAGATTTGCAGTTTATGCAGAAGGCGGCTGGTTTATTAATCGGTGAACACGATTTTGCTTCATTTGGGAAACCATTTCAGAAAAATGGAACAACTATACGGAAAGTAATTTCTGCCGACTGGAGCCAATTGAAAGAAGGGCATTATTTGTTTTGTATCATTGCAAATGCTTTCTTGTATCATTTGGTACGCCGGCTTGTCTTTCTCATGGTTCGAATTGGACAAGGACGTATCCTGACTAGAGATTTTGGAGATGAGTTAAAAGTGCAAACTAGTAATCTTTTACCAGGAATTGCACCGGCTTACGGTTTAGAACTTGCGCAAGTAATGTATGAAAAAACATGAAACATATTTTTTAGGTTATTTGGAAAGAAATTATTAACTGGAGATTATGAAAGTGGAAAAGACATTTGTCTTGAAAGGTAAAATAGAATCTAAATGGTTGTTATTGGATGCAGCCAATAAAAATCTTGGTCGTTTTTCAAGTGAGATCGCTAAACTGTTATTGGGCAAACATAAACCCACTTACACGCCAGGTGTATCGATGGGTGATTATGTGGTTGTGATCAATGCCAGCCAGTTAGATATCAGCCAGAAAAGGCTTGATGAAAAGATTTATTATAGACATTCCAATTATCCAGGTGGGTTGAAAGCTGTACGAATGCGGGATATGATGAATAATCACCCTGATCGTGTTATTCGTAAGGCAGTTTGGGGTATGTTACCTCATAATAAAATCGGCAGGAAACTGATAAAACGTCTGCGGATATATTCGGGGAGTGACCACCCACATGCTGGTCAGAAACTTAAAGCGATTAAGGTATTAAGTAAAGGAGTTTAAAGAATGGCGGTTCAATATTATGAGGGTATTGGTCGAAGAAAATGTGCCACCGCTAGGGTGCGCATTTTGTCTGGGTCAGGCAACTTTATTGTAAATGATAAGAATCTAGGGGATTATTTCACTCGGTTTGGTGACCAAGAAACTATCTTGGCGCCATTTGATGCTACTGGTGAGACCCGCTCGCAATATGATGTTAGTGTACTTGTTAATGGTGGGGGTGTAACTGGACAGACTGATGCTGTTCAGCTTGGATTAGCGCGAGCATTTGTAAAGATGAATTCTGATTATATTTCTGTCCTTAGGAAAGCGAAATTGGTTACACGTGATCCCCGAGTAAAGGAACGTAAGAAACCAGGACTCAAACGAGCACGCAAAGCACCTACTTACACGAAGCGTTAATTTTATTTGCTTAGGTAAAAGTTTTACTCATTACTACTCGCTCAAATGCAAAAAGCGAGTAGTATAATTTTTCGGCGGTATTGTAAATTAGGAGAAGGTCCTTTGAGTGCTCTAGATTTAGAAACAATTCTCAATTTATTAAAGAAGTTAGAAAAGGAAGAGTTAAGTCAATTAGTGATCGTTGATGCAGCATCACTAAGAAAAATTCATTATCCGACATTTACAGCAGATAAGAATGTTGTTATTCTCAACATTGACTGGATAACTGATAAAAATAAAATTGGGAAACTCTTAAACGCAATTTATCCATCTGAACATTCATTGTATATTCTAAATAACAATGCTCCAGAAAGGCAATTACCTGAACCTGTCAGGATTAGTGGTTTATTAAATAGGGAGGAAGACCTGGGGAATGTCCATTTTTATATTCCACCAGTTGCCGCGCCAACTTCTTTGGAAGCTTTTCAGGAAATCGTGGCTCGTTTGCGTGCACCGCAGGGTTGCCCATGGGATCAAGAACAAACGCATCAATCCCTTCGCCCAAATTTAATGGAAGAAACTTTTGAGGTGCTCTCTGCGTTGGATGAAAATGATGATAATGCTTTGGTTGAAGAACTTGGGGATTTATTGCTGCAGATTGTGTTACATGCGCAAATTGCCAGCGAATCGAAAGTATTCAATATGGGAGATGTAATATCCGGTATTCATAAAAAGATTGTGAATCGTCATCCACATGTATTTGGAAAATTAAAAATCAAGGATACTAAGGGTGTTATCAAGAATTGGGAAATTCTAAAAGCGGCTGAAAGGGAGGAAAAGGGTGAATTGAAAGGTCAGAGTATATTGGATACAGTGCCCAAGACATTGCCAGCGCTGGCTCTTGCCCAAGCGTATCAAAAACGTGTTGCCAGGGTTGGCTTTGATTGGCAAACCATCGAACCTGTTCTTGATAAAGTGATGGAAGAGATCGGTGAAATAAAGAATGCAAGTGAAAAGTCTACGCTCGGAAATGAGTTGGGGGATCTCCTGTTTGCAGTTGTCAATCTGGCACGCTGGTATGGCGTGGATGCAGAAAGCGCATTACGAAAAGCAAATGTTCGTTTCTTTTCGAGGTTTCAATATATTGAGAAACGTGTTTCTGAAAAGGGGAAGTCCCTTATGGATTTCTCCTTAAAAGAGCTAGATAAGTTCTGGGAAGAAGCAAAGACAATAGAAGAAAAGCATTAGAGCGGTTCAAACCTGGCTGTAAAGTGCCGTAACAGCTCTGGGGCATAAGTGATGCGGTATCCGCGCAGAGCATCTCTTTTTTGATAAATAGATTGCAGAATGCTTACCACGTAATCGAGGTGACTTTGCGTATATACGCGGCGGGGGATTGCTAACCTAACTAGTTCTAATTTGGGAGAAATCACTTCTCCTGTATCCGGGTCAGGATGAGCAAACATTACAGACCCCATCTCAACACCGCGAATACCGCCTTCTAAATATAGTGCCGCTGAGAGCGCTTGACCGGGAAAATCCATTTGGGGTATGTGTGGAAGTAAGCCACCCGCGTCGATATAAATTGCATGTCCACCTGGTGGCTCGATAACAGGAATTCCAGCAATTTTTACACTCTCTGCAAGATATGCGGTTTGATTAATCCTGTAGGATAAGTATTCCTCATCCAACCCTTCTCGAAGACCTACAGCTATTGCATCAAGATCTCTGCCTGCCAGACCTCCATAGGTCGGAAAGCCCTCGCGCAGGATCAGTTCCTTGCATACGTTTTGATAAAGGTCTTCATCGCGCATAGCGAGAAAACCACCGATGTTGACAATGGCATCTTTTTTTGCGCTCATGAATGCCCCATCAGCAAGCAGGAAAATTTCGCGGGCAATTTCCAGTATGCTTTTGCTTTTGTATTGTTCTTCACGTTGTTTAATGAAGTAGCAATTCTCTGCGTATCTACAGGCATCAATGAAGAATGGAATTCCAAATTCATGGTAGTTCTCGGAAACTTGTTGGATGTTCTCAAGTGATACAGGCTGTCCGCCGCCGGCATTGTTTGTTATGGTGATGCAACCGAAGGGTATGTTTTTTGCGCCGACTTCTTGGATAAATTTTCGCAGTTCAGGTATATCCATGTTGCCTTTAAAAGGATGATGGACGGAGATATCAAATGCTTCCTTAATAACCAGATTGGTTGGTCTACCTCCACGTGCCCGAATGTTGGCATCCGTTGTATCAAAGTGCATATTTGAAGGAATGTAACAATTTGGCTTGACCAGGATTGCAGAAAGAATATTCTCTGCAGCCCGACCCTGGTGGGTGGGAACGAAATATTCGAAACCAAAAATGTCTCGGACGCTTTCTTTCAAGCGATAAAAAGAGCGTGCGCCGGCATAGGATTCATCGCCTTCCATCATAGCAGCCCATTGGGATTGGCTCATAGCACCAGTCCCTGAATCAGTTAAGAGGTCTATATAGACATTCTCGGCGGATAAGGCAAACAGGTTGTAGCCTGCCTGTTTCATTGCCGCTTCGCGTTCAGCGCGCGGGATGAGGTGAATAGGTTCTATCATTTTGATACGGAAGGGTTCGGGAGGATGATTTTGCATTGTGAAACTCCTTTGAATGAAAGATGTTACTAATGCTAGTTTATCATTTTTCCATTTTCTTTTGAATTGAAGGTAATCACATTTTTTATGTAAAAAAGCAATTGTTCTGATAATGCCGTAGAGAAAATCAGGTAAGTAAATCGATTAAAATGTAATTACCTGTGAAGAAAATATTTTTGGTTATCCTTTTATTGTTGTTGATAAGCGGCTTCATTTATATATGTCTTCCCCAACAGCAGATTGAAGCCAAGCTTGGTTTCCCTGAAAGCATTGTTTGGGATGGCAGTTTGCCTGATGAATTATCCTCTTATATAAAAAGGTACGTAGAGGGGCTGCAATTTGATTTAAGCTACCCGAGCAAGATTTGGTTGGGAGATAGCGAAAATGTGCAAGTATTACTGTATTGCCTGCATAATAACGAAAAACTAGAAAAAAGTGCTGAACCGAACTCACATCAAACTGAGGGTCAGAACTCCCTTAATTTAGTGCTTGAAGCGCGGCTTTCATTAAACGGGTTCATGATAAGCCCGGGTGAAGAAATCATTGCACCTATCGGTACTGCAAATCAGGTCGACTTAATGTGGGGTGTTGCACCTTCGCAAGCCGGAACAGTGCAAGGCACGTTGTGGATTTATTTGAATGCAGTTCCTGTTGAAAAAGGAGATTCTGCTCGAGCTGCCCTGTTTGCCATTCCCGTGAGAATTGAAGTTGTGTCGCTGGCAGGCATTCCCGTTTTTTGGGTAAGGTTTTTCTTTTTATCTGTGATCCTGTTGACCGTACTTATTATGTTCGATTTACATGAAGTTTTGTTGAAAATTTCATCAAAGAAGTGAAATGAGTCATCAAAACACACTTAGATGGATGAACCCAACAGGCTGCTTAAAATGAAGACGATCATTCCAGGCCAATCCCTAGCCTGCAACGAGATACCGATGAAATAGTATCCAGTGAATAAACCGATCAGAAAACCTGCGATGCCCATCACAATCACATCGGCAAGGATATAGATGCCAGTGGGGATTGCGTCTTTGACTTTTATCGCGGTTGTATCCTGCTGGGGTTGAGATGCGTCAGCATCCGTCACTGCAGGTGCAGCACTCTCATGTACCCTTCCCTTAGAAAGTGCTCTTGCCAATGGTAGTGTGCCAATAGCGTGTAATACAAATATAACTATAGTACCAACAATCCAACTCATTTCCTCCTCCTAAAACATGAAACCTTGTCCAATCTCATTAGGAAACATTGAAATGGAAAAATATGGGGAACGGTGTTTACCAGAATTGGGAAACACAAATCCCAAATTCCCATCATTTTCATTATACAATACGGAAATTCCAAATTCAACTACTTGATGGTTTAAGACACTGTGGGTCGCCTCTACGAAACTCCCTTCGGTAGCCTTACCCCGTTATGCGGCGACCTGAAGCCGCCGCTAGCAGGGTATCTCCGCTCTCTGCCCCTGCAGAGAGCTACGAGAAGCCAAAGCGGGTGGATCACACCACGCTACGCTCTGTACACGTCTCCGCCCTTTACTCTTGCAAAGGGATTCCGCGCCTCATCTTACAGCAGTCTCTGCGAGACTTCCTTCGGTAGCCTTACCCCGCTATGCGGCGACATTACCCCACCTTGCGATGACTGGATGCCATCGCTAGTGGAGTACACCACGCTATGCTCTGTACACGTCTACGGTAAGGCTCCCCTAAAATAGTACCAGTGATAAGTAGACACCAAAGGAGCCAAATATGAAAAGGAGCAGGCACAGCGAAAGCCAGATCATCAAGATACTCAAAGAAAGTGAAACCGGGATGCCGGTCACCGATATTTGCAGAGAACACGGAATAAGTCGATCTGCATACTACAAATGGAAGTCCAAATATTGGGGGATGGATATCCATGAGCTGAAGCATCTGAGGGAACTGGAAACGGAAAACCGTCGGTTGAAGCAAATGTACGCTGAGTTGAGTTTAGACCATAAGATACTGAAGGACATAGTAGCAAAAAAGCTGTAAAGCCCGACGCGCGGCGGAAGATGGCCAACYATGCCATTGAAGCCCACAAAACCAGTGAGMGTCGGGCTTGCCGATTRGCTGCTCTYAGCCGAAGTGGTTATCGYTATGTGAGAAAGAAAYCYAATGACRATGAGATCAARGSYAAGCTYGCCCRGATAGCCGAAGAYCATCATCGCTGGGGSTTCARGAAGATGGCAGCCTAYCTGARAAAACRGGGAAATCARTGGAATCACAAGAAAGTGTATCGTATCTACTGTGAAATGGGGCTGAATCTACGGGTARARCCCAARAARCGGCTGCCARCCCGGGATCCYCAGCCATTRATCCAACCTGAAAGGGCCAATGCRTGCTGGTCATTGGATTTYAYGAGTGACAGCCTGGATAATGGGCGTTCCTTTCGMACATTCAATGTRCTGGATGATTTCAATCGYGAGGGATTATGGATYGAAATYGACACATCTCTCCCTGCAACAAGAGTCACCCGGGTGCTGGACATGATCGCATCAGAGCGCGGTTATCCCAAGCAAGTTAGAGTGGATAATGGGCCAGAGTTCATCTCCCATCATATGGCTGCATGGGCAAGGAGACATGCAGTTCAGATTCATTTTATTCAACCTGGCAAACCCGCTCAAAACGGGTTTGTTGAGCGCTTCAATCGCACTTATCGCGAAGATGTGTTGGACGCGTATTTATTCAATTCGTTGGATGAAGCCAGGAGGATTACAGAGAAGTGGTTGGAGGAATATAATTCCGTTCGCCCCCATGCGGCTCTTGGAAATAAAACCCCGTATGAATTTTCTTCTAATCTCGAAAGTGTCTACTTATGAGTGGTACTAAATTTGGGGGCTTGACATGGACGCTGTAACACTGTGTGGACACAATGGACATGTGAACCAACTGACTCTTAATCAGTGGGTTTATAGCAAAATCGTTCAATATTCATATTCATGAATTTTTAACAACCTGTTTGATATCCCACATTTGCTGTAATTGTTATCTGCATAGGCAGGGATTACCATTATCATCTCGTTTATGTGAGTCATCTTCCCGGTGTTTTTCCTGATGCGAGTTGGGCTTATAGTGTATGCAGCATGCGTGCTGGGGAGGTTAGAGGTAAGCCAATCCCATCTTACGCACTTCCGCTTTTACCTCTTCGTATAGCTGTTGCCAGGCTGGAACGGGTTTTAAAGTTTTCAAGTCATAAGCCCTGCCAAATCTTACACCCGGGTTTCCATTCTGCATTTGGAAAACGTGTTCATAGCGGCTGAGCAGTTCCACCACAATTTGATTTGCCTGACTCAGGGTTAACCCCTGTCGAGCAACCGCGTGGCCCACCTCGCCCATCCAACGTGCTTCCAACCCAGTTCCGTTTGGTAGTAACCCATCTGCCGAGCCGACTCCTTCCAAATGACCACCGCTAACAGTGATGACGATTGCATTGGCTGCCACTTCATATAGCAGCTCTCTGGTTAACGCACCGCTTTTTGGGTAAATGTCGGATACGATGATGCAAGGCGCATTTCGGGCAAATGCTTGTTCCACAGCAGATTGAAGCCACATAGCTCCGCGTGTGCTGGTTGCCACATGACGGATGTGGATGGGGTGTAATATGTGATAATCTGCCAGGCATACCCAGTTTGCCAAAATAAAGGATGCCACCTGTACAATCGCGGCTCCGGGTGCATCTCCACCCAAACCACCAACCATCACAGTAGCCAACGAAGCATTTCGCATTCCATATTCTACGGAGTTTAATGCCCGGGCCATGTTGATCTGATCAATGATCAGTTCATTGAACAATGCAACCAGGTGAGAATCTACCGGGCGCAAATAATCCGGGTGCGATATTGCCAGATCACCCAGTTCAGTGACGGCACTTTGACCGGCTAGTAGTCCCATTCCTGGTCTTCCAACGCGGCGAAGCGCTTCACGCAAATTGCGCAGTTCTCGTCGGGTGGCTTGGATTTCCAATGGACTTCCAGTTTCAACATTGCGCCCATCCACCTTAGTAATGGAACCACAGGTAGCCAGGTCAACTACTGGCTCTTGCATCCAGCTCATCACACACGGTATAAATATTTCTTCCAGTGTGGGTGCTCCCGGGTTTCCAGCCCAAACCAGCGGTAGGCGTTCATCCATGATCTTGCGGGCATACAACCAGCGTGCATCCTTACCCTCGCCCATCTGTAAGCTTTGAGGCATTCGGCGTATCCCCTTGATGAGCTCTTCCAGGCTAAAAGTGATCACCCTCCCGGTGGTAATACAATAGATGCCTGAGGAAGCTGCCAACTCCATGCCCGCCTGGAAAAGATGGTCCAATAGATCTTCATCCTCAGGGATGATGTGCTGATTATCCCATTCCAGCCGGTACTCTTTAGCCAGTAGCTTGGTAGGCAAGACAACATAGTCCATGTCCCAATCGCTTTTTTTGACTACCCGCCCTGTCTTTGTTCGATCCAAAATATCCAAATAAGAATGAATCAAGATTAACCTTCCTTCCAGAGAGTGGGGTTAGGTTGCAAGAACGAGATGAAACCACAAATTCTATCAACACGAAAGTTTCTGTAAGGAAATGGCGCAAAGTAAAAAATGTTACAATAATTATATATGAGACTCGGAATATTGCTAACGTAACATTCTTTCGGTAAAATCCTAAAAAGAGTAGATCACTGTATCCTTTCAACAGCAAATAAAAAGAAAGGAATAAGACCATGATCTACCAAGAAGATTGCAGCTTGCCTGAAGGGCATGCTGCGCGACCACCAAGGGGATGCTGCTCGATACCCGAGTGGGTGCAACGTGACCTGAGCGTAAGTTAAGGAACTCATTTTAATAACCGGGGATCCTTCGTCGGACTATCATCCTCCTCAGGATGACATATTGTGACTGTTTGTCATTTCCCAAGGGGATGCTGAGCGATCGGGTTTTGCCCTACTCAGAATGAAAGAAGCAGGAGATTGCCTAGCCGCCCGTGGCGTCTCATGATGAAAGCCCACATATATATTAATTAATAGAACAAATGATATAATTATTATTTGATTCTTTATAATGGAGTTAATAAGGATATAAATGGCTCAAGACAAGATCAGGGTAGTGGGTGCACGGGTACATAACCTGAAGAATATCACGGTAGAGATCCCGCGTGACAAATTGGTAGTCATCACCGGTTTATCCGGTTCGGGCAAGAGCTCGCTGGCTTTTGATACCATTTTTGCTGAAGGACAGCGCAGGTATGTGGAGTCGCTGTCTGCTTATGCGCGCCAATTCCTGGGGCAGATGAACAAACCGGATGTGGATTACATTGACGGGCTATCGCCGGCTGTTTCGATTGACCAGAGAGCCACCTCGCACAATCCGCGTTCAACTGTTGGCACAGTAACAGAGATATATGATTATTTGCGTTTGCTGTTTGCCCGGGTGGGGATACCGCACTGTCCAGTATGCGGTAAGGAGGTTGTCAAGCAGTCTGCGCAGGAAATTGTGGATGTTATCGCTGGCTTGCCAGCGGAAAGCCACCTGTTGATACTCGCTCCCCTGGTCCGCGGCAGAAAGGGTACCTATCAGGCAGTTTTTGAGGAGATTCGCAAAGCCGGTTTTGTACGTGTACGTGTAGATGGAGAGGTGAGGAATCTGGATGAAGAAATCCAGATTGACCGCTATAAAATCCACAATATTGAAGCCGTAGTGGATCGCATCATCCTCCCTAAACCAGAAAGTGAAGAAGAAAAGCAGTCTTTTATCTCCAGACTTACGGATTCAGTTGAAACTGCGCTTAAGGTGGGTGAGGGCTTCCTGATTGTCCAGAATTTGTCGCGCACCCCCCCTGAGGATTTATTTTTTTCAGAGCATTTGTCATGCCCGGAACATGGAGTGAGTCTTCCGGAAATCCAGCCGCGCAATTTCTCGTTCAACACGCCGCATGGTGCCTGCCCGGAATGCCAGGGATTGGGAGTTCGTCAGGAAATTGACCTGGATTTGTTAATACCTGATAAGGAAGTTTCGCTCAGGGATGGAGCGATAGTGTCTTCGGAATGGAGTGGACCGCGTCAAGAGGGTGGTTATTACTGGCAGATGTTGGAGTCGACCGCTAAAGCATTCCATATTAACCTGGACACCCCTGTGCGGAATTTATCGGAAGAAAAGTTAAACATCCTTCTGTACGGGACAGGTAAGCAAGAAATTACAATGCGTATGGGGCGCACCAACCGCAGCTATCAAATAAAGGTTGTGTTTGAGGGAGTGATTCCGAATTTGATGCGCCGTTTCCGAGAAACCCAATCGGATTATATGCGCAATCGCATTTCGGTTTTTATGAGTGATAAACCCTGCCAGGTATGCCATGGGGAAAGGTTACGTAAAGAATCCTTGGCGGTAACTATAGATGGGGTGAACATCATTCAGGTGACCCAATGGCCAGTGGCACGTACGTTGACATGGGTTGAGAGATTACTGGGCAAGCGTTCGCCGCTTAGCAAACGCCAAAAAACAATTGCAGACCGTATGCTAAAAGAGATCCATGACCGCCTGGGGTTCCTGGTCAATGTGGGGTTGAATTATCTCACCTTGCAGCGCTCGGCGACAACGCTGGCTGGTGGAGAAGCGCAGCGTATTCGCCTGGCAACACAGATTGGTTCACGTTTGATGGGCGTGTTGTATGTTCTGGACGAACCCTCGATTGGATTACATGCGCGCGATAATGCCCGCTTGCTGAAAACACTCAAGGGGTTACGGGACCTTGGCAATACTGTGCTGGTGGTTGAACATGATGAGGCGACTATCCGTGCAGCAGACTGGGTCATTGATTTGGGTTTGGGTGCTGGTGAGCATGGCGGTGAAGTGGTTGTAGTTGGGACAGTTGATGACATCATCAAGCATAAACGCTCATTGACAGGTGCTTATCTTGACCGCCGGAAAACCGTTCCTTTACCCAAAGAACGCCGCAGTGGGAACGGTAAGTACCTGAAGATTGTTGGCGCGCGCGAGCATAATCTGAAAGACCTCACAGTAAAAATTCCTCTGGGGAAGTTCGTATGCATCACCGGTGTATCCGGTTCGGGCAAATCGACGTTGATGGTGGATGTGCTCTACAATGCACTGGCCAGGAAATTGAACCGCGCCCAGACCAGCCCCGGAGATTATGATCACATTGAGGGCATCGAGAACCTCGATAAGGTCATCAATATTGATCAATCTCCTATTGGACGCACTCCTCGCTCCAATCCGGGTACCTATACTGGTTTATTTGATGAGGTCCGTAAGCTTTTTGCCGAACTACCTGAGAGCAAAATGCGTGGTTACAAGGCGGGACGGTTTTCCTTTAATGTGCGTGGCGGACGCTGTGAAGCTTGCCAGGGACACGGCGAGCTGCGCATCGAAATGCAGTTCCTGCCAGATGTGTATGTACTGTGTGATGTATGCCATGGATCGCGCTTCAATCGCGAGACCTTGCAAGTGAAATATAAGGGCAAATCGATAGCCGATGTGCTCAGCATGACGGTTGATACTGCCATGGAATTTTTTGCCAATATTCCTAAGATAGTATCCAGATTGAGGTCCTTGCAGGATGTTGGGTTGGGTTATATCCGAATCGGCCAGCCAGCCACGACTCTATCTGGTGGGGAAGCGCAGCGTATCAAGCTATCGCGTGAGCTTTCCAAACGCGCTACAGGACGCACGTTGTATGTGCTGGATGAGCCCTCGGTTGGTTTGCACGCGGCTGATGTTCATAAACTTATTGATGTGCTGCAGCGTTTAGTGGATGCAGGCAATACAGTGCTGATCATCGAGCATAATCTGGATATCGTCAAGGTTGCCGATACCATCATTGATCTGGGACCGGAAGGGGGCGACCAGGGTGGAGAGTTAGTTGCTGCTGGTACGCCAGAGGAAATCTGTGAGAATAAAAGTTCTTATACGGGTCAGGTGCTCAAGCAGTATTTCGAGGATTTTTATAAAAGGTCCGGTTAAACAACTTGCACGGCTGAAAGGTTGGAGTGAAATTAATCCCTTTTGTTATTGTTCACTTGATTGCCCTGCCCGATGCCAAAGTAAGTAAAACCAATTTCACGCAATGCATTTCCGTCCCATTGATTGCGGCTGTCCATCAGGATGGGGGTGCGCATTAATGAATAAATACGTTTGAAATCGAGCTGTTTGAACTCATTCCATTCTGTTGTCAACACCAGTGCATCAGCTCCTTCCGCAACCTGGTAAGGGTTCTTGCAAAGTTTTACCTCTGGCAATTCTTTTGCGACATTCTCCATTGCCTGTGGATCATATGCCTGCACCTCAGCACCTTCGTTTTCCAATAAATGAATCACTTCCAAAGCAGGCGCCTCACGGATGTCATCAGTATTGGGTTTGAATGATAAGCCCAGAACACCAATCACTTTATCGACCAGTTTCCCGCCTAATGCCTGGCGGAGCCTCATTACCACTCGCCTGCGCTGGTTGTGGTTAATCTCCATGACTGCCTGCAGTAATTGAGGGTGTGTGCCGTGCAGGATAGCCATGTGCGCCAGAGCTTTTACGTCTTTGGGAAAACAGCTTCCGCCCCAGCCAAGGCCAGCATCCAGAAATGTCCGGCCGATGCGCTTGTCCAAACCCATACCGTCAGCTACCTCACGCACATCCGCCCCTAATTCCTCACAGATATTGGCGATTTCGTTAATAAAGGAGACACGCGTGGCGAGGAATGCATTGGATGCATATTTGATCATTTCTGCTGTACGCAGGTCGGTGATTAAGATAGGAGCACGCAAGGGCTGATAGAGCGTAGCCACGGATTCGACAGCTTCACGGTTCAAAGAGCCCAAAACGACCCGGTCCGGGTTCATAAAGTCGCTGATAGCCGTGCCTTCCCGCAGGAACTCCGGGTTTGAAACCAGATGGAAGCGGAGAGCATTTTTACCACGTTTCTTACGTATGATGTCTGCTACCCAATCGCCAGTGCCAACTGGTACGGTTGATTTGTTCACGATAGTGATCGGGTGGTTGATTTCCTCAGCAATGCTTTCTGCCACATCGCGAACATACTGTAAATCCGCTTCACCATTCACGCCAGAGGGCGTGCCAACCGCGATGAAGGCAAATTCAGCATCTTTCAGGGCTTGCGCGTAATTAGTTGTAAAGAAGAGCCGCTTGGCTTTCACATTGCGTTCAACAACCTCTTCCAAGCCGGGCTCATAGATGGGCATGACGCCTTTTTTAAGTTTTTCAATGCGGCTGTGGTCAATATCAAGACAATTGACAGTATTGCCAAGGTCAGCGAAGCAAACGCCGGTGACCAGTCCAACATACCCCATTCCAATAACACAAATATTGCTCATAAGTTGCTTTTACTCCTGCGCGCAAATTATAGCTTAAGAAAGCACTCGCTAAACAGCCGCTATTCCTATCACCTGAATCGCGGTGCGATATAATCCACACTGACAACATGTAAGGAGCGAAAATGACGGCGCAGATTATTGATGGGAAAGCTATTGCACAACAGATAAAACAACAAGTTGCGGAGCAGGTCAAACAACGTCGTGAAGAAGGTAAACCTTGCCCGGGTCTCGCTACAGTCCTGGTTGGGCAGGACCCTGCTTCACAGGTATATGTACGCTCCAAGCATCGTGCATGCCAAAAGGCAGGCATACAATCCTTCAGCCATGAATTAGCGGCGGACGTTCCGCAGGAGAAATTAATCGGGCTAGTAAAGGAATTGAATAATAATGCAGCCGTTCACGGCATCCTGGTGCAGTTACCACTTCCCGACAACTTGGATGATGAAGCGGTGCTTAATACAGTATCTATTTATAAAGATGTGGATGGTTTTCATCCGCTGAACATTGGCCGTTTGGCGCAAAAGGGCCGCGAACCGCTCTTTACACCCTGTACACCTACTGGCATTATTTACCTTTTGAAACAGGTTCTACCATCCCTGGAAGGCAGGCAGGCAGTTGTGATCGGACGCTCTAACATTGTGGGAATGCCTGTTGCTCTATTGCTCGTTCGTGAAAATGCAACGGTGACGATATGCCATTCCCGCACAAGTGATTTGCCAAGTGTGGCTAAACAGGCGGATATTTTGGTGGCAGCAATTGGTAGACCCGAGATGGTGCGTGCCAAATGGGTCAAACCAGGCGCGGTGGTGATTGATGTAGGTGTCAACCGGGTTGAAGATGCAACTCGCGAGAGGGGCTATCGTTTAGTGGGTGATGTGGCATTTGAAGAAGTAAAAGAAGTTGCCTCTGCCATCACGCCTGTGCCGGGTGGGGTAGGACCGATGACGATCGCTATGTTATTGCGCAATACCCTGCATGCAGCGGAGTTGGCTGAAAAGTAGCTTTTTTATCTATCATTATCCATGGGGCAGGTTGGCTTCATTGAGAATTAATTGGTTTTTGACCAACTTATTAAAATTCACCTTTTTATCCCAGAAAGTTGCACTTATGAGTTGAATCTAAGACCTATAATAAATGAAACTTAGACTGGAAATAAAAAACGGATCTGCTTATCAAGTACGGTGAGGGACTGATAGTTTTTGATGCTGACTTGATGATAGTTGATGATTGGGTGATAGACCACTAATGTTTATGTTTTTTGTCAGGTGGTTTAGTTTTATAAAATATTTAATAAGTCTGCGATAACAGTAATATATACAAAGGTTTCAATTTAATGGTGTAAAGAAAGGAGATAAGATTGGAAATGAATATGGCTAGTCAGGATTTGTTGGATAATATTAGGCGAAAAGTCTCTAAAGATGAAACATCCATCATCCGGTTTTTACGTGAAATTGTCGCCATCCCCAGCGTTGATTCCAAAATCCGTCAGGTAGGTGAGCGAATTGGGACTGAAATGGAAAGACTTGGTTTTGAGTTTGTGCGATTTGATGTGCAGGGTAATATCATTGGGAAAATTGGGAGCGGTCCTCGGGTGATAGTCTATGACTCGCATATTGACACTGTTGGTGTTGGAAATATCCAAAACTGGGCACATGATCCCTTTCAGGGTGCAATTAAAGATGGATATTTCTATGGTCGCGGCACTTGTGATGAAAAGGGCAGCACGCCTGGCATGGTCTACGGGTTGGCTTATGCTAAACAGATGGGACTGATTGAAAATGCCACCGTCTTTTATTTTGGTAATATGGAAGAGTGGTGTGACGGTATTGCTCCTCGGGTTTTTTGTGAGATTGATCCAGCTATTAAACCGGACATTGTTTTGGTCGGTGAGCCCACTAATATGGCAATATACCGTGGTCATAAAGGTCGAGTTGAACTAGAAATAACCTCTAAAGGGAAGAGCGCACATGCAGCCAGTAATTTTTTAGGAAAAAATGCCATTTATCAGATTCTACCCGTTATTCAGGGCATTCAGTCACTTGAACCAAAACTGGCTACTGACCCCTTCTTGGGGCAAGGCCGCATTACTGTAACCGATATGAAAGTGACTACCCCAAGCATTAATGCTGTTCCAGACCACGCAAAAATTTTTATAGACCGACGACTGACATTCGGCGAATCGGTGTTTGAAGCTCTCAGGCAGCTTCAGAAAATCATCGACCAGCAAAAAAATGCTGATATTAAAATGGAAATCCTGACATATTCTGAGCCTTCATATACAGGTTTTCAATTAGTAGTCGAAAAAAAATTTCCGGCTTGGGCTTTGGATGAAACACATCCATTGGTCAAAGCTGGCCAAGCTATCAGGGTGGCTATTGGTTTACCAACTAACCCAACCGGAAAATGGGATTTTAGTACCAATGCAACATATTGGGCGGGAATTGAGGGCATACCAACTATAGGTTTTGCCCCGGGAGATGAGCGTACAGCTCATGCATCTAATGAATGTGTAAATTTGTCAGATGTTTTAAAGTCTGTTGAGTTTTACGCTCTCTTTCCACAGTTTATAGATAAATTTGATGTTTAAGTAAAAAAGGAGAAAATATGCAAGAAAACACATCATATTAAAACATCAAATTCGATCGGTGGGTAGTAATTCTTCCAAAATAAGATTTCCCTTATCGCAGTCCCAGCAGGGTTCACAATTATCTGGCTTTTTCACCCGTCTGACGCAGTTTATTGGCTGGTGCTTTTGTTGGTATCTGCGCTCACCTGAATATCTAGTTTCGAGTGGGGAAAAGCTTTGGCAACTTTTATTATCTTCCTGCAACCCTAGCAGAGAATCTAAAAAGAGTATCTAATGATACTGATTATCAGCTTTACGATAGCAAGGCCGTAGGACCCGTTCTGGGGCTACAAACTAAACAGCTTTTGACCCTTGGCAAGGAAAATCGCTTGCCAATGCAGGTGCTTGGGAAGGCTCTCATGTTGAATCAGCCTATGATAATTCAGTATTGGCTCTTGGTTCCATGCACAATTGATTTCACTTCTTTACTGGATCAAGCCATTCAGCGCATTAAAAACTTATATGAAGCGGGAATCCGCCCACAGGGGTTTGTGATGGTGCATAAAGCGCCACTACAAATAAAAGCTTCAGCAATCCAGGAAAACCCATAAATTTTTAAGCAGCTGCTCAAGAAGATTGGCGGCGCCGCGATCGGATTGGCTGCTATCACCGGATCACTGGTTGCCGCGATTGGAGTCGCTATAGTCGGAGGCCTTCTGATCCTTCCCGCGGGTTTGCTGGCTGCGGCTGTCATTATCGGCCCGATTCTGGTGGCTGTCATGCCTATTGATTCTTGGTTAGAGATCAACTGCTGGGATATTGCATAAATGATTGGCTGTATCTTGTTTGGGTTCTGCTCAATATCAACCACCATCATTATAGTGATTGTGATGATGTTTATCCACAATACTCCCAAACTGATACATCTCTTCTTTCAAATCACCCACTATTTTTTTATCTTTCTTATCTGATCTATCAATGGCTGCTGACCTGGATCCAAAGCTATCTTGATGACCGCTCTGGGGATAATTTGCTGATTAATCCCCAGTACATAATTGCCTGCAGTATGCTGTCTTTACGCTTTCTATTTTTGATCAACTTATTACGAGACAAATTTTTTCTCCTTATGGACGGTGATAGACACCACTTGAATGGGTGGTCCATTGTTTCCATAGGTGTTGGATACTAAAATAGGAAAGGCTACCCAAACAAATGAGATAATAACAGTAATCCTTGCCCGTGCAGTTCCGTATTACGGCGAACTGGAAGTTACTAAAAAATGGCTACAACAATAAATTACTTTTATAAAATTGCAAGTTTTCCAAGAGTTATAAATAATCAAGGTATTTTGTGGTATTTCTATACTTGAATCCAGCATACAAATTAAGGTAAATACACGGAATAATTGCAGTATAGTCAAAGGTCGTATAATTAATGGTTAGGCCGCATTCAAAGAGAATTAATTTGGTTTCGTAAAGGAAAAATCAATGGAACTGTTTCCAAACCTAGAAATAGGATTGTCCAACGGATGGATATTGATTGTCCTTTTCTTTGGGGCTTATGGAATTATGTTGATTTTCTTCCCCAAAAATGCAATTACGAGGTTGTATGACCGATCAGGTCAGAGAAAATATCCGCTACTCCGCCGCTTATTTGTAGTGATCTTTGTATTGTTATGGTTCGTTTTCATGAGTTTGACCCCCCTGAAAATTGGTGATGTAGTGTTTGTGATAGGGGTTTCCATATTTTCCCTTGGGTTGATTGG
Organism: Anaerolineae bacterium; assembly: GCA_011176685.1. Classification (GTDB taxonomy): domain Bacteria; phylum Chloroflexota; class Anaerolineae; order Anaerolineales; family Anaerolineaceae; genus A373. The sequence goes on from DUED01000003.1 coordinate 33,044, forward strand.
ATTTTTAATTGCCCTTGATAATTTCAAAAACACTCCGGTTGATCAGCCAGTTACAAGTGGGCTCTATAGAATCTCACGGCACCCTCAGCAATTGGCCGTCTCCGTATCCTTCCTGGGGATAAGCATCGCAATAGGATCATGGCCAGCATTCGCAGTCACGATCCTTGGTGTAATTGGAGCTCATAAGAAAATCCTCGCGGAGGAGGAAGCTTGCCTGGAACAATATGGTGAGTCGTATAAGAACTATATGGAACATATTCCTCGGTATTTCTTGTTCTTCTAAGATGGTATCAAAATGATTATGGAAAAGATAGTTCACAGAATTGGTTTTGTATTTTCATTCGCATTCACCGAATCAGTAAATGCAGCTTAACAATGCGTGCACCGGATAGTGCTACTACCCCAGAAAACTGACGTGATTTGTAAAGCATCGTGCCATATATCAAGTAATTGTGCATATCCAGTCTGCCAGTAACACAAACCTTTAAACCTAGGTTTACTGCACGTTATAGTCACCATCCCTGGACGAGCAGATATTACGGTAATTAAGTAAAAGGTTTTTAAAGCTGAAGCTGGTGAGGAGAAACCCTCACCAGCTTTTTATTAAATAATTGTCGGACAATTAATGGTATTATTAAGTTATTAACATTATCTCCTGGAAAGGGTTGTGGGATGTCCACTCTCTTAGTGAAAAACGTGCATGTGCTGGTAACCATGGATGACCAGCGGCGAGAGGTCGAAGATGGGGGCTTGTTTGCCAGAGATGGTTTCATCGAAAAGGTCGATTTAACTTCCAGGTTACCTCAAACAGCAGATGAAATCTTTGATCTAAAAGACCATATTGTGCTTCCTGGTCTGGTTAATACTCACCATCATTTCTACCAGACACTCACACGGGTAGTGCCAGCAGCCCAGGATGCCAACCTGTTCAACTGGTTAAAAACGCTTTATCCTATCTGGGCGCGTATGACCCCCGAAGATATCTTCATTTCCACCCAGACAGCACTTGCTGAGTTAGCATTATCAGGATGCACAACTGCTTCGGATCATCTGTATCTGTTCCCGAATGGTGCCAGGTTGGATGACGAGATTGAGGCAGCCCAGCAGTTAGGTTTGCGTCTGCATGCGTCTAGAGGTTCAATGAGTTTAGGGGAAAGTAAGGGTGGTTTACCGCCGGATAGTGTTGTGGATGATGAGGATACTATTTTAAAGGACAGCCAGCGCTTGATTGAGAAATATCATGACCCCAAAGCGGGTGCTATGGTGAGAATTGTTTTAGCACCATGTTCACCTTTCAGCGTAACGGGTGAGTTGATGCGCCAGAGTGCCGCGTTAGCGCGCCAGTATGATGTTCAACTTCATACGCATTTAGCAGAAACACAAGACGAGCAGATATTTTGCCAGGAGAAGTTTGGATATCGTCCATTTGGATATATGCAGTCACTGGACTGGGTGGGTAATGATGTCTGGTTTGCACATTCTGTCTATATCAATGATCAGGAAATCAAGGCGTACGCAGAAACCGGATGTGGTGTTGCGCACTGCCCATCATCTAATATGCGGCTAGCTTCAGGTATTGCCCCAATCCATAAGTTCTTGCAACATGGCGTCAAAGTTGGTTTGGGGGTGGATGGCTCTGCCAGCAATGACAGTTCTCATATGTTGGAAGAAACGCGCCGGGCAATGCTTTTAGCACGCGTCCGCGCTGGAATGGAGGGTGCTTCACAGTCTGGCTCAGAAGCAATATTGATTATGAGCGCTCGCCAGACTCTTGAGCTGGCAACCAGAGGTGGCGCGGCAGTACTGGGACGCGATGACATCGGCTCTTTAGAAGCTGGAAAATGCGCTGATTTCATTGCAATCAACCTCAAGCGCTTGGATTATGCTGGTGCGCTGCATGACCCAGTTGCGGCTTTGGTTTTTTGTTCGCCACAGAAAGTGGATTACAGTGTAGTGCATGGTAGAACTATAATAAAAAAGGGTGAATTGCTAACGTTGGACATTCAGCATCAGGTTGAACGTCATAATAAAGCCGCCGCCAGGTTATTGGAGCCATAGGCAATCTAGAGAAATTAGTGTGTTGAGATAGTGCTGTGAATAAAAAAGAGGAATTGCGTCCCTTTCAGCGAATACAAATAGAATTAGTAGATTTAATTTCCAGAAAAAAAGCAGGTGAGAAATTACCATCTGAGCCCAAACTGGCAAAGACTCTGCGCGTTTCGCGTTCAACACTAAGGGAAGCTATGCGTACGTTTGAAGCCCAGGGTATTATCTGCCGCAGGCAGGGGCAGGGCACATTTGTTGTGAAAAAAGATAAGGTTATCGAGACGGGCTTAGAAGTGCTGGAAAGCATCGAGACCCTGGCGGGAAAGATTGGTCTGGTTGTAACAATGGGTGAGTTAGAAATTTCGTTGATAGAAGCGAAAGACAGCATGGCAGAACTGATGGGTACCTCTACGGGCGATGAATTAACGATGGTTTCCCGCGTCATCCTTGCCGAAAGACGGCCGGTTGCGTATCTGGTTGACATCCTACCGCAGGATATTCTTGCAAAGCAGGAGCTTGATGGTACTTTCAGTGGATCTGTATTGGATTGGCTTTTGAAACGCGGATCACTACAATTAGAAAAGTCAACCACGAATATCCAATCTGTTTATGCAAGCAAAAAAATTGCCCGGTCGCTTCAAATCCGAAAAGGTGATTCTTTATTAATGTTTGAAGCCGATCTGTATGATCATGCTGGCAGGGTGATTGATCATTCTGTGAGCTATTTTCTCCCGGGTTATTTTCGGTTTTCAATCGTCAGGAAGGTTGGTAAAATGGAAAAACGAATGTCTAATTAAAATAATTTGGATAAAAAAGAATTGGAGGTAAAAAATGCGTAGTTTTTTAGGTCGTGACATACTTTCTCTCAAAGATTTCGAAAGGCCAGAGTTCTTCCGTTTATTTGAAGTGTCAGTAAAGATGGAAGAGATTGTCCGCAGCAGATAAAGTGTGGATCTGCTTAGTGAAAAGATTCTGGTGACTGCTTTCTATCAACCCAGGACACGAACGAGGTTAGCGCATGAAGCTGCGATGCACCGTTAGGGTGGGCATGTGACCGGGTTTTCAGATGTAAAAATGACCCGTGCCGGTGACTGGTATCAGGAATCTATTAAAGACACCGTTAAGATGCTGGAGTATTACGGGGATGCAATTGTCATGCGGCATTTCCAACAGGGTGCACCTGCGGAAGCGGCGAAATGGGCGAGTGTGCCTGTTATCAATGCAGGGGATGGTTGGGGTGAGCATCCGACACAGGTATTAACGGATCTCTACACCATTTTACAGGAAATGGGCACTATTGACGGATTAACTTTTTTATGCATTGTAGATATGCGCATGCGTACAATGCACTCGATATCATATGCCCTGACTAAATTCGATACCGAAGTGTATTATGTCTCTCCACCGGAAATGTCCCTTACCAAGGAATTTAAAAAAGAACAAAAAGAATATAACCTTCGCTTTTTTGAAGCAGACCATGTAGCGGACGTGATAGATAAAGCTGATGTGATTTATATGGAACCGGTTGTGCAGCCTGATTACACAAAAGCTCGTCAGGAAGCATCTAAAGAACACGATTTAACCCCGGACAATTCCAAGATTACACGAAAACTTCTAAAGGAAAAAGCAAAGCGAGAGGCCATTATTCTCCATTCGCTTCCACGCATGGATGAGCTACCGCCGGATGTGGATAAGACTCAGCACGCACGCTATTGGGAAGAAGCTTTTAATGGTGTCGTGATGCGCATGGCGATCCTGGCATTACTCTTGGGAGCAATGGAATAATTATTTAACGGGTGGAATTTCCCCATTTGCATCTGTCTTTATGGAAGGAATTGCCATCCGTATGATCGTAAAAAAGGAGGTAGTGTATGAAAACATTTCTTCACGGGCGTGATCTGATTGGTGATCTCGATTTCAGTAAAGAGGAAGTCGAGACTGTTTTGGATGTGGCTTTTAACCTGAAGCGTAAACGTGCTCTGAACGAACCACATCCCTATCTGCGTGATAAGGTGCTGGCGATGTTGTTCTTTTTCAGCAGCACCCGCACACGCGGTTCTTTTGAAGCCGGAATGGCACAGCTGGGAGGGCACGCTGCATTTATTGAAAGTAGAACCACGCAGATTTCACATGGGGATACAGCTAAGGAAATCGGTGAAATATTTGGGCGATACTTTGATGGGATTGCCATTCGGCATTGTGATTGGGATGTAGGGAATGCTTATCTTAATTATGTGGCAAGTTCTTCTCGTGTACCTGTTTTAAACATGCAGTGTGAAATTTTTCATCCCTTCCAATGTCTGGCGGATTTGATGACCATAATTGAAAAAAAGGGTAGAGACCTGCGTGGCAAGAAAATGGTTGTTTCCTGGGCATATGCGGAGTCCTATTCCAAACCCATCTCTGTTCCGCAAAGCTTGATTTTACAGATGCCACGATTTGGTTTGGATGTAGTACTAGCACATCCGCCTGAATTCAATTTAATGCCGGATATTATGGATCAAGCACAATCCCTGGCAAAGAAACACAAAACCAGTTTTGAAATCGTGCATGATATGGATAAAGCTTTCAAAGATGCTGACATTATCTATGCCAAGTCGTGGGGTCCACTAGTGCATACCGCTGATCCGAAAGAGGGCGAAAACATCACGAAACAATACAGTGATTGGATTACTGATGAACGCCGAATGAAGCTGGCGAAAGAAGATGCGATTTATATGCATCCGTTGCCGGCGGATAGGAATATTGAAGTCATGGATGCAGTGATCGATGGCCAGCAGTCGGTAGTATATGATGAGGCGGAAAACCGCTTACATGTACAAAAAGCAGTGATGTCATTAACAATGGGATAGGAGCTATGGAGAAAAAAGTTGCAGTAGTAGCGATTGGTGGAAATTCTCTAATTAAAGATAAAACAAAAGTATCAATTGGAGAACAATACCAGGCGGCAAAAGAGACTACCTATCATATTGCCGACATGATTGAAGGCGGTTGGGATGTGGCTATTGGCCATGGAAATGGGCCTCAGGTTGGTTTCATTCTTCGCCGTTCAGAGATTGCCCATCGTACAGCAGGTATGCATGAGTTGCCTCTAGATGTGTGCGGCGCTGACAGTCAGGGGGCGATTGGTTATGCCTTGCAGCAGACTCTGCAAAATGAGCTTAGCCGGCGCGGAATTCAAAAGCAGGCAGTCACCGTGGTAACACAGGTACGTGTGGATGAGCAGGATCAAGCCTTCAAGAATCCGACAAAACCTATTGGTGGCTTTATGGAAGAAGCACAAGCGAATAAGCGTGCCAAGGAATTGGATTGGAATATTGTGGAGGATGCTGGACGTGGATGGCGTAGGGTCGTTCCGTCGCCTTTACCGCAGGAAGTCGTGGAATTGAAATCTGTGAAAACCCTTATTGATAGCGGAATTGTGGTTATAACGGTGGGTGGCGGGGGTATTCCGGTTGTCAAGAAGAATGAGATTGGTTATGTGGGTGTAGCAGCTGTGATTGATAAGGACTATGCCAGCAGCTTGCTTGCGCGGGAGATCAAAGCAGACCTGCTTGTAATTTCAACGGCGGTAGAAAAAGTTGCGCTAGATTTTGGCAAACCTAACCAGCAGTGGCTGGATAGAGTTACTCTTTCTGAAGCTAAAAAATATCTTACTGAAGGTAAACATTTCGCTAAGGGTTCTATGTCACCCAAGATCCAAGCCATTATTTGGTATCTGGAAGCTGGAGGAAAACGGGCGATTGTCACAAATCCTGAGAACATCGGACGTGCCCTAAAAGGAGAAACAGGGACCGAAATTGTTCCAGATTGAAATTACATAATTAAAAAATAAGAATCAAAAAGATTTAAAGGAAAATTTCTCTTTAGATTTTCTTGAAGTATAGCAGGATCATATTATCGATGTTGTATGGAAGGTAAATTATGGGAATCTATAATGGTTATCAGTGCTCTATATGTAATGCAATCTTTCAACCCGATGAAAATATTTATGTCTGTCCACATGATGGGGGTAATCTGGATGTCCTTCTGGATGTAAATGAAATCAGGAAAAGTGATAGCAAGCAAAGAATTCTGAATTCCACTGAAGCTTCTATCTGGAGATATCTGCCGCTCTTACCAATTGGTGAACCAGGCGGACAAGGGACGCCTTTGAGGGTGGTGGGCTGGACGCCGGTATTTACAACTAAACGGCTGCAAGCCGAGCTTGAAATTGAACGGCTATGGATAAAAGATGAGAGTAGAAATCCTACGGCATCTTTTAAAGACCGTGCCAGCGCTGTCGTGGTTGCACGTGCACGTGAGATTGGCGCTGAATTTGTGGTGACTGCCTCTACTGGGAATGCAGGAGCAGCTTTGGCGGGCATGGCTGCAGCTGTGGGACAAAAAGCAATAATTTTTGCGCCGCGCACAGCTCCGCAGGCAAAGATTGCGCAGCTTTTAGTTTATGGTGCTAGGGTCATTCTTGTAAATGGAAGCTATGACCAGGCATTTGACCTCTCTGTAAAAGCTTCGGAAGAGTATGGCTGGTACTGCCGCAATACAGGATATAATCCTTTTACTGCTGAGGGGAAGAAAACAGCCGCTTTCGAAATCTGGGAACAGGTACTTATTAGTAAAAAGGAGTTAAAGAAAAATTTATGTGTATTTGTTTCAGTTGGAGATGGAAATATTATATCTGGATTACATAAAGGTTTTAAGGATTTAAAGGCACTAGGTTGGCTTGCGACCATGCCCCGTATTTTTGGAGTCCAGTCAAAGGGTTCAGCCGCGATCTCAAATGCATTTATAGCTGGCACTGAGGATATCGAACCAGTCCATTCGGAAACACTTGCGGATAGCATTTCGGTCGATCTGCCGCGTGATGGGGTACGAGCATTACGCGCGGCTAGGGAAACTGGTGGAGCTTATATCCTGGTCACAGATAATGAAATCCTAGGTGCAATAAGAGGTTTGGGAAAATCGGGTATTTTTGCAGAACCAGCTGGGGCAGCTGCTTATGCTGGAGTTGTCAATGCAAGGAAAGAGGGTATTATTGGGTCGGATGATCCTGTTCTGGCACTTGTAACAGGTAGTGGTTTGAAGGATATTCGCTCTGCGATGCAGGCTGTTGCTAAGGCACCTATAATAGAGCCAAATCTCAAGGCCTTAAAGAAAATTATCCAGTAATAAGGATATATTATTAAGAAATAAATTATGACCAATAAAAAGTTACCAAACAAGATTATGTTTTCTATCATTGCTCCAGTTTTCAATGAGGTTGAGAGTTTGCCTGAGTTCTACCAACAGGTAAAAAAGGTGATGAACTCAACCAGAGCGAGCTGGGAGCTTCTTCTAATAGACGATGGTTCAACAGATGGCTCAACAGATCTCATGCGTAAGTTGGCAGCAAAAGATAAGCATGTCCGAGCGATCATTTTTGCCCGTAATTTTGGTCACCAGATTGCGGTAACTGCTGGAATGGATTACTCGGTGGGGAATGCGGTGGTAATTATCGACGCTGATTTGCAAGATCCACCGGAAGTAATTTTGGAATTAATTGAAAAGTGGAAGGAAGGAAATCAAGTTGTATACGCTGTACGGCGGAAAAGGGAAGGAGAAAGCTGGTTCAAGGTCTTTACCGCATCACTTTTTTACCGCGTTATCCATCGCATAACTGATGTAAATATTCCTTTAGACACCGGGGATTTCCGCTTGGTAGATCTACATGTTGTAGACGTAATGCGAACGATGCGAGAACGACATCGATTCTTGCGTGGCATGTCCGCCTGGGTGGGTTTCAAGCAAATAGGCGTTGAGTATGATCGTAAGGAACGCTTTGCTGGCAAGACAAAATATCCTTTCAAGAAAATGCTCAAGTTAGCGTTGAATGCAGTAACCAGCTTTTCTTATTTTCCTTTACAACTGGCTACAATATTTGGTTTTTTGTGTGCAGGGTTAAGTATTTTAGCGATACCGATGGTCGCTATTTTGCGCCTTTCAAACCAGGAGGCTTTCTTCGGTCAAGCAACAACGCTGGTAGCTGTTCTCTTTTTAGGTGGTGTGCAGTTGATATTCCTGGGCGTTCTGGGTGAATATGTTGGCAGAATCTACGATGAAGCAAAAGGGCGACCTTTATATGTCCTGAGTGAGGATCCCCTTAAAGAATAAAAAAAATCGGAGTATTGGCATGGCAAAAATTAACCTAGAGATTTTACATGAACAATTGGAAAATACAATAAAACGTGCACGAGAACGGAATATTATTATTCCGACTTTTGCGCAGATGAAGAATCCTGAATTAATCCCAGAGAAAATTAAAAAAGAATTAGCACAAATTGGCTTATGGGATATCAATCCACGAAATCTATTCCGCATCACATGGAAAAATGAGCCAGTTGAAAAAGGCGGCTTATTTAGCAATATAAATTATTTAGAATTACCAAAGAGTCTGACAGGTGTGGATGCGCGTATTATTGTTCTAGTAGGAAAATGGTTCCCTACTGGCTCACATAAAGTAGGCGCGACGTTTGGTTGTTTGGTACCTCGTTTAATATCCGGACAGTTTGATCCAATTAATCAAAAGGCAGTTTGGCCATCTACTGGGAATTACTGCCGTGGAGGTGCATATAATGCCACCTTATTAGCTTGTGAATCGATCGCTATTTTACCAGAAGGGATGAGCAAAGAGCGTTTTGATTGGTTGAAGACTGTTGCGGGGGATGTTATTGCGACTCCTGGTACTGAATCCAACGTGAAAGAGATCTTTGATAAATGCTGGGAACTGCGTGCCACTGGTGAAGATATTGTCATATTCAATCAGTTTGATGAGTTTGGTAACTACTTATGGCATTATGATATTACTGGTCATGCAATGGAGGAAGTCCTTGAGCAAGTGCTCGGTTCGGAAGATACTTATCGCGGTGTTGCACTCACTACTGGATCGTCAGGGACAATTGGCTGTGGTGATTACATCAAGCAAATTTTTCCCACCAGCAAAATTGTAGCAGGCGAAGCACTACAGTGCCCTACACTCATGGAAAATGGGTATGGAGCACATCGCATAGAGGGTATTGGTGACAAACATGTTCCCTGGATCCATAACGTTAAAAATACAGATATGATCATGGCAGTTGATGACAATGCGGTGGTCAATCTTGCGCGATTATTTAATGAACCAGCAGGAAAACACTATTTAGAAAGCAGAGGGATTCCAGAGAGTCTTACATCGCAACTGCACTTGGTTGGTTTTTCAGGCATAGCAAATATAATTTTGTGCATCAAAATGGCAAAGTACTACGAAATGGGTGAACATGATGTCATTTTAAGTATTTTGACAGACTCTATGGAGCTCTATCAGAGCCGGTTGAAGGAAATGCATGCAGAATATGGGCAATATACTGAAATGGATGCAGCAGCTCACTTTGCGCAATACCTGAAGGGTATCAATGTAGAACATCTTCAAGAATTGACCTACACTGATCGCCGCAGAGTTCATAATCTTAAATACTTTACCTGGGTCGAACAGCAAGGAAAAACCTATGAAGAGATAATGGCGCAATGGTACGATCCGAATTATTGGACTGATTTTCAAGAGCAGATTTTGGATATTGACGTGTTAATAAACGATTTCAATGAAAAAGTGGGTTTGCTCTGAAAAATCCATTATCCATAATATCAGTAGTATAAATTGAGGGAGTGGAGCAGTTTTTATGTCAAATGAGATGGAAGGATATCCGGCAAGCTCTGACCTTGTTCTTGTTTCAATTATTCCATCTCCTCACGATTTAGAGATTGCTCGTGTGTTAGGTTGGTATCGAATCCCGCTAAGATATGCGCCAAAGATTGTGCATGTGGATTTTTTAGCTTTTTATCAGCCCGGTTCTTTTGGTATAAACAACCGTTGGCAGATCAGGCATATTGCTGCTGTACGCGGTGTGGAACTTACAACTCGTGGGGAGTTGTTAAGAGATGAACCTGATCATCCCAGGGCACATGAAGAGTATTATAAACTTCAAATTGGGCCACTAATCGCTTTGCCCAAATCGATTAGAGCCGGGAAGTGGAAAAGAATAACATTTATTTATACAATGGGAGATTTATTGCTGAGGGCAAAAACTATGAGTGATTTGGTAGTCAGAAATGCCCAACGAGAAATTCTGTGGAGGACCATTCGAGAGCGCGCGTATAAGCAAGGTGAGTATTCTACCGAAATGCAAATAGAAGATCCGGATATCCTGAAATATTTAAGCGAATTGCAATTATTGGCTGAAGAGAGTGAATGGTATCAAACAATTTAATTTAAATAAAAGGAATATTTTTGCATTATGAGGAACATAAGATGGCTGTATTGATCAAATCTGGCACATTAATTACCGCAGCTGAGGTTTTCAAGGCAGATATTCTCATTCAGGGGGAAAGAATAACCGCTATTGGGAAGAATATTCCTGCGCCAACTGACAGTACAATTATTGATGCAAAGGGTAAGTACGTGATGCCTGGCGGGGTTGATGTACACACGCATTTCGACTTGCCAATGTTTGGAACAGTTTCATCTGATGACCATTATACTGGTCATAAAGCAGCTGCATTTGGGGGAACAACAACTGTAATAGATTTTGTGCCGCAAGATACAGGCCCATTATTGAAAAATGTTGAATTATGGCATGAGAAAGCAGATGAGAAAGCTGCAATTGACTTCAGTTTTCATATGAATATTACGCACCTAGATTCGCGAGTAGAGAAGGAAATACCCGATCTAATTAATGAAGGTATTACTAGTTTAAAGGTCTTTACTGCTTACAATAACCGTCTCCGTTTACTTGATGGGGAAATATTCAAGGTTCTACGTATAGCACGCACACATGGCTTTTTAGTAATGGTGCATGCAGAGAATGGGGATGTGATTGAAATCCTGGTTAAAGAAGCTCTGGAAGGGGGGCATCTTAGCCCGGAATGGCATGCACTCACACGCCCTGCAGAGAGTGCAATAGAAGCGGTATTCCGAGCAATTATGCTTGCAAAGCAAGCAGACGCGCCGCTGTATATTGTGCATATGAATACGACTGGAGGAGTTGGCGAGGTCCGACGCACGCGGCAGATGAATTTGCCGGTTATGGGTGAAACATGCCCTCAATATCTATTTTTCAATAAGAAACACTTACTGAGAAAGGATGGAGCAAAATGGATTTGTTCTCCACCCATGCGTTCTCCTGAGGATAATGAGGGAATTTGGCAGGCTCTTGCGGATGGTACATTACAAGTTATTAGTACAGATCACTGTCCATTTTTTTATGATGGTACGAAGCCGATTGAATACGAGGGCGAAAAGATTGCTATCCCGGGAAAGGAATTAGGAAAGGGCGACTTCACAAAGATCCCCAACGGGTTGCCCGGAGTTGGGGATCGCCTACCGATAATATGGACCTATGGAGTGGGTAAAAAACGTATTACTCCAAACCAATTTGTACAGTTGAACAGTACCAATCCAGCGAAGATATTTGGATTGTATCCCCAGAAAGGAACTTTAGTACCAGGTTCAGATGCAGATATCTTGATATGGGATCCTGAGAAGGTGATCAAGTATGGAGTGGAAATAGCCCAGCATTGTACTGACTATAATTTATTCGAGGGATGGAAATTGAAGGGGTTTGTAGAAAAAGTTTTTTTACGCGGAAAATTAATTGTTGATGGTCGAAAATGGTTTGGTAGACGTGGAATGGGGAAGTTTGTGTTTTGTGCTGAACCGATGGTTCTCTAAGAAATATATTATCGATGTTGTTTGCTGTAATTGAATTTATTATGCTAATAGGTATGATAGGGGGAATAATTATGCATTTACGTGGAGTACGATTGGCCTATGTGTGGCTGATAATAACTTCCTTCATAGCTATTCCTTGGTTGTTCTTATTATTTATACCATTATCCTCCTTTCAACCGATTATTTCAGGTCAATCGCTTGTAGCTCCTTTACAAAAAACAATCCTTGCTTTCAGACTGGATAAAACTTCGTGGGCAATGGTATTCAGCTTTTTGACCTGGATACTCTCTTATTTGTTGACCGCAGTTATACGATTAGATAAGGAAAGAGATCCATTCAGCTGGATCAGCATAATTCTCATTTTCATGCCTACTGTATTTTCGTTCTCGGCACAGAACATCATCAGCCTAATAATTTTCTGGACGCTATCTGATATCTTGGAGATTGTTTATCGGTTAAGAAAAAACAGGAGACTGTTTGAGCACCGAAGGAATATACTTCAATACCTCTTACGCTTGATTTCGACGTTTCTGGCGATCTGGTTTGACCTTGGCGTTCAGACATTACCTTTAAACCCTCTCCTCAACCACAAGGAATTATTGCTGGTGTTTATTGTCGTTTTCAGGTCATCAGTCTTGCCCATTGTTTCTTCTAAAAATACAGATAGTGGCCTAAATTTAGCAGAAGAATTCTTTTTACGGGCGATACAATTTTCTTATGGATTAGGATTTTTGTCATTTGCCAACGAAATCACTTTGGAAGGAATGGGTTTCTTTGTTCTTTTATTTATACTTTTTATTCTTATCATCTTTTCTGGCTATGTTTGGGCTAAACAAAAGGATTTGTCAGAAGGAATATCAGTTCAACCATTGTTCTTTATAAGCTTGGCATTAATTTCTCATTTTCTTGGGTATTCTGATGTTTTCCCTATCTTTTCATTGTTGTTTATGTTTAATGCTGGTTTTTTATCTCTCTACAGCTTTAAAGAATTAAAAATTCCTTTCTTATTAATAATTAGTTTGGTCCTGATTTCAGGATTACCTTTTAGTTTCCCATTTTTCGTTTTCAATTATTTGCTAATTTCTGAACATAGTTTAATTACCACGAGTATTATTTTTATCCCTTACGTATTTGCAATTCTTGGTTTTTTGAGAAAAAGTGCAGTCTTGAAGGTTTCAATAAAAACCTTTGAGCCATTGCATAAAACTATATATTTAATTGGGCTTCTTCTCTTAATAGTATCTGCAGCTGTGATTGTGATGAGGAATTATTTAGACCAATTAGTACTGCAAGGAATTTGGTGGGTAAGTCTCATTCCCTTTATATTTGCGCTTTTCTTATATTTTCTTTATTGGAAAAATGTAAAGGAGATCTACCCCAAAGAAAAAACGAATAGTAAAATTTCTGCTTTACTTTTTATTACTAATTTTCTGCAACTTGATTGGTTGACTGTAATTAGTTTGGGAATTTTCAGGATATTACGAAATGTTACCAGTGGTATTAATTCCCTTTTGGAGGGAGAAGGTGGAATCCTCTGGAGTATATTAATTCTTGTTCTGCTTATTTCAATCTTTCAGACGGTCGGGACGACATAATGCTTATCAATGTTTTTGTCTATTTATTAATCGCAATTGCCATAATTGTTCCTTCTTATGTGCTTATAAGTTCTAACTTGCGTTTGAGCTTGGCGAGCCTGGCTGTTCAATATCTGGTAGTTTTTGTGACAATAATCCAGGTATGGCCTTTACCATTATCCGCAGTATTGCTAGTATCAGGATGGATGGCGGTAGCAGTGATTGGAAGTATGAATTCCCCAGATAGCATTAGTCAAGAGAGAGGCAGATCGGAAATAATTTTTCGCTTATTCTCATCATTATTAATATGCACTTTTATTTTTACCCTCTCCCCACAAATCAAGTTGTGGCTACCTATTCCGGATAGCTTTATCCTGATTGGATTGATATTCTTTTGTATTGGATTATTGCAGACTGGCATGTCCAGTGAGCCAATCAAAATCATTATCGGTTTGCTCACATTATTATCCGGGTTTGAGGTGGTTTATGCAGCTTTGGAAGGTTCTGCTCTAGTTACGGGTTTTCTTGCTGCTATTCATTTGTCAATTGCAACAATTGGTTCAATCCTTGCTGCTCAGGCTACTTCTGGAGAAATGCTATGAGTGCACCCCTGATTTGGATAGTTTTTCCGATCATGATTTCTCTTTTATTGATAATTTTCGGAAAGAATACACGTATAGTCGCTGTCATTGCAGCTTTTTCCTCGTTAATACTGTGCTTAATAGCACTTCTAATACCTAATGGAATACAGAATGGAGAAGGTCTTTTCCTATTAAAAATTGAGCCAGAATTAGAAGTATTAGGCAGACAATTTTTCCTTCCTCAGGAGGATAACCTTCTATTAGTTCTCATTTATGGGTTTGGTGCAATTTGGTTTGCTGGGTCACTTATAAATGAAACCAGTAAATATTTTCCCTCATTAGGTATGGCTTTTCTTGCCTTGCTTATTGCAGCAGCTAGTGTGGATCCATTTTTGTATGCTGCCTTGCTGATTGAAGTAGCAGTGTTGGTTTGTATACCTTTACTGATTCGACCTGGAAGCGTATCGAATCGTGGTATTTTCCGTTTTTTAATTTTTCAAACACTAGGTATGATTTTTATCCTTCTGTCCGGATGGTTCCTCGCAGGTGGCGAGATTGCACCAGTTAGTGAATTGCAGTTGATTCAGGCAGTTGCTTTATTGGGTTTGGGTTTTGCTTTTTGGCTGGCTATCTTTCCCTTGCATACCTGGATTCCAATGTTAATTGAAAATGTCAGACCTTACTCAGTGGGGTTCGTGTTGTCGTACCTTTCATTTGTTGGAATAATCATGTTATTGGAATTTCTTAATAGATTTACATGGTTGCGGGAATTTATCGTAGTCTATCCGGCACTGCGTTATTTGGGTGTATTGATGATTGTTTTTGCTGGTTTTTGGTCTCTGTTTCAGAAAAACCTTGAACGTATATTTGCTTATGCATTGATTTATGCATCTGGAAGTTCATTAATCAATATAGGATGCATACCTGATAATGGAATCTATGCATATGCCGCCAGAGTTCTGCCCAATTTTCTGGGGATACTCTTAATAAGCTGGTCAATGCAATTATTATTGACTCGCCATAAATCTTTACGCCTCGCTGAGATAACTGGATTGGCTGATCATTTCCCCTTTACTGTAGCTGCTTTTTTAAGTGGGATTTTTACTATTTCTGGCTTACCATTATCCCCGAATTATCTAGCGAACACATTGATGCTAGATGCTCTATCAAATTATTCGGTTGATCTAGCTTCAATTACCTTGTTAGGTACTTTTTTCCTTACCTTAACAAGTTTCCGATTGTCATTCCGCTTCTTGAGCTCCACGCAGTCTGTTATTGAGGGTAGGGAACACATCTTTGAAAAGATCACATTAGCTTTTTTCATTTGCTTGGTTATTATCCTTGGTTTCCTTACCCCCAATTTCCTTTATGGAATGAAGTATATTTTCAAAGGTTTAAAATTTCTACTGTAATTATCTCCTTTGTTGGCAATGATATAATCGAATTCCCATCAATAAGTCCAAAGGAAAATGAAATGGATCTTGAAGATTTGCTTAATAAGATTGAAACGCTCGATGACGAGATTAGCAGTCTGAAGAAAACCACAGAAAGATTGTTTCAAAAAATCTCATCTTCAGGAGAAAAAATTGATAACTATATAGATGTAGAAAAAAATTTACAAAAAGAGGTCGAGCGCTTAAACAAAATTGTGGCAGGTGTGGGTGGGTTCGACTCTGCTTTAGCTCAAATTCGAAAGGATTTCAATGAGAAGATAGAAGATGTTGTGAAGCAAAGTAAGTCGCAACAAAAGCGAAAAGACAAAATTCAGCAGGATGATCTGAAATTATTAAGGCAAGTTTTGACAAAACTCGATGAAAAAATATCTCTTGAACTCAATAAGCGCATAACTGCTTTTATGCAAGAAGATTCTCGTCTCGTTAATAAAGTGGAAGAAATTGAAAGAAACATCGATGAGAAGTTACAGGCAGATAAGGAATTGAGAAAAGAAGCAGGAATGACAGTAATGGATTGGCAGCGTTATACAAAAAGTTTGAACAATATACAAGTTGAACTTGAAGCTGTCAACAGGAGGCAGGAGGAGGTTAGTAACAAATTAGAGGTCCTTCTTGGGGATATGCGCAAGAATGACAACCAAATCAATGAATTATACGCAACTGAATCCGATAGGAGTAAAGCGCAGATGTCTTTTATGGAGCAACAAACTGTTTTGCAATATGATCATAATAAAACTTGGCAATCTTGGCAGCAGCAGTTAGAGGATGGCATCCAGAAGGTTTCGTTGTTAATGGGTAAGCAAAAAGATCTTATTAAAGCGCAAAGGCAGTTTGAAGAAATCACCGAAAAATTTGAACGACGCACGAATGAACTGACGGAATTATATCGCCTGTTTGAAGAACGGTTCAACAAGGATTGGGCTACTTTCAATTCGGATGCTGAGAAACAGCGGGCTAATTATTCCTTGATTTTTGGAGAGAAGCAGGAAGGTCTTGGAAAACAGTTTAAAGATTTAAAGAACCGTTTGATAGACGTAGAGGATAATACCAAGGAGCTGCAGGAAATAATCCGGCTTATGAGCAGCGAGATGCGAAAAGGCATGCAAAACTTGATGAAAATGGTTGATAAATGGATGGGAGCTTTTGGGGAAGTCCGAGATATCAAGTAAACTATATCCCAGTCTTAAAGAGGTCAATAATACGGAAATCTATTTGGAATTGCAATGTATGTGATTGGAACAGCGGGGCATGTTGACCACGGGAAATCCACTTTAGTAAAAGCTCTTACTGGCATTAACCCTGATCGGCTTAAAGAAGAGCAGGAACGGGAAATGACCATTGATCTGGGTTTTGCTTGGCTGAAGTTGCCCAATGGAGAAGAAGTGGGCATAGTTGATGTGCCAGGCCACCGTGATTTTATTGAGAATATGCTGGCAGGCGTGGGGGGTATTGATGCAGTTCTCTTTGTCGTTGATGCAGGAGAGGGTGTAATGCCGCAAACAAAAGAGCACCTAGCAATAATGGATCTGTTAAATGTAAAGAGCGGGATAGTGGCTCTGACCAAAGTGGATTTAATCAAAGAACCTGAATGGCTGGAACTTGTAGAATCTGATATCTATAAGTTGTTAGGCGAAACAGGGTTATCACAGGCGCCGATCATAAGAGTATCTGCTGTAAATGGCGAGGGCTTAAATAGACTAAAGCATGCTCTGGAAAAATGCCTCCAATTGGTAGCTCCTCATAGAGACTTGGATCGGCCGCGTTTACCTATTGATCGTGTTTTCACAATTAAAGGATTTGGCACGGTTGTCACTGGCACTTTACTGGACGGGAAACTAAAAGTTGGTGAGGAGGTTCAGATTCTGCCATCAGGAGTGAGGGGCCGTATTCGTGGACTTCAAACACATAAGCAAAAGGAAGAAGTTGCAATACCTGGCAGCAGAACAGCCGTGAATATTTCAGGTGTGGAAGTTAATCAGCTAAAAAGGGGAGATATTTTAACCTATCCGGATTATTTTCACATAACTTCAAGATTTGATGCAAAGTTATGGGTGCTACCGGATGCTTATTCAGGTGTGAAGCACAACGATAGGTTAAAAATTTTTATTGGCGCTGCGGAATATATTGGTCGTGTTCGCGTCATAGGTAAAGAACTAATTGTGCCAGGTGATGATTGCTTGGTACAGATTGAGTTTAGTGATACGGCGATTGCAGTGCGAGGCGATCGTTTCATCATACGCAGGCCATCTCCTGCTGAAACTTTAGGAGGTGGTGTTGTGCTTGATTCGCATCCTGTAAAAAGGTATAAGCGATTTTCTGAAGTGATCATAAACCATCTGTGTTTGCTGGCAAGTGGATCATTGGAAGATATTCTTCTGGAAAATATAAATAGTGCTGGAACCATAGAAATCAAGGATTGTTATGTAAAATTGGCTGTTTCACCGAAAGAATTCTTAGGCATATTAGACACTTTAATAAAGGAACAACAAGTAATTCTGCTTGAAATGGGTTTGATCACCACAAGGAGTCCAATCCTAATTACTACTCAATCCTCACTGCAGAAAAATTCAGGCAGGTTAATGAAGGAAGTAAACGCTTTTCATGAGCGTCATCCTTTACGGCAAGGAATAAGAACCACTGATTTGCGAAATCGCTTAAAGATGACACCACGCGTTTTCCGGGCTCTGATGAATCATTTACTCTATGAGGATAGAATTAAAGAGAGCGAGGATATGGTTTATAGCTCTCAACATGATATTGTTTTTTCAACTGAACAGTTAAAAGATATCGAAGCATTGAACACGAAATTTGATCAACAACCTTATGCACCGCCCACACAAGGAGAGTGTCGCGAGATTGTTGGGGAAGATATTTATTTAGCATTAATCGATCTTGGTAAGTTTATGCCAGTTTCCAATGAGATAATATTACGCAAGAGAGAATATGAAGAGATGGTCCAGGGTTTAATCGCACATTTAAAAAGCCAGGAGACAATCTCATTAGCGGAGTTCCGGGATAAATATCACACTAGCCGCCGTTACGCCTTGGCTTTCCTGGAACACATGGATGAAAAAGGGATTACTGTGCGGGAAGGGGAGGTGCGAAAATTAAAAAAACCACTGTTGACACATTGATAAACTCGCTTTATAATGTTTCTCGCTTACCCCAGCAGGTAGGTTGCTGGGGTAAAATGATGTATCCCCAACTTTCCCGCTACCGGGCGTTGGAAAAGCGCAGGGTTAGCGGCGAAGTGAAGATTGGAGAATAAGAATGTTGTATGCTATTGTTGAAAGCGGTGGTAAACAAGTAAAAACTACAGAAGGTCAGTACGTTGATGTTGATCGGTTACCACTTGAAATCAGCAAAAAGGTCAAATTTGACAAAGTCCTCTTGCTTGTGAGTGATGAAAAAACGGAAGTGGGTACTCCTTATCTGAAAGGAGTATCAGTTGACGCGACCGTAACCTCACACTTCAAAGGGAAAAAGATCATTGTTTTTAAATACCGGCCCAAGCAGCGCTATCGTGTGAAAACTGGACACCGGCAGGTATATACAAGATTAATTATTGATACTATTGCTTTTCCTGGAAAAGCAAAAGCAGAGCTGAAGAAAGGTGAAGTCAAGAAAGCTCAAACATCAGCAAAAAAAGACACGCAAAAGAAAAAAGCTGCGGTAGTAAAAAAGACCACAGCAAAGCCAAAAGCTGCAGTGATAGCAAAGAAAAAAACTGTAATGAAAAAAGCAATTGCTGCGAGGAAGCCAGTTACGAAAAAAACTGCGGTAGCGAAGATGGGTAAACCTGCGAAACCTTCATCGACAGGGAAGAAAGCATCTGGTGAAAAATTGAAAGCTTCAAGAACTATCGGGTCAACAAAACCTTCTACAGTGAAAAGAACTTCCAGTGCAAAAACTTCAGCTGCCAAGAAACCAACTTCTACAAAACCTCGCAAAGGCACTGGTTCAGAAAAAACAACTAACAAGTAGTAGTAAAGGAAGTGAATTATGGCACATAAAACAGGTGGTGGTGGCTCAAACCGCAACGGTAGGGACAGCAATTCTAAACGCCTGGGCGTAAAGAAATACGCCGGTGAACAGGTGCGTTCAGGGAATATATTGGTGCGTCAGCGAGGAACAAAAATTAAACCTGGTGCGAATGTAGGCATGGGAAGAGACCATACATTATTTGCGAAAGTTGAGGGTATTGTGGTTTATTCACGTTTGCCAAGCGGTCAAAAAAAGGTGAGCGTGACGCTGGTGGTTTAGGTTTCTTACAGTACTTTAGAATGAGGATTTATTATGAAGAAAGATATTCACCCTAAATTTTATCCGGATGCAAAGGTGATTTGTGCCTGCGGCAACACCTGGACAACCGGTTCAACTCAGAAAGAGATTCGTACTGAGGTTTGCTCAAAGTGCCACCCGTTCTATACAGGTGAACAGCAGCGTTTGATTGACATTGAGGGGCAAGTTGATCGTTTCTACAAGAAGCTGCAGGCGCGTCAGGATTACGTTGATGAGAAGAAGGAGCGTAAAGCTACACGCATTTCACCGAAGAGACCTATTACTGATTTGGAGCTTGGCAAACGAGCCACAGATGCTTTGGCGGAGGCAGGTATAACCAATGTCGGTCATATACTTAAGAAACTTAAAGGCGGCGAGGTGGCCGTTCTGGAGATACCCAGTGTTGGCCGTAAGACCCTGATTGACATCAAGAAAAAACTGCGCCAGTACGGTTACAAAATACCAGCTGCGGCAGAAGAGATTTCTGTCTGATTGTTATTTTCGGAATTGAAAAGGCAGTTGCAACTTGCATCTGCCTTTTTTGTATTCCAATTAATTGGAGGAAATGAAAGTACCAAATTATTACTTGGTGTAAAATTCGGGTAATTATTCCTAATAGTGAGGTGGAGGATGAATCGAAAAACGGGGTCGGTTGAGGTAATCTGTGGTTCAATGTTTAGTGGAAAAACCGAGGAGATGATCCGCCGATTGCGCAGAGCAGTCATTGCTAAAAAGAATGTACAGGTTTTCAAACCAACCATTGATATGCGCTTTAATGATGAGAAGGTCACTTCACATGCCGGTATTAATTTTGAAGCCATACCAGTGAAGGATTCGCAGAACCTCCTCAAGCATATAAAAAAAGACACATCAGTAGTTGGAGTTGATGAAGCGCAGTTCTTCGACGATGGCATTGTCGATGCAATTGAAACTATGGCAAATAGTGGTATCCGCGTTATTGTAACCGGACTGGATATGGATTTCCGTGGAGAGCCATTTGGCTGTGTACCGACAATAATCGCTAGGGCTGAAAAGGTAGATAAACTTCATGCGATTTGCATGGTTTGTGGTGAACCAGCCAGCCGCACACAGCGTTTGGTAAATGGCAAGCCAGCGCTTTTTGACGACCCGGTAGTGATCGTAGGTGCAGCTGAGATGTATGAAGCGCGCTGCCGCCAGCACCATGAAGTTCCCAGAAATGGATAGTATGCAAGATTACAGGAAATACCTCAAAGAGGTTTTGATCAGCGCGGAAGAACTGCAGAAACGCATTGCGGAGTTGGGTGTGGAAATCAGCCGTGATTATGCTGATGCCCAGAGGCTTTTATTGATCTGTATTTTACGCGGCGGTGTTCTTTTTCTTACTGACCTTATGCGCCATATCACTGTTCCTCATGCTGTTGACTTTATGGCGATCTCCTCTTATGGAGTAGGAAATCGGCAATCAGACGGCCATGTACGCATCACTTTGGACCTCACTGCGGATATCCGCAGTCGTGATGTGCTCATTGTTGAAGACATCATTGATAGTGGAAACACCATTGCCTCTGTTCTGGAACTGCTTTCCACTCGTAAACCAGCCAGTTTGCAGGTTTGCACCTTGCTGGATAAAGCGGAAAGGCGGGAAGTAGAGGTACCAATACGCTACAGTGGTTTTATTATCCCAAATAAATTTGTGTTTGGCTATGGTTTGGACTTGGATGAATATTTTCGCAATCTGCCCTTTATTGGAGTTGTAGATCTGGATAAATACCAAGTCAAATAGACCCTTTTATGCAAATATCTGTTTACTTTCCGCATGAGCTCCAAAGGGCTCTTAAGAATATTTCACCGTTAGTTGAAAAGATTTACCTGGTAGGTGGAGCGATTAGGGACGCTCTTTTGTATAAAGCCAGCCACGACTTCGATTTTATCGTCAAAGGAGATACCATCAAGATGGCGCGTAATACCGCAAATATCTTGAAGGGTGCCTTTTTCGTACTTGATGATGAAAGAGAGTATGGCAGAGTGCTTTTCACCAATGAAGAAGGCGTTTTATATATCCTGGACTTTACTCCACTTAGTAGAGGGAATATCCTGGATGATCTACAGGCACGTGATTTCACCATCAATGCTATGGCGGTTGATCTTGCGAAACCGGGAGAACTTATCGACCCTTTTGGAGCTGAAAAGGATCTGAGAGAAAAGAACCTGCAAACCTGTACTGCTGAATCCTTTGCAGTTGATCCCGTTCGCGTGTTGCGTGCGATCCGCTTTTCCATTAATCTTGGTCTGGAGATCCATAAGGATACACAAAAGGCATTGGCAAAGAATGTTGCCTCTCTTCCGGATGTTTCCAGTGAACGCAAGAGGGATGAGATATTCCGAATTCTGGAAGGAAACAGTGTCACCGGCGCTGTCCAAATGATGGATGCTTTTGGCATGCTCCCGTTTATCATACCGGAGCTGGTAGAGCTGGTTAATTTTCATCAACCCCCACCGCATGTGATGAATGGCTGGGAACATACAATAAAGGTTCTCGAATATTGTGAAGATATGTGCTCTTATTTTGAAAAAGGAGCAGTGGATTTAAACTGTCCGCCTGCACTGCAAACAGCTTTTAAGTGTTTAAAGACATTTCAATTACAGATACAGGAATTATTTAAGCAGGGATTTGTGTCACAGCGATCAATACGCGGATTATTTTTGATGGCTGCGCTTTACCATGATGTCGGTAAACTACACGCACAAAAAAAAATGATCGATGGCAGAATCTACTTTGTCGATCATGGCCGTATCAGTGCAGACTTGGCTGTAAAAAGAGGACAGGAACTGGCACTGGCGAATAAAGAGCTGCGCTGGCTGAAAAGCGTGGTTGGAAATCACATGCTCGTTCGCTCAATTCCATTGGAAAGTGAAAAGGTTGAAACACGTAAAGCTGTTTTCCGGTTTTACCGCGCTGCCGGCGCTTCTGGTATTTGGGTATGCTTACTTTCCCTGGCAGATGTACTGGCAACATATGGGGAGACATTAACACAAGAGCGCTGGGGAAAGGCGCTGGATCGCTGTGATTTGCTGTTAGATGCCTGGTTCAATAAGCAGCGTGAGTGGATTTCCCCCGATTTAATCTACAATGGTAATGATTTACAAAGCAAGTTTGGTCTTTTACCTGGCGCAACTCTGGGTGCAATCCTTGAAAAACTGCGTGAAGCACAGGCAACTGGCATAGTTGGAAACCAAAAGGAAGCAGACCGCTTGATAATGTCTGCGATTAAAGCTGATCAGTAAGGAAAGAAGTGAGATGAGCGCTATTGAGCTGTATTACGAGAACTATGGGACAGGCATGCCGCTCATCCTGCTGCATGGCTACCCCCTCGATCACACCATCTGGCTACCGCTAGTACCTTTTCTGGAAGATCGTGCACAATTGATCCTGCCTGACCTGCGTGGACATGGCAAATCGCCCGCACCGGATGGTGTCTATACTATGCAGGAAATGGCGGGAGATGTTGTGGCATTGATGGACAAGCTTTGCGTCGAAAAAGCTGTGCTGGGCGGGCACTCTATGGGCGGCTATGTCGCATTGGCTTTTGCACGAGCATATCCAGAACGATTTATGGGTCTTGCCCTAATTGCTTCGCATGCCTTCGCAGATTCTGAGGAGAAAAAAATGGCGCGTATGCAGGCAATCGAGGTAGTCAAAGAGCAAGGCGTGGCTACCGCTTTAGCTGGCATATCGCAGAAACTTACACAAAATGATGGGGTGCAGGAAAAGGTGCGCGCATTAATTGCCTGCGCCAGCACGCAGGGCGTGATCGGCACTTTACAAGGAATGGCAGCTCGGAGAGATTCACTGGATGTGCTTTCGTCTTTGGATGTGCCGGCTGTGATCATCACTGGTGCGCAGGATGTCCTTATACCGCTTAAGCGCGCAAAGGAAATGGAACAGAAAATGAAACGCCCCTGGCTGGCAACGGTGCAGGGAGTAGGGCATATGCTAATGATGGAACAACCTGAGCAATTGGCGAAAGTGCTTTCTCATTTATTAGTAAGTAATTAGTGGTTTAGTTTGGAGTTTTATGAAAAATCATAATCAAGGCGGCGGTAATATGGCATCTAAAGTATATTTCACCGATATGCGCACCCAACCTGGCAGCGGCATGCTTAAGAAACTGGAAAAATTGCTGGTTCAGGCGGAGCTGGAAAAACTAGACTTGAAGGATAAACTGGTTGCGCTGAAGATCCACTTCGGCGAGCCGGGCAACATGGCTTATATTCGCCCCAATTATGCCGCCGTAATTGTCAGGAAGATTAAGCAAATGGGCGGAAAGCCCTTCCTGACCGACTGCAATACGCTTTATTACGGCAAGCGCGCTAACGCGGTCGACCACCTGCAGGCAGCCATGCAAAATGGCTTCAACCGTATCGCGGTGGGCTGTGATGTGGTCATTGCCGATGGCTTAACCGGTACGGATGCGGTTGAGATATCGATTAATAGGCAGCATGTTAAAAAAGCTAAGATTGGTTCAGCAATCGCTCAAGCGGATGCCCTTATCAGCATTAACCACTTTAAAGGGCATGAGCAAACCGGTTTTGGGGGAGCGATTAAGAATCTTGGCATGGGCAGCGGCTCGCGCAAAGGCAAGCTGGAAATGCATTCGGCATCCAAGCCGAAGATGGTAGAGGAGCATTGCGTTGCCTGCGGGATGTGCATCCGCAATTGTCCTGAAGGCGCCATTGCCTACAATAAAAGGCATAAAGCGCAAATTGATTACAGCAGATGTATCGGCTGCGGGCAGTGCGTTGCCAGCTGCCACTATGGTGCGGCACAGGTAGTGTGGGATGAAGCTGCAGAAACTCTGGGCGAAAAGATAGCTGAATATGCTTACGCTGCTATAAAGGGAAAAGATAATTTTCACATCAACTTTGTGATGGACGTTTCCCCAGACTGCGACTGTTGGAGTATCAATGACCAACCCATCGTGGCGGATATTGGCATTGCGGCTTCATCTGACCCGGTTGCGCTCGACCGCGCTTGCGTGGACCTTGTCAACCAGGCGCCGGCGATCGCAAATAGCCGCATGACAAACAAGGGCAAATACCTGCCGGGAGAGGATAAGTTCCGCCACATTCACCCCAGTGTGCGCTGGCAAAATACCCTCAAGCATGCCGAAAACATTGGGTTGGGCAGGCAGGAGTATAAAATAATCAAGGTTAGCTGAAATAAAAACAGAGGTGAGAAAAACGCACCTCTGTTCTGTTTAAACTGTAGAGAAGAAACTAATTATTTAGGTACACATGAACCAGCTCCTCCTGTTGGCCCTGGGACCCATCTACAGCAATTTGACGGACAATTCTTTTGCCCATATGAGCCACAATTTATATTTGCACATTGATCAACCGGTTGTACTGGTTTTTCGCAGCGTCCGGTTTGCTCGTTCCATGTAGTGCCAACCTTGCATCTGCCGATGCATTCGGGCGCATTGACTGAAATTAGCCAGCATAAGCCGCGACCTTCTGTTCGGCCTATCAGCAGACAGCGTCCCTGCACATCCTCATAACCTTCTGGGCAGGGTTCGCCTGGCTTGTGCTTGCCGCCGTCAAATTCCACTGGGACACAGCGATTCAGGTTCTGGCTGAAGTCGTATCCAATCGGGCAGCAATCGTCCTGCAGGGGCACACAGTAGCCAAGCTGATAGTCAAAGTACTCATAGGGCTCGCACTCGGGCTGCTCATAGGTGCATTCCTCACCCTTCTCGTCCCAATATCCTGGCGGGCAGGTGTTGGCAGTGAATCCGCCCTCGGGCTGACCGTCCGGACTACCCTGGGTTTCTTCAAGGTCATCAAAGTAAGTGCAGTTGGGATTGTTATGGGTAAAGTAGCCGGGTGGGCAGTCGGGCTGTTCGCCGTTACGGGTGGTATCGTCATCGCATACACCCTGCTGGGGATCGAAGTGTGTTATTGCATACTGCCCAGCAGTTGCGACTTGTCCACCACCGGAACCGTCGGCTTCTAATGGGGTAGTTCCATCTTGCCCAGTGGCGCCAGGCAATTGAGCCCCAGTGTCTCCTATTATGGCAACCTCGGTATTCAGGCAGTGGGTACCCTGTCTGCCGGGTGCTGGTACACAGCACTCCAGCTTGGGATGGTAGAAATAACCGGGCGGACAGCCGCTTCCGGGTCCGTTGGTGGGCACACAGCGCTGATATTTCTCATGCCAGTAGTAGTTGGGTGGACAACCTTTTTCATCATCTTCGAAACAATTTTGCAAAGCGGCTAAATAGGTTCCATTAGGTCCACAATCCTCTGGCTGGTTAGGATCAGTCTGAGGAATGACCCTGCCATTGGGATCAAATGAGTCTCCCGGGCGGGTAATTCTGTTTGGATCAGGGCGGCTCTCAGTGTAACCATCCGGAGGGTATTCACAGGTGTTGGCTGCCAGGGCTGTCAAAAGATCCGGCGGACATTGACCATCAGGCGGAGGTTCTTTTTCTGATTGATAGGGTGATTCCAAGCAGGCATCATAGCCGTTGTAAAGCATGCCATAGCCGCAGTTATATCCGTCAATCGGCAGACATTTCTGATATTTAGCATTGAAGTAAAACCCATCCTCACATCCGAAATTATCGCCTGTAAGCGGTTGACAGCATTCGGTCTTGCGGTTGTAGTAATAACCAGGAGGACATAGCCCTTCGCGGTTCTGCTCCGGCTCACAGGTGTTATCCTTGGAGAGGTAATAGTCTTCTGGGCATTCCTGCTCTTGTGGTTCGCATCCACCTGTGTTTGCGTTAAACTTGGTGTTTTCCGGGCAGGCATCCTCATCTTCCGGCTCGCACCGAACTGCAGCAGCAACAAACCAACCTGGCGGGCAGTCGTCTTCATCATCGCGGATACAAGCCCCGGTTTCAGAATCGAGAATATAGCCATCGGGGCAGTTGCCGGCTATGGTTTGCATCAAGCGGATAGGGTTATTCTGGGTAAGCTTCACGAAGGAAAAGCCGCTTTCTGGCTGCATAGATAATTCTGTGGAAGCTGCGCCTGTTTGCGGTGACTCTCCTTTGCAGATGTTGATATTAACCGTGGAACCCATTGTCTGCTCTGGACCACTGCATTCCACCAGGTCGGCGCCCAGTGCGGAGGGATGGCAGTTGAAGGATTCGCCATTTACATTGGCAGAATAACCTTCGTTACCACCACCGTGAGTATCAAACAAGATGGTCACCTGCCCGTTCATAGGGCAGCCGAAACTACTGACGGTGACTCCTTCACCTCCAGGGACACCTTCACCCGGTATGCAGGGCTCATCACGTGACGGGATTCCGGGATCGCGACAAAGCGAAGTATATTCCGGCGGGCAGAAGGGTGCGTAGCTTTTCACTTGTGGTATACAGCGGAAGCCAACATCCTCATGAGTGCTTTCTGGAGGATAGGCAGCCCTGGCTGCAGCGCGCACATTCTCTTCAAAATCTTTCCAACCTCCACCGCGTACAACCTTGAGCTTTCCTTCCGTCGGTCCGCTGGGATTGACCAGAGCGATATTTTTATAAGCGTCCTCTGCGTACCAGTCAAACACCCATTCACGCACGTTGCCAGCCATGTCATCTACTCCGTAAGGGCTTGCGCCGCCTGGATACGAGCTGACCGGTACTGGACCTGGTTCTTCAGCACATCCTTGTATGTTCAAGAGGCGACAATCTGTGTCTTCATTACCCCAGGGGAAAATCTGACCGAATTCCCCACGCGCTGCCTTTTCCCATTCAGCTTCTGTGGGCAGGCGTCCTTCAATCCACCCACAAAAAGTATCTGCCTGATACCAGCTTACGCCAATCACCGCATATTTCAAGTATTTTGAATTTCGGTAGTGACTTAATGGACCTTCATCACTGGTCTCGGGAGGTGTGCAAACGCCAGCGTTTTCACAGTTGAGGTAATCCTCATTAGTGACTTCATTGCCCATCATCCAGAAGCCAGGCAAGCGCACTTCATTCTGGGGAAGTTCGTCTCCCCGCGCCAATTCGTCCTCGCTTTCGGAACTGCCGAACTGGAAGAGACTGCCGGGGATGTAGCGCAATCTGAACCGTTCTGCTATGCTGACGAACACCCAGGGCGTGCCCAGCTGTAGCATCTCTGGCGGTTTTCTATCATCTAACCCTGGTTTCGCCTTGGGTTGGCATGCAGAGAGCAATAGCAGGGCTAGGGTCACTGCGCATAGCAATCGTTTCCAATTTTTAAATTTATACATATCATCCTCCTTATTTGATAATTAATCGAGTGGGTGTGTAAACTAACGAAGCCGTAATTACCCACAACCATGAAGCAGTTTAGCCAATTTAATTGTAATTCAATTATAGTTAATATAATATTAATGTCAACCTATTTATGAAAGTATAGTGAAGATTATGTAGTGCACCCCAAAACTTGGACAGGTAGGATAATTAATACTATGAACAAGACAGGAGTGCAAAGATGCGAAAACGGCGAACCTTTACATCCGAATTCAAAGCCAAAGTTGTAATGCAAAATATA
>DUED01000030.1 GCA_011176685.1 Anaerolineae bacterium
TACTTAAGGTTGCATTCCAGTATTAGTTATAAGACACCGATGGAAGTCCTTGAGCAGACTTTGTTTCATCACAGGAGACCACACTATTTACATTGCTAAGTGGTACTAAAAATGGGGTGCACCTCACTTCTTGTGGGGTTTTAACCATCTATTACTATAGAAATAAAATATTGTCGATATATAGATCTAATATTACACATAAACCAACACACAATAGCGATCTCTGTTGTAATAATAAGGGCCTTCAATAGCTATTAAATGTTTCACGTGAAACATCCACCCACAATTGTATTATTATCAATAATTAAACTGACTTAGGAACATTTCGGCTAGACCCATGTGCGTGGTAGAATGGAAATACAATAGTGTTATTTATTTGGAGGTAATAGCAATGGCTGTAAAAACTGGCACTCCTACTGTTAAAAAAGGACTTGCTCAGATGTTAAAGGGCGGCGTGATCATGGATGTGGTCACTCCGGAACATGCCTGTATTGCCGAGGATGCTGGCGCGGTAGCCGTGATGGCACTGGAGCGTGTACCAGCTGATATCCGTGCCGAGGGGGGTGTAGCGCGCATGAGCGACCCTGAATTAATTCTCAAAATTATGCAAGCGGTCAGCATTCCAGTAATGGCAAAAGTACGTATCGGGCATTTTGTTGAAGCGCAGATCGTTGAGGCATTAGGCGTGGATTATATTGATGAATCCGAGGTACTAACCCCCGCTGATGAGGAACATCATATCAACAAACATGTCTTTAAGGTGCCATTCGTTTGCGGCGCGCGTAATCTGGGCGAAGCTCTGCGCCGTATTGGTGAAGGCGCGGCTATGATCCGTACCAAAGGCGAAGCAGGCACTGGTGATGTAGTCGAGGCAGTGCGCCACGCGCGGTGTGTACTGGGCGAAATCCGCCATCTGCAAAACCTGCCGGATGAAGAAGTTATGTCCTTCACTAAAGAGATTGGTGCTCCTTATGAGTTGGTGCTTGAAACACACAAGCTGGGCAAGCTTCCAGTTGTCAACTTCGCCGCAGGCGGCATTGCCACTCCAGCAGATGCAGCCCTGATGATGCAACTTGGCCTGGATGGTATCTTTGTGGGATCAGGTATATTCAAGTCCGGTGACCCCGCCAAGCGTGCGGCTGCTATTGTTAAAGCTGTGACTCATTACAATAATCCAAAAATTTTGGCAGAAGTCAGCCGCAATTTAGGCGAAGCGATGGTTGGCAGACAGATATCCAGTATTCCGGACCAGGAACTTATCGCTGACAGGGGTTGGTAACCCTGTGAAAGTAGGTATACTAGCCCTGCAGGGCGATTTTATCGAGCATGAACATATTCTTAATCAATTAGGGGTTGAAACATATCAAGTTCGCCTAGCAGACCAGCTTGAAAACATGGATGGACTTATCGTCCCGGGTGGGGAATCTACGACCATCGGTAAAATGGCGGTTGATTTTAAAATGATTGAACCACTGCGGACATTCGGCAAACAGCATGCCATCTGGGGCACTTGCGCGGGCAGCATCTTTCTCTCCAAAGATGCGCGCCGCGATCAGCCCTTGCTGGGCTTAATGGACATCATTGTGGAACGCAACGCCTTCGGCCACCAGGTGAGCAGCTTTGAGACAAATCTAAAAATTCCCTGCCTGAAAAGTGGGGGGGGTCGCAATCCAGCTTTTCACGCCGTCTTTATCCGTGCCCCATTGATCGAAAGTGTTTCTGGTAACACAAAGGTTCTTTCCACGTTACCGGATGGGAAAATTGTGGCAGCTCAGCAAGGCAAACTGCTGGCAACCTCCTTCCATCCAGAACTATCTAAAGATGACCGTTTTCACCGCTATTTTTTGGAGTTGCTAAAATAATTTACCGCTCGTTTTCTTTATTTGATCTTCACTTCCTCATCAGTCATCAGCATGACATCATGCGCTTTGATAACCAGCGCTTGCTTTTATACAGCATTTCAAACCCCGTATTAGATTTTTCCCTTGATTTGCTTTTTTCAAGAGGGGATGTCTTAACCGCTGTAGTAAAAGAGGAAAGAGAAAAAGCCCTCTGCTTAGTCCATTTAGATAATACAACTGCTCACTTGTCTTTTTTGCTCACTTCCAATTTGCAATCAAAAGCATCCTTGTTCTTACTGGATGAGTTATGCAAATCATGCGGGCACAAGGGTATCAGACATTTGCTTGCAGATGTAACCGAGCAACATGATGTAAATGAACTGGTGCGCCAGGTTGGTTTTTCAAGTTATGGTTCACAAAAGATCTGGAAAATCCGTCACATCCTGCAGGAGAGTGCCTCATCCGATCTAATTTGGCATTTTGCAAGAAAAGACGATTTCCACGCCGTACATTCACTTTATAACCGCCTGCTTCCCCCAATAGAAAAAGCTCTACAACCCTGGCATTCTCAACGGGATAATTTCCACTATCTTGAACGGTGCAACTCAATAGTGGGTGTGGCAAGGGTGCGCAAACATCTTGATCGGATTATCGTCTGGCCCCTGTTTGACTCCATCCAAATAGAGGAAACGCAAGCAGTTCTTTTATCTTTAATAGCACGATGGGTAAATGCTCACTATAGCGTATATGTTGCTATCCGCTCTCACCAAGAACAGCTGGGGGAAGTATTGGAGAGGATAGGAGAGCAGGCGCTTCCCAGGCAAGTTTTAATGGTCAAGCATTTGGTTGAGTTCCATCCGATAAATCTGCCGGTTGTCAATCAATCAGTAAACAATAAGCGACGGCCTGAACCATCTACACCTTTTGTTCACTCCGAGACTCAAGATTGCCCTTGATCATTAAACACTCAAATCATGCGGATTTAATGGGATAATGGTATCAAAGGTAGAATGATACAAAAAAGAATTACCGACGATTTACCTGCGCTGTTGGCAGTATTACCTGACAACTACACCAGGAAAGTAAAAGAACTTGATAACTTTGATGAACTACTAGAGATCATCCTTGATCTCGGCCGCCAGCCGATAGCACGCTTCATTGACCGTGAAGTAGCACTAGATAATGCTGAAGTAACACATGCCGTGATTAATGATGCCGTCTCACGCATTGGTGAGTTTGACGCAGATAACCGTGCAGGTATCGAACGCACATTGCATCGAATTTCTGCTATACGGAATAAACATGGGGGCATTGTTGGTCTGACCTGCCGGGTGGGGCGGGCTGTTTACGGCACCATTGACATTATCCAAGATCTTGTAGAATCCGGTAAAAGCATCCTGCTCCTGGGAAGACCCGGTATAGGAAAAACAACTATGCTGCGCGAGGCAGCGCGTATCCTAGCAGAAAAGACGCGTGTTGTGATCGTGGACACATCTAACGAAATCGGCGGTGACGGTGATGTACCGCACCCAGCTGTAGGGCACGCGCGCCGCATGCAGGTCGCCAAGCCCTCTCTGCAGCATGAAGTGATGATAGAGGCAGTTGAAAACCATAATCCCGAGGTTATTGTGATCGATGAGATCGGGCGTGAGCTAGAGGCCATTGCTGCCCGCACCATCGCTGAGCGCGGTGTGCAGTTAGTAGCAACTGCCCATGGTCGCACACTGGAAAACTTACTGCTAAACCCTACTCTTTCAGACTTGATTGGAGGAATTGAATCGGTTACGCTTTCAGATGAAGAAGCTCGCCGGCGTGGCACACAGAAAACAGTTCTTGAACGACGCGCACCGCCTACTTTTGAAGTGCTGGTGGAAATTCAAGAGCGTAATCACCTAGTGGTACACACTGATGTGGCATCAGCAGTTGATGCATTGGTACGTGGTTATCCTCTTCACCCAGAAATCCGAGATCGCGATGAAAGTGGTGAAATTCACATCGAGCGACCATCTCGGCCAGCCATGGTGCTCACGCGAGCACAGGGGCTGCGTCGCCAGAACGGCAACGACCTCGAAAAGGCTAATAATAGCCGTGGTATAAAAAAAACACAATCCAAGGTAGGTAAACACTCACCAACTAAAATCCAAGCAATTTTGCCATCCATTAATATTTTTCCTTACGGAGTAGCACGTAACTGTCTGATACAAGCCACCAAACGTCTAGGCGTACCCGCCAACATCGTCCGCGACCTGGATAGCGCGAATATATTGATTACGCTCAAGTCTTATTACCGCCGCCGCCAGAAATCCATCCAGGAAGCAGAAGAGCGCGCAATTCCCATTTATGTGCTGCGTTCCAACTCCGCCAACCATATAGAACAATTGCTGGTAGAACTATTCAACATTAATGAGCCAGGCATTAATCAGATCCATTTAGAAAAGGTCAGTGCCCAAACTCAGGCAGCTATTGAAGCCGTACGAAACGGACAGCGCTGGATTGATCTGCCGCCTGCCTCTGCATGGGCACGGCGCATCCAGCACACATTAGCGCGCCAATCCGAACTTACCTCACATTCTTATGGCAAAGAACCTAACCGCCATGTACGCATTTTTCGCGAGTAGAAACAATGTTTATTACCTTTGAAGGACCTGACGGCAGTGGAAAAACCTTACAAATCCGCCTCCTTGCGAAATTTTTACGCACGAAGGATTATATAGTTTTCACCGCACGCGAACCCGGGGGAACTGAGATTGGTGATCAGGTTCGTAATATCTTGATGGACATGAAAAACACCGCTATGCACCCGCGTACTGAAACGTTGCTGTTCTGCGCTGCACGTGCACAAATTGTTGAAGAAATAATTAAACCGCACTTAAAAAAGGGCGAGGTCGTTCTGCTTGACCGCTATGCCGATTCCACCATGGCTTATCAGGGCTATGGTCATCAGAATGACCTGGATTTAATCCGTAGATTGCTTGATTTTGCCACTGGTAGACTCAAACCGGACTTAACTCTTCTGCTGGACCTCGACCCTGATGAAGGGCTGCGTCGCCGTCAGCAGGGTGGCGGAGAGTGGAACCGCATGGATGCCTATCAGCTCGCCTTGCATCAACGCGTGCACGCTGGCTATCTTGAAATGGCAAAACAGGAACCCGAACGTTGGCGCATCGTAAACGCCAACCAGCCACCAGATGTGGTACAATCGCTGCTACGAAAAATAGTTTCGGAGTATTTAACCCATAATTATCCTAAATAAACAGAAGGGCAAATTATATCTATGCGTAAAACCATTGCTTCAATATTACTAATCCTTATACTGTCGGTCTCGGCTTGCTCCCCCAAAAACGAGGGGCCAGATGGAGACACACACGAAAATGAAAACCCCAGCAAAACTGTTGTAGGAAATGAAGACACAGCAAGCAGCGAGCCGACACCCGAACCTTATACTGACGCAGATCAACCCTGCAAGCCTTTCAGTATAATCGACCAGGTTATTATAGAGCCCGCCGCAAATATCCCACCAGTATCAGATGAAGATCGGGTATATGGTCCTGAAGACGCTGTTGTGACCTTCCTTGAGTACACCGATTTTCAATGCCCATTCTGCGCGCAGCTAGAGCCCATGTTAGTTGCTGTTCAAGCAGCTTTCCCTGAAGATGTGCGCTTGGTCTTCCGGCATTGGCCATTAAGTAATCATGATAAAGCCATCATTACCGCACAAGCTGCAGAAGCAGCAAAAAATCAGGGCAAATTCTTCGATATGAAAAATTTCGTTTTCGATCACCGTGACGATTGGGTTAATTTATCAGTCAAGGATTTTGAAACATGGATAATAGATCAAGCCACATCCCTAAACTTAAATGTTCAACAATTCACAAATGATCTTCACGACGAAAATATCACCCGATACTTAGAAGATGCCTATCAAGAAGGTATCAATCTCGGGCTGCAGGGCACACCCACTCTGTTATTAAATGGTTCCTTGTATGGGGGCCGGCGCAATGTGGATGATTTTAAAATCCTAGTGGAATTAGTCAAACACAAGGAAAAGGAATTTGTTGGTTGTCCTCCCACAGTTATTCAAGAAGGTAAGGATTACACCTCAAAAATTGCTACTGTCAAAGGTGATATCACCATAGACTTATTTGTAGACCAGACACCCACTACTGTAAATAATTTTATTTTTCTCGCCAAAAAGGGCTGGTATGACAATAATTCCCTATTAATTGTCGATGATAATTTTATCCTAACTGGTGATCCTTCTGGAACTAGAAATGGCGGGCCAGGTTATGTGTTCATGGATGAGATTAGTGAGGAAATAACCTTCAAAGAAGCCGGCATGGTGGCTATGTACAATTTTGGTCCAGGCACAGGCACCAACGGCAGCATGTTCTTCATCACTAAAAACGCATTGGAGGTCTTTAACGGTCTCTATACCATATTCGGCAAAGTGATTGATGGTATGGATGTGGTCACCGCACTAACCAAAGAAGATACAATCCTGAGTATCACCATCACGGAAAGCTAATGCAGCCCCACAAAAGTAGACCATGGTTGACTATCGGGCAACTGCTGGTCAGCTCTCTCGGCTGTCTAGTCAGTTTGCTCGTCGCTTCTATATCTTTCATCAGCGGCTGCTCATTATTGCTGAACACAGCTGCCCCTAACCAAGAGAGTATACCGTTTTATTCCATTGCTGCTATTGGGTTTTTCCTGTGTGCGCTGCATGCAATTTCACTGACTCATGCGGTACGGCGATTAAGGGGCAAAGCCCGGCATGTGCACCCACCAAAACGTCTTTACCGCACTGCCACTTTCCTCATGCTGGGCTGGCCGCTCATTTTACTTGCGGGTTATTATGTCAGCCAGTCTGAATCCGGCTATTTTTTCATGCCAATCATCAATCTTATGTCAGTTGTAATCCCTATCTGGTGGCTGTTGGAATACGGACGTCGCAAACTTGTACGCTCTTCCCCCCAGCGATCATGGGGTTTAATAAGCGCTAGTTTAAGCATCACTATTTCAGTGACTATCGCGCTGGAAGTGGTCATCCTTCTTACTGCAATATTCACACTGTTCATATTGCTGAGCACCCAGCCCGGTTGGGTGGAAACCTTTGAGCAACTCAACGCCTTGGCTTACTCTGTTGAATTAGACCTACAGGTTATCGAAAGATTCCTGCAAACTCTGATAGCAGAGCCGCTATCAGCCAGCATGTTATTTATAATTGTAGGCGCAGTAATGCCCCTAGTGGAGGAGTTCCTGAAACCATTAGCCATGTGGGCTTTGGCCAGGCGCAACCTCTCCCCCTCGGAGGGCTTTGTTTTAGGTCTACTCAGCGGTGCAGCTTTCGCATTGCTAGAGAGCGCTGGCTTGGTGAGCCAGCTTAGTGGAATAGTTTGGGCTCCTTTGGTGCTGCTGCGCTTCAGCACCAGCCTGCTGCATATCACAGCCAGCGGATTAGTGGGCTGGGGTTTAGCCAGCGCCTGGAGCAAAAAACTCTATAAACGCGCTATGCTCAGTTTCCTGGCTGCTGCAGCTCTACACGGGGTGTGGAACACTCTGGCACTGGCATTGGGCTTCTCCCCTTTCTTGTTATCGACAGAACCAGCAGCCTTCACACTTAGCGGAGGTCAAATAATAGCTGTGGTTTTAATGATCACCGAGTTGATCGGCATATTCATCTTGCTGACCATAATGAACCATCGGCTGAGAAATGAAAGCATTACTCAAGATAATGTTGTAGAACCCGCCGCATAAACATATTTACTGCCATTAGATAACAACTAATCCCCAAAAAGTAATCAGAATACGGGGAGAATAATTCACAAAATAGGAGAGTTGCGTGAAACGTGACACAATGCTGCACCTGGTGCGCTTCCTGATGAGAACTCTCACCAGGTCAGAATTTATCGGGCTGGAAAACCTGCCCGCAAGCGGCGGTGTAATTGTGGCTATCAACCATATGAGCCACCTGGATACTCCTTTGCTGGGCGTGAATCCACGTCGCTCAGATATCACTGCGCTGGTGACCACCAAGTACCAAAAGCATGCATCTATTAAATGGGTCATCAACACAATTGAGGGTATCTGGATCGACCGCGACATCGCCGATTTCTCCGCCATCCGTAAAGCTGCCAAGGCACTGCAGAGCGGATTGGCGCTGGGTATCGCGCCGGAGGGTACACGTAGCAAAGACTATCAAATGCATCAGGGTAAACCCGGCATAGTACTGCTGGCGCTCAAAACCGGCGTGCCCATCGTGCCAGTCGGTATCTCCGGTACAGAAGATGCCATCCATAAACTCAAGCGCCTACGCCGTCCGCACATGGTTGCACGCTTTGGTAAAGCTTTTATCCTGCCGCCCATTGACAGGAAAAACCGCAAGGAAAAGGTGCGAGAATACATCGATGAGATTATGTGCCGCATCGCAGCACTGCTGCCAGAGAAATACTGGGGATATTATAAGAATTATCCACGTGTAAAAAATTTGATCATGAAGAAACCTATATAGCATCAATCCAGTCATGATCTCCCTACCTTTATTGTGGCTTTCGCTAGCATTTCTCAGCGGGTTGCCACTAGGAGCAGCTTTTCCGCTTGCCTGGCACGCCTGGGCTGTGATAGCCGCATGCGGAATATTATTTTTCCTTTTCATCCGGCTGATATTGAAAAAATATTCCAAGTACAAAAAGACTTCATTCGCAGGATTTTTACTCACTTCTTTAGCACTCGGTGCTTTGCGCTTCCTGTGTGCTGAACCCACATTTACCCCCCAGGACATCGCATATTACAACGGCACAGGTTCATTAGTCATAGAGGGTACTGTCAGCTCCCCTCATGATAGACGTGATGGCTATATGACAGTTTTTATAAAAACTGAAAATATCCTGAGCAAGGAAAGTTTGGGTGAATGGCAGGCAGTTACAGGCAAAGTACAGATACGTCTCCCAGAATATTTTTTCATCAGATACGGCGACCGTTTGCTGCTGGAGGGTAAACTGCAAGCAACCATCAAATCCGATCAACCACCTTATTCCAGCTGGCTGGCGCGCAAAGGGTTATTCAGCCGCATGTATTATCCGCAGGTGCTCAAGCGCCAAGCAGGAAACGGTAATCCTATCCTAGACGCCATTTACCGCTTGCGCAACTACGCCCACGAAACGCTCATAGGGCTACTGCCGCATCCCGAATCCGCCCTACTTTCCGGTATCCTGCTGGGTATCGAAAGCGATATACCAGATTACTTACAGGCTGCCTACCGCGCCACCGGCACAGCACATATCATCGCCATCTCCGGCTTTAACATCTCTCTTATCGCCGGGCTGGTCACGCGCCTCACCAACCGGCTGCTGCCTTATGGTTGGGGTGCACTGGTAGCTATCTGCGCCATCCTTTTTTACACCTTGCTGGTTGGCGCCCAGCCAGCCGTGGTACGCGCTGCCATCATGGGCAGTCTTGCCATTCCAGCATACTTGATCGGCAGAAAAGTGATTGGCATCCATTCTCTGGCACTAACAGCTGCCCTGATGGCATTATTAAACCCCTTCATCTTGTGGGATGTGGGTTTTCAGCTTTCCTTTACAGCCACTTTTGGCATCTTGACTTTCACCAACCTGCTTACAGAATCCTTCGAAAACTGGACCAGTAAGCACCTGCCAACATTTTCCTCAAAGCCAATAACCCAGTTTATTTCGGAATACTTGCTTGCCACTCTGGCAGCGCAGTTTGCGATCCTGCCGGTGGTCATCACCCACTTTCAAGATATCTCGCTACTTTCTCTGCCAACCAACCTGCTCATCCTGCCTGTCCAACCGCTGGTGATGATACTCGGCGGAATCTCTTTATTAACAGGAATGGTCTTTCCGCCAATGGGCAAACTGCTCGCAGCATTTGCCTGGTTGCCAACTGCCTTTACCAACCAAGTTGTGCTGTTCTTTGCCATGATACCCTCTAACATCAAACTTGACGCAGATATTTATTTCTGGTTGGCTCTTTCAACCCTTATTTTGGCTTCCATTCCTGCCACATATTATCAGCTCAAACCCCATGATGTCAAAAGGAATTCATAAAAGAGTGTAAGGATTGACTTTTGATTATCCTGAGCACCTCAAGGGAATAAAAAATCATAAGCGTCAAAGGTGGGAACTGTTATAATAAAAAAATCACTGCAGCAATTCCGTCCGCGCAGCATCTCTCAAATCCTGCAAGACGTTTCTGCAATGAGGTATGTCGAACAAATTTTCTATATATATTAATAATTCGCCTATTCATAGAGATGCGATCTCGCCACTGATCGCACCACTATTGATGAATTTATCGTACTGTTGAAATAATGGACTGGTTCAAAGAAACATTAACCTTTAGCACACAGGGCAAAGGTATGTACCCTGTTAATGACAGTGTAGAAACTGTTATCCGCCAGTGGGGCATCCAGGAAGGTGTATGCTTCCTATTCCTGCCGCATGCCAGCGCGTCGCTAGTTATCAGTGAGAGCTATGATCCCAGCGCGCGCATGGATGTAGAAGAGTTCTACGAACGCCTTGTCCCTGAGAAGCAGAACTGGTACCAGCACACGCTGGAAGGACCAGATGATTCTCCCTCACACATCCGCTCTACACTCACCCAAAACAGCATCTCCATCCCGATAGGTAACGAGCGCTTGAGTTTAGGCACCTGGCAGGGCGTTTTCCTGTTCGAGCACCGCATGCGTCCCCATCAACGCCGCCTGCTGGTCAGATGCTTGAAAATTAGCTGAACTCTGGCGGATTATGGTCAATTAATCGAGTTTTAGCTCCTTGATGCCCAGCTCTTTCATAGCATCTTTCAATTCTTCCACAGTCATCTCTTCGGGATCTTTCTTCTTTCTTTGCGGATTCTTCTTAAATCCGCATCCCGCAGCCGAATATTATGGATCATTGCCCAGGTAACCGCTGCCCCAGCTACCATGGCAGTTCCCCGCATGATACGGCGGGTTGTTCTTCTAGCAGTGCGACGCACAACACGGCGCCTACGAAATGGACTCATAGCTCGCTCCTTTCAGTATTGTTATCTCTAATAATTAGAGCGAAAAAATTCTCTGCCGGTTTCGCTGCGCAATTTCCGCCCTAGTATTCAGTTATACTTGACGGACTGCCGATTTAACTTCACCGGGTGTACTTATGAAGACAACGAAGCTAAAAAATGTGGGCATTTATTTCAAACTGCTTGCTGCGGTGGTGATGTGGGGCGGTTCTTTCATCGCCACCAAAATCGCAGTGTTGGAAATTTCCCCTGTTACGGTTGTGTGGTCGCGCTTTGCTATTGGGGTGGTACTGTTGGGAATGACCGCTCTGCAACAGCATCAAGTATCGCCGCCTTCAGCCAAAGAACTGCTTCATTTCGCCCTGCTGGGCTTTCTGGGCATCAGCCTACACCAATGGCTGCAGTCCACTGGGCTGGTCACCTCGCAGGCATCTACCACTGCCTGGATTGTGGCCACAACACCGCTCTTCATGGCTCTGATGGGCTGGTTTTTCCTCAAAGAGCGTATCGGCTGGAAAAGTATAGCCGGTATCCTGCTGGCGACCATCGGCGTACTGCTAGTGGTCAGTAAAGGAAAACTGGTAAATGTTTTGGGCGGGAGCTTCGGTGCGCCCGGCGACCTATTAGTCTTGATCAGCGCGCCCAACTGGGCAGTCTATTCAGTGCTTTCACGTGATGCGCTCAAAAAACACACTGCCCTAAAAATGACTTTCTACGTGGTGCTGTTTGGCTGGCTGTTCACTTCTATGCAGTTCCTGGCAGTGAACCATTGGGGTGAATTCAACCAAATCAGCACGCAGGGCTGGCTAAGCATTGCCTTTCTGGGAATTTTTTGTACCTACCTAGCTTACATCTACTGGTACGACGCTTTGCAGGCACTACCAGCTGCTCATGTGGGCGCTTTCTTGTATATCGAGCCGGTAGTATCAACACTGATAGCAGCCGCTATACTCAAGGAAGAAATCGTTCTGGCTTCAGTGCTCGGCGGCGGCTTGACATTATTCGGTGTATGGTTAGTTGATAATAAAAGGCAAGAATGAAAATATATCAATCATATAAAAACCCTTTAATTAAAAGGATTTCTGAAAATGTAAGTGGGATTTGGAAAAATCATCCGCTATCTAATTTCGTTGACATCGACGCAATAAATACAACTACCTTGAGAATTGAACTGTTATGCAATTCAATGGATAATGAATCAGTAAATATAGAAAATTATCCAGATATGATACTCAAATTAAAAAAAGTTTCAAGCAATGAGATTATTTACCATGAACTAACACATATTATTGATGAACACAATTTCTTCTTTACAGCTGGTAGATCAGTAATGGAATTACACAAATTAATTAATAAGTTACAAAATCCTAACGATAAAAAGGAATATATTCAAAGAACATTAAGAGTATTATGGGATGCATATATTAATGGAAGATTATCCAAACATGGAATATTTGTTGATAGTATGAATAATTGCTTAGAGTTATTAACTGGGCGTAATCATGAAGGTAAAAAAGACCTAAATATAAAAACCGAAAAATATCTTAATAAAGTATGGAAAAGTAGCCGATTATCAATAGATATCCTTATAAGTATAGCTAAAAAAATACCTTATCACCGCTATGATCTTCTTTGAAGTCCAATACCATTTTTTATGCGAATAATAGAAATAAATAACACTATAAAAAAGACCCTCCAGCCGATAGTTCCACCAGCCCAATCAGCTCTCCATCCGGTCCCCTGAAATAAAAAAATCTGCCGTTTTTAACCTGTTTAATCGTGCGAAGTGAAATATGGTGGGGTATTTCTGCATGCATGTGCAGGTCAACTCCTGACCTTTCCAGCCGCTCGATTTCCGCTTCCAGGTCTTCAACGAAAAACGCGATGTGGTCTATAGCGCCATCTAGTGGTGCCGCTGAGTCATCTTTAAACTGAGTCAGCTCTATAACAGTTTCCCCTCTTTTCAGGAAAGCCCGCCAGTTTCCATCTCCACAAATGGCCTTCTTCTGGACAACTTCAAAGCCAAACGCCTTACAATAGAATTTGACGCTGCAGGTAATATCCGCCACCAGCAGCCCAATTAAGTTGATGGAAAGCATAAATCTACCTCCTAGCTTTCATTATATGCTAGTCCTGCCATAAACCTTAGGTAAAAAATAAACGGTGCCATTTTTGACAAATTAAAGGAGAAAATCGAGCGGCGCCTGGAAGCCGCTACAAGCGTTAAAAAGCCTCCTGATATCCAGGATGACCTTGATCCACTTAATTACGCAGTCCTCAAAAAACATCAACACGATAGCTGGCAGCAGGTGCTGGCGGAGAACAAGCGTAAGGAAGCCGGTTACAAGAAGCTGTACAAATAGACTTGTTGAAATGCTCTAATCAGAATCCAGGGAGGAGCTCTGGCGAGAGCGCTTTATTTTACTCCGGCGGCGTTTAACTGCCAGGCGCTTCTCCCGGGCAGCCCTGGTGGACCTGGTGGGCTTGCGGCGTTTGGGTACTTGCATCGCCTTGCGGATCAGTTTCACCAGGCGCTGGAGCGCCTCCTCACGGTTGGCTTCCTGCGTGCGGCAGCGGCGTGCATCAATCACCAGCACACCTGCAGCCGTCATGCGCCTGCCTGCCAGCCTTGTTAACCGCTTTTTGACTCTATCTGGCAGGGAGGGCGAGTTGCACACATCAAAGCGAAGCTGGACAGCCGTGGCGACCTTGTTTACATTCTGTCCGCCAGGACCAGAGGCACGTATAAAATCAAAAGACAGCTCACCCTCATGGAGTGAAATGTTATCCGAAATCTCAATCATCACCAGTAATTATAAGAGAAGCTCTGTAATACTCCGCTGCTGTACATAAATAAAAGCCTGACATAACCCGACAAAAGCCGACACTTTTTTCAAGAGTGGATATTCGTTTCTAAGGAACGAATATTAAGCAAGCTGATCAGCGGGCAACAGATGATGGCTGATAGTCTATCAAGGATATTATAATAAGCCATCATCTAACAATGAGGAGGATATATTGACTATCCTACTGGATTCAGCGATTATTGAAGAAGCCAAACAAGCCGCGCAATGGGGCTGGGTAAGCGGAGCGA
This sequence comes from Anaerolineae bacterium, assembly GCA_011176685.1. Classification (GTDB taxonomy): domain Bacteria; phylum Chloroflexota; class Anaerolineae; order Anaerolineales; family Anaerolineaceae; genus A373. Next base: position 13,957 of record DUED01000030.1, read on the forward strand.
CCACAAATCCAACTCTGCTGGCGAAGTCTAAGCTACCTCCAGACGAGACACTAAGGCAGTTGGCACGGATACTGGGTGGGCAAATCTTCTACCAGCTTACCGGAATCACACTGGAAGCTATGCTGGGCGAAGCCACATTGGCTCACGGCATCCTGGGTAAACAACTGGTTCTTAAAATCCCGTCCAACTCCACGGGCTTTCAGGCCTGCACGCGGCTCTCAAAAAAATACACCTGCGCGGTAACCGCTATATACAGCCCGGCGCAGGCCTTACTGGCACAGGCAGCGGGCGCGCACTACATCCTCTACTATCACAACCGCGCTAAACGGCTGCTCAAGCAGGGCCAAAAACTGGCAGAACAAATCGTGCGGGTGCTCGATGGCACTGATAGCGAGGTAGTGGCAGCCAGCCTGAAGTCCCCTGAGGAGATGGTGGAGGCGCGCAGGGCAGGCGTTAAGATACTCTCCGCCAAATTCACTGTGCTGCAAACTCTGCCTGCGCATGAACTATCAGACAAAGCGATTTCAGAGTTCATGCAAACAGGTATGGGTCTAACTTCCCCAAAATGAGCTTGTTTTTCTAATGTTAGAAAGAATACGCAACAGGGTAATGCTGCTGAGACGGGACATAACCGCCCTGTATTTTGCCTACCAGGATGAGAGAACTCCCTGGTACGCGCGTGTGTTGCTGGCATTGGTCATTTCCATGGCAATCAGTCCCATTGACTTAATCCCAGATTTTATTCCAGTCCTCGGGTACCTGGATGACATTATCCTGGTGCCGTTGGGGATTGCCGCCGCCATAAAAATGGTCCCACCAGAGGTCATGCAAGAAGCGCGTAAAAAAGCAGCGGGGGTTATGATCAATAAAAAATTCGCCAAGGCCTATACGGTTTTTGTTATCATACTGTGGGCACTGGTGGTTTTTTGGATGATTAAGCTTTTACGGGATTATTTTCTAGTCCAGCATTGAAAAGCATATTAAAGATATACTTGATTTTGCAAAAACCTTAAAAGAAAAACGTTTTCTTGGAGGTCACATGAAAGTACTCATCAGCGGCGGTGCGGGTTATATTGGCAGCACCATTTGCTCGGCGCTGGAAGACAGCGGACACACCCCCATTATCATCGACTCACTGGTGACCGGGCGCATTGAATTTACACAGGGACGCATCTTCTATCAGGGCGACATTGCAGATAAAGCCCTCATAAATACCCTATTCCAAGAACAGCCTGACATCCATGCCACCATTCACTGTGCGGCGCTGATCGTGATGCCGGAATCCACCCAAAAGCCCTATGAATACTACCGTGAGAATGTAGGCAAGTCGCTGGAATTTTTTAACCGCCTGCGTGAACTAGGCTTTCCAAGAGTTGTGTTCAGCTCATCAGCAGCTATCTACGATACTGTGCCGGGTTTTAAGGTGACAGAGCAATCACCGCTGAATCCTACCAACCCCTACGCGCGCACTAAGTATATGATGGAGATGATCCTCAAGGACTTCTGCCAATCTTACGGCATGCAGGGTATCGCCCTGCGATACTTCAATCCCATCGGCGCTGATCCGCAACTGCGCTCTGGGATGCAAACCGAAACCCCCACCCATGCGCTAGCTAAACTGGTGGAAGCGCAGCTTGGCCGCCTGCCGGAGTTCGTTATCACCGGCACCGATTACCCCACGCGCGATGGCACCGGCATCCGTGATTATATCCACGTGTGGGATCTGGCGCGTGCCCACGTGAAAGCTGTTGAAGACTTTGCGGGTGTTTTTTCGCGCGCTGGCAACCCGGCTGAGAATTATGTGGTCATCAACCTGGGAACGGGCAGGGGCGTGACCGTACGCGAGCTGGTGAACGCCTTTGAAAAGGTCACCGGTCAGCCTATCAACAAACGTGATGGAGCACGCCGCCCGGGTGATGCCGCCGGCGCTTTCACCAATGCAGATACCGCCAGGAAACTGCTGCAGTGGGAGGCAGAATTATCGATTGAGCAGGGTATTTCGGATGCACTGCGCTGGGGACGCAAGCGCCAGGAAGTTCTGAATTACAAATAATAAGGGAATTATATACTTGATAAACCCAAACATTTGTGCTATCATATAGTCAGATTATAACACAGAGGGTTGAAAATGAAAACGGATTTCCTCACAATTAGTGAACTAACAGAAGAAGGGGCTAGAGAATTATTAGAACATCTACGATGGGGTGAAGAGCCCATCTGCCCTCATTGCGGAAATATTGGTGCTTATGGGTTCAATGGTTCGTCCACTCGTAAAGGTGTTTATAAGTGCAAGGCTTGTAGAAAACAATTTACCGTTACAGTCGGTACGATATTTCACGGCTCACTCATTCCGATAAAGAAATGGTTACTTGCTATATAGCTAATGTGTTCCAGCAAGAAAGGAATATCAGCTCATCAGATTCACAGGACACTAGGAATTACTTATAAATCAGCTTGGTTTATGTGTCATCGGATAAGAACAGCAATGGAGCAAAATCCGCAGGTGTTTTTGAAAAACGATGTTGAGGTTGATGAGACATACATCGGCGGCAAGAGCAAAGGGAAAAGAGGGCGGGGAGTAGAAGGCAAAACACCAGTAGTGGCATTGATTGAGCGTGGTGGTGAATTGAGAGCGCAAAAGATGAAACGCTTATCTGCTATTGCTCTAAAAACCGTTATTAGAGAACACGTTGACACATCCGCTAATCTGAATACTGATGAATTCAGATCATACAGAGGATTGGACAAGGAATATAAATAACATAAGACCTTTCAGCATGGTTTAGGTCAATATGTAAATGGCATAGTTCACACGAATAAATTAGAAGGTTGGTTCTCGTTATTGAAGCGTGGAGTAAACGGGACATTTCATCGCGTAAGTGAAAAGCACCTAAATAAGTATATTGACGAATTCGTTTTTCGCTATAATAATATGAAGTTGAACAATAGCACAAGGTCAATATTAGCAGTAAAGCAAGTTGGTAACAAAAGGCTATCTTATAGAAAAGTAAAAGGAGGTTAATCATGAAAATTAAGTTGTCAGATATAAAACCCTCGCCAGGTGCATTAAGAAAGACATGGTCAGAAGAAGGGCTAGAAGAATTAGCGCAATCAATAAAAGAACACGGGCTTATTGTTCCCATAAAAGTCAGACCAATCAATGGAAAATATGAATTAGTTTATGGACATCGTAGAGTTAAAGCTATGCGTAGAGCTGGTGTAGAGGAAACCGAAGCTATTGTTGAAGGTGTTGATGATACTGAGGTTATTATCCAAGCACTTATTGAAAATGTTCAGCGCGAAGAAATGAATCCAATTGATATAGCAAAAGCATTATTTCAAATTCAGGAATTAACTGGTTGGTCACAAACAGAAATGGCACAAAGAGGAATTATGGGGCGAAAGTCAATTCAGCAACACATGGCTCTACTACAAGAAAGCCCCACAATTCAACAAATGATTTCAAGAGGTTATTCAGGAAAAACTCCTCCAGAAAAAATCACTGAAAAACATGTTCGGGTAGTTCGTCAAAGCGGGCTCCAGGCGCCAATTAGAGAAGATATATTGAGAAAGGCTGCGAAAGAGGGGCTTACATCTGACCAATCCCGAAAAGTAGCCGAATCCATAAAGGCCGCCAGAAGCGAAGAACGGGCTAAATTCTTATTGGGAACGCCTTTTTCCGACCTCCAACATGACCCCGAACTTGAAAAGGAGCGACCTGCAAGACCCGTTGGGGGAGACCGCCCATCAACTATTGATTGGCATTTGTATCCTGACGCGGGACGTATTCTCGATAAACTAAGTAGGTGGGAGAAAGAAGATATTCCGAAAATGCGAGCTTCAGACGAACTTAACAAACTAGCACCTGAAGCGGGGCGTTTTATTGCCAGACGCATAAAGCGTATTGAGAATGCTTTAGCGGCATGGCGAGAGGAGCTAGAAGAAAGGCATGGGACGGCCTAGCGTTTACACAGACGAGTTTTGCCGCGTTGCAGTCCAAGCTATTTGGCTGCATATGGGAAGTAGCGGCATGAAGAAAGAGCAAATGTGCAATCTAGTAAGAGTACCAACTTCAGGATGGAAACATCTTCGGCGCGCTTTTGCCCGTGAAGGATTACGTCTCGAATATAACCGCCGAGACCGTATTTGGCATCGGGGAAGCAGGCATGGAGGTACACTGGCTCTTTTTGAGAGCATCATACAACCTCAAATAAGAGCATTTCGGGAAGATGCAGTAAATGTTATGCAAGATGCAAACAGCGCAGAGGAAGCGGTTGCGCGGCTTATAGACGATGGGTACAACCCCGTGGAGTTGCTTATGCTTTGTCGAGTTATAGGAGAAGATTTTCCCGAACCCGTGGAAACGCTATTATTGGAAGCGACAAGTAGTATGATGGAAGAATTGCCAGCAGAAATAAGAAGGACAGCAGGGGAGATACGCCGAATTGCCAGATTGCTAGACCCAGAAGATAAAGACGAGAATGCGTTATGAGTGATAATAAAAATAGAGACAAAAAGACAAAAACCACCAGCGAAAAACCAGTATCCTTACACCCTCTTGAATTTGAAGAGGCGTTGAAAATATTGCTAAAAACGCCCCCGCCCACAGAAGAAAAGAAGGAAAACAAAGAGTCTAGCTGAGAGGGCAAGGATCAAGAGATTCTTGCCTTTTTAGTTATTTCTTTTTCTTTTTCTTTGATTTTCCTTCTAGTTTACCTAAACGATTTTCAATGCGAAACATTTCAGCGACCATCACAAATGACAATCCCAGAAACAGCTGATCGCTTGTTAAACTACATACTAATTCTAATTCGCTAGCTAATCCATATAGAGCAAGACCACCAGCGATGATAACCAAATAATGACTTTTTATGAATTCTATCATTATGCTAATATACCCTCCCATTAGGGATCTTGGCCTATTAATATAAACTCTGTCATCAATGCAATCAGTAATTATAATACACGTACCATTCATTTTAATAAATGTCAAGTGCTTTTCAAAATTAATTACGCAATTTCATTATACAGGTTTCGCCACAAAAATCAAGTGGGTTTGAAATTTCTGATATTTATTAAATTATTGTGTTTGCGAAGTATATAAATACCAATAATAATTGTAAGGCAGCATCAATTTCTTCAAAACATACCAAGAATAGGCCGGCGCCTACGGAAAGGCAACCTACTAGACAGCGAGTTCTAACACAAAAATTTCCATGGCGAGATCAGGTGGCATTTTACCGACCTTCATACTCCCATCCAATTCATAAAGCTGCTGGTAGATGTCTTCCAGCTGTTCAATAGTAAAACGGCGCGCTTGCTGGATCAATTTCTTTGCCAAGAACGGCATCACACGAACTTCACGTGATACCTGCTCACTTCCCCCACCTTCCTGTATCACTTCTTTCGTCGACATAAGCAGACGGAACTGTCTTACGATCATAGCGAAGATAGATGTGGGACGCTGATTTTCTAAAAGGGTCTTTAGAAGGCGTACAGCTGTTTTCCCATCTCCCAGTGCCATGGCGTCCACCATTCCGAAGATATTTTCCCTGGGAACCTGGCTTGATAGAGCCCTGACATCCTGTAGAGTGACAGCACGCTCGTTGTTAACATATGTTAATAGTTTAATAATCTCCTGGCTCGCCAGCAAAGTGTCATTGCCAATCAGGTTGGCCAGCTCGACAGCCGCCGCTCCGTTAAAGATTCCGCCCTGTTCTTTAGCTTGTTCTTGGATCCAGCTCGGCATGACACGCATGGCTGGCTTGGAACAAGCTTCCTCATGAACACGTTTATCATGCGCTTTCATCCATTTTCTTAGCCAGTGCTTCTGGTTGAGCACCTCCCAATCAAGCGTTCCCTTTATGATGCGCTGCGAATCCAGGATAACCAACACCAGGGCAGTTGTGGGGGGAACGGATTCCAGCAATTTAAGAAAGCTTTCCTGCTGCGCCTGGTTATTAATCCCTGCCAATGCGTGGGTGAGGATCACCAGGCGTCTTCCAACCGAGAAAGGCAGCAAATGGATATTATTGGCAAACTCCTCTCGCCTCACGCTGCGCCCATCCAATCGCACCACATTCAGAGCCGCTAGTTCGGGTTTACCCACTTTCTTGGTTAAATCTTCCAGTGTGCGTGCGATGGCTTGCTGATCATCGCCATGGACGATATAGACAGATGGTTTTGCATGATTCACGCTTTGTTCATTGGGCATGTTTGAACCTTTTTATCTGCTCCTGGTGCGCACGCGATGTACTATCAGGGTACCGTATTGATAGCAGGTTGCATCCAATACTTCCAGATCTTGGATTTCCCCCGTTTTGATCATCTTTTGCTGCAGTTTTGGTCCCAAGGGTTTCCCAAGCTCATAACCCAGCATGACCATCAATACTACCAGCGGAATGCGGCGGACCTTCTTGGAGAAGCTCTTGCCTGCGCCCACCATTCCCAGCCATGCCAGACTACCCGCGAGTAATCCGCTGACAACGATATTTGTGCCACAATTAGCGTGCATCGCCAGCTTATGTTCTCCAGCTTGCAAGCGCTTCAGCGCCTGCCGAGCATTTTCCAGCAGCACATCGGTAGGCACATCACCAATCAGCCAGAAGCCGCCTGCATCCGAAAATCCCGCCAGCCGACGACTGGCAAGTTTTTCATTCAGTACATTCAGGGTCGCATGCTCAAGTGCATGGTTTTTTCGCACGCTCGAAAGCGGTTCCATTTCAAGGACTTCATCAACTAATTTCATATCACCCTCATATTAACAAAATCATTTTACCAGCGCAAGCTTGAGCGCTTGTCGCAGTGAGCGCGCCTCAAGCACTTCAATGCCGCGGGGTATTTTTTCACCCTTGCGAACGCGCCTCGGGATTACAGCAGATTTAAAACCCAGTTTTGCCGCCTCTCGCAGTCGTGCAATCATCTGCCCAACCCAGCGCAGCTCGCCTGAAAGCCCCACCTCGCCAACTAACACTAAATCTGGTTTTACCGGCTTATCCTTCAGCGAAGATACAATGGCCATGGCTACAGCCAGGTCAGCCGCCGGTTCATCGATAGCCAGCCCGCCAACAACGTTGACAAACACATCTTGATTGGACAAACGCAGCCCAAGTCGGCGGGTCAGCACTGCCACCACCAGCAGCAGGCGATTGGTATCAATACCATTGGTGGTGCGGCGCGGGTTGCCAAAATTGGTGGGGCTGGTAAGTCCCTGAAGCTCGACCAGCAAAGGGCGTGTGCCTTCCATCGTAACAGCGACAGCCGAACCGGGAGCTTCCAGCATGCGTTCCGCCAGAAAGGCAGCAGAAGGATTGGGTACCTCCAGCATGCCCTGCTTACGCATTTCAAACACACCTACCTCCGAGGTAGGTCCAAATCTGTTTTTCATTGAACGCAGCAGGCGGTATGACTGGAAGCGGTCACCCTCCAACTGAAGCACGGTATCCACAATGTGTTCCAGCACGCGCGGTCCAGCAATGGTGCCTTCTTTGGTCACATGTCCAATGAGGAAAACCGCCACTCCAGAGTTTTTAGCCAATTCGCGCAGCCGCACAGCGCATTCCCGCACTTGAGTCACAGACCCGGCGCTGGAAGTCAAATCATCCAGATAGGAAGTCTGGATAGAATCAATCACCAGTATCTGGGGCTTCACCGCTTGCACATGATCCAGAATAATATCCAGATTAGTTTCGGTAACCAGAAACAAGTTCTGCGGATACTCAACAGCATTATTATCCGCCTTGCTAGAAGGTTGCATGAGACGTCGGGCGCGCATTTTGATCTGCCGACCAGATTCCTCACCAGAAACATACAGCACTCTAGCGCGGGATGCTATCTCGATAGCCACCTGCAGCATCAGAGTTGATTTGCCTATGCCGGGATCACCGCCGATGAGCACGATTGAGCCAGGCACAATTCCGCCACCCAGTACACGATTGAATTCCCGCATGCTGAGCTGCCAGCGTTCATTTATATCAGTTTCAAACTGCGCTAATGTCTTTGGTTCAGAAGCAGCCATGATACTCCGCAGTGCACGCGTTTTCTTCTCCTCAGGAGCTGCAACAACCTCTTCAATCATTGAATCCCAAGCGCCGCACTGTGGGCAGCGCCCGAGTTGTTTTACGGAAACCCTTCCGCATTTCTGACAGACGAACTGGGTATGGACTTTGCTCATCGCGGCATGCCTTTAAAAAAAGGAGGGCGGGGTTGCGCCTTCCTTTTTATTAATAGGGTCCCAAAAAACACACTTATGCACCAACAGCTTGCGACTCTTCATTCTCGGGTTCAGTTTGCTTATCCTGCTTGAGGATAAAATCCCCTTGCTTATCAACATCTACATTAATAGCATCGCCATCTTTGAATTCCTCTGCCAGTAAGGCGTCAGAGAGCTGATCCTCAATCTCCAGTTGAATTACACGGCGCAATGGGCGAGCGCCCATCTCGGGATCATAGCCCTTCTCAACCAGTTTATCTATGGCAGCAGCACTCGCTTGCAGGGTAATGTCACGCTCTTTGAGCCGCTCATTTACCTTATCCAGTTCCAACCCGGTAATTTGGCGGATGTGTTCCTTATTGAGGGCATGGAAGACAATCACGCTGTCCAGGCGGTTGATGAATTCCGGTTTAAAAGCTTTTTTGAGGGCGTCCATCAGCTTTTTACGCATCTCCTCATAGGCAAGCAGCTCATCCTTCTCCTCGTCCCGCTCCAACGCAAAACCCAAGCCGCTCTGACGCTTGATCAGTTCCGCACCAATATTGGAGGTCATCACAATAATTGTATTGCGGAAATCTACTCTATGCCCGCGTGCATCCGTAAGCTGACCTTCTTCCATTATCTGCAACAGGATGTTATGTACTTCCTGGTGTGCTTTCTCGACCTCATCAAACACAACAATAGAATAAGGGCGGCGGCGGATTGCTTCGGTCAATTGTCCGGCATCATCGTAGCCCACATATCCGGGTGGCGCACCCATCAGGCGACTAACTGAATGACGTTCCATGAACTCTGACATATCTATCTGGATCAGCGCATCCTCGCTGCCAAACAGGAAACTCGCCAGGGCTTTGGTCAGTTCAGTCTTGCCGACGCCAGTAGGACCAAGGAACATAAATGAGCCGATGGGGCGGCGCGGGTCTTTCAAACCAGCGCGTCCGCGGCGCACTGCCTTGGAAATCTTCTCAATCGCCTCATCCTGGCCGACGATATATTTATGCAGGTTTTTTTCCATGCTCAACAGCCGCACAGATTCCTCCTGCGCTAGCTGCATGACCGGCACGCCGGTCCACATGGAGACCAGCTCGGCAATATCATCAGCGGTTACCACCGGGCTGCTGCTACGATCCCAGCTCTTGCGGATGGTCTCTAATTGATCATCCAGGGACTTCTGGCGTTCCTGTAATTCCTGCGCTTGCTCCTGCTGGTCCTGTTCAAGAGCTTTATTGAATTTCCGACGTAGCTCCTTGAGCTCAGCAGTAATCCGTTTGGTGCTTTTGGCAACATCACTTTTATACATACGTACCCGCGAGGATGCCTCATCAACCAAATCAATGGCTTTATCCGGTAAAAAACGGTCAGTAATATAGCGAGATGATAGTTTGGTGGCAGCTTCCAGTGCCTCGTCGGAAATTACCAAGTGGTGGTGTTCTTCATATGGCTTGCGGATACCCTTGAGAATCTCCATGGTCTCCTCTTTAGTGGGTTCATCCACCAGAATCGTCTGGAAGCGACGTTCAAGCGCCGCATCATTTTCAATATTCTTGCGGTATTCGTCCAGGGTTGTGGCACCAATAACCTGTAATTCGCCGCGTGAAAGCGCTGGTTTGAGAATATTGGCAGCGTCCACTGAAGATCCTGCCGACCCAGCACCCACCAGCATGTGCACCTCATCAATAAACAGTATTGCCTCTGTAGCTTTCAGTTCTTCAATTACGCGTTTTAGTCGCTCTTCGAACTGTCCACGATACATAGTACCGGCAACCATGGAACCAACATCCAGGCGTATCACCCGCTTTCCAAGCAAAGGAACCGGCACGTCACCTTCGATAACGCGTTGTGCCAGACCCTCAACTATGGCGGTTTTACCGACTCCCGATTCGCCAATCAAGGCCGGATTATTCTTTGTACGGCGCGCCAGGATCTGGATGACACGTTCGATCTCTTTTTCTCGTCCGATTAACGGATCTAATTTGCCTTCCTCAGCCAAACTGGTCAGGTCCACGGCCAATTGGTCCACCAGAGGTGTTCTGGATTTACTCTTACGCGTTTTTGACTTCGATCTGATTTCACCGACTTTAGCCAGCGAAGTTTTGCTTTCATTTAGCACTCGTCGCACATATCGACGGATCTGTTGTGGTGTAACACCCAGCTTGGCAAGTACATCTCGTGCCAGACCTAAATCATTGTGTACCAAAGCCATCAGCAAATGCTCTGTGCTGATAAATCTGCTGTCCATCTTATGAGCTTCCTCAATGGACAGATCCAGAATCTTCTGAGCGTCTGAAGAAAGGTCGATCTTGCCGCCGGATGATTTCCCTATACCACCCAAGCGCAGCACCATCTCGCGAGCGCGGTCTAGTTCCACCCCCAGGTCACGTAACACCTTACCTGCCACGCCCACATCTTCCTGAATCAATGCCAGGAGAATGTGTTCAGAGCCAATCTGACTCTGACGCAACTTTTCTGCTTCCATATACGCCAGACTCAACACACGGCGTGCGCTACGCGTAAATTTCTCCAGACCTGCCAATTCATTCTCCTAATAGACTAAATAAAGCCACTATTAAAATTGAAAAACGTTTTCATAATCCGATTTTACCAAACTTTCGCTCTACCCCCTGCATATAATCAATTGTTAATTTTATATTAATATCCCGAGGAATTATTTAATCGAAATCAATCCATCAAAATAACCTTAGGAATAGAGAAGTTAAATCAAGAAGTTGCAAGTCCCTCAAAAGCTGTGATCTTCTCTCGCCAAACCTCTGAAACTGGACCCGTCTTTTGCTTATGGAAATCATACGCCACGGCAACCACTTCGCCAGTCGCCAGAACCTCGCCGCTGTCCTCGTCCTCAACTTGATTATCAAAAGTCAGACTTTTATTTCCAATACGCGAAACACGCACACCGACGCGGATTTTCTGTCCTAACACAATAGGCGACAGATAGGCAACATGTACATCCGCAATAATAATGCCAAGATCCAGGAAGGACTTCCCGTCCCACAGATCCAGGTGGCAGACATAAGCCAGGCGTGCCTGCTCAATATAAGCAAGAAATTGGGTATTGTTGACATGCCACTGAGGGTCCAAATCTGCATAGCGCACCTGCAGTGGATAATAGAATTTGAACACAGGCATACTTTAATTATACTTGCAAAATTGCCTTTTGTTGTATAAACTCAAGAAAACGGATAATTAATAGCTGTCTTATCCAAAGAGGAAGATTTGGCATGCAAATTACACGACAAGCGGATTATGCCTTACGGGCGATCATTTATCTTGCGCGGCTCGCACCAAACCAAAAAGCCGTCACCAGTTTCATTGCGAAGGAGCAAAACATACCGCCCTCGTTCCTGGCGAAGATCGTCTCCCAGCTGTCCATTGCCGGGCTGATCCATACCTCGCGTGGTGCACACGGCGGTATCTCATTAGCCAAACCGCCTGATAAAATTTCCGTTTTGGATGTGGTAGAAGCTATTGATGGGCCCATTACGTTAAACGAGTGCACTACCAATCCGGCTGCATGTGCTTTCATCGACGAATGCCCGCTGCGCAATATGTGGGTCACTCACTATACGTGAAGAGTTATTAGCAAAGCTAGGAGGAACCTCTTTTGCTCCTCTGTCTGATACTTCTAATAAGGAGAAAGTCTGAATTTCTCACTCTCAGCCAAACTTATCAAATAACTTCTTTTTTCTTATTGTTTGAACACAGAAGAATAGCAGGAGCTATTTTTGTTTCATAAAGATTAATAATTCCTGGGGGTCAGAAATAAATTCATAGTTGTCTTGTGCTGATTGCAAAAGATTGGGCTGTGCCTGTATGTATTCCCAGTCTTTCTCTGTAATAATCACAAAATCATATAGATAAGATGTAATTCCTTCCAGAATGTCTGCGTGCTGATAACCAACTGTGACATTACCTCTTTGAGCCCGGGCATCAAACAGCAAATTGTACATTGCTATCAATTCATAAGGATCATCACTCAGCATTTTCAAGTCTGTATATATGTCCATAGAGATATACATTTGATTTCTCTCAGATTTAGGGATATGCTGTTTAAATATCAGGAATGGATAATATAACTTCTCGAAAATCTCGCCAGTAAATGACATCTTGAAAACGTACTTATAGTTATGCAGCAGGGGAGAAACCAGCAGGGAGATGATACAAAATATAGGAAGGGCGGCGGATACAAAAGTGTAACGCCTCTTCCAAATGACTACGCCAAGCAGGATAGATAGCAAAATCGGGTAATAAATGCTTTCCAGGAATTTTCCATAATTCCAATCAATGCTATCCACATACATCATAAAAACTGTCCGCAGTACAAAAAACAAAATGAAAATCGTCGTCACGATCAGACCAAAAAACAACCAATCCTTGCATTTTTCTGGCAACTCAAAATTGAGGAACTGGGGTGCCAGCATGCTTATTACTGGCAGTGCGGGGAAATAAAACCGCTCAATAAAACCCCAGGGAATCTTAAGCATATTGAGGGTAATAAACGCTACCAGAACCAAAGGAAAAAGCCAGATAACTCTTTTCTGTGGAGGAATATCCCCTCCACTTAATCGGGTGCCGCTGAGCAAGTAAAGCAGGAACGGCATCATAAGGGATTTCAAGAGATAAACAGAATACCAGCTTGTCGGCTCACTGCGAAATCCTCCCGTATATGCATAATTCTGAAACACTGCCTGGATTGTTGCCGGGCTGATTGCGAAGAACGGATTTCGAAGTATCACAGCATCCAAGATAATGAACACGCCAATGCCAGCTAATATTCCTAACAGAAAGGGTTTGAAGACTGGCTTGAGTTGACCAAGGTTAAATTTGCCTTCTGTATCAAAAACAAGGCCTAGTAGAATTACATTAGCGATCAGGGCAGTCTCTTTAGTCTTGAAAGCCAGAAAACTGATTAACCCCAGAAGAAAGAGAGCCCATTTTCTGCCCTTTGTTGCGCGCTGGTGAAATAGATATACTGAAACCAGAACCGTTACCATGAACATTGCAGCAATATCTGCTGCGGGGACGCCGGAGTATTCTGATATCATGCGGTAGGAAAAGAAAAATGCCACTCCCAGCAAGCCATGCACTATGTGGGTGTTCTTGCTGAACAGGCGTGCATTCCAGTAAACCAACAAAGCGGTAGCAGCAATGAGAAATGCCCAATAAACCTTCACTCCCATCAGCGGATTGGGAGCCAGCTCCATAAAGAGCTTCTGCATATATACATGAAAATAACGGTTCCCGTAGTCAGGCACCTGGGAGTTGTTCAAACCAGTATTGATATATAACAGCTCGTCTGAAAAGATCGGGCCGCCAGCATACGCTGCCAGAGCAGCCCATAATGCAATAAAGACGAGAATAGAAAGGATCTTCTCAACCCTGATGATATGCATAAAAGGTCCTCTTCAGAAAAGTTGCGTTGATTTTACTACATCCAGCTTAATTGCTTTATATCAAGAGCTTCCCATGTTTGTCCTTTATAATTGGCAAGGTATTTCTTTCAACGTGATTTAACACATGCTAATTCATTCTGCATCGCAACTACTGACTTTACACGGTGGACCACAACATGGCAAAAAGCTGGGCGAACTGGGTATCATCCCCAACGGCGCATTACTTTTTAATGGCGGAAAAATTCGGGCCATTGGTAGCACTCATGAGCTTATGGCTGCTTTTCCCGATGAGGAGCGCCTGGATGCTGGCAACTGCGTAGTTATGCCTGGATTTGTCGACCCTCATACACATCTGGTATGGGCAGGCGACAGGTCAGCAGAGTTCGAAATGCGCCAGGAAGGAAAATCTTATCTAGATATCATGGCTGCAGGAGGGGGCATCCTTTCCACTGTACGTGCTACTCGAGCGGCTGAGATCACAGAGTTGAAAGCTCAAACCCGCCTGCGAGCATGGGAAATATTTCAACACGGCACAACTACCGTTGAAGCAAAAAGCGGATACGGACTGGAACTTTCCACAGAATTGCGTCAGCTGGAAGTGCTTGTCCAACTAGATGCAGAAATGCCCCTGCAGATTGTCCCTTCCTTCCTGGGAGCACATACGATACCGGAGGAATTTACAGATAATCCACAGGCATACACAGACCTAATTTGCGAACAGATGCTGCCAGCCGTGAAAGATTGGTGTCAGTCCCATACATCTCACCTTACGCTGCCGTTCGTGGATGTCTTTTGTGAGCAAGGGGCATTTGACCTAGCTCAATCCCGCCAAATTCTAGAGGCGGCTAAGGAATTGGGCTTTCCACTAAAAATACACGCCGATGAGTTCAAGAATCTAGGGGGAGCAAATCTGGCGGCTGAGCTGGGTGCAGTTTCTGCTGACCACCTGGTCAAGACTTCAGATGATGACATTCTGGCACTAGCTGAGAGTGGTACAGTTGCAGTTAGCTTGCCCTGCACGCCCTTTGGGTTGGGAGAGAAAGACTACACGGCCTCCAAAAAAATCCTGGATGCCAATGGATTGATGGCACTTGGCTCAGACCTGAACCCGGGCACTGCCTGGTGCGGAAATATGCAGTTCGTTATTGCCCTGGCTTGCCGAGCTATGGGCTTAACACCAGCACAAGCGATTGCCTCAGCCACCATCAATGCCGCTGCTGCTATCAACCTGCAAGACCAGATCGGGTCATTTGAAAAAGGTAAACAGGCAGACCTGCTGATTCTGAAAGTTGATGACTACCGACATCTGGGGTATCGCTTTGGAATCAACCTGGTGCGCGCAGTCATCAAGAAAGGAACGCTGTTTAACCTAGGTGAAGAGACACAACCATGCTGACATTAGAACAAGCCCGCGCCTGGTATCCTGCTTATGACCCTGTACATGGTTTCGATCATATTGAGCGCGTTTACCACCTGTGTGAAATAATCGGAAAGGCGGAGGATGCTAACATGGAAATCGTGCTAACCGCCGCACTGCTGCACGATTCACAAGGCAGTTCACCCAAATCCAGCATGCGCTACGACCACAACCTGCACTCGGCGGAATTTGCCGGGCAAGTGCTGGAAGAATTGGGCTGGCTGCCAGAATGCACTCAAGCCGTGCAACACTGCATCCGCGCTCACCGTTTCCGCCATAATAGTGAAAAGCCCTCGACGCTGGAGGCGAAAGTACTGTTTGACGCCGACAAGCTGGATGTTATCGGCGCAATCGGCATAGCGCGCACAATCGCCTACGCCATTCAAGCTCAAGAACCCTATTACACTCAGCCCTCCAGACAATTTCAAAAAACCGGCAAAACACAGGCAGGGGAATGCCATAGTGTCTACCACGAATACTTATATAAACTACGCAATGTTAAAGAAAAATTGTATACTTCCACCGGTAAACGCCTTGCGGAGGGAAGACATGAATTTCTAAAATTATTTTTCTCCCAGCTTGTTGGCGAAATGCGCGGTGAACGGTAAAATTCGATGATTACGAGGAGGTAAGAACTGATGCTGCCCACACTAAATGATTTAATCCAATTTGCTAAAGGAGCTGGTGAAATCCTGATGGATGGGTACGGTAAAAAGCACCAAGTGCATTATAAAGGGCGCGCCAACCTCGTAACGGAAATTGATCAGGAGTCCGAAAAATACCTCATCGGTCAAATCCGCGCTCACTTTACAAATCACACCATTGTCGCAGAGGAAAGTGGAAATCTCTCTGGTCAAGATGACCACTGCTGGTTTGTGGACCCCTTAGATGGCACATCCAATTATGCCCACGGTGTGCCCATCTTTTCGGTTACCCTGGCTTATGCATTTAAAGGAAAAGTGCAGGTGGGTGTCGTTTACGATCCCACCCGTGACCAGTGTTTCTGTGCCGAGCGCGGAAAAGGGTCCTGGCTGAACGGTGAATCAATGCATGTATCACAAACATCACAATTGATTAACAGCATGCTTGTGACTGGCTTTCCCTACGACCTGGAAAAAAACAAAAACAACAACTTCGACAACTTCACCCGTTTTTTATACTGTGCCCAGTCTGTTCGCCGCTTGGGTTCAGCTGCTATTGATGTCGCCTATGTGGCAGCCGGCTGGTATGATGGATACTGGGAAGTTAGCATCTGCCCCTGGGATATTGCTGCCGGAACGTTGATTGTTGAGGAAGCTGGTGGTGTGGTTACTGATATCAACGGTGATCCAGACTACCTCAAACCACCCTATGCCATTATTGCCACTAATCCCAGCCTGCATCCAAAGATGCTCTCAATACTACAAGGAGCTGATCGCACAAAGTAAAGCGACAAACAAAATTGAACATGGATAGAACCCATCTTTGAAATCGAACCTGATTTAGCCCTTATAGCACTTCGAGAACAGGTATAGGAAGTTTTTCTTAATAAACAGAAATCATAGAAACCCGTGTTCATAATGACAACCTAGAGAATTGCCAATGAATAAAACTGAACAGCCCTACAAACAAAAACGCTGGAGCTTGCAAGACCTTTTCTCTTCCCATGATTCGCCTGAGTTAGAAAAGGCATTCAAGGAAACTGAAAAGAGTGTAACTACATTTGAAGCACACCGTCCTGAGTTAAACGAGGATATCAGCCCAAAAAAGTTCGTGGAAATCATCCGTGAACTCGAGACTATCACTAAATTGCTGCACAGGATCGACGCCTACGCCAGTTTATGGTTTACCGAGAATACACAAAACCAAGCAGCGCAGAGCCTTATTGCACGCGTTGAACAATTCAACGCCGAACTTTCTAACCGATTGCTGTTCTTCAGTCTCTGGTGGAAAGATATTTCCAATGATGCCGCACAGCGTTTAATGTCTGATTCGGGCGACTATCGCTACTGGTTAGAAGAAATGCGACACTTCAAACCCTATACGCTGAGCGAACCTGAAGAAAAAATCATCAATATCAAAGACGTGACCGGTTCAAATGCATTGGTACTGCTGTATGATGCTTTCACCAACCGCTATATTTTTAAGGTCACTATAAAGGGCGAGGAGAAAGAAGTCACACGGGGTGAGTTGATGACCTGCGTGCGCATGCCAGATGCAAACCTGCGCGCACGGGCTTATCAGGAACTATACCGGGTATACGGCAACGATGGCGCCATCTTGGGGCAGATGTACCAGACATTAGTGCGTGACTGTCGTAATGAGCAGATCAATCTACGGGGTTACAAGACTCCGATATCTGCTCGCAATCTGGCAAATGATATCCCGGATGAGGTAGTAGATACTCTGCTGGAAGTGTGCCAGAAAAACGCCGGGGTCTTTCAACGCTTTTTCAAGTTGAAGGCGCGTTGGCTTGGGATAGATAAACTGCGTCGCTATGATGTTTACGCGCCAGTGGGGAAATCCAGTAAGACTTACTCCTTCGACCTGGCCGCAGACATGATTCTAGATTCATTCAACAAATTCGATCCTCGCTTTGCCCAAATGGCTGGCACAGTATTTACGGATAACCATATCGACAGCGAGGTGCGCAAAGGCAAGCTCTCAGGCGCATTTTGTGCCACAGTCGTGCCTGAATTAACTCCATGGGTTCTGACCAATTACCAGGGGCGTGCTGAGGATGTTGCCACACTCGCTCATGAACTCGGTCATGCCATTCACGCCATGCTGGCTTCTCACCATAGTCAGTTCACCCAGAACGCTTGCCTGCCTCTGGCAGAAACTGCTTCAACCTTCGGCGAGATGATGCTAATTGACCGTATGCTAGAAGAAGAGAGCGATGAATCTGTACGCCGCGATATTCTCTTCCGCCAAGTGGATGATTCTTACGCTACAATCATGCGTCAGGCATTCTTTGCCTTGTTCGAGAAGCAGGTACATGACATGATTCTGCAAGGTGCTTCAGTAGACGAGATTTCAAATGCCTATTTTGAGAACCTGAAAACTCAATTTGGTAATTCGCTGGAAATTGGAGAGGAATTCCAATGGGAGTGGGTATCCATCCCGCACATTTACCACGTTCCATTCTATGTCTATGCCTACGCCTTTGGCCAGCTTTTGGTACTCTCACTTTACAAGCAATTTAAGGACGGGGAAGAATTCTTCAAGCCACACTACATTTCGCTGCTCTCTACGGGTGGGTCAGAAGCACCTATGCGGATATTGGATAAATCTGGCATTGACGCACGCAAGGCAGAATTCTGGCAAAGCGGGTTTAACCTGATTAGTGGGCTGATCTCACAGCTCGAAGAGCTGCCGATATCGTAGTTAGCCCGCTCACCAACTAACGCGCCAGACACGTAAGTAAAATGGACATCACCTTTTTGCTCAGAGGGCTTGTCATCGGCTTTTCAATTGCCGCGCCTGTTGGACCAATCGGTGTGTTATGCATACGCCGCACATTGGTTGAAGGGCGCGTATCTGGCCTCGTTTCTGGATTGGGCGCTGCCACTGCTGACGCAATCTATGGATGCGTTGCTGGATTTGGTCTGACTTTCATTTCAAACTTCTTGGTAGGTCAACAAATAAAGCTACGCCTTATCGGTGGCGTGTTTCTTTGTTATCTGGGTCTCAAGACCTTGTTGGCGAAACCCGCAGAACAAGCAGCCTTAGCCAAGGAAAAAAGCCTAGTAAGTGCTTGTGCTTCAACTTTTTTTCTGACGCTCACAAACCCGTTGACAATCATTTCCTTTGCGGCGATATTTGCTGGTTTGGGTTTGGCAAGCACAAGTGGGGACTACAAACTTGCGGGAGTTTTGGTATTGGGTGTTTTCATTGGCTCAGCCCTGTGGTGGTTCATCTTGAGCTATGGAGTTGGGCTATTTCGGGAAAAGATCAACAATCACGGGTTTCAGTGGGTCAACAAAATTTCAGGCGCGATCATAATAGGGTTTGGTTTGTTTGCTCTTCTGAGTGCGGTATGATGAGAGCACGATATTCAGGGCAAAGGGCGCATTCTAACCATCGGTTGCAGCCGATATACGCCAATAAATGAAGAGCTGCTAAGCTATTCAGCGGCTATTAAGGTTACACAGCAACACTTATTTTTCTTCTGTCGCTTCGACTTCCTCCTCTTGCATGACTGCTGGTTCTGGCTCCTTCTCCTTCCAATCCAGCATCTGCATTTTGTTGGCGACCACCTTGGTAAAGTAACGTGTGACGCCCTCCTGTTCATATTGTGCGGTGCGCAGCCTACCTTCGACAAATACTAGGCGCCCTTTGCCCAGATACTTATGGCAGGTCTCGCCCAGTTTTCCCCAAGCTTCAATATTAAACCAGTCTGTCTCTTTGTGGGTTTCGCCGTCCTTCCCCTTCCATCGGTGATCCACTGCAACTGAGAAAACAGTATAAGGCGTACCCTTAGCAGTCTTGCGCTGTTCAGTATCTTTGCCCAAGCGGCCAATAATTTGCACTCTGTTTAATGCAGGCATTATTCTCTCCTTAGGATTTTTCCTATGATATATAATAGTTTAGACGAATATTTCCCAAAGTCAAGTGAATCCTGTACAAGGAGCGTAAATGTTTATTGCCATTGAAGGTGTGATCGGGGTTGGAAAAACTAGTCTTGCCCGCCTTCTGCAACCATCCTTGAACGCTAACCTGTTACTAGAAGTTTTCGAGGAAAATCCGTTCCTTTCCAATTTCTATCAGGACCGCAAGCGCTATGCCTTTCAGACTCAAATGTTTTTTCTCTTGAGCCGCTACCATCAGCAACGGCGCGGCGTACCGGGGTTACTGGCAAGCGATCGCCCCTTAATCAGTGACTACACCTTTGACAAGGATGCTCTCTTCGCCAAGATCAACCTCAGCGGCGATGAACTTGAAATGTATTACGTTGTGCATAAAGCTTTAGCGGAGAAGATCCCCGTTCCAGACCTGACAATATATTTAAGCGCCAGCATAGATATAGTCATGCAACGCATCGCTATGCGTGACCGCTCCTATGAGCGCGCAATCGAGAGGGACTATATTGAAACGCTTATTGATGCCTACGATTCTCGCTTCCTGAATATTAACGATGAACGCGAAGTGCTGGTGCTGGATACGAACGAATTGGATTTTGTACATCAGCCACAGGATCTGCAGTGGGTTGACAATCGTATCCGACAAGCACTTCAGTTGCCGCCCTTCCAACCAGGATTACCGCTAAAATAATGAGCAGGTGAAAAATGCGCATCACCAAAGAGCTACTGTTGAATATCGCCCGTAATGTGGCTGCTGAAAGGACTTTCCGCAATGACAAAATCGTCTGCATCTATTTAACAGGATCACTAACAGGCGATGACCCTTTGTTGGGTGGGGTAACGGATATTGACCTGGTCATTGTCCACGCGAGCGACCCTTCCAGTAAACGTGAAGTAGTTCCACTGGCAGAAGAATTTCACCTTGACATCTGGCACTATCCACAGAGCGCATTCATCCGGCCAAAAAAGCTGCGGTGCAAGCCGTGGATTGGTTCTTCTATCTGCTGCAATCCTATTTTGTTATATGACACACAGCACTTCTTTGAGTTCACTCAAGCAAGTGTATTCGCCCATTTTGCCCTGCCCATTAACGTTGCCACTCGGGCTCGGCTGTTCTCGTCAAAAGCCCGTCAGAAATGGCTTGCCCTGCAAAAAGAGCTGGACAGTTTTTCAAATAAGCTAATACTTAGTTACTTGGAAATCCTGTATGATGCCGGAAACACTATCGCTTGCCTGACCGGATTCCCACTAGTCGAAAGACGTTTTATTCAGGAGTTGGCAAGTCGTGCACAGTTACTTAAACGACCGGGGTTGGCAGGCGGCTTGGTTGACCTTTACTTTCTTCCAGAGCTTCCTGCAGATCCGTGGTCTGGCTGGCTTGAAGATTGGCGTAGTGCCCTTCTTTCCTTAGGGAAAAAGCCCACCTGCCCTACTGCCCTACTCCCAACTCGTATAAATTATTACGAAAAAGCCATCAGAAGCTTATCTGTAGATAACATCCCTGCTGCCTTATGGATATTGCTTTGGACCTGGGCATTGGCTATCAATGCGCTGCCCAGCAAGTCCCCTGAAATCAAGCCCTGGCATCAGTTCTGCACTTCACTTAATCTTGGACAAGACCAGTTCAATGAGCGCTTTACTGCTCTGGATGTATATCTTGAAGGTGTAGAAGAAGCCCTAGACCATTGGGCAACACAAAACGGCGTGTAAAAGTTATCCACAGGCATGTGGATAAGGCATGAAAAGTTGTGGATAATTCAGAATACATTTTCTATTTTTCACATCATTATGGGGATAAAATAAAAATTTATGTTCACTTTTCGAATACTCGCGTAATATTTACCACATGTTTTCCACAATTATTCACAACCCTATATTATTGAAAGTAAGTGTAATTGCACCATTTATGGGGTCTCTTTTCATAATTAACCCATATATAGGGGTGTTTTAACCCAATTCAGATTTTTTCTACATATAAACAGCGCCTACTACTACGACTACTATCTAATTTATGAATAGTTAACAAATAAACTTTACTTGTATTAGCTCCCTTAATCTTGTAAAATGGAATTGGATAATAACTAAATTTATCTCTTGCACAGGAACAATGAGCCGCAATTGGATATAGTAGGGAAGGGAAACATGGATATTATTAAAGTAAGAGCCGTTTCCCGCACAGCAGCTGTTGCGGGCGCTATAGCAGGGGTTATTAGAGAGCAAAAACATGCTGAAGTGCAGGCCATCGGTGCTGGTGCGGTTAATCAGTCTATTAAAGCAATGATTCTAGCCAGGAATTTTCTTGAACAGGATGGTATTGATGTGGTGTTTATTCCTGAATTTGTTAATGTGGAAATCGAAGGAAAAATCCGCACAGCAATTAGAATTACTGTAGAACCCCGTTAAGGTATTCTGTGTTTATTGAAGGGAAATTGTGTATTACTTGATTGGATATTAAAGTTAATTGCATTCCTCTGGTAAAAAAATTACCTCTTCTTTTCCGGCAATTTTTTCCCTAGTTTTTTTCATTATCAGGTCCATATGTCTTGAATGGGTCACAAAATCCAGGTTATCGGAAGGCACAGCCAGCACTGGACAGAGAGTAAAATTTAAGATCCAAGTTTCATAGGCTTTATTGAGTGTCTCGAGGTAATCCGAACTGATTTTGCGTTCATAATCACGGTCGCGTAGTTTGATGCGCTTAACCAGGGTGGGCACTGAGGCACGCAGATAAATTACCAAGTCGGGTGTTGGCAGGAAATTAAGCAGAGTCTGATAGAGAGCTTCATAGGTCTCATAATCACGGCGGCTCATATTTCCCTGTAGGTAAAGATTTTGGGCGAAAATTTCTGCATCCTCATAGAGGCTACGATCCAGAATGACAGAGGATTTGCAATTTGCCAACTGGCGATATACACCCAGCCGGTGAGTAAGGAAGTAAGTTTGTGAATGAAAACTCCAGGTGGACATATCCTTGTAGAAATCCGCCAGATAGGGATTATCGGACACCGGCTCATAAAAGGGCTGCCAGCCCAACCGCTGGCTTAGCAGGTGGACCAAAGAGGATTTGCCTACTCCGATATTGCCTGCAACAGTAATGAATTTCTTCATTAGCTTTTTTCCATTTGAAGTATTTTCATTTTATATTATACAAAATTAAGGATAAAAAAAACGAGCCGATCTGACTGGCTCACTTTTTAGGTTTAAAAAACAGGTATTATTCCTGTTTAACAATAGCGTCTACCGGGCAAACCTCCACACATGCTGCGTTATCTTTGCATTTTTCCGGGTCAATCTCATAATGCTCATCACCCATGGAGATTGCGTTTTCAGGGCACTCCGTTTCACAAGAACCGCAAACAATACATTCATCAGTAATCACGTGAGTCATTAATATATTCCTTTTAAATTATAAAGAATTAGTTTTTACAAGCGGGAAGGATAGCACTTTCTATAATTTTTGTCAACAACCCAACCTTCTTTGCTTGACAAGCAAAAAGGAGACTTCTATAATTGGGGAACGTTCCTCGATAGCTCAATTTGGCAGAGCAAGCGGCTGTTAACCGCTAGGTTTCTGGTTCGAGTCCAGATCGAGGAGCTTTTTACCTTAAATGACATGTTTCAACTAAACATGTCATTTATTATATTATCATATAATTGTTTATTAAAAATAATAATTAGTAATAAATATATAGTGAAAAAGATCAAAATGACCAGATTAGGATTATCGCCCAATCGGATTTTTATATAATTTAAATAGGTGAACATATCATATGAAGAAATTAATTGAACTTTCAAATATAGAAGCAAAGTCGCATTTCCTTAAGGGGAGCAGTTATTTCAACAACGATTTTCCTAGCTATATAAGCTTTGAACCCATTTTGGTTAATGTTACGGATGTGCTAGATGGAGGGGCCTTTGGCCCATTTCAATCGACGAAGCCAGATGATTTTTCGAAGGTTAACTATAATTTCTTATCAAACAAAGATGGAAAGTTCGCTTGGCGACCATTGGAACTTATTCACCCAGCGATTTATGTTTCGTTAGTAAATACGATATGTGATCCTGATAACTGGAAAAAAATTCAGAAGCGGTTCTCAAAATTTGAAGATGGTATAGTTGAATGCTGTAGCGCCCCTGTTATGTCATTAGATAGCCAATCAGATACAGCAAAACAAATAACAAGTTGGTGGAAAAGAATCGAACAAAAATCTATTGAATACTCGTTAAGATTTAGCCATATTCTTCATACAGATGTAACAGATTGTTATGGGTCTTTGTACACGCACAGTATTTCATGGGCAATTCATGACAAAAAAGAATCGAAAGAAAAAAGAGCTGATAAATCTCTTCTAGGCAACAAGATTGATTCGCACATTCGAGCTAGCCGGTGTGGTCAGACAAATGGAATCTCTCAGGGTTCAGTCCTAATGGACTTCATAGCGGAGGTCGTTCTTGGATATGTCGATGAACGTATAAATTTAAATCTCCCCACTGACAAAAAGTATAATTTTCACATTCTTAGATACCGTGATGATTACAGAATATTTGCCAATAGCGATGAACTGGTTGAAAAGATATTGAAGGTAATCAGCAGCGAATTAAGGGAAGTGGGAATGAGGTTAGGAGTATCGAAAACATTCCTAAACAGGAATGTAGTTGAAGGTTCAATCAAACCAGATAAGCTGGCATGTATAGAATTGCTAGACTTAGGTGAGACAAACGCAAATACGATTCAAAAACAACTACTGAGACTGCATTCGTTTGGTCAACGATTCCCGAATAGCGGGGCCCTCCGGCGATTAGTTAGTGAATTCCATTCCAATATTAATACGATGACCAAACGACCTGACGATCTTGAAGTCCAAGTTGCAATTGCTACGGATATTGGTTTCGTTTCTCCAGGAACATTTCCCGCTATTGCAGCTATCTTAAGTCACCTTATTTCACTCGCCTCAACGAAAGAAAAATTAGAATTATGGGAGAAAGTGCGTAAAAAGATGGCTCGTGTACCTTATAACGGTTACCTCGAAATATGGTTGCAACGGGTGGTACAAACGAAAGAAATTGGTTTAAAGTTTGACAGCGTTGAACCAATCTGCAAAATTGTAAATGGTGAAACTTCAGATCTGTGGGAAAACGGATGGATCACAAGCCATGACCTGAAGAACGCGCTAGAAGTATCAAAAATCATTGTGGGATCTGTGTCTGATACTGAGGAAGTAGTACAGCCTGAGGAAATTGAATTGTTTAAACAAAATGCGTGGGTTTATTAATTGGAGCAAGTTAGTGATTGACTCTTGAACCATTTTGGTGGTCGCGAGCCCTAGTTTAAAAATGTCATCCTGTAAGAGCAATGCTTCCTTCCGCTAGGTTTCTGGTTCGAGTCCTGGTCGAGGAGCTCACTTATTATAAACTCACCCATAAATTTTTGTGATTTTCAATTATGAATAGCCAAAAGTTGCTATAATATTTATATAAGAAGAGATACTGAAAAAAATCGGAGGTGAACCATGAAACGCTTTTATATAATTGCTGGTAGCACCGTATTACTGTTAGCTATTGTGGCATGTGAATTTTCCCTCAGCCCAAAATCTGAAGAGTCGGCGGGATTAGCACTGCAGGCAGCGATTGATGCGCCCGCGGACGGAGTCAGCTTGCCAAAAGAGGCGACGGTTATCAACTACCACGCCACTGCCCCTGACGGGATTGCAGCGGTGGAGTTGAGCATCAACGGCGAGGTGGTCAGCAATGTGGCGACGCCCGATTCCACCCAGACGCTGGTTGCGCTGCAGTACACATGGAAGGCGACATTGACAGGCAGTCATACTATCCGTGTGAGAGCGCAGGGCTTATCGGGACAGTGGAGCGATTATGCTGCTGTAACGGTTAACGTAATTGGTGGTGACGATGAAGGAGAAACTGAGCGGCAGGGTGAGCAGGAAACTCAGCCAACGGATACACCCGAACCAACTGCCACGCCAGAAGGGCTCGAGATCATCAATGTGGAAAACAACGTGGACAAGTTTTATTATAAAAACACAACCTGTGGCCCTAAAAAGATTACAATAAGTGCGGAAGTTACGCAGCCAGATAAAGTTTATGGATTGTACTTATTCACTCGCTTTGAAGACAAAGAAGGTGAGGGTATGACCAAGTGGGACCTAGGCCATGTAATCAGTAAGAAAAGCGAAGGCAAATACAGCATTACTTTAGTGGCTGAAAACATATTGAATTACCACACGTATGAGTTTGCTTTGATGCACTTCCAGCTTGTAGCCACAGACAGTAACCAAAATCGTATTGCCGCTACTGAAGTGTTCAAGACCAGGGTTACTCTAGAGGTTTGTCCATAATTTTGATTTAGAATATTAGAGCCCGTTGATAGTGGGATCTCTTTTTTCTATTGACAAACTGAGGGGTTTATGTATAATAATACCGACCAGTCGGTCGGTATTATATTATGCAGAAGCGCAGTGAAAAAACCCGCTCCCGGATATTACAAGCAGCTCGCAGACTGTTTTCGCGATGCGGATATGATGCTGCTGGTGTGGCCGAGATCTGTGCGGAAGCCGGTGTAAGCAAAGGCGCTTTTTATCACCACTTTCGCTCTAAACAGGCGCTATTTCTGGCTATTTTGGAAGAATGGTTGGAAAGTGTAGACAAGCAAATGAGAAATCTCCGGTTTGGGGCTAAGGATGTACCCCACTCTCTGATGGAGATGGCAGGTATGACGCGCTTAGTATTTCAGGAAGCGAATGGGCAGTTGCCTATGTTCCTGGAATTCTGGGCGCAAGCCAGTCGTGATGAAAAAGTGTGGAGAGCGACCATTGCTCCCTATCGTCGTTTTCACCAGCAGTTTACGGATCTTATCCGCGAGGGTATTAATGAAGGTTCGCTTAAAGCGGTTAATGCTGAATTAATTGCCTGGGTCATTCTTTCTATGGCAGTAGGCATTTTGCTGCAGGGCTTGCTCGACCCACAGGGCGAAGACTGGGATAAAGTCACTAGGGGAGGTATGGATATTTTATTAAACGGATTGAAGAAGGAGTAAAGATGGTATTGGTCACAGGAGCGGCTGGGCATATTGGCAATGTACTAGTTAGAGAATTGCTTGCGCATGAATATAAAGTACGCGTGCTCATACTGCCCGGCGAAGATATTTCTGCGCTGGAAGAATTGGACGTTGAGATGTTTTATGGCAATGTGCTTGAATCCGCAACTCTGGATACAGCGATGCATGGAGTGGAGTATGTCTTTCATCTGGCAGGTATTATTTCCATCATGCCAGGGAAAGGTGACCTGATGAGGCGTGTTAACGTGGAAGGTACCAAGAACGTGCTTCAGGCAGCGCGCAGAGCGGGTGTGAAACGGTTGGTTTATACCAGCTCCATACATGCACTCAGCCGCAATTGGGAGGGGACTATTAGTGAGAAAGTCCCATTTGACGCTGATAATTGCGCTGGGGAATATGACCGCACTAAAGCGCAAGCATCACTGGCAGTGCTGCATGCGGTAGAGGAAGGGTTAGATGCGGTGATTGTGTGCCCGACAGGTGTGATTGGGCCCTTTGATTACTGCGGATCAGAAATGGGCGAAATGGTGCGTGAATGGATGCAGAGGAAGATGCACATGCTTATTGAGGGCGCCTATGACTTTGTGGATGTGCGTGATGTTGCCCGAGGTCATTGGCTGGCTTGCGAACGTGGTCGCAAGGGTAATACATATATTCTTTCCGGGCATCAAATCCAATTATTTCAGCTTAAGGAATTTGTGCAAAAGGTTATCGATTTCAACACGCCAACTTGGTTTGTCCCTATCTGGATGGCGAAAATTGGCGCATCAATTAGCCCGCTTTATTATAGGTTAACCAGGCGCACACCCAAATTCACAAAATATATGCTGAAAACCATAAAAAGCAACTCAGTTATCAGCAACGCCAAAGCCTGCCGTGAGCTGGAGTATAAAGCACGTCCGGTTATCAAGACCATCACGGATACTGTAAAGTGGATGCAACGGCGTCAGGCATTTAAACGAAGTAATGATTAAAAAGAACCAATAAGCTTATTTCAGGAATATTGATAGCCTCTTTTGCTCAGTAATAAATTTGTGCTTTTGTGGTTGTATTACAGTAATTAAAATATCTGCCCATTGTAGATTTAGTTTTCCATTATGTCTATATTGTCTGCTTTTTAGCAATGTGACCGCCCACAGAATTCATATTTTACGTTCTGTACACTCAATATGCACACGAAAATCAAACATATTAATTAAGAAAGGGGACTAAAATTTTTTAAAGTAAATTAAACCTAGTAGGATGTATATTCTTTATATGGATTCAGAAGGAACATCTCAGTTATTTAATTCTATTAATCAATCTACAGATCCAGAGAACCCAACATGCAAAATCCGATCATTAATTTAACATGGTTCAGTAAGAGATAGAAAAAAACCACGTTCGAAACATCTTTGGATTCAAAGGGAACTGGGATCTGAATTTAAGTGAGCCCCCCTAATAAAATTCATGCTAATAGGCTGGATTGAGATAATTCAGATTGTTTGGTTCGATACCCCGGATAATCTCTCGCCCATAGCTAGTGCCAAGCAGTTCTGCCCCAGCTTCGATTAAAGCAATCGCTGTTTTATAGTTTTTTATTCCCCCGGAAGCTTTTACACGGCTTTTTCCTGTAATTGTCTCTTTAATAAGGCGGATATCAGCTACTGTTGCGTTGGTTGACCCGGGTGGCC
Organism: Anaerolineae bacterium; assembly: GCA_011176685.1. Taxonomy (GTDB): domain Bacteria; phylum Chloroflexota; class Anaerolineae; order Anaerolineales; family Anaerolineaceae; genus A373. Next base: position 42,301 of record DUED01000030.1, read on the forward strand.
AACCTCCACTTGAATTTTTTATCCAGTCTACACCAGCCTTTTCGAGTAACCTGATGGCATGTTTCTTTTCCTTTTCTTCTTTAATCATTCCTAATTGCAGCATAGCCTTTATAGGTATCATTTCGGCGGCGCCAACGAGCTCCTTTGACTCGATAAAAAATTCCTCATACATCCCTGACAAGAAATATCCCATATTTGGAGCATAATCAACTTCCTCCGCACCTATCTTTCGTAATTCTTTAATTAGGGCGATTTTTCCTCCGATATTAGTATTGCCCATACCGAAGTCAATAAAGGTAGTTGTTTTAATACCCGTGTTTTTAAGCATTTCCTTAGCGAGTGGCACCCAGCATGGTGCGATCATAGCAGCATTAAACTGATATTGTCTACATAATTCAATATGATTAACTAAACCCGGTCTTGTAAGGTATGGACTGATTTGCGTGAATTGTATGTACGCTGCAAGCTGTTTAGGGGCCAATTTCTGAAGATGTTTTTTTATCATAAACAAAAACCCCAAATATTTTTTACCTTTTCATTTGCAAATATATCACAAATTTCTTAATTCGGAATGTATCAGAAGAGGTATTAGATGTGGTTTTGCTTAAATCGATAACTGAAGCAAGAAAAAATTCAACAGAGTAGTAGGATGAATTCCATACCCTGTGCCCGCACCCATTTTTACTAAATAATATCCTATTCGATCTGTCCTCTAACCTCGAGAGTGTATAGCATATCCTGGACACGGCGCATCTTAGTATTGACACACATAAATTAATTGCATATAATACCAAAAAATTGGCAGATTAGGATGTATTAACCAATATATCAAAGAATGAAAATTGTTTATCAATGAGAAACGATTCCAATACTGCTTAGTTGATATCCCCATGTATAGCTTTAGTTTAATTAATCAAAAATGGAACTTAATTTTAACATCAATATAAAATTTGTTATTGTGAATTGATTGGAAAATGAAAGCTAAAGGAAAATATTAAGTGGCTAAACAAAACACGAAAACATTAAAAAAAGAAAAACGAAAAGGATTTAACAATCTTATTTTTGCACGAGAGGCAGGTGTCCTTTTTGCTTTAATCCTCTTGTGTCTATTTCTGTCAATAGCCACTGAAGTCTTCCTAGGTGTACGCAATTTACTAAATGTAGGGAGACAAGTTTCGCTTCTAGGAATCATGGCTATTGGGATGACTTTTATTCTTATTACTGGTGAGATTGATCTATCAATTGGAGCTACTTATGCTCTTACTGGAATAATTACCGGGATGCTATTAATTAGACAATATAATCTATATTTTTCAATATTTGTTGGACTAGCTATTGGGGTTTTAATTGGATTTCTAAACGGGGTCATTTCCACTTATGGAAAATTGCCTTCATTTATCACAACACTTGGGATGATGAGCGTAGTACGAGGTTCAGCGTTATTAATTACTGAAGGACAACCCATTGCTGTAAATGAACTTAGCGGTGCGGATCCAATTGCAGTTGATAAATTTTACTTTTTAGGACAAGGCCGCCTTTTCGATGTTATACCAATGCAATTAATATTCTTGATAATCATTTCAATTATTGGATGGCTATTACTTTCCAAGACGGTTTTTGGATTCAAGACTTATGCTGTTGGGGGTAATAAAAAGGCTGCGCATGTTTCAGGAATAAAAGTATTCAACATTAAAATTTGGGCGTTTAGCATTCTTGGATTTTTAAGTGCCTTATCGGGCATTTTAATGGTTGCTTTCATGCCCAGCACCCAAGGGGGAAGAACTGGAGTTGGAAAGGAATTAGATGTTATTGCAGCTGTTGTTGTCGGGGGGGCTTCTTTATCTGGGGGGGAAGGAACGATTTTAGGAACAGTATTGGGCTGTTTCATTATTGGGGTTTTGAGGAATGGCCTGGTTCTGATGGGGATTTCTCCTTTTTGGCAGGAATTTGCTATTGGTGCAGTTATCATAGTCGCTGTTGGAATTGATATGTGGACGAGGAATCATAGGAGGCGGTAGAAAAAAGGGAATATTAGTCATATTAATTGACAAAATGGATACTCAAAGAACAAAGTAATTAAATCTAAAGCGCGGAATTGATAAATTCTGAAAAAACTATTAATGCTTGAGTAGATGCAAGTTTTGAGGGCTGAGGAGGTGATTAATTGTAAGAGTAAAATGAAAGCAAAGGTAAAAAGGTTTTTGCAAAACGACAATAAATTTCACAAAAAGGAAGGAAGAAGATGAAACACAACAAATTTGTATTTCTGGCTTTTACGATTCTTCTGGTTTCTGCTCTTTTAATTTCAAGTTGTACAGCAGCAGAGCCAGTAGTTGAAGAAGCAGCGGAAGAGGCAGTAGTTGAAGAAGCAGCGGAAGAGGCAGTGCATTGCTCAGACCCCGCGGATTTTGAACTTGATCCTCGGATTGCCGAACATGTAGCAAATGGCGATAAATTAGTAATACCCGTTTCCTATCATGACGTATCAAATGAATTTGCGCCATTCATCAAAGCTGGTGTCGATCAAGCAGCAGAGGAATTTGGTGTAGACACAGTTTTAGTTGGTCCCGTAAGTGCAGATGCAGAGGCACAGATCAACGAATTGGAAGCTCTAGTTGAGAAAGGCGTCGACGGCTTAGCAATATCATCAGCAAGTACAGATGCCCTGGCACCATTCATAAACCGTATTTTGGACATGGGTATTCCGGTCGTAACCTTCAATTCACCCAACCCGAGCGCAGATGATCTCGCCTATTTTGGACAAGATATGGTATTAGCGGGTTATACGGCTGGCAAGGAACTTGCAGAGAGGATGGGGGGTAAAGGGAATGTCCTTATAACCACACTGGATGCTGGAGCACAATGGTCAATTGATCGTCAGACCGGTGCTAAAAATGCTTTTGCAGAATATCCCGATATCAATGTACAGGCAGTTATCAATTGTGGTACTGAGCCACAAGAGATTTACGACAACATCGAGAATGCAATGCTGACATATCCAGACACCGATGGTGTTATGTCAACCGATTGTTGTACACACTCTCCAGTGGGGATGTATTTGCAACGTAACGATATGGTAGGGGAAGTCATGATTATTGGGTTTGACTTAATTCCCGATGTTTTGCAGCTTGTTAAGGAAGGTGTAGAAGAAGCAACCTTCGATGCTGCTCCCGCAAGGCAGAGTTACGAATCAGTCAAACAATTGATTAATTTCCTAAATGGGGAAGTAATTTGCGACTTTGACACTGGTCTGCAAGTAGTTGATATAAACAATGTCGACGATTTTATGAACCAGTAGAAGTAGTCTATTTAGAAAGAAGTGCTATATACGAATTAATATATAGCACTTCTTCCCTAGTAATAAATTGAATAAACAGTATTATTTATGGACTCCAAACAACCTATTGCTAAATTAAGAAGAATAAGTAAATATTTTCCAGGAGTGCAGGCACTTGATCAAGTAAGCCTTGATATCTATACTAGTGAAATACTAGCTATTGTTGGCGAAAATGGCGCTGGAAAATCCACATTAATAAATATTTTATCTGGCGTATTACAACCAGACGAAGGCGAAATTACTTATTTGGATGAAACAATTGAAATAAACAACCCGTATATTTCCCAAAAATTAGGAATCAGTGTCGTTTATCAAGAATTATCGCTTTGCCCAAATTTAAGCATCGCTGAAAATATATCACTGCTTACGATTAGCGACCAATCTAATCTAGCTTTTGTTAATAAGACAAAAGTCTTGGAAGTTGCCAAGGAAGTTTTATCTCAGCTCGGTTTGGAACAAATAAATTTAACTACGCATGTAGGGGAGCTGTCTATTGCCAAGCAGCAATTAATAGAAATTGCAAAGGCGATTTCAATTAATGCAAAGCTACTTATTTTGGATGAGCCAAACTCAGCTCTCTCTGAGGAAGATAATAAGCATTTATTTAAGGTTATTAAAGATTTGAAAGAAAAAGGCGTATCGATTTTATACGTATCCCATCGCCTTGATGAAGTAATAAACCTGGCAGATAGCATTATTGTTTTAAGGGACGGGAAATTTATCGACTCGCTTGATGCAAACAAAGCAACAGTTGATAAATTAATAGAAAGAGTGGCAGGACGAGCGATAGAGAATCTTTATCAGCATGTAGCAGAAAATAATACTTCTGAAGAAATAGTATTTGAAGCGAGGGGGTTATTTTATGAAGACAAAGTCCAAGATATATCTTTCAAGGTATATAAGGGAGAAATTTTAGGCATTGCGGGTCTCCCTGATTCTGGCAAGGATGAATTTATTGAATGTCTTTTCGGTTTAAGAAAATTTAGGGGTGATATTCTTATCAACGGAAAAGCTGTTCATTTAAAATCACCCACAGACGCAATAAATAATGGGTTAGCATTCGTGCCTGCAGATCGGAGAGAAGTAGGCTCAATATTAAGCATGAATGCAAGAGATAATATTGTAGCTGCTGATCTAAAAGAGCTGAATAAATTCGGGTTCCTAGATATTAAAAATAGCCAGGTAGTCTCAAAGAATTATGTCCAAGAGCTCAGCATTAAAATATCAAGCCTAGCTCAAATAATGAGAACAGTAAGCGGCGGTAACCAGCAAAAAATTATCTTATCAAGAGGTTTGGCAACGAACCCCCTAATATTATTGTTGCATGAGCCGACACGAGGTATTGATGTTGGCGCCAAGGCAGAGATTTATAAAATCTTGCACAAATTAACTAAAAAGGGTGCAACAATTATTATTGTTTCATCTGAACTGACAGAATTGATTGCACAATGCAACAGGATTTTGGTTATGCATAATGGCAAAATACAGGGCCATTTTAATCAAAAAGAAGCTGAAGAAAAGCGGATCATGTCATGTTTAATGGGAGAAGCAGTAAACCTGTATCAGGAAAGCGAAGGAAGAAAATTAATTTAGGAGGATTATTCTTATGTCAGAACCCATTATTACTGTTGTGGGCAGTTTTGCGGTTGGTATGACTATTCGTGCAAGCAGAATACCAGTTCTTGGCGAAACTTTATTTGGATCTAATTTTGATATGGGACCAGGAGGAAAGGGATCGAATCAGGCAGTTGGAGTAGCAAGGCTGGGAGCTAAAGCCTTTTTTGCAGGCATCATTGGAAATGATAAACTCGGGGAAATTGCAACAGATTTGTATTTGAAGGAGGGTGTCAACACAAAATATTTAATAAAAACTGATAAAAAAGCAACTGGGGTTGGATTTATTATCCTAAATGAAAAGGGAGAAAATAGTATTATTCTAGATATGGGTGCAAACAAATTAATGGACGCGGAATTTGTGGATAAAATCGAGCCACAGATTGCAAAGAGCGATTTGGTAATGTCTGTGCTTGAGCTCCCACTGGAAGCTGCTGGCAGGGCAATGGAACTAGGCAAAAAACATGGAAAATGCACAATTTTAAATCCCGCCCCAGCCGTTAGACTGGATGAGAATGTATTAAAAAACATTGAATATCTAACCCCTAATGAAACTGAACTAAGAATTTTATTAGGATTAGCCCCTGATGACCAAACATCTAATATAGAATTGGCAAAAAGATTGCAATCATTAGGCGTGAAGAATTTAATAGTTACTCGCGGAGAAAAGGGCGCGTTGGTTGTGACAAAAAAAGATCTTTTTGAATTACCAGGAATTGCTGTTGACGTAGTTGATACAACAGGAGCAGGAGATGCCTTCAATTCCGGATTAGCCATGGCCCTGGCAGAGGGGAAAGACCTGGAATATGCTGTTAAGTTTGCAAATTGTGCCGGTGCGATTGAATGTAAGGAATTAGGTGTCATTCCTGCAATGGGTGATCGCGAGACGGTAGAAGGTTTATATAATAAGGTTTATGAATAATAGTTAAGGAGAAAGAAAATGAAACGCGGAAAAGTTCTTAATTCTGAATTAAGCTATGCAATTGCCTCAATGGGACATGGCGATTTGATGATAGTATGCGATGCGGGTTTCCCAATACTGGATAGTGCCTGGAGGATTGATTTGGCAATTACGCAAGATATACCAGACCTTGATACAGTGCTGAGCGCTATAAGCGAAGCTTTTATTGCTGAAAAAGTATCCTTTGCCAAGGAAATGGAAGAGAATAATCCCCCACTTCTAAAAAAGGTGAAGAGGATTTTTGCTGAAAGCACTTTTGTTCCTATTCCCCATGAGAAAATATTAGGCGAAATGGCTTCAAAAGCAAAAGTCATTGTTCGTACAGGTGCTTTTGATCCGTGGGGCAATATTCTTCTTTATTCAGGAGTCGATGCGCCGATTTGGTTTTCAAAGCCCGGATTAAACGTTCCTGAGGAATACCAAAAACGAGTCGACCAAATGAAGAAAAAGGCATAACTGGCTAGACATCAGCGCAACAATAAATATAAAAACATATGGGTAATGAAATTACTCCACGTGAACGCGTTAGAACTTCATTGCGACATGAGAATGTTGATCGTGTCCCCGTCGATTTTCTAGCAACTGTTGAAATTTGGCAAAAATTAGTCGAGAGACTTAATCTAGATAATAGTGAAATACCAGATTCTATTTACTATGATCCTAAATGGGAAGCTGTATTACGGTATTTAAAAGCTGATTGCCGGATTTTATCATACGATCAATTTTTTGAACCACCGGAATCCTTCATAAAAGAAGGCACTGTGATTAACTGGTGGGATGCACTGAGTAGATCAACCCCAAATCGAATGTTCCGCCAGGTTAATAATGAAGGGGATATATTTGATCTTTGGGGGCACCATTTGCGAGTTGCTAAAAACCCTACGGGAGCATATGAAGAGTGTGTAAGGTTTCCATTAAAAAAAGCATCCAACATAAATGATATTAAGAACTATTTATGGCCAAATCCAGACTGGTGGAATTTTAATCCACTACAAAAAATTATTGAGCAATTAGACAAATATGAGGAATACCATATAAGATTCCGTATAGGATCAATTTTTGAAGTTGCTTGGCAGTTACGTGGTATGGATACATTTCTAATGGATTTGGCGGTTGACCCAAAGATTCCGCTTTACATTATGGACAGGCTGACTGAAATTTATGTTGAGAATACTAAGAGGGTTCTTGAGAAAATTGGCGACCGATTAGATATGGTCTATTTTTATGATGATGTAGCCACGCAGAATTCTCTGATGATGTCAAAAGAGATGTGGCGTAAATATATAAGACCCAGACACGCTCAACTGGTAGATGTTTCTAAAAAATACAATAAAAAAGTTATGTATCATTGTGATGGTTCGATTTACCCCCTAATTCCAGAATTAATAGAGTTAGGCATTAATGTTCTAAACCCTATTCAAGTTGATGCAAAAAACATGGAAGCGAAACGTTTAAAGAGTGAATTTGGCGATAAATTGTGCTTTCACGGCGGAATTGATGTGATCAAGACCCTACCTAAAGGTACTCCTGAGGATGTAAAAAAAGAAGTACGGGAACGCATTGGTGAATTAGGTAAAGATGGGGGTTATATTTTAGCGAGCACGCATCACATACAATCAAATACACCAATTGAAAATATAATTGCAATGTATGATATGAATCTCCGTAAACCAGCAAATAGATGAATTGACCTGGTTAATAAAAAGGGCTGTAAATAAAATTAATAACCATAAATTCTCAGGTTTGTTTATAAAAGCTAGTTATAAGTGAATAATGTTTAAAAGGTGATTTTTGCATGGCAAACAATAAAAACATTAATAAATTGATTGAATTTCTTTCTCTATCGATTAATCAAAACTTGAAGACTGCTTCAGAACTGTGCAAGTGGATTAGGTGTTCTTCACCTGTGCAAAAAGATATCCTAAAGGCAAAAGAGTGTATAGAAACTGCCACTTACACTCTTAATGAAACGCGCGAACAACTTAGGGGCATACCCCAGAAAGAATTTGGTTTTTTATCACAAAGTGAAATAGACAAGATAGCTGAGCGCGCCAGCTCACTAATGCCCGATGATCCGAGTTTGCACTATCATTGCTCGGAGGCATTTACAATTGCTGTTGGAGAGCATTTCTTTGGTCAAGTTGACGACCGAATAAGGCGTATGACAACCGGTTTCGCGGGAGGCATAGGAGGGACACATGACGAAATGTGCGGAGCGTTATTTGGAGGCGTATTAATTATTGGCGCGATTTATGGCCGTGCACGTTCAAACGAAGATGACGAGATAAGCTATAAAAAATCGGTGATTTATAAAGAACAATTCATTAAGGAATTTAATGGGACGCTCTGTCAAGAACTTAAAGATACTGGTTATGGATCAGATGGAACACAACCCTGCTCAGTTCTGGTAGGGAAAGCCGTTAAAGTATTTTTTAAATCGCTTATGCTTGAATAATTTGCTCGAATTAGGAAGACTAGAAAATTTCAACAACATCCATTAATCAGCTATTGTAACTAAATTACAAATCCTCATGAAAGATTACTTACTCCTCAGACGGAAGTAGGGATCACTATCAAATGGCAGGATGAATTTTAAGTGTTTCTCAATAACAATTTTACTTGGATTCAATTACCCAGTGCAACAGTGAAAGCACTAGGCAAGATATTGAGGTAATGGGAAAGCAGAGTGCCAATAAACGACCTTTGTCTAGAGCATAGTAATAGCCGGAGTACATATTGTTAGTGTTATGCGCCTTGGACCAGTTAAGACTGAATTCTTTCAAAAGGCAAATTAAGGAGCACAAAATAGTGATCTGATACACGAATTCAACACGCGAACGTAAGGATAGCCAGTGGGATAGTTATAATCAATACAAACATTACTGAGATATGGATACTACGCGCGAGCTTATCTTGAGGGCTTTACTGACTGATTGATGGGGCGGAATCCCATTAGGGCAAAGGTAATAATGCCTGCGAGGAATATAGCAACAAAGTTTATGGAGTAGAGTAAGAGAGCACCGAACAGGACGGCGGAATTGGCAAAGGCAATACCGATGCCTATCGTACAAAGGGGGGGCATTAGTGCGGTGGCGATGGCTGCACCTGACAGGGCGGCAGATAGTCGTGGACGGGCGATGGCGAACGCTGCAGTTGCCCCACCTGCCAGAGCTATGCCCAGATCAAATAATGAAGGATGAGAACGTGCCAGCACTTCCGCAGGCATCTCTACCGGCAAACCAAGCGGCAACCGGTAGACCAGCCAGGCAATACCAGCAGAAAGCGCGATTGATATTGCTGCTCCCCTGATGATGTAGAAAAAGGAGCGGCGAAACATAATAGGGTGTACAGTAAGTAAAGCCATCGAAAATCCCAGAATAGGGGACAAAAGGGGAGCGACCAGCATTGCACCAATAATCACTGCGACAGAATTAGTGATTAGGCCGAATGTTGCAAGGATACAGGAAAGGACAATTAGTATGAAATGATCAGATCCCAGCGAGGAAGTGCTCATTAGCTCATCGATTACAATTAACTGGCGGGTTTCTTTACCAGTGCGCTTATTTTGCTGCTTATCTTTCTGGTTGTGACTCGTATCCATAATAAGACTGATTATTTATATTGGTATTTGAAACATGCGAGGTAATTGTACAATAGTTTTTTTACATCGAATTTAATATATTAACTTGATATGAAATTCAATAATAATTATTAATATTCTTATCAAATCGTTCCACATGCGGACATTTAACTGAAAAAAGGAGTTTTACATTGAGCAACGATACCCCTCTGTCAAGAAGAGCTGCAATTATTGAAGGCTTTATTGTGACAGTTATTTGGGCATCTTCGTTTGTCCTTGTAAAAATAGCTTTAAAGCATATGGATCCGCTTACGATTGCTGGGTCACGATACCTGTTGGGGTTTCTGTTTTTACTGCCGATTATGGTTTTCAACAAGAAAAATCAATTCAACATACCGGCAAAACTATGGACACGAATGGTTTTAATAGGAATAAGCGCATACTTAATCGGGAACGGGGCAAACTTCTGGGCATTGAAATATATACCTGCAACGACCGCCTCTTTAATTATGAGCTTCATGCCACTAGTTGTGCTTGTTGCAAGCGTGGTCTGGCTTAAGGAATTGCCAACCTCCTGGCAAATCATTGGAGTGATTATAAGTATTATTGGGAGCGTGTTATTTTTTTGGGAAGGATTAAATCCAGGAGAACCCGTTGGACTTGCAATAATGCTTGTTGGAATGATTGGCTTTTCCCTTTTCGGGATTCTCAGCCGCGAAACAGCACACAGTTGGGAAATGGATACTCTGCCATTAACGGCGTTTCCCCTTGGTATTGGTGGATTGTTGTTGTTATTTATCGCACTTCCATTAGAAGGGCTGCCCAGCTTCAATCTTCAAACATGGCTTGTTGTGCTGTGGCTTGCTGTTGTTAATACGTCTATTGCATATGTTCTCTATAATCATTCACTTCGAGCAATAACTGCCCTGGAAATGAATGTCTTGCTCAATCTCGCACCCTTGGAAACGGCGCTTTTTGCATGGATATTATTAGGAGAAGGTATTAGCGGTGTTCAAATATTAGGAATGATAGTTGTTGTCGTTGGGGCTTTTGTAGTTCAGTTTACTGGCAAAAAAGCCCGATAGTTTTGTCCAAGAGGAAACTCGCGAAAAGCGGGGTTAAACGAACAATATTTATTTTGTTCCTGTAGGAAAAGAGCAAATTAAGGGAAAAACCAAATTGGTGCTATCTAGCACTACTTGTTATAAAAAAACCATTATTAACTATACAGAAATCTGGTATGCTTTATATAACGCCCAAGACTGGTTTTTCGTAACAGGTAAATGCAAGCAAAGGAGGAGCGCATGCGTACCTTAGAGAATATTATGGCAGTGATTATGGGGGGTGGGCAGGGAGCACGCCTCTATCCGCTAACGCAAGAACGAGCGAAACCGGCTGTACCTATGGCAGGCAAATACCGACTGATCGACATTCCTATCAGCAATTGCATTAATTCCGGCATTTATAAGATCGCGGTGCTAACTCAATTCAACTCTGTATCGTTGCACAGGCATATTTCTAATACATATCATTTTGATGTGTTTCATACAGGTTGGATTCAGATATGGGCGGCGGAACAGACATTGGATCACCGCGACTGGTATCAAGGTACGGCAGATGCCGTACGCAAGCAATTAGTTGAGATCAAGTCTGCACGTGTGTCATACGTATTGATACTGGCTGGCGATCACCTATACCGCATGAATTATGCAGAGATGGCGCAGTTTCACTGGGATAAAAAAGCAGATATGACAGTTGCAGTGCAGCCCGTATCAAGGAAGGATGCCTCGCGCTTTGGTATTCTGAAGCGCGATAAAAGCGAGCGTATTGTCCGATTTGCAGAAAAGCCGAAAGAGTCAAAGATTTTGAAGGAAATGGTTAGCCGGGATCATAACAAAGAGCTATACTTTGGTTCGATGGGGATATATATGTTCAACACGGATGCGCTTTGTGAGATTATGGAAAGCAGCGATTTTGATGACTTTGGCAAACACGTCATTCCGTCTTCTGTGGGAACTCGCGATGTGTATGGGTTCTATTATGATGGGTTTTGGGCAGATATCGGAACTATCCGATCGTTCTATGAGAACAATCTGGTGCTGACGGAACCTGATCGACCCTTTTCACTTATTGATGAGGGCTGGCCGATTTATACACATGCTCGCTTTCTGCCTAGTTCCGAGGTTGAGAATTGTAAAATGGAACAAGTTTTATTGACTGAAGGGTGCTGGATTAAGGATGCGGAAATTAGACATTCGGTGATTGGCTTGCGCAGCCAAATTCGCAGTGGTGTGAAGATTATTGACAGTGTAGTGATGGGCGCGGATTATTATGGATTTTTCCGGAAAGAGAATAATGCCAAAAAAGGCGTCGCCTTGGGGATTGGCAGAAACTGTCGTATTGAGGGGGCAATTATTGATAAAAATGCCCGTATTGGCGAGGGTGTTGTAATCAAACCTTTTCCGCGTGGGACAGAGATGGAGACTGCAAGCTGGATTGTGAGAGATGGAATTGTCGTTATCCCCAAGGGAACCACTATTCTGCCTGGAACGCGTATTGCGCCAGATAAACAAATAGATTAAACTTGTGCGGTTGAGTGGTTAGTTTTTCCACAATACGATATTAAATAACCTGGAGTGGAGTATGCCTGCTAAGAAAAATAGCGCAGTGTCTCAACGTGCCTCTGGCCTGGACTTAAAGGTCACCTGGCACACTTTGAGCCGTGAGGAAGCGCTAGAAAAATTACAGTCGCCGCAAGAAATTGGCTTATCTGCAAAAGAAGCCAAAAGGCGGCTGGAGAAATATGGCACTAATGAACTGAAAGAAGGTAAACGCACCACATTCCTTCAAATGATCATTGGCCAGTTGAATAACTTTGTGGTTATCCTACTCATCACAGCCGCCGTCATTTCCGCTTTACTAGGAGAAGTGATCGATGCGACAGCGATAATAACCATCGTGGTGCTCAATACGGTAATGGGTGTGATCCAGGAGAACCGCGCTGAACAGGCACTAGCAGCTTTGAAGAAGCTGGCTGCCCCGGAAGCACAGGTGATGCGAGATGGACACCACACATCAGTTCCCGCTCGTGAGTTGGTGCCTGGGGACATTGTTTTTCTGGAGACAGGCAATTTTGTTCCGGCGGACATTCGTCTCTTGGAGGCAATCAACCTGCGAGTTGAGGAAGCGGCACTGACAGGGGAATCGGTGCCCGTAGAGAAGAATGCATCTGCAACCCTTGATAAGGATGCAACCCTTGGAGACCGCTCTAACTCGGCTTTCAGCGGTACAGTTGTCTCCTATGGTCGTGGCAAGGGAGTAGTGATCAGCACCGGTATGTATACGCAAATCGGCTTGATAGCCACTATGCTGCAGTCTGTGGAAGATGAAGAAACGCCCCTGCAGCGGCGCCTGGACCAGCTTGGTAAAACACTTGGCTGGGCGTGTTTGATAATCAGCGCATTGGTGTTTGTTGCTGGCTGGATTCAGGGCGGCGATCCGTTGAAGATGTTCATGATAGCGATCAGCCTGGCAATTGCGGCGGTACCAGAGGGCTTGCCAGCGGTTGTGACCATCAGTCTGGCGCTGGGAATGCGCGAGATGATTCACCGCCATGCACTCATCCGACGTCTTTCCTCTGTGGAGACGCTGGGTTCCGCTACAGTGATTTGCTCGGATAAAACCGGCACATTAACCCAAAATGTAATGACAGTCACGCGCATGTGGGTTGATGGGCGTTTTTTTGAAGTCACCGGGACAGGATATACCCCGCAAGGTGAATTCCTATTAGACCATAAAAGAGTGGACATTCACGACTATCCAGCTGCAACAACCGCACTGTGGATTGGCTGTGTGAATAATGATGCACAATTGGAAAAGGTGGAAGATGGGGATGGAAATAATTCTTACAGGATTATTGGTGACCCGACTGAGGGCTCAATATTGGTTGCGGCTGCAAAAGCCGGTGCGCGTGCGGCTGAATTAAACCGCGCATATCCGCGCAAGGATGAAATTCCCTTTGATTCTGCCCGTAAGCGCATGGTCACGCTGCATGAGGTCAAGAAGCCGGCAAGTGGCGATATTCTGCCCTTTAGTAACCATAAAAGCAAAGATATTTATGTAATTGCAGTCAAAGGGGCTCCAGATGTGGTACTTGAGCTATGCAACCGTCATCAGTTAATGAGTAATGAAGTAAAAGGGCTTGATAACGCCCAGCACAAGCGCATTCTGAGTGCCAATGATGATATGACCAAGGATGCGCTGCGTGTGCTGGGTATGGCATATCGTGTGGTCACTGCTCGACCGGAGGAGGTAGACAGCGACCATCTGGAGAAGGACCTGATATTTGCTGGTCTGGTGGGTATGATTGATCCTGCTCGCGAGGAAGTGAAGCCAGCCTTGCAGACAGCAGTTGGTGCTGGAATTCGCACGGTGATGATCACCGGTGACTATCCCAACACAGCTAAAGCCATCGCTAAAAGCATTGGATTACTGCACCCGGGCCACAAAGTTGTAACTGGTGCAGAACTGGACAAAATGAACGATGAATTCCTCAAGCAGGAAGTTGAAGATATCGATGTGTTTGCGCGCGTTTCGCCTAAGCATAAAATGCGTATTGTCGACGCACTTAAAGCGAATGATGAGGTAGTTGCTATGACCGGTGATGGAGTCAATGACGCACCTGCCATCAAACGCGCAGATATCGGCGTTGCCATGGGAATCACAGGTACTGATGTAGCCAAAGAAACTGCTGACATGGTATTGACAGATGATAATTATGCCAGTATTGTCTCGGCAGTGGAGCAGGGACGCATTATTTACAGCAACATCCGCAAATTTGTGTATTATCTTATTTCCTGCAACCTGGCGGAGATTATGATAATCTTCCTACCCACAGTATTTGGCAGATTCCTGTTCCCAGCTACCAGTGCAGTGCGGGCTGTTGCTTCGCCGCTAACAGCTATTCAGTTATTGTGGTTAAACCTGGTGACCGATGGAGCACCAGCTCTGGCGCTGGGAACTGAGAAGGGTGATCCGGACATCATGGATCAGCCGCCGCGCCCACCAAAAGAGCCAATCATCAACCGCTTTATGCAGATTGGGGTGGCGATTCAGACAGTTGCCATTGCTGCTACAACCCTGATTGCTTATGCTATGGGACTTGCGCACAGCGACCCGCACTTTGCCGAAACCATGGCTTTTGTTACCCTTTCACTCTCTGAACTGCTGCGTGCTTACACTGCCCGCTCGGAGAGCTATCCGCTGATAAAAATTGGTGTGTTTAGCAATAAGTGGATGAATTATGCGGTGCCGGTTTCTATCCTGCTGGTGCTGGCAGTGGTATATATTCCTTTCTTAAATGAGGTTTTTAACACACTGCCGCTAGGTTGGGCAGAATGGGTGAAAATAATACCCTTGTTGATTCTACCGTCTATAGCCGCAGAGGCAGCGAAATATATTGTCACTGCCCGCCGTCGTAGGATGGGAGAGGAAAGAAAAGGTCTGGCATAAAGTAAAAATTTTAAAAAAAGCAGGGCTTCTATGATGAAGAAGCCCCGTAATTATTTAAAACCCTAAGATTTATTCTAATAAGAACTTCTACTCCTTAGTAATCATTGTTTTCATTGGAAAGTAACTGCGCCGGTGAACGGTAACGAGTCCCAAATGCTGTAGCGCTTGCCTGTGCTGGGGAGTACCATAGCCCTTATGTCGAGCGAAGCCGTACCCCGAATATTTTTTGTCTAGTTTTACCATCAGCTCATCTCGGGCAGTTTTTGCCAGCACGGAAGCGGCGGCAATGCTGAGTGAGCGCGCATCACCTTTGGGTAGGGAGGTTTGCGGAAGATTGCAGTCCTGAATTGTGAGATAGTCAACCAGCAGGTGCTTAGGCTTATGTTTGAGCTGATTGATAGCGCGGTTCATTGCCAAGCAGGTGGCAGGGACAATACCCTGGGCGTCGATTTCTTTATAGGAAGCGAAAGCAACCGCCCAATCTACTGTAGTGGATTTAATCCAGCCGCGCCAGAGTTCTCTTTGGTTGAGCGTCATGCGCTTGGAATCACGCACACCCATAAGCAAATGGCTGATATTGGGATCATTAGGCAGAACCACCGCTGCCGCGCAAACCGGACCCGCCCAGGCGCCACGCCCGGCCTCATCTACGCCAGCAACAATCCTGATCCCGGTGGTCCATAATTCTCTTTCCAGGTCTATAGTGGGTTTGGCGGGAATGTCGATTACCGCTTTTCCCCTAACCATATCGACCCTGGATGTGATTGGCTCGAATCTTGAACAGGTCTAAGCCCATCCGAACAGAATCGCGCAGGAATTTCACTTTGCTGTGTGGGTTGAAATACCAGGGAATGGGAACTTCAACGATGTGGTAACCTATCTTACGGGCGATGAAAAGCACCTCTACATCAAAAGTCCAACCAGGGATAGTCTGTAAGGGAAAGATGCGTTCGGCGGCTTCAGCGCGGAAGCATTTAAAGCCGCACTGGGTATCCTGCAGTCCAGGCAATGCCAGGAGCTGCACTAACCCGTTAAAGATGCGTCCGATGAAGTGGCGGTATTGGGGCTCGTCATAGCGAACAGCGCCGGACGCCTCGCGCGAGGCAATGGCGATGTCAATGTCCACCAATATGGGCGGGAGAAAGTGGTTTACTTCTTCGATAGGCATAGAGAGGTCCGCATCGCAGATAAAACGGTATTTTCCCTTCGCTGCCAGCATGCCGGTTTTTACAGCGATGCCTTTGCCGCGCTCGTCAAGGTGGAAGACAGTCAGTACGGGGAAAATCTTTTGGATTTCTTCGGCTACTTCGAGAGTGCGGTCGTTACTGCCATTTTCAATGACGAGTACTTCTGCAGGGTAGGATTGTTTTATAAGGAAGCTCTGGATGTTAGTTAAAGTGCTGGGGAGGCGCACTTCTTCATTGTATGCAGGGATAATGATTGAGAGGTACGGTATTGACATTTTAATGAATTATTGTCCTTTTTAAATCTGTCTTTAAGCAGCAGGCGAGATTCATTGGATTTCTGATATTAATTTCTCTAGCCAAGATCGGGAAATTTGCAGGTATTCCATAACATAGTCTTTAAAAAAGAGCTTCATTTTTTCATTGGTCAGTGAATTAGTTCTTTTAATGAAATCTCTAATATCTTGTACCTTTGAAAAGCTATTGATGATCTCAAATTCCTCTGGCAGCAAACCTTTCCGTTTGCCAATTTCCTGCATTACTTCAACTGCTTCTTTGATATACTCTTTGAAAGCAGTTTGGGGCTCAAATTTTTCGTATTTAAAAAGCCCCTTTAATTTCAGCAACGGAATTCTCTTTACCGCGTGTTCTGAGAATTGATCGTTTAAATAGGCCTCTACACCAAAGCGCACCCCCATAAGTTTTGGAACATGAGGGAGCAAATCCTCTCGATAATATGCTCTTTGGCCGGTCAATCGTGAGAAGATGTTGGGTGTGTACTTGTCTCGTTTGATATAACCTAATACTGCCCGTGCTTCGTCATTTAGAATAGGATTGAGGAGGGATTGAATATGTTCGCCTGAGAGATTTACCAGATCTGCATCAAAGAAAGCCACAATTTCTCCGCTTGCAGCCGAGATGCCTCCAGCTAAAACATAACCCTTCCCATGATTATCCGAATGGGAGATAAGGTTTATTTTGTTCCCGAACTTTTCAAGTTCTATAAGGCTGTTATCCGTTGAGCCATCGTTAATACAGATAACCTCGTCGATCAGATTGGAACTTAACAGAGATGAGATTACTCCAGCAACAGTCTTTTCTTCGTTGAGGACCGGCACAATAGCCGTTACACTTTTCCTTTTGCGAAGTCCCTGGATGGGCTCAATGCTGTTTTTGTGCATGTGTGCCTTCATTTTTAATTTCTTGCATTTCTCATTATAAAACAGAGAATGCTTTGTGTGGGCATTCTTGTTTGGTGGGTGCAGAAGGAAGCATATAAAGAATCCACAGTGTTGCTTAACTGAATTAAATAGGAAAGTCGGGGTGAGCGGACTTGAACCGCTGACCTCCGCGTCCCAAACGCGGCGCGCTTCCAACTGCGCTACACCCCGATGCCTAGAGTATAATCGGACAACGCCTTAACCGTCAAGGAGGAAGCATTTTTCTAAATACTTGGCTAAATGTATTGTGTTAATGTGCAAGAAGGTATGTGGTACTAATCCAAACAAGCTGCGGGTTGTCTTTGCTGTAATATTCATACTATCATGGCTGTTGGGATGTACTCCTGCGAAAGAATATGCTGTAGAGAGCACGCAAACGCAGCCCCCCGCACTCATTGATATTGAGGCAGACGAAACAACAAGTGCCGAGCTTGCTCCTGTTGAGACAGAATTGATACAGCATCGAGCCTGTCAGGAAGCTGGCAGATTTGAACGCTTATCAATTTCCTCACAGTTAATGGACGGGGAATTGGAGTTCAGCATATATTTTCCCCCTTGCTATGATGCAGGAGCACAAGATGTTTATCCGCTGATTTACCTTTTGCATGGTCAGAAGCAGAATGATGGTTTATGGGAGCGGCTGGGTGTTGGGGAAGCGGCAGATGCCCTCATCCAGTCTGGCACGGTGATGCCCTTTTTAATGGTGATGCCATATGAGCAGTATTATTATAGACCAGTGGATAATAATAACTTTCCGCGAGCATTACTTGATGAGCTGCTGCCCTGGATAGAAAAAAACCTGCCTGCCTGTGAACAGCGGGATTGCCGCGCGATAGGCGGCATCTCGCGTGGGGCTTCCTGGGCTATTCGACTGGCTTTAGTGGAATGGGAGTATTTCAGCGCGGTTGGGGCGCATAGTTTACCGACCTTCAACGGTGACCTGGAGCGCTTACCGGATTGGCTGGAGGAAATTCCGCGCGATAAAGTTCCAAACATATATATCGACATCGGCAGCAGCGATCCAGGAGTAAAAAAAGCAAGCAATTTTGAGCAAATACTGAATGAGAAAGGTGTACCACACGAGTGGCACTTGAATGAAGGACAGCACACTGAGGAATACTGGCGCAATCAGATAGCAGAGTATCTGCGCTGGTACACTTTACCTTGGAGGCTAGAGTAATCTTTGCATAATGAGCCAAACCAGGAAAGTCCTTAACAAGGTACTCATTGTTTTATTAATTGTAATATTGAGCGGATGTGCAGCTAATATGGCTGGCAGTCGAGAGGGGCAAGAAATGACCCCTGCCGTGTTCACGCCTAATTCACAATATTCAAATACACTTACACCTGCCGCTGATGAGCCATCCCGGTCTGATTCGACGACAAATATGGGAGAGTGCACTGAACAACAAGGGCATTTTGAGTTCAACGAGATACAGACAGAGTTGATGACTCACCCGCTTTCGTTCCGAATTTATTTACACGCCTGTTACAGTCCCGAAGGAGACATCCGTTACCCGGTGCTGTATCTCCTGCATGGCCAGGGGTTTAATGATGACCAGTGGGATCGATTAGGTGCGGATGTAACGCTGGATGATCTCGTGGCTGCCGGTGAAGTGTTGCCATTCATCATCGTGATGCCAAAAGAGTCTAATTATATGAACAGCCATTTGGATTCTAAATTCGGGCCGGCACTGGCGCAGGAATTAGTGCCCTGGGTTGATACTCATTATAATACCTGCGCCGAGCGGGAGTGCCGCGCGATAGGTGGCATCTCGCGTGGGGCTGCCTGGGCGATGCGGGTCGGATTAATCTACTGGGAGGTCTTTGGTGCTATCGGCGCACACAGCTTCCCACCTTTTCGTGGAGATTTCAACTCGGTTCCCAGTTGGCTGAGGGAGATGCCCGACAATGAATATCCGCACGTCTGGATTGATATTGGAGATATGGATGTTGATTTAGATGCAGCCCATCATTTTGAGATGCGCCTGATTGAATACAGTGTGCCGCATGAATGGCACATTTACTCTGGTGCGCACAATGAATATTACTGGGCGGCGCATGTAGAAGATTATCTGCGCTGGTATGGGCTTGAGTGGTTTTCTAAAAAAGATTGATTAAGAAATAGTTTACTTGGAGGTAATTTTTAATCAGAACAATGGAAATTAACTGTTATCCAGCGAAGATATTTCAACCACTTGGTATCGCATGAAAGAATTTTATATTCACGATAATAATAGGCATATTTTATGGTTTGCTGAGCAAAAAAATAACCATGAAGAAATCTAAAAATGAATAAGCCATATAACCAGGCGCTGCACCTGACCAATATTTTGCTACGCCCCATAATGGCAGGTGAGCTTAAATGTTTGGCAAACTATCCTTCTTTCTGTCCATCTCTAACTGAGGTAAATTCGATAGACAGTCGTTAGGTATCGGACAGGCAATGCAACCAGAAGTGTAGTATCATATCGCATGATGTAAACAATTTTAGCCATAAGAGAGCATTCATTCAAAGTGGAAGAACAACGTTTAGGAGTCACCACAGGTAGCCTACGCAAAGACATGAGTCTCCAAGCGTGAATGATATAAAAGGACAACATGCATAAATCAATCTTGCCGGCGCTTATAGTCGCACTTCTTAGCGGCTTAGCGATAGGCGTACAATCTTCGCTCAATAGTGCCGCCGGGAAAATTACGGGGGCTACTCTGACCGGATTATTGGTCAACTTCCTTGGCGGGGTAGCTGCAGGTATACTTTTGGTTGTGGTCTACGTTCGACAAGGAAATGCTACCTTCTCGGCTATCCAGGCCCCAACGTTAGGAATAATCGTCGTCTCAGGGCTACTCGGAATTGGTATCATTGCGGGCATTGCCTATGCGTTGCCTAAGATCGGTATCGCGGCTGGCCTATCGACGATTATCGCCGGCCAAATGGCGGTGGCTGTTTTGGTGGACACCTTAGGCTTAGCGGGTGGACAACCTATCTCGCTGAATTGGGCTCGCATTTGTGGACTTGGGTTATTAGCGCTGGGAACGTGGGCTATTTTGCCCAAAGGGTGATCCAACCTGGTCGTAGATTCAAAGCGCTGCCCAACCCTGCATACAGTGGATGGAGCTTCGCCGGGATGATAAAAGGCACGATTTGCAATTGATGATAAGGGATGGGGCCTTGCTGTAGGTGCAAAATGAGATAATTCAAGTTTGGTGTATTGATTATTCTGTGCGCGACCGTGGCTTGTGTTTTCACACCCGCCGCGGCTGATTTGCAGCGTTAGGGTGCTCAGAGCAAAAACGCACGGCGGCTCAGCTTCGTCCGTTAGCCAGCCCACCCTTCTTGCTGTCCATCTCTAACTGATGTAAATTCGATAGACAGTCATTAGCTATCGGACAGGCAATGCAACCAGAAGTGTAGTACCATATCGCATGGTGTAAACAAATTTCGCCAGAAGAGAGCATTCATTCAAAGTGGAATCACTGGTCTGATATCTTTCTGGCTGTAAAGATATTAAAGGATTTCATATGGAAGCAGGGAAAAAAATTACACGCCGGAAATTCCTTACTCTAACTGGAGCCCTGGGAGCCAGTGTTGATGTGAAGCTCGCCAAGGAAGTTGTGGGTATCAGTAGCTATGACGCAATCGTTTTAGGCAGCGCAATTTATATGTCTAATATAATATCCGATGCTGCTAAATTCTTGGAGAAATTTCAAGCAGACTTGAAGGACAAACCAACTGCATATTTTATTGTTTGCCTGACGATGAAAGAAGATACAAATGTGAACCGTGAAACAGTGAGTTCCTGGTTGCAGCCAGCACGCGATTTAGTTCAGCCAGTGGGGGAGGGCTTGTTTGCTGGCGTTTTGGACTTCAATAAACTTTCCCCGTTGTATCATTTGATTATGAAAGGAATGAAGGAGACAGAAGGTGATTACCGCGATTGGGGGGCTATTAGAGCATGGACATCAGAAATTCAACCAGCTCTCATTTATCACGATTAAAAACCCTCAAGGATTTCAGCGATTGACCCTTACTTATCCACGCTGAGCTTCCTTTCTTCGTTATAATTATGTCCATGAGTTTGAGCCGAAAAGAGGTCGATCACATTGCCCAACTGGCACGTTTGGCGCTGACCAGAGAGGAAAAGGAGCGCTACCGCGAGCAGTTATCTGATATTCTGGATCACGTGGCACAGTTACAGGAGCTGGATACCAGCCAAATCCCACCCACATCTAGTGTATTGCCGCCCCGCAGCCGGTTGCGCGAGGATGAAATAACTCCATGCCTTGATGTCAAGGACGCGCTGCGCAACGCTCCGCAGACGAAGGAAGATCAATTCCGCGTTCCGCCAGTGCTGGAGTGAATGGGATGGAGCAACTTACCGAACTTACGGTTAAAAAGGCGCTGCAGGCATTGCGGGCGGGGCAGATTTCCAGCCAGGAACTGACTCGGGCTTGCCTGGCACAGATGGAGAAGCTGGAGCCAGACCTGCAAGCTTTTTTGGCGAGAACGCCAAAAAGTGCCCTGAAGCGAGCGGAAGAAGCAGACAGGGAACTAGTAGCTTGGCGGCGTGACCAGACACAGGAACTTCCCCCTCTGCTCGGGTTGCCGATTGCAGTTAAGGACGTGCTCTGCGTGGCGAATGTGCGCTGCACCTGTGGATCGAAGATCCTTGAAAAATTTGTGCCGCCCTTCAATGCCACCTGTGTCCAGCGACTGCTGGATGCTGGAGTGATAGTGGTGGGTAAAACCAACACCGATGAGTTCGCTATGGGCTCTTCAACTGAGAACTCGGCATATGGCGCCACACATAACCCCTGGAATTTGCGACATGTGCCGGGTGGTTCAAGCGGCGGAAGTGCCGCAGCGGTGGCAGCCAAGGTTGTGCCCGCAGCGCTGGGGACCGATACGGGCGGAAGTGTACGCCAGCCGGCTTGTTTTTGTGGTGTAACTGGCATCAAGCCCACCTATGGGCGCGTCTCGCGCTATGGATTAATCGCTTATGGCTCCTCATTAGATGCAGCCGGGGTGTTGGCGCGCAATGCTGAGGATGTTGAGATTCTTTTTCGCTTGATGGCAGGTTTTGATACGCGCGATGCCACCACTATTGACTTGCCAGTTGCAGAAGCTGCCTGTGTGGAGGATGCTTCGGTAGAAGGACTGCGTATTGGTGTACCGCAGGAGTACTTTATTGAGGGTATCCAGCCAGAAGTGGAATTAGCAGTAAGGCAAGCCGTGAAAGAATTTGAGAAGCTGGGCGCGGCTGTAGTTGCAATCTCTTTACCCCATACAAAATACGCCCTGCCGGTTTATTATCTGATAGCCCCGGCGGAAGCCTCCGCCAACCTGGCACGCTATGATGGCGTGCGCTTTGGGCTGCGGGTAGCAGATGCCAATATGATTGAGATGTTTAAGAAGACACGCGGCAAGGGCTTTGGTGCGGAGGTCAAGCGGCGCATAATGCTAGGAACATACGCACTTTCTGCGGGATACTATGATGCTTATTATGGGCAAGCGCAAAAAGTGCGCACGCTTATCAAGCATGACTTTGAGCAGGCATTTGAGCAAGTGGATGTAATTGCTGCACCAGTCGCGCCGACAACTGCTTTCAAACTTGGCGAACATACAGATGATCCCTTGGCGATGTATCTGGAGGATGTGTTTAGCCTACCGGCGAACCTGGCGGGAGTGCCTGGCCTAGCTTTTCCAGTGGGGTTTGACCAACAAGGGTTACCGATTGGCATGCAGTTAATGGGGCCGCATTTCAAGGAGGATATGCTTTTCCGTGCAGCGCATGTTTTTCAACAGAATACAAAATGGCATCTAAGTGCACCTGAAATTGCCAAGACAAGCTAGATTTTATCTTTGAATTTTGATTATTGTTAGCTTAATTCCTTGATTGGGTCAGAACAAATTTTCCTGTTAAATTATTATTCAGATTTGTTGAGTCTATTTTTAATGCATGAACCACTTGTTACTATAATAAATTAAGTATCCTCAAGCAAATAGAAAAGGAAAATTATGGGGATTAAATTGAAAAAATCACACCAGAGGAGCTGATAACCTGGAATTGGGGCTAAATTGGAATCGAATTACAAAGCACTGATTACAGGTGGACTCACAGCCGCCTGGTAAAGCAGTTCATTTGATGGAAGCGAAGATAGATGAACTGGGGCTGATGCTTTAAGAGATTACGGATGGGTTTAACAGCGCATTCTTCTTATGGTTAAGGTATTGACAAAACGGCAATAATTTCGTAAACTAAGGGTGGTGGTATAATGGTCATACCACCAAACCAGACATATTTATGAAATGGAGAGAAAAATGAAGAATAAAACTGTATTAATGATAATGCTGGCATCAATGGTGCTGGCTGCTTGCGGTGGTGGGACGAGCGAGGAAGAGGTGCAATTATCAGCGCCTACGGACGACGGGACTCAACCAGATGCCGCGGTGGAAGTGCCGGCAGAACAACCTGGTGATGCGCAGCCACCCGCTGAAGCTCAATCAGCTTCCGAGCTGGTGGCTTCACCCTATACTGCTCCTGAGAATCTCTTTCATCTCAATGTTCCTGGTACATGGAATTTTAACAAGGACACTGAGATAATTGATAACACGGTAGTGGAAAGCTTTGTTTCGACTGATACGCATGCAGTTGTGCAGATAGTAGTGAATGAGTGTGGCGAGAATGTTGACCAGTTGGAAAAAGGACATATCACGCTGGATTTCATGAAGCGCCTGTATCCCAGCGACCTGCGTATTGCCTATGACACAGTCCTGCCAGATGGGCGTGAGCGACTGGACTGGTGGAGTTACTTAGACGAGATCAGCGGTACAACCTTCTTTGACAGGCACAGGAACCACCTATATATGTTCACTGTTTATTATGATGATGACTACGAGAAACAATATCTGCCGACGTTGAATGAAGTGATAGACTCCTTCTCCTATCAGTAGAGGTTAAGACTTGGGGCGAGCGGTAAAAACTCGCCCCCACATTTTTTGTGTAACAATTGAACTGTGGGGGTTTCTATAGCAAGAGATTCGTGATTTGGTTGTATCTAGGAGATAATAATACGTATTTGTTATTCTGAGGGCTTTCCCGAATCCATATTGATGTTGCTATGAAATTATCTCCAGTTTTGCAATGGAGGCAGCCAGGCGTTTGATGCCTTTTTCCTCGAAAGCGACAGTGACGATTTCATCGTTGTCCAAAATGCGGCTTTCAATCACCAGCCCTTCTCCCAGGGTGGTGTGCCGCACGCGCATACCAGCTTTGAATTCTGGAGTGACCTCGGTGGTTTTTTGTGCAGAAGCGCTTATGTGGGTAGGTTGCCAGCGTAAAGGAATTCCGTAACCGCTGCTTGTGCGCTGGCGGTATATGTGCGCTCCCTGACGCACCAGCAGTTTTTCTGGGATATCCGCCAGGAAGCGTGACGGGATACTGAAGGCGTAACTGCCGAAGTTGCTGCGCTGGTCGGCACGCACCAAAAAAAGGCGATCCTTGGTACGGGTGATACCCACATAGAATAAGCGCCGCTCCTCCGCCATCTCCTCCGGGTCTTCCATTGAACGTCGGTGAGGTAGTAGCCCATCGTCCAGACCGGTGATGAAAACCACTTTGAATTCCAGACCCTTGGCAGCGTGCAGGGTTAATAGTGTGGGCGAGTCAAGTTTTTCAGGCAGGGTATCCTGGTCTGAGATCAGGGCAACGTTCTCAAGAAAAGCGCTCAAACCGAGATACTCAAATTCATATGCCAGCCGGCGCAGCTCCAACACATTCTCCCAACGGTTAAGGCCAATCTCGCTGTCGTCTTTAATGTATTCGCGGTAGGCGGTATCCTTGAGAATGCGGTTAAACAGCTCCGGTAAGGTGGCGGACTGGCTGAGCTTTTGCCAGTTGGTCAGCAAAGCGCAGAAATCTGCCAGTATAGCTGCACCACGGCTGTTGAAATCTTTCCAGTAAGGTGATTCATCCCTGTTGGTGCCCAGGTCGAGTAAAGTCTGAATTGGGAGGATTTTATGCCGTCGAGCGCTGAGATGCAGCGCCACCAGAGTTTTGCTGCCAATGCCGCGCGGCGGCACGTTGATAACGCGCAGCAAGCTGATTTCGTCATAAGAGTTTTGTGCCAGGCGCAGGAAGGCGATTAAATCCTTAACTTCGCGGCGACCGTAGAAGCGCTGCGCACCCACCAGCCGGTAAGGTAAATTGGCGCGCAGGAAGGCTTCTTCCAACAGACGTGACTGGGCATTGGTGCGGTACATAACGGCGATATCGCCACCGCTGGCGTCTCCGTTATTCAGCAGATTAAGGATGGAGTCCACCACAAAAGCTGCCTCAGCGTGGTCATCTACTGACTCATACAGGACGATAGCTTCACCGTGTCTGCGCTTGGAGAACAGGTTTTTAATTGTGCGGCTGGGGTTGTGGTTGATGACCGCCTTGGCAGTGTCCAGCACATTCTGGCTGGAGCGGTAGTTGCGCTCCAGCAGCAGTTTGAGCGCTTTGGGGTATTCCTTTTCAAAACGCAGTATGTTGCGGGAATCCGCTCCTCGCCAGCGGTAGATGGACTGGTCCTCATCGCCCACAACGAACAGGTTGTGATGGTGGCAGGAAAGCAGTTTAAGCAGCTCATACTGTACCAGGTTGGTATCCTGAAATTCGTCCACCAGCACGTGCTCAAAGCGGCGTGCATAGCGCTGGCGCACCTCATCGTTTTCTGAAAGCAGTTGCACTGTCCACAGCAGCAGGTCGTCAAAATCCAGCGCATTGCTGGCGCGCAGCTTGTATTCGTAGCGCTCGAAAACGCGTAAAGCGACTTCTCCGTAGTAACTGCGGGCAATAAAATCTTGCACTTTGATGAGGTTGTTCTTGGAGCGGGAGATAATGCTGTGGATGACAGGGGGGGGATAGAGTTTATCGTCCAGGTTGAGCTCTTTAAGGCAGCGCTTGACGATTGCTTGCTGGTCATCGGCGTCCATGATGACAAAGTTGGAGTCAAAAGGCAGGTGCTGTGCTTCCCGACGCAGGATATGCGCGCAGGTGGCATGAAAAGTCCCCAGCCAGATTCCCTCAAGATCACTGCCCAGCAGCTTTTTTAGGCGGCTCTCCATTTCCCGCGCGGCTTTATTGGTAAAAGTTACTGCCAGGATGTGGGTTGGCAGTACTCCCATGGCGTGGATCAAGTAGGCAGCACGCTGGGTCAGCACGCGCGTCTTGCCTGAACCAGGGCCAGCCAGTACCAGCACCTGCCCGGGCGGAGCAGTGACCGCTTCTTTTTGCTGTGGGTTGAGCTTCTTAAGAATATCCATGTGAGCTGGTTTATGATTTTAACGGATTATTCTTCGCAAATGGTAAAAGTCAGCTTAAAAAATACGAACGATATCTTTTTTTTAATCTACTAGAAATTTATTGAAGAACAAATATAATTTTTATTAAAAGACAGGATTTAAACATGTGGAAATGGACTTCAAATTGGTTTTTTAAGATATCCAGTGGACGGGTAGCGCTGGCTGCATTGGTGATTTTTCTGCTGTTCACAGCGTTGGTGTTACCTGATCAGGCAGCAAAGCTAGAAACAGCCACGGGCATTCGGGAGTCGCCGGACACATCTTTCATTTATTCAGCCAATGATCTTTACCAGATGGCTGATGCTTATGGAGCGGAAGGACGCGCAGCATACATCCGGGCGCGCTTCAGCTTTGACCTGGTCTTCCCGCTAGTGTTCACCTTCTTCTTGGTCACAGCCATCAGTTGGGTATATGCACATGTGTTTCCAACGGAAAGCGCCTGGCGGCATGCTAACCTGGTGCCGTTATCAGGTATGGTTTTTGACTATTTGGAAAACTTATCCGCCTCGCTGGTTATGCTGCGCTATCCGCAGCGAACGGCTGTAGTGGACTGGTTGGCACCTGTTTTCACTCTGATCAAATGGGTCTTCATCAGCGTAAGTGTTTTACTGTTGGTCGCCGGGTTTTTACAGTGGATGCGGGCGAAAAAAGAGGTCGATCTGTAATAACGGCGGTCAAGTAAATATTTATCGTCCCCAATTTAATGAAAATTCAGCAGATGGCCTTGGTGGGATGCTTCACTATGCAGATACAGAGAATAATATCTTTCTATAACATATGGAGTTAAAAAACATTTGCTTTACAATCCAAATGATGTGTGTATAATAATTAAAAGGTTGTTCAACAATCCTTCACAATTGCCTTTCGAAAGTAGTTTTTCAGGAGGATAAGAAATGAAAAAAGACAAAACTATTTCCTGGATACTAATAATCTGTTTACTTTTTTCCTTAATTGGCTGCAACGGTGACGATGAAACCCCAACTGAACCAGATGAATTTGAGCTTGGAAGCTGCGACCTGAGCGTTTTAATAGATATTCTCGAAAATGTCGGCGCACAAGGCGCTATCATCAATATCATGCCCTGCACCTATGAAGTGAACAGCATCCACAACGAACCTACTACCCCGGATTTGGACTCTTATCACGGTGTTGGTTTACCGCCCATCGAAGCACCAGTAACCATCAATGGAATGGGAGATGTCACCTTCACCCGCGGGGAAAATTCGGAATTCCTGCGGTTCTTCTACGTGACTGAGACAGGCGAACTCTACCTCAATAACATTAACCTGGAGAATGGGTATCTTCCCCCCGAAATGTACCACTCCAAAGGCAGTGCCGTTTTGAATCAGGGCGGACGGGTTGAGCTCACGGATTGCGAGCTGGTCAATAATATTGGCTCCTCAGGCGGGGCGATCTATAATGACGGTGGAGTGCTGGAACTCTGGAACACCACCCTGAGCGACAACATGGCAGAAGATGCAGGCGGTGCTGTTACAAGCACCGAAGGGGGAATAATCTATACGGAGGAAGCAGTTTTCTTACGCAATCTGTGTCATCATTCGGGCGGCGCCATTTTCAACCAGGGAGCGATGCAGATAGAGAACAACACTCGGTTCCAGTTTAACACGGCCGGAGGTGGCGGAGCTATCGCCCATCGAAGCGATACCACCTTACAAATCACCGATGCTGTATTCTCCGACAACACTGCGGATTTTAATGGAGGAGCAATCAGCGATGGTGGTGGCGCGCCCGACCACTTCACGACGATACAAAATTGCTTATTTGAAAATAATATCGCCGGTCCTGGCAATAATTCCACAGGCGGCGCAATCGCTGTTGGCGAAGGCCGGATGAACATCCACAGCGGCAGCCAATTCATTAACAACCAGGCAACCACGGGTGGCGCGGTTCATAGCCAAGGAACCGATCTCAATATTTCTACAGCAACTCTTGAGAATAACCACGCTGATTTTGATGGGGGCGCTGTATGGATCGGCCATGATACAATAGCCACCCTTGCTGTAAATCACATTGTCAATAATATAGCCGAAAAAAGCGGCGGCGGTATTTGGAACGATGGCACTACCACCATCGATAGAACAACCATCGACCAGAACCAAGCAGTTCAAGCTTTTGCGGGTGGGATCGATAATGATGGCAATCTAACCATTACGTATTCGACCATCTCTAACAACACATCAGCATTATCCGGTGGAGGGATCTACAACCACAATTTGGGGAGCCTGATCATTTTCAACAGCACCATTTCTGGTAATCAGAGCGATAGAGGCAGTGCTATATACAACGCAGGCCAGATGAATATCAGCCACAGCACGATCGCTTTTAATTATACTGAAAATGGTGGTGCGGTTCATTCCTATTATAGTGGATCGATCACTGCGAAAAACAGCATCATTGCCAACAACACCGGTGTGTGGGGTAACTGCGGAGGAAGCGTGGATGCCTTAGGTGACAACCTGGATGATGACGGCACCTGCAACTTCTCCATCAGCGCTGACCCGAAGCTCGACCCGCTGGCGGATAACGGGGGGGATACGCTGACACACGCGCTCCTTTTTTTAAGCCCAGCCAGGGATGCAGTCACAGACTGCACGGATATCGGCGGATCACCAGTGGTGGACATGGACCAGCGTAAGATCAGCCGACCGCAGGGTGACGCGTGCGATATCGGTGCTTATGAGTTTGCTTTATTTGAACTGCCTGAATCTCCAATCCCCTGGGTGATATTTCTGCAAAGATCAACCTGCCGTGAACGACCCGGAGACCAATACAATCCTTTGGCTTACATTGAAGCCGGCGAAAGCGCCAATGTGGTCGGCATCAATCCCAACCAGAACTGGTTCCAGGTAAAGGATCCGGCCTACGGCATCGTCTGCTGGGTCTATGAAGAACAGGTGGAATTCTTCGGCGACCTGAGCCAGGTGCGGGTGGTTGGTCCGGGTGCGGAGAAAGAACCCCCGCCCAACGGTAGTCAACCTGGGGCTCCTTAATTGACAGCATAATACAATTATTATAAGCAAGGGCGAGGTTGATCTTGCCCTTGCTTCTATTTATATGCAGGTGTGTGCGTATCTATGGGAACCGAGGTATCCGTCAGGGTCGGTGTTTCTTCTAGAGTTGCTGTGGGTGTTGGGGTCTCAGTGGGCGTTGGCGTGATGGTAGGCGTTAAGGTCGCCAGCATGCTGTGCAGGCGGATGCTCTTCTCAGCATAGCCCTTCAGGTGTGCTCTCTATAATGATGCGCAAGGTGAAATTCTCGGCTCTCACAGAGTATAAGTCGAGCGTATATATTCTTGCTGACTGCGAGAATTGCTGGCGCACAGCGCTCATCAATGTATACCATTGGGACGGATTATCGCCAATGCCCTATTGCAGACTGAACTGTTTGAATTGGCTGGTGGCTGTCACGACTGCATAGATATCCAAAGGAACTACGCCCGGCAGCCCAGTTGGTAATAGCAGATCACATGGCACAGCTGGATCACTTGGGGAAATGCATTCGTTCTCCTGAAAAGGGCATTTCACTAAATGAAACACAAATCCTTATAGTGAATCTTTTGATGAGCTTGCCAGGAGTGGCCAGGTGTGGCGCTACGACAGCGGTACCACTTGGGCCCAGGTCAATGTGAGCGGGTTCGGGAATACTAAGAACGGAATGATTACCAGCATGGCAGTCTTTGACGAACAACTTTGTGTGGGGACGGATAATAAATCTGATAAAGGAGAAGTGTGGTGTACTATCGATTGATAAGGTAAGGCTCCCTAAAAATAGTACCAGCAAGCAGTAGACACAACTATGAACAAAGGAGCCAAGCATTAAAAAGAGCAAATGTCGTGAAAGCCAAATCATCGAAATCCCTAACGAAGGGGAGTCAGGAATGCCAGTCACTGAGATTTGCAGAGAACACGGCATTTGCCGGTTACATACTACAAATGGAAATCAAAATAGGGAGATCACCTGATCTGGCCAAAACTGGTAGCCCTTACGGGTGTTGAAGGGTCGTCTGAGACGATTGTACTTGCAGAAATTCAAGATTTACCAATAATTTCAATCGAACAGCGTCTGGAAATAGCCAAACTGATGCGCACAAGGGTGACTTGCTAAGGCAGCCCATACCATATTGGGCGGCGTTTTACTTTCAAACATTTGCAGATCAAGGTACATATATCTTGCTCCAGAAAACCGATGGTGAATCTTTCAGAAAACATAGACTAATTCCATAATATTCAACCTTGATGTAATGGGTATTTCCCCATTCAGATAAATCTTGCACTCCCCATCGAAAACCCTGTACAAAAGTTGGTTGGAGAGTCTTAATTGAGTAGTTTAGGTCATACTTGTTATGACCTGGCACACTTTGCATGCGAGGCCAGCTGACATTTTCATTAAAATCGGGGGGCAAGTGTGCAATGTACCTATCGGATTTGCCCAAGAAATCAATAGCTCTTCTACCAGTAAAATAAGGGATTGAACCTGCCCAATATACGCCGACGGTAGCACCACTTGTGGTCAAGTCACTAACCGCAATTGCCGTATTGACATTATTTTCATTGTCATTTGCTGTATATGGTTTTACTAACAATGAAATTTGTGGCAAAAAAAGCTTATTTGCGAATATCAGGCCGATTAGTGTCAACAGTATTACCAAAACTTCGGCCACATATTTTTTTGGAAAAATCGGATTGCGGAGAAAGTAAACACTGAAAGCCCGAATGCTTGTTATGGCATCTACGATAGCTCTTACCTGGCATGTGAAAAGTATGGCTGTGAGTGGCATAGATGGTGACATTATGCGCCAGTAAATCCATGGATCACCACCAATATATATTTGGTAACCTATTGCAGAGAAAACAATGGAAAGCAAAAGCAGTTTCTGCTTTCGGAAATCGAAAACTAGATTCATGCATGACAAAACCAGAATAAAGGTGGTTCCAATCAGGAATGGTGTGATGAACCCGACTCCGTCTCTTATTCTTGCTAATAGCGGCATCCCTGTAAGTCTTAGTGTATAAGTGTTTGGTAACAACTCGCCATAATACAAGTATCTGAATACCAGTTGCCCGATAACAAACAGGAAGAATAAACTGATCGCTGCGAATAACTGCCAAAGACTCTTACGGTTGGTTTTTGGCACAGAGGTTTCCGAGGTAATATATAACCATATAAGAATGGCGAAGATAATTGAGTCATTTCTGGTTAAGTATGCCAAACCCAAGCATACAGCCACCAAGAGTAGGAGCGCGGAGTTATTATCTCTCGTGCAATTAAAGGCGGAAAGAATGCCTAGCAGCAGAAGCAGAGTTAACAACCCTGTTTCCATTCCCATAAGTGACCAAAATGCCAATGGGTAATAGGACAGAGCGAAGAAAAAAGAAAGAACCCTAATAAGTGCTTTATGCTGGTAGTTCTCATCTTGGACGATATGGTCAGCAATTCGCATGCTTGTATATGCAATTCCTAACATGAAGCCAACACCTAAAATCTGTATGAATAGTGCGGCTGTAGATTTATCAAAGACCAGGGTGGCAAATGACATCAGCAAAGTCATTAGGAGATTTGTGTAACCTTCGATACGTTCCCCTGGATTCCAGACTAATCCTGAGCCATGTGAGAAATTCCAGGCGTAACGCATAGAAATCATGGAGTCATCAAATAAACAAAAGTACCGCTTACCATCAATAGCGATAAATGATGACCTGTAGATAAAGCCAGCACTCCAAATTACAAAGCCAATAAGTATAATCGCGAGGGCGGCCTTTTCTAGTTTTCGGGTGGGTATATCCATGTGTTTATATCCTTGGGACAGAGATCAGGTGGTTGGTAATAGACAAGCCGCCTAACAACGGACTTGGTTGAGCGCCTCAATAAAATTGTTTATAGCTTGTATTTGCTATAAATGATACATAGTTCATCTAACTCTTAACCTAAACTGCATAATAAACCATCCACTGGAAATCATTATCCTGACCCTAAGAGCTTTGAAGCAACTGCTAAAGCTTTTTCCTCTTTGTACTCAGGCATCCTCAATTCTGACATTTTTTATTTACCATACTGCATAGCACAAATGTTTTCTGACAACCGCTTGTTTTGCTTACCATAGCAAAGTTCTTAATAAATTATTATACCTTTTGTAAAATCTAATTTATCGGGCGAATGAAGGTTGAGAGTATTTTTAAATTTCATATCTAGTTTTGTTGAAATTTTATCGATATTCAATTATTCATCAACTCCTTTTAAAAGAAATCTGATAAAAAATGAAGTGATTCTGGACACCTCAGATCAAAACACACATGAGTTGCCTTTCCAATTTTATTCCCAATGAAATTGGGAGTGGAGCACTCCCTGCGATGGCTCGAAACCATAGCGGGAGGAGTACACAACGCTATGCTCTGTACACGTCTCCGCTCTCTGCTCCTGCAGAGAGCGGAGAAATCCGACAAAACCAGACAGTTACACAAAATTTCGGGAATGGCTTCTCAGTAACTAATATCAATTTATAAACGTACTGGAAATGGCGATAAACAAGGCAAATAAGTAAATGGGGATGAGAAAATATTAATAATATAACTGCATATGGATATATTTCATTTGCTTTCAGGTTTAAGGTCATACTTGGGATGGGTTATCAAAATTCCTGGAAAGATTGATTTTTTTAACAAAACATGATATTATTATGTATATACTTGTATGTACGAGTTTATACATCGTGGTAAATAAGAGTAGCCATATTTCACTTCATATACAGATTCGGAATGAGTTGCTGGGTGATATTCTAAGTGGAAAGCTGGAGACCGGTGATCGGTTGCCTTCCGAAAACAAATTGCGCACCCGCTTTGATGTATCTCGCACAACAGTCCGGTTAGCATTAGCAGATTTATCTAGGGCAGGATTTATCTATACTAAACCGGGTAAAGGGACTTATGTAGCCTCATCCATTATCGAACAATCGGGTTATAGAATTCCTGGATTTTCAGAGAGTTCTAGGAAGGGTGGTACTCGTATTATCTGCAAAGTCTTGCAGAAAGAAATATCAAAACCCTGTGAGAGTATTGCAGCGCGAATCCAACTAAATCCAGAAGAACAAATCATCTATATCAAACGTTTACGCTTCGGAAATGGAATCCCAGTGGGATTGGATAATGCATATCTACCTTTTAAACTGTGCCCTGAAATTCTCGATATAGACCTTGAACAAAAATCCTTATACGATAGTCTTAGGGATTTGGATTTAACCCCAATAAGAGCTGAACAGATGATGCAGGTTAGTATGCCAACGGAGGAAGAGAAGGGGATCCTGGATCTAGATGAGGGGATTCCGGTAATGCTGATAGAGAGAATAGCATTCCTTTCTGATGGCAAGCCTATTGAATATGCAAAATCTACATATAGAGGTGATAAATACCACTTCAACATGATACTTGGACGTGGCGGTGACACCCACTTTTTCCGTGGGCCATAGAAAATCTTATTACATTTATTATTGTGTTTTATTAATGAAATAAAAGTATATAAAAGTAAGGCAATAAACGGCATATATATGGATTCAATTGTAGAACCAAAACATCAATATCAGGTCAAACATAATATTAAAATGAATCATGCCTTAGGTGAGAAACAAGCAAATATCGACAGAGCAATGCTTCTAGATATAATGCACAAATATGCTGCTCAACAAGATATTCAACTTAACCCTCATAAGCCAACACTTTTGCGTGAAATAGATGGCTTGTTAGAAAACCTTCAGAAATTTGGCTATTTATACTGCCCTTGTAGAATTCGAGATATTAGTGGGGATCTTTTCCGGGACAAGAAAATCAGCTGTCCATGTGCTTACCATAAACGCGAATTGGAGGTGTCAGGTTTTTGTAAATGCGAACTCTTCATAAAGCCGTTAAGTGGGGAACCTACTTTGGTATCGACGTCTATTCATCGATTAGATATTATAGAAAGATTGTCTTCCAATTTGTTGGAAGTGACTTTCAGCAAGGATGGCTTGAATAGAGGTGAGGTTAAAGTGTTCGTGCCGCACAAATATGAATTTATTTCAATAGAGGTAGAAACTGAACATAATTATGAGATCAGTGAAGAAGTTTTGAAAGACCAAATACTCTTCTTTATTTTTAGTTTTACTGATTTCGCCAAAATACTTGTGCAACTTGTTAGGGTGTAAATATATAGAGGATTTGCGCATTTAATAAATGGATCGTCTCGTAAATGTGTGCCTAATAAAAGCTAGATTATATGGGTTACTTTTGTACAAGGATGAGTTTAAAAAGTAATGATTGAGTACTATACGTATTACTTTGCAATTCAAAAGACAAAAAAAGGAAGGCG
The DNA here is from genome assembly GCA_011176685.1 of Anaerolineae bacterium. Taxonomy (GTDB): domain Bacteria; phylum Chloroflexota; class Anaerolineae; order Anaerolineales; family Anaerolineaceae; genus A373. Next base: position 77,412 of record DUED01000030.1, read on the forward strand.
TATATGACAAATAAATTAAGGATTTTTGTAATTTGTTCTTATGCACTATCATCCTCTCTCCTGGTTGAAAAAATGCAGAAATTGGCTCATAAGAAAGAAATACCCATCGAGGCAAAATTTATTAGTCCAGAAAATCTTAGAGATAAAATTGGAGAGTGTGATGTAGTCTTGTTATCACCTCAAGTTCGTTTTAGCAAAGCCATATTTCAGAAGTTGTTAGAACCAGCTGGAATCCCAGTAATTGATATACCAATGCAAGTCTACGGTCTAGTTGACGCAGAGAAAGCAATTGCCTTGGCCATCGAAGCAGCTAAAGGAATGAATCGGAAAGGAGAAAGATAATATTGATCAATAAAAACAAAAAGAGGAAAAGAAAAAAGTTAAAATAAAAAAGGAGAAATACGAAATGAAAAAGAAAGAATCTCTAGGTTTTGTAGGGGCTGCCTCCTCTTGGATTGAGGAGAAGATTGCACCAGGAGTGGCAAAATTTACAGAGAATAAATATGTAAGTGCGATTAGGCAAGCCCTTTTGGACACAATCCCCCTGATGCTTATTGGTAGTGTATTCCTAATCATCTGGCTCTTCCCCGTCCAAGCTTGGATGGATTTTGTTGCTCCATTCACGTCGCAATTGTTAGTGATGGTTTCGTACACTTTTGGCGCGTTAGGTCTTGTGTCCTCATTCACCGTCGCAAATCGTTTAGCGAGAAACTTGGATATGGATCCAATTATGCCCTCAATTTTCTCAGTATTGAGCTTCTTGATTCTCTCACCTCCTGTAGAGGGTATGATACCGATGGGGTTCCTCGGTGGCACTGGCTTATTCGGGGCTATCATTGTAGGCATACTAACTGTGCTCATATTGAGGTTCTTCTATGAGCATAAAATTATGATAAAAATGCCTAAAGAGGTCCCAGAGGGAATTTCAAATGTGTTTGCATCCATTCTTCCAGGGATTGCGTGCCTCGGACTGGTATGGTTTGTACGCGTCGTGATTAATTTTGACTTCAACACATTCATTCTGGGTTTGCTTCAACCACTGGTTGTTGCGGGGGATTCGCTTTTGGCTCTTAATATAGAGGCATTAATAGGGCGTATAGCCTGGAGTGTTGGTATTCACGGTTACACAGTCGTACAATCAGTAGCAATGCCGTTTTGGACTATAGCCGTTACCGAAAATGCAGAGGCAGTGGCGGCAGGATTGTCAATACCCCATATAGGGACGAGCATGTTTTTGGATGGGCTCGCACTCTGGTCGGGAACAACAACCTGGCCAGTAATTGGTATCCTCCTGTTTTCCAAGCTTCGGTCCTTTAGGGCCCTTGGGCGGGTGAATGCACCAGTAGGCTTTTTTTGCATATGGGAGCCGATTATGTTTGGTTTGCCCATTATTCTCAATCCACTCCTAATTATTCCCTTTATACTATCCTGTCTTTGGGGAGTAACATTTGCCTGGATAATGGTTAGCATCGGATGGGTTACAGTACCATACGTCGTGATTCCAATGATCACCCCGCCAATCATGTCTGGCTTTTTAGCTACTGGTGGCGATTGGCGCTCCATACCGCTTAGTGTAATCGTGCTTGTTGGAGCCACGGTAATTTGGTATCCTTTCATTAAAGCATGGGAAAGGATTCGGGCACTTGAGGATCCAGGTGACGTGATTAAATAATCACACGGTCAAGCAAGAGACGATCCTTTAGAAAGAAAGGGAAACAGACCGGGAGAAAAAGGATTGGTGGCTTATGAGGGTCAACTTATAAGCAATGTAAATATTCGATGGCCAATGTAATCACTTGATAACGAGGGCACAATGCCTGTTACTTACACAAATATTGTGAATATTGAAAATGATTTACAAAATCTAATCTCAAAACCTCATTCATTTAATACAGGTAAAAAATGAGATTGTCAATATCCGTGGCAATGTGCCCTCAGGAATTATTAATCATTGCATAGTATTTTTATATTTCACAAAAAAAAGTTATTTATAGTGACGGATAATAAGAATTGTAATTGAAATTATCTACATAATCATGAAAAAACAAGTTGGGATATTTTTTTAAAAAGGAAATGAAAACATGAAGGAAAGTAAAAAAAACACTGGTGAATTTATCTCAGAGAAGAATGAGGTATATATAAAGATTATTGCATTGGCTGGTGACGCCAAGAGCAAAGTATTTGAAGCATTGTCAATGACTCAGGAAGGTCATTATTCCAAGGCCAGACAAATTTTAAAGGAAGCGACTAAGAATATAAATAAAGCCAGAAAAATCCAGCAAATTTTACTAACAGAGGAAGCCAGGGGCATAAATGTACTCCCATCGATTCTACTGACTCATGCTATGGATATTCTCATTACGGCAGAAAGTGAAAGATACCTGGCAATTAATATTATTAATTTATTTGAGAGTGTAATTCAACGACCACCAAAGAGAGGTGATTTAAAATGAGGAGATATGAAGAATATTTTACAAAAGTTTTAAAAATTGTTAATAGTGTTTTGGATACGCAAGGACAAAATATTGAATTAGCTGCAGAGATTGTAAGCCAGACAATTGCTAAAGATGGTTTGGTTCATGCCTTAGGCGTTGGACATTCACATTGCTTGGCAGAGGAAGTATTTTGGAGAGCTGGAACATTGGTTCCTATCCACGCGATTTTAGAACCAAGCATGATCGGCATGACAGAAATCATTAAAAGTGCTTATATGGAGAAGCTCGAAGGCACTGGCTCTATCATATGTGACTATCATCGTATAGATCCCCCAGATGCTCTTATTGCTATATCAAATTCAGGCAATAATGCGATGCCCATTGATGTAGCAATGGAGGCAAAGAAGAGGGGGGTCAAGGTTATTGCGATTTGTTCAGCTACATTCGCCAAAAATCTGGAGCCACGTCACTCAAGTGGAAAGAAGTTGATTGACATTGCAGATGTGGTAATTGATAACTGCGGGCAAATTGGAGATACATGCATGCACATAGAAGGCCTTGAACAAGGATTAGGTCCAACTTCGACAATTACGGGAGCATTCATTATCAATTCCCTTCTGGTCCAAGCTGCTGCCAATTTGAATGAAGCAGGCATCAAACCAATTGTATACTGGAGTGGAAATTTAAAGGATGGAATGAAAGCCAACCAGGAGTATGTGAACCGTTACTGGACTCGAATTCGCAATCTTTAGATAGAAACAAATAACATATTAAAGAATAGGAGAGTTATTATGCTTGAAATTATTGCCGAAACAGTAGAAGATGCTCTTGCCGCTGAGGCTGGAGGTGCAACACAGCTTGATTTAAAATCGGATTTTGTGGAGGATGGTCTCACACCAACAGCTGGAATGGTTGAGCGTATATGTTCCCAGGTAAGTATAGATGTGATCGTGATGGTTCGAACCCGTGCCAACGGGATGGTACTCACGCCAGATGATATTGCGATTATGTGTCACGACATTGAACTATCTCGTGAGAGGGGTGCGGCTGGATTTTTACTTGGTGCAATTACAAAAGGAAGAGAGATAGATTCAGAAGCAATAGAAGCATTTAAGACAGCTGCAGGAGGTTTGCCAATACATTTCCACTTGGCATGGGAGAAAACTAAAGACCTTAATAATACACTTGAGCAATTAATAGGGTTAGGCATAAAAAGTGTACGTACTACGGGCGGTTCGGGTGTTGGTGCAAAGGTAGAAAATGGAATCAGCAAAGTTCGCGATTTTAAAGAGCTGGCTAATGGTCGTATAGATTTACTCTTTGCTGGGGGAGTTAACGCAGAGAATATCGGTCAATTAGTAAAAGGGACAGGGGTTGTGCACGCGCATGCTGGCTCAAGTGTCCGCATACCACCGAATCCAAAAGGGCACGTTGTTGAAGATAAGGTAAGAGCTTTACGCAAAGCCTTAGATCTTGCAGTTAATGGGATTTTATCTTGAGTGATATCCATTGGAATGGTAAAGTCTATAAGTCCCCAATTTTTCCCCTCTATTGGAAATCATTATAATAATCCTTAGAAAGAGATTATTAATTAGTGAAATTACCCTTTAATATATTGTGAATTCAACTCAAAAGTTACGTGCATTTGGGCCATAAGATGTTTTTCATTGAATGTTGATAGCCCTCAGCCTAGTACTGAACTAAGGGGAGCTAGCCAACTAGCGCACTCAGACATTGAATATTTTGATAATAGCAAGATGTGATCTGGTGTTAAGAATTTTAGGCGCAATCTATGTTTGTGTGGGGTGATTCGGGTTGTAATTGAGAGTAGAGCATCTCTACGAGACTTCCTTCGGTCGCAAGCAATGCAGAGAAGAAGTGGCAAACAAGATTTATTAACCCTGTATTTCCATCATAATAGATTGAAATCGATTTTTACTTCATTTCTTCAATTTTTGTATTAGAAACGCAAAATCCTGGTGGATATATTTGTGTTCAACTTTTTTGACATCAAATTTGAACATTCTGAATGTTGTTTGAATAAAAAATCCAAGCCCTAATGACATGATCAGCGTCCCCCAGCCCACAGATCCACCCAGGAAATATCCAATGGTCAATACAGTGACTTCTATCGAACTCCTAATCAATCCTACAGGTTTATTGGCCAGTTTTGTCAACATGATCATCAAGCCATCCCGGGGGCCAGCCCCTAACTGGGCACTTAAATAGAAATATGCTGCCAGACTGATCGTGAACATACCGATGAATATCATCAAAAAGCTCGGGATTGTATTATCGAATACTGGAATAAGGTTGTTAATTGTTAATAAATCAATAAACATACCAATAAAGATAACGTTTCCGATAGTTCCCCAACCGATTCTCTCACCGAGAATCAAATCTAAAATAACAATCACTGCACCCATGATATTTACTGCGCTTCCTAAGGTGATATTCAACTGGAGAGATAGTCCCTGATGAAAGACACCCCACGGCGCAAGACCCTGCTGAGCGTTTATGGTCATTACAATACCAAAAGCGTATAAGAAATAACCGATCATCAATCTTGGAATTTTTAATATAATGTTCTTTATGGTCTGATCCCTTCTCGGCATTTATGCTTACATATAGGAAAATAATTTGACAGGGATTTATAACAAAGAAAGACAAACCGGTCAACTGTTTCTCTAAATTCCTGCCCAGTATGTCTGTGATGGATTCAACTACTAAGCGCAACAATGATTTGTTGAGAATACCATAGCAGGTGTTCTAAAGAAAAAATATTTTCTAGGGATTTTATTCAAACCATTGATCATAATTTGAATGTCAGATTCGGCAATAGATATAAAGGATGGGTTCTGGCGGAAACTGTTATTTTTGAGAATACAGCTCGATGATCTTCAGTATGACCTGTACGGCTTTTTCCATCGATTGTACCGGGATATACTCGTAAGGTCCGTGGAAGTTATGCCCACCGGCGAACAGGTTAGGCGTGGGCAAGCCCATATATGACAGGCGCGCTCCATCGGTGCCGCCGCGGATAGGTTTGATGACTGGCTTAATGCCAAGCTCCTGCATGGCTTGCTTGGCGGTCTCGACGATGTGCATCACTGGCTGGATGACCGCTTTCATATTGCGGTAGCTCTCAACTAAATCAACCGACACAGTTCCCGGACCATATTTATGGTTGATGAACTCCGCGCATTTGAGCAGCATCTCTTGTTTGTGCTTGAATTTTTTACTGTCGTGGTCGCGGATGAGCAGCTGTGCCTGGGTCTCTTCAACGCTGGCTTTGGTCATGCGCCACAGGTGGAAGAAACCCTCACGTCCTTGTGTGTATTCCGGGCGCTGTGCTGCGGGCAGCAGGTTGAAGAACTCCATGAAGACAATCTGGGAGTTGACCAGCACACCCTTGGCGTCGCCGGGGTGGACACTCTTACCCTTAACAGTGATATCTGCCCGGTCGGCGTTGAAATTTTCGTACTCCAACTCGCCCACTGGACCACCGTCCAGGGTGTAGGCGAAATCGGCAGCGAAACTCTTGATATCGAAATACTCGTTGCCTTTGCCCGTCTCCTCATCTGGCGTGAAAGCGACTTTGATGGTGCCGTGTTTGAATTCGGGATGCTCCAGCATGTATTCAAGCGCAGTCATAATCTCCGCCAGGCCGGCTTTATCGTCGGCGCCCAGCAGGGTGCTGCCATCAGTAGTAATCAGCGTTTGCCCGACATAATGTTTTAGTGTCGGGAATTCCTGCGGGGATAACGACATCTTTTTTGCTTTGTTGAGCGATATATCTCCGCCGTCATAGTTCTCAATCACCTGCGGCTTTACGTTCTTACCGGAAAAGTCCGGACTGGTGTCCATGTGAGCCAGGAAGCCGATCACCGGCAATTTTTTATCTACGTTGGCTGGCAATGTGGCGGTTACAAAACATTTCTGGTTGAGCTTCACGTCCTGCAAGCCCAATTGCTCGAGCTCTTTTTCGAGCAGGCGCGCCAGCTCCCACTGGTTCTCAGTGGTGGGAATGGTGCTGCTGTCGTGGTCGGATTGGGTATCAATTTTTACGTAACGCAGGAATCGTTTACTGACGCTGGACATAAGTGCTCCTTTGTGTCTTGGAATAATAGCTGAAGTTATTTTATCTTTTAATTTTGGAAAAATCAAGGCGCTGGGTTGGAAGTAGGGAAAGTGGTTGCCAAGCTTGCCGCTCTGCGCTACAATCATTGCTATGAGTTGGGATATTCTGGGACATGAGTGGGCAGTGGATATGCTGAGGCAGCATATTGCTGGCGGGCAGTTACGGCATGCCTACCTGTTCACTGGACCCAAAGGTGTGGGCAGACGTACAATGGCGCTGCGCTTTGCGCAGGCCATCAATTGCCCAAAGCCCAAGTCGCCGGGTGTGCCCTGCCGAGAGTGCCGCATCTGCAAGCAGATAGAAGCCATGCAGCAGGCAGACTTGAGCGTGGTGCAGGCAGAAATCGAGGGCGGGGTGATCAAGGTGGGTAGCGTGCGCGAGCTACGGCATGCTCTCTCGCTGACACCCTATGAAGCCCCTTACCGCATTGCGCTGCTGCTGCGTTTTGAGGAAGCCAATGATAATGCCCAGAATGCCCTGCTGAAAACGCTGGAAGAGCCCAACCCGCGTGTGGTGCTGCTGCTGACGGCTGACATGGCGGAACACCTGCTGCCTACTATTGAATCGCGCTGTGAGGTGCTGCGCCTGCGACCCATGCCGCTGGAGGAGCTCGCCAAAGCGCTGGAGGAAAGGGGAACTGCGGCGGATGAAGCGCGCACGCTAGCGCATATTTCCGGCGGAAAGCCGGGAACTGCCCTGCGCCTGCTGGCTGAACCGCAATTGCAGGAGGGGCGCCGCGTCTGGCTGGATAAGCTGCTGGAGCTAATGCAAGCAACGCGCCGCGCACGTTTTGCCTTTACCGGGCAGAAGACCAGGGGACAGGAGCGCGGGGATGTGAAAGAAGACCTGCGTGAGGGTTTGACCCATTGGCTATCCTTTTGGCGCGATGTGCTGCTGGTGGCCAGCGGTTCAGATGCACCGCTGACCAACCTGGATTATGCAGAAGATATCCAGCGTGCAGCCAAGGGGATGGATGTGGAAGCTTCAAGCAAGCAGGTCAAGACGCACCAGAAAGCCCTTTCGCGGATATATACAGCCAATTTACGCTTGTTGTTAGAAGCGCTGTTGTTGGGATTTCCTAAGCAAAGATAACATTAAAATTATTTATTAAGCGTGGAGGGCGGTAATAACTTTCCGATGCAATACAGGAACTTATAGAAAGATTTTGGCGTCTAGTGATAGATGCCCTCCAGGATATTATATTGAGTATTGCTGGCGGCTATGGAAAGCCGCCCTACAGGATTTTTTATTGGGTTGGTGTGTGGTATTACAGGTCAGGATTTCGTGGGCGTGGCAAGTGGTTGGGGGGCAGATAAAGACAGATGCTGCCCCTACCAAACCCCTGGCAGCAGACGGTAGCGGGTCTTCTTGGCATATTCTTGATAGCCCGGCAGTTCTTTCATTAGGGTCTTATCCTCCAGATAGGTGCGCAGGATGAACAGCGCTGCTGATGCTGCAGTCGGGAGGAATGCCCACACCGAGCCCAGCAGGAAAGGGGTGGCTAGCTGCGACAGGATCGCGCCAACATAGCCCGGGTGGCGCAACCAGCGGTAGGGTCCTCTGGTTGCCACGCTGTGTCCACGTTCTTCCTGGATTCGTACACCTTCGGAAAAGAAGGCATTGGACGCCATCGCCCACAGGAACAGTACAAAGCCGAGGATCATGATCACTAGTCCGATGAGGTGACAGGCAAGATGCATGGTTTGCGACCAGTGAAAACGCGTATCCAGTCCTGCCACTACCCATGAGGCAATTGGGAAAACCCCGGCAGCCAGACTGGCGACCCATTTATCCCAGACCTTGGTACCTTTACCCCCGATGCCTTTCTCCCGCTCAGCCAGCAGCTTGGGATTGATCGGCATCAGGATCAGCGGATGGGCAGCCATGAAGGCAGTCAGGGCGCCGATAAGTATCCAACCCCACAGCCAGTCCCACCTGCCAACTACAAGGACCAGGACCAAGCTATAGCCTACCATACCCAGGGCAGCCTGCATGATCCAGGAAATAATTGCGCGGCGTGTTCCGGGTGAAATTTCATGTTTATTAGGTGATTGCCTGCCCATCTTGAGCTCCTTCAAAATTATATCAACTTTTGAAAAGGCGGCTGTTTCCTGCTACAAATTTGGCGGCTATGGAAAGCCGCCCTACCTAATTGCTATCTTTAATACCGGCGGCTATGGAAAGCTGCCCTACTGAATGGCTGCCCTAAGTTTGCGAGCCAGCGCTATGAACTGTTTGCTGTAGCGCACATTTTCTTTTCGCGGGCGCGGCAAGTGGTTGGGCAGATCAAGACAGATGCTGCCTGGGCGTTGGGTGAGCACTACCACACGATCAGAAAGCAGCAGCGCTTCGGAGATGGAATGGGTGACCATCACCACGGTCTTACGCCGAGCGCGCCAGATGCGCAGCAGTTCTGCTCCCATGCGCTCACGTGTTATGGCATCCAGCGAGCCGAAGGGTTCGTCCAGCAGCAACAGACCGGGATCTTGAATGAGCGCCCGCGCAATGGCTACTCGCTGGGCCATGCCGCCGGAAAGCGTCGCCGGCCAGGCATGCAGGAATTCTTCCAAGCCAACCAGCCGCACCAGCCCCATTGCTTGTTCTGAAATTTCATGTTGTGGGACACCGCGCAGCTCCAGCGGCAGGGTGATGTTTGCCAGCACATCCCGCCAGGGCATCAGGTTAGCTTGCTGGAAAACAAGGCCAACTGAAGAGTCGTCGCTGCTGTCGGTGAAGTGGATTTCGCCGCTTGTTGGTTTTAGCAGACCCGCCAGCAGGCGCAGCAGGGTGCTCTTGCCACTTCCGGAAGGTCCCAGCACGCATACGAACTCCTGCGGTGCGACATTGAAGCTGATACCTTGGAGGGCTTCGAGAGGCCCTTCTTGCTCTGCGAAGGTTTTACTAAGGTTCTGTATGCAGATGGTGGGTACAACTTTATCTATCAATGCTGCTTATGGCTCCGCAACAAACTCGTTGCTGAATGCTTGTGCAAGGACCAGCGGCTCTTTCAGCAAGCCCATCTCCAGCAGGATGTCCTGCATGTTGTGCCAGGCCTGCGGATCAGAATAACCGTAACGCTCGGCTTGATACAATTCTATCGAAGCTGCCAGCACCTGCTTTTGTACTTCCTGGTCGGCTGGTGTTAGGTTTGCTAAATTCTCAACGTGTTTCTGGCTGATCTCATACGCTTCATCCGGATGTTCAATGGTGTACAGGATGCCCTTAAGTGTCGCTGTGGCCATGGCACGCACCAGTTCGGGTTTTTCCTGAAGGGTATTTTCGCTGGTTACCAACCCGTTACCTACCAGTGAAAGGTAATCGGAGACGCGCAGCACAGTCACATCGTAGCCCTCAGCGCGCAGCTTGATGGGCTCGTTGCTGACATATATCACCGCTGCATCATCCAGCCCGTCTGCCAGTGCTTCCACCTGGGTGAAGCCGATCGAATCCAGGGTCAGGTCGCTTTCCTGTAAACCGCCGGCGTTCAGCAGGGCACGCAAGCCGATGTAGCTGGCACCATATAAGCCGGGGATGCCCACACGTTTGCCTTTCAGGTCAGCAGGTTGGTGGATATTTTGCTCCGCCATGGCGACCACACCCACTGGATACTGCTGGTACCAGGCCATCACATACACCACTGGTAAGCCCTGCGCGCGTCCCAGCAGCACCTGCTCACCAGAAACGATGGCAAATTCCAGCTCGCCAGCGCCGATCAACGCCACGCTGTCGGTCTCCATGTTGTAGTCCATGCTCACATCCAGGCCTTGTTCGCGGTAAAAACCCTTTTCAATGGCTACATACAGCGGCGCGAACTGCACGTTGGGGATATATCCGACCGGCAATCTAATGGGAGTAAGGTCATTACTTATTTTTTCTGGCTGGCTTATACATCCAACCAGTGCAGTTAGCAGGGTAATAATCATGAATATTTTTGCTTTCATAACTCTCCTTTCATTTTGTGCTCTGCCAGCGCAGGAATCTTTTTTCCAGCAGAAGCACCAGCCCGTACAGGGTCAGCGCCAGCGCTATCAGGGTGAATACGGCTGCAAACACCAACGCGGTATCGTACTGCCCGCGTCCAACGTTGATCAGAAAACCCAAGCCGCGATCGGCGCCGACCAGCTCGCCTACTACTGCACCGATAACCGAGAGAGTGGCACCGATGCGCAGACCGCCCAGGAAAATGGGAAGCGCGGCGGGCAGCTCCAGGTAGCGCAGTGTCTGGGATGGGGTGGCACGCATAGAACGCATCAGGTCGTGCAGCGTATCGGGTACTGCCCGTAAACCTACAATAGTATTGACCAGCACCGGGAAGAAGACGATCAGGGCGCAGATTAGTATCTTGGAGAATATGCCCGGTCCGAACCAGATGACCAGCAGCGGCGCGATAGCTACTAAAGGGATGGCCTGGCTGGCAACTAGAAAGGGTGACAGAGCCTGCTCAAGCAAGCGCGATTTGGACAGCAAGTAGCCCAAGATAGTGGCGGTAGTGATACCAGCCAGCAGCCCGGAGAGCACCTCTAGCAGTGTAATAATGGTGTGGCGTACTAGACTGCCGTCCTGCAGTGCGTCGAGAAAACGCTGCCCCACCTGTTGAGGTGCTGGCAGGATGAAAGCCGGCAGGTTCAATGTACGCACCAGTACTTCCCAGACTAATATAAAAGCAGGCACTGCCAGCAGGTAAGGCCAGCTGCCCAGCTTATGTTTTTTTAACATTTGATCTGCTTGCTTGTCAGTAGCCATGTTTCCTGATTAATACAAAATCCCGCAATTGTGCTGTTTGTGGGGCGGGGTGTTCTTTAAAGCGAAATACCTTCTTTCATCCGGACTTTACCGTCGACCCCGGAATTTCGCCGGGTCTGCACATACATGCGCTCGTGGGTTTTCACCACCGATAGGGAATTGGGAGCGGCGCTCCCTCACCCTGCCCCGAAGGAATGCGATGAGGTGAGTATACTGCTGATTTTGGACAGTGTCAAATTATTTTGATAGCTGCATTCACAAAGGCGTCTATCAAAAGCGCGCTATAATCAACCCCATGAACCACCCGCCACTCGCTGAGCCAATTTGGGTTGATACTCCAGCAGTCTTCGATAACATGCTGGCAGATATCAGCAGGCAGTCGCAGCTGGCGGTGGACACAGAATCCAACAGTCTTTATGTTTTCCACGAGCAAGTTTGCCTGATCCAGTTCTCTACTGAGAAGCAGGATTATCTGGTGGATACGCTGGCAGGACTTGAACTTTCAGTGCTGGAGTCAATCTTTATTGATGTAGATATTGAGAAAATATTTCATGCTGTGGAATACGATATTGTGTGCCTGAAGCGTGACTTCAACTTTCAATTTGCTAACCTGTTCGATACCATGCAGGCGGCTCGTATACTGGGCTGGAAGCAGTTGGGACTCTCCTCCATGCTCGCCAGCCAGTTTGGCGTGCGAGTGAACAAGCGTTACCAGAAAGCCAACTGGGGTAAGCGCCCCTTACCGCCAGAGATGCGCGATTACGCCCGCTTGGACACACACTACCTCATCCCGCTACGCCAACGGTTGCTTGCAGCCCTGCGGGAAGCAAAGCGCCATGATCTGGCGCAGGAAGATTTTCGGCGACTGACGCAAGTGCAGTCTAAGCCCAACCACAGACCTGCCTGCACCTGTATAAAGGGCTATAATCACCTTACCCAACGGCAGTTAGCGGTACTACAGGAACTGTGTGCCTACCGTGAACGGAAAGCGCGGGTTGCTAACCTGCCACCCTTTAAGATTATCGGCAACCCTACCCTTTTGGAACTGGCTCAAACCTGTCCACAGACACATGAGCAGTTAGCTGCTCTCAAGAAGCTCTCTCACAAACTGTATAAGCGGCATGCACAAGGGCTGCTGGATGCTGTGCGCTGCGGTTTGGATATGCCGTTCATTAAAAGCAAGCACCGACCGCGACCCTCGAATGTTTATATTGACCGCTTGGAACGGCTTAAGGATTGGCGCAAGCAAGCCGCGCGCCGCATGGGAGTGCAGTCGGACGTGATCCTGCCGCGTGATGTACTGGATTTAATCGCTAAAAAGAATCCCAGAAGCCAAGCTGAACTGCAAGCGTTGATGCAGGACCTGCCAGCCCGTTTCACGCGCTTTGGTGAGCAAGTCCTGGCTATTCTTTAAAAGGTAAACACATGAAAATCCATTTCAATGGTGCTGCCCAGACCGTCACTGGTTCCCAGCACCTGCTGGAAATCAATGGTAAATTGCTGCTGCTGGAGTGCGGCATCTATCAAGGTCGCCGCAAGACCTTCTATGAGCGCAATTGCTGCTTTAATTTTGACCCTAAAAAAGTGAGCGCCGTCATCCTGTCGCACGCGCACATTGACCACAGCGGCAATCTGCCCAACCTGGTCAAGCAGGGCTACCAGGGGCCGATATACGCCACTCCACCCACCTGCGAGCTCTCGGAAATCATGCTGCGTGACTCCGGGCATATCTATGAGGAAGATGCTGACTATATCAACCGTAAAAAGCGCAGGCGCGGCCAGCCCCTGATTGAACCGCTGTATACTATCAAAGATGCTGCCAGGGTGGACACACTGTTCCGTAGAATGTATTACAATGAACCCTTTGAGCCCATTGCGGGCGTGACGGCACGCTTATTAGATGCCGGGCATATCCTCGGCTCGGCAGGCGTCTCGCTGGATATCGAGGAAAGCGGTAGGAAAATGCGCTTATGGTTCTCGGGCGACATTGGGCGCCTGAAACTGCCCTTACTGCTTGACCCGGTTCTACCTGAACAAGCGGATTATCTGCTGATGGAATGCACTTATGGCGACAAGCCCCATCGTGACCCAGAGCGAGCGTTCCTGGAGTTGCGTGATGTGGTACTGCGTACAGTAAAGCGCGGTGGCAAGGTCATTATCCCCTCCTTTGCCGTGGGTCGCACACAGGAAATTGTCTTTTGCCTCAACCGCATGGTCAGTGAAGGATCGCTGCCGCGCCTGCCGGTCTTCGTTGACAGTCCCATGGCGATTAATGCCACCGAAGTCTTCCGCAAGCACATTGATTACTTTGATGATGAGACGCATGAATTCATGCGTACCGGCAAACACCCGGCGCTAACCTTCGAGGGACTCAAGTACACGCGCTCGGTGGCAGAATCCAAAGCGATTAATGAAATAGACCAACCGATGGTGATCATCTCCGCCTCCGGCATGGCGGAAGCTGGGCGCATCCTGCACCACCTGGTGCGCAATATTGAGGATCCCAAGAACACTGTGGTGATCGTATCCTGGCAGGCACCGCATACCCTTGGCAGACGCATAGCTGAGCGCCAGAAGTATGTGCGTATCTTCGGTGAGGAGCATCCCCTGCGTGCCGAGGTAGCTACCATCGGCGGCTTTTCTGCTCACGCTGGGCAGGATATGCTGCTACGTTACGCCCAGGCAACCAAATCGACACTCAAGGGGTTGTTCCTGGTGCACGGTGACCCTAAGGCAGCAGGTGTTTTTCGGGAAAAATTGGCTGAAAACGGGTTCACAAACGTGCACTACCCCCAGCAGGGCGAGGTGATGGAAATCTAAACGGCGCAATGCTATAATTTGCTTGTGTGATGTGGAGAGGTGCCGGAGTGGACGAACGGGGCGGTCTCGAAAACCGCTGTAGCCCTTTTGCGGCTACCGAGGGTTCGAATCCCTCCCTCTCCGCTTAATTTTTAAATACATTTAATTTTTTTCCTTTAATTTTGCTTCCCTTTTTAAGATATGAGTTATTATTTTTTAGAAAACCTAGCTCATATATCTGTTCAAAATCAGTGTCTCTAATTGTCTTGATTTTATTTAAATATATTGATACATAACAATTACCAATTTTGGTTTCACACGCTTTTTCAATGTTACGATTAGAAATTTCTACATAATTGCTGTCTATTTCTACTCCAATAAATTCGCGGCCGAGCCTTTTTGCAGCTACTGCCGTTGTACCAGTACCCATAAATGGATCGAACACAATATCTCCCTCATCTGTACTCAATAAAATTAATCTTTCCAAGAGTGGTATTGGTAGTTGACAAGGGTGTTCATCTCTTCTTTTCCTGTGCCTGATTCTATGAATATCTGTCCATACATCTGATATTAATGGTCCATATGGATGCATCTGGTCCTTTTTTCCTCCGTAATCTTTTAGGAAGGATTTGCAAACTCGACATATACTATGGGGAGATCTGATATCAAAAAATTTAAAATTATAATCAGCAGTTTTTGTATAGAAAAGAATGCCATAATGGTTAGGCAATAAGGTTTTACCAACTGGCGCACCCCCCGAGTTCCAGGAAATCCAATGACGAAAAAAAGCTACTCTATTTAGAATATTTGAAAAATATGTAAGCCACTTTGGAATATTATGGATAAGTATTGATCCTGTAGGTTTAGTTATTCTAACCATCTCGCGAATCCAAGAGTTACACCAATTAATATATGCTTCAAAACCTTTTGAATCTTTATAATTATTGTATTTCTTGTTTAAATTGAATGGGGGATCTGCAAAAGCCATATCAAAAGAATCATCTGGTATTTTCTTCATTACTTCCAGACAGTCCCCCAGAATTACTGAGTTAATAATATTTTTTAAGTCAAACATATTTCAATTGAATGAGAAAAATTCTAATAAAAAATTTCGAAATCTGTCTAACTCTTCAGGATGATAGGTAAACACGTCATTGTAAGCACTCACCATTCTCTTTAAATCACCTTTCCTTACATACCAACCAATACCATCAACGAAGCCGAGAAATATTGAATTTGGATAATGTTCTTTTATTAAAGTTTCAATTGAAATTTCTGTTTTTGATTTGTCGCCCTGACCAGAAGAAGTTGTAACTAAATATGAGCTTTCAATGATTATTGATGGATGTCTTTTATTAGGAATTATGAAATCCATTGTTCTTTTTGATTTTGGAGCATTACTGATTAGCTCAGCCAAATCACCAGTTTCGAAAGTATTACCAATTTCATCTAAAATATTCATTATGACTATTTCAGGGTTATTCCCCTTTTGTCCTGAGTAGCTTCCCTTTTCTCTATATCTAATCAGAGTATCAATCATTTCAGGAATTTCAAATTTGAGCTTATTAATGCTAAGCTTCTTTAATTCAAACAAAGGTATAGTTTTTGCAAGGAATGGGACTGTTGCGCCTTCAAAAAAGATATTTACCAATCCTTGCCTGAATGCCTTGTCGTTCATAATCATTTTTTTTATCTTATTATCTGACCATTCTTTAATCTCGTCACCTTGATATTTAATCTTCCAATCCGCCTTTTTTACCAGCTGATTTAATTCTTCGTCTTCTACAACCCTAATAAGAGTAGTTAATCTTTTTATAGACTCATTAGAAAATCCCGTTAATGCAAGTAGAGATTTTAGCCCGTTCTCCTTTAACAATAAGTGTTCAAATATTTCCTTCCTGAGACCATAATTCTCTATGTCATTCTTGAGTACCAATAATGTTTCTTTAAGTGAATTTATTGATCCTTCATAAGTCTCTTCAAATTCATTATTGAAAAAGTAGAATGTATTCTTTTCAATAACAACTTTGTATTTCTCTTCATTGGTTATTTTATATTGTTTCAACGTTTTTTACTCCTTATTGTTCTTGAAAATGAGAATTGATTCTTCCTTCATTGAACTTCTCAGCCCCTTAATCGGTTTCTTTATTTCCATTTCCAAAGTTAGATTTTCTATTTTAGCTATACGGATAATCTCTGGTTGAAGCTCCACACCTCTAGTCTGAATTGTGTTGGATCCGATGATTATTACTATGCGTCGGTCTTTTTTAGTAACCCTTGCCATTTCTTTTATTGATTCTTGCACGTCATTGAAATATAACTTTAATTTTTCATTAATTCCTTTACCCCGCAAGCCAATCATATCAATTTTCAAAGATGAAATATCATAATTCAAATACTCTAATTGAGGTTGGTCATTATCAATATAATCAATAGCAAATGAATAAGGTGGCGAAGTTATCACCCCATCAACAGAGTTATCAGGGATATCCAAATTTAATGCATTTCCCAACAATACTTTGCTTGTACCGATATTTAGTTCCAAATCATTTCTTGCGAGATTAAAATTTCTTATAGTACGATAATATCTCTCAATTACTATAGGATATAGATTATCAATATTTTTTTTACTTCTTCTAGCAAATCCCATTGCATCTAAATAAGCTAAAAGAAATATTTCGTAATATATATAATCTTCAATATTAATCTCATTTAAATAATTGTGAGGTATTTTCTTTTGATTTAGAATGTTAAATATTTCAAATTGTTTCTTATAAAGATTATCTAGTCGATTAATATTTATTGACAAAGAATGAGTTTTGACTCTACTCATTAATTGACAGAAAGGACTAAGATCTACTCCTATGGCATTAATATTTAGAAGATTCGCCTCAACCATTAAAGTGCCACTTCCTGCCATTGGGTCTAATACAATTTCATTCTCTTTGATATCTATAATGTTCAGCAAACCCTTAATCATCTGTGGATGGAACTTTCCTCTATACGGAAATAGATTATGCGTTGCATATCCAGTGGAATATTTTCCATTAGTAAAGAATAATCTTGTTCTGAACGTGCTGTTTTTATATATCTCATCAATTCTTTGTAAATTGCATAATCTATAATGTGCAGTATCGATTCCATTTATTTGCTTAAAAAACCCGCTTCTTTTAATTAATTCCAATTCTGATAAATTTTCAAATTCCCATAATGCAATATTTAATTCAAATACTTCATTTGTGCCATCGATTAATTCGTAGTTATTGGGAAATAGTCTCTGTTTTATTGAGATGAAATCATTCATTATTGCTCACAATTTTCACAAATTTTTGTGTAAAAGTTTATCCTTTATTTTATTCCTAAGTATTACAATAATAAACCAAAACAATTAATTTAGCGAATCTTTGGATATACTGATTACTAACTAAGAAGAGTAGTCTCATGAACAATACTAAAATAATCTCACTGAACTTGGACAACATTACCAAATATGGACTGTACTGCATCCGCAACCCGAAATATGAGGGCTTTCAATGCAAGCAGGAGTGGCTGCGCAAGCGCTTTGATGAGGGTTTGAAGATAAAAATCCTATATTCTGAAGAAAAGAAGAAGATCCTCGCTTACATAGAATATATACCTGGTGAGCATGCTTGGCGAGCAATAAGTGCGCCCGGCTGCCTGGTCATCCACTGCCTCTTGGCCTGGTACAAGCAGTATCGCAGCAAGGGCAATGCTTCACGCCTGATACAGATATGCCTGGAGGATGCGCAAAAGGAGAACAAGCGCGGTGTAGCAGTGGTCACCAGCGATGGAACATTTCTAGCCGGCAAGGAGATATTCCTTAAAAACGGATTCGAAGTACTGGCCGAAACATCACCCTCCTACCAGCTGCTCTTTAAACGATTAAAGCCCGGACCCGAACCACGCTTCAACGATTGGCAGAAGCAGTTGGAGAAATATCAGGGTTTAAATTTCATATACGCAGACCAGTGCCCTTTGTACATTAAAACTATCAATGAGATCATGGAGATCGCTAAGGAGCACGGCCTGCAGCCTCAGGTGACCAAACTTACCAGTGCAGACCAGGCCCAGCAAGCGCCCTCTCCGTATGGAGTGTTCAGCATCGTGTATAACGGCAAACTACTAGCTGACCGCTACCTGGGCAAATCCCGCTTCCGCACGCTGTTGAAAAAAGAGCTGGGCTAGGATTAGTCTATGGCCATATTTAATGAAGTGATTGACCAGCTTAAATCTAAAGCCAAGCCCGAGAACCTGAAGGGCATGGCGCGCTACGGCATGACC
Source organism: Anaerolineae bacterium (assembly GCA_011176685.1). Lineage (GTDB taxonomy): Bacteria > Chloroflexota > Anaerolineae > Anaerolineales > Anaerolineaceae > A373. The sequence goes on from DUED01000030.1 coordinate 95,832, forward strand.
AGCGACAATCGCCTGGGGATTTCTATTCCTGAACTGCGCAAAATGGCAAAGGAGATTGGCAGGGATCATCAACTGGCTCTCGAGCTGTGGCAGAGCTGCATTCTAGATGCCCGCATCCTGGCTTCTATGGTGGATAAGCCAGAGGAAGTGAGTGAAGCGCAGGTGGAGGAGTGGGTTAAGGAGTTCAACTCCTGGGACCTGTGCGACCAGGTGTGCATGAATCTGTTTGAGAAGACACCTTTTGTGGTGCAGAAGATTCACGATTGGTCCAAACGCGAAGAGGAGTTCGTCAAGCGCGCCACATACACGTTAATCGCCTGCCTAGCGGTGCATGATAAGCAGGCGCAGGATGAGAAGTTCATGCGCTTCTTCCCGATTATAAAACAGGGTGCTACTGATGAGCGCAACTTCGTCAAGAAAGCAGTCAACTGGGCACTGCGCAATATCGGCAAACGTAATCCAACTCTGAACAAAGCTGCCATTAAGCTGGCGAAGGAAATCCGGGAGATGAATTCCAAAGCCGCGCACTGGATCGCCAAAGACGCCATCCGCGAGCTGGAGAGCGAAGCTGTTCAGAAACGGCTGAAAGAGCGCTCTTGACCCCTGAAATCCAAATAGGTGACGTTTCTTTAAGTAAACGTCTGCTTCGTTAGCCCATGCTTCAGAGTTACACAAAGCAACTTTCTGAAAATACCCGCTGCGTTTCAAACTGATAACACAGAAGTATGGTTTAAGCAATTTTAGCCCTTGAATTCTGGCTCAAGCAAGCCATTTACACCTGGCTTGAAGGCGAATAAATCACCTGCCAGCGGCTGCTTAGCCAGCTCGGCTGCGCTCAACCCTTCCCGTGCTGTAGTGATAAAAAGCGTATCCAGCTTCTCGCCGCCAAAAGCGCAACAGGAGGGCTGCGCCACCGGCACTTGTACCTCTTCCAGTGATTCACCCTCAGGCGAGTAGCGTATCACTTTCCAACCGCCCCAGATAGCACACCAAATACAGCCCTCGGCGTCTACTGTTAAACCGTCCGGCACGCCTTGCTCTCCACTGAGCTGCACAAGCGTGCGCCGGTTGCTGATTTTCCCGAGTTCCAGGTCGAAATCATAAGCATATAACACATAGCGCAGCGTATCCACGTAGTACATGGTGTGGCTGTCCGGGCTCCAGCCGATGCCGTTGGAGATGGTCACTCCTTCCACCATGCGATGCACCTGCAGGTCAGGGTCCAGACGGTACAACGTGCTGGTGGCGCCCTGTGGGGTCATAGTGCCTGCCCAAAATCGCCCGGCATGGTCTACCTTGCCGTCGTTGAAGCGTGCCTCCGGCTTGTCCTGCTCCGGATGCGTGATATGTTTCACCTGATTACTCTCCGCGTCCCAAAAGGCAAAACCCTGCTTGCCGGCAGCAATAAAGCCGCCTTTTTCACGCAGACCAATAACACTGATGGGCTCACCCACAGTGAACTGTTCATATGCGAAGCTTTGCGGGTCGTAGCGCTGGATCTTCTCCCCCAAGATATCCACCCAGTAGAGCTTGTACTCATTCGGATGCCACAGCGGTCCCTCACCGGTGATATTCTGGCACGCCAGCAGATGGGTCAATTTGCTCATGGTTTTACCTCCCGATTAGATGTTAGGTGCTTCTCCAGTACCAATGCGTCCTCTCCGCCATAATAGTACTTACGCCATACCTCCACCTGGTGATAGCCGCAGTTCCTGTACAATGCAATAGCGGCTTGATTGGAGCGACGCACGGTCAGGCGTATACGCAGGAGACCTAGCTGTCGCTGGCACTCCTTTAACAGGGCAGATGCGATACCGCGTCGGCGATGGTCATGCAGCACTCCCAAAGTGATGATCCAGCCGGTACTATCCGAGCGGCGTTGGTTGCCAGCGATAAAGCCCACCATCCTGTCATCTGTTACCGCTTTCAAGCGCACTGTATTCGGAAAGGTCAGCACCGCCAGCAGTTCCAGCAGCGGCCAGGCATCCTGGTTGAAACAGTCACGCTCCAAGCGTTGCAGGGCACGCAAGTCGCGCCAGGTTGCGAGCTGGATGGTGAAGGATGAATTAGCTTGCATTTAATGTTTTCACATAACTTAATATGAGATGATTATACCTATAAGCTGTTACCTTAACCCGGGGGTGTACTGCACAATCGGGCTACTGTCCTCCGCAATGATAATTTAAAGCAACAACACGGCTGAAGTGGATACCGTGTCGTTGCCTGGAGGAGAAACAGGTGTTTGGGGTAATTAATTATGATAGTGTTTGGTGTGTTCGGCTTTGAAGTTGGTCGTGTTAGTGTTCATGCCCCTGGGCTGAACAGGACGCTGCCTGAAAGTGGCTACGGGCTTGGGAGCTGGCGGCTTGAAGCCAAATGGGCGGCTGGCGATTGGTTGCGGTTTGGCGGGTCTTTTTTCATCACCGTAAAGGATACGGTTCAGGGCGCTAGCTAGCGAACCGATGATAAGGATACGGATGACCCATACCATGATAGCCACGAAAATGGGCACGACAGTCACGATGGTCATGGGATCCACCACCAGCACACTCTCTACCGGATGGTTGTAGATGGCAATGGAGACACCCCACCAGGTCAGGCAGGCGTTCATGGTAGCTGCGAGCAGCCAGGCGCTCAACAGGAACCAGCCCTCGCGCCCTTCGCTGCCCTTATCTTGGGGTGTGAACAGGCGCGCAATACCGGCGAAATCCATACCGCAGAATGCCAGCGCCAGGATGGTGGACCAGCGCAGACCGCTGAAGCCCAAATCGCCCAGCAGGTCGCGCAGGGCGAAATCGGTGGTGCTGTAGTTGAATGCCTCAAATGAGACCAGCGCCGCCAGGGTGATGAGTGTATAGACGGTTTGGGAGTGCAGGCGCAGTTTCTCTATCCATTGCAGGGGATTCTTGGTCAGTTCTCGTGTTTTTGAAAGGTTCATGTCACTTTCTCCTTGTGTTGTATATAGGTATTATGTTCTATTATAGAACAATTATTCTAATTTTGTCAAGGTAAATATGTAGAGGTTAGATTGGAATCCTCCCCCATATCTTGGGTTAATTGTAAAAACCCGGAAGCATTATGCTCCCGGGCTGGTCAGTGGAATCCTGCAAACCTGTCGGGCTGCTAGTGATCCGCTGTTCCTTGGCACCTAAGAGAAACTGCTGCGCGCGTTTTCAGTGGTCACCAGGATAAGATCTTCTGCTGTGATAATCATTATGAGTGCAGACCTGTCAGGCTCATGGCCAGGAACATCATACCGACCAATGTTACTACCAGAACCAAAACCAATGCCATGACGCACCTCTTCTTCTCCCCCGCAAGCCCGGTTTCCCTTTTTAAGGATGGCGCAGCGGCTGTGTAGGGGGTCTTTTGATGATTAACCCTGTTGTACACGAAAAGCTACGCGCAATTCAAGGGCTGAACCATTATCTGAAGAGATGCAAGGTTGATGCCAGATTGCCATCTTCCGTATGCTGCAGTTGGCAATTCGTTTGGGAAGAGATTCAAGCAATAAAGATAAAGCAACGTATTACAATGGACAAATTAAAAGAATGCCTGATTTGCTTAATACAGTATCTAAACTGTATGCTAAAAAAGCGTCAGAAACTGTAGAAGAAATTAGAAAGTGCACATCTTTCTTTGTAATTGGCTCAGGTCCGAATATTGCGACTGCCGATGAATCAGCATTAGGCATTAGCCAATCTGCTGGTGTTCCTGCGCAAGCTTTTCCTGCGGAAAATTTTTTGCATGGACCAATTCAAACACTACGCGATCATATGGGAGTGATTGCAATTGCAGCACCCGGACCGTTACAGGAGCGCATTATTCAAGCTGCTGAAGCTTCGAAAGTTATTGGATCGAAAGTCATTGTTCTTGCCCCTAAGAATATGGAGGGTTTACATGATTTTGATGTTGCTCTCCGTCTACCAGATGGAATACCTGAATTGCTAACGCCCGTGATTTACATAACTCCTTTATGGCAGATTGCGTATCATTTTTCTTTGCTGGGACGAGGGTGCCATACTGACCGGCTATCGATGGATAAGCCCGAATTTAAAAAAGCATTTTTAATTATTATGCAGGAAGATAAGAAATTTGAATGATTAATTTCGATTGATTTATAGAATTTTCAGAGGAATAACAAGTTTCTTTTATTGTTGCTTATTAATTGTGCAAAATGAAGCTGCGAATTTAGCAAGAAGATCATTGCCTTAATGGGAAACAGAAACCTTTCTAACTATTGAAGGATGCAGCATAGGTTTTACTAAAAATGAAGATCTTATATAAAGATAATAAAAAAAAGAATATTAAATTGATCATTTTCGATGTTGATGGAACGCTTGTTGACGATGATCAAAAATTAAGTTCAAGGACAATTAAAGTTATTCAGTCATTGCAGAGAAAAAATGTGTTAGTGAGTCTGGCAACAGGAAAAATCTTTCCTTCAGTCAGACAGGTGGTGGAGGATCTTGGTATACGAGCGCCTTTAATCCTATCGAACGGAGCGATATTGCAGCAGCCAAATGGTGAAATCATTTTCAACTCATTATTAAAATTAGAAATTTTGCAAACAATCTTAGATTGTTATCAGGACTATGATGCTGACCTTGCATTATTCACACCAGCAAGTATTTATGTCAAAAAAGAGACCCGCAATACTGAACACATTCGAATATGTGGTGAGAAGATGAAGGAAATTGGTAGCTGGGTTAACATTAAAGACGAATTCCCTGCAGTATGCAAGGCCTTATTATTAAACAGGAGGGATGGAGAAGAAATGGCAAAGTTGAAGGAATTATTAGCTAATAAATTAGGTGAAAAAATTGCTTTGAGTTCTGGTGCACTAAACTCAATAGAAGTAATGTCAGTGGGAGTATCAAAGGGGACAGAATTGAGGAACTTGGCGAAATTCTTGAATATAAAATTAGAAAACGTGATGGCTTTCGGTGATCATGTAAATGATATTGGTATGCTGAAAATTGCAGGAGTAAGTGTGGCAGTTGATAATGCTATTGATGAAGTAAAGAAAATAGTTGATGTGGTTATTAAGTCTAATAATGATAGCGGTCCCGCAGAGTTCTTGGAAGAGTGGATTTTATCAAATTAGTCCTTACTTGAATTGTAAGGGGGGTAATTTCGCACGCGGTTTATAAATTAAAGACTACGCGGAAAACCCCAGCCGCCAGTGTGCACTGACTCGGGTTTATCCGTCCATACGCCGGCAATCTTCTCGCCACATTTGGGACAAGCACCTTCTGCAGTTATATGGTAGCCTTGGATAACATAGCCACTGCGCTCGACAAGTTTGGTATTACAGGATGGGCAGTGGGTATCCTCCAAAGAGCCCACCCGTCCGGGGCGGTTGCCAGCATAGACGTAATGCAAACCGGCTTCCTGTCCAATATCTGCTGCACGCTGCAGGATGCGTGCACTGGTAGCTGGCGTATCTTGGCGCTTATATGTAGGATAGAAAGCGGTCACGTGCCAGGGGATGTCCGGCGAGATAGATACCAGGTAGCGCGCCATTTCCCATAATTCCTCATTGCTATCATTGAAATCCGGGATAACCAGTGTGACCACCTCAACCCACATGCCCAGCTCGTGCGCCAGTTTGATGGCGTCTAACACTACCTGCAGGGTGCCGCCCAGTTCACGGTAGTGTTGGTTGGACATACATTTCAGGTCTATCTTGAAGCCATCCAGGTAGGGCTGCAGGGCGTGCAGCACCTCCGGTGTAGCGTAACCATCGGAGACATACACGCAGCGCAAGCCTGCTTCCTTGCCTGGCTTAAAAATGTCCATGGCCCACTCGCTAGTGATGAGCGGCTCATTGTATGAGCTGGCGATAATTTCAGCATTGTTGCGCAAGGCATTAGCCACCAGTTCTTTTGGTGTGACCGTCTGGATGTACCTTCCGCTGCCTTCGGAAGCTGGGTCACGCAGTGCTTGCGAGGTGAACCAATTCTGGCAGAAGTCGCAGTGGAAATTGCAGCCCAGCATGCCAATAGTGAGCGCATCCGCGCCGGGCAGGAAGTGCATGAAGGGTTTCTTTTCAATAGGGTCTACATTATAAGCTGACACATACCCCCAGGGCGCACGCAGTTCGCCATCCTGGTTGAAGCGTACCTTGCAGATACCGCGCTGGCCGGGCTTGAGTGTGCAGCGGTGCGCGCAGGCGAAGCAGCGTACCCTGCCTTTGTCCAGCTTCTCAACCAGGCGAGCAGGTTTGGTGAGAGGATCGAGCAAATCAGCGAGTGTTTTGGAAGCCATATCTTATTGTATTATAGCAACTTTAACAATGGTCGTGGGAGTATAATCAGCAAGGTTGGTTGGATTACCAGCTTTATCCACAGGAGAGTGACTATGAGAGGACATATGCCCATAACTATCGGTGATACTGCCGTTGAGGAGTTCCTTGAGTTTTGCCGAAAGGGTGGTTATCGGAAATTCCTGCTGGTGGCGGATAGCAACACATTCCGTGTACTGGGGGAGCGGGTTCTTAAAGCCATACAAAGCCAGAACTGGGATGTGATTCAAGTTGTGCTGGAGGGTGAGAATCTGCACTCGGATGATTTTGCCCTCATGCAGGTATTTAAAGCGGATGACCAGGAGGAACGATTATATGTGGCAGTGGGGTCAGGCACTATCACTGATATCACCCGCTTCACCAGCCACCGTACACACAACCTGTTCGTTTCCTTCCCTACTGCAGCTTCTGTGGATGCTTATACCTCAGTAAATGCGCCGGTGACCATAGGTGGATTAAAGGGTTCAATTTACTGCCATGCACCTATAGCAATTTTTACTCACCTGCCGACTATCTGTGCTGCTCCAAAGTTCCTGAACGCTTCTGGTTTTGGTGATTTAGTCAGCAAATTCACATCGGCCTCAGATTGGAAGATCACCCATCTCATCTGGGGAGTGGATTTTGATGAAGAAATTTACCAGAGAGCGTTATGGGCTGCAAGGCGAGCGTGTGAAGTAGTGGATATAATTCACAAGGGCACGCCGGAGAGCATGCGCGCCATGATGGAAGGGCAGTTTGCCAGCGGCTTCTGTATGGCTGATTTTGGCAACAGCACCCCGGCTTCGGGTGGCGAGCACCACATCGCGCATATATGGGAAATGTTATGGCACTGGCATGAGCGCAAGGGGCTCTATCATGGACAGGCAGTGGGCGTGTCGGTTGTCATTACCGCTGGCTGGTATGATAAACTGCGTGTTTTAAGCCGCGAGGAAGCCAAGCAAAGATTAGAAAGAGTGAATATCCCGACTGCTGAAAAACAAAAGGCATTAATCCATGAACATCTGGCTCGTATTGAGAAGGAGATCATAGAACATAACCCGATCTATATTCAGCTCAGCGACAAACAGGTTTTTATGAATACAAAAGAAAAAATTCTCAGCCAATGGGAGCAAATCCAAACAATTGCGGCACAGGTGCCGCCTGCGGTGCAGTGCCGCAAGTGGCTGAAGACAGCTGGCTCACCGACCATACCGAGTGAACTGGGGATTAGTGAGGAAGAAGCGCGACTGGCAATAGACTACGGGCATTACCTACGTGAACGCTTCTCGATTGCTATTCTGAGGAAGCTGTTTGGGTTTTAGGTTTTTATCTCAGTAATATCTGACTCAAAAAGGATGTGAGCAAATTCTGATTGTATGTAGAAATCTATGAAATTTCGCCACAATCAAAGATTAACAGACTACGATTACACCCTGCCAAGCGTTAATAAACCCCATGGATACAGACCTGGTTTGTTATCTGCAGTTATCAGTTCATTTAAAACGTCTTCCACAAAGTTGGATAACAAAAATGATTTATTCAGGGGCTCGATCTGACAAAGGAATTTTATGAATATATTAAACGCAATGAACGGGATTTGAATGCTGTGCGAGAATATATTATCGCACAGCATTCTAATTGGGAAAAAGATCCTTAATATTGCGTATAAGCATTTATCTAAATAGTGACATTGTGCGGCAGTTGCAGATCAAGTCCTCCCCAGTAGGCAATAGGCCGGATTGGTTCTGCAAGGCACAGTGAATCTGTGAGGTAAAAATGAATAGTTTATCTTCAACTAAAAAAACGAATTAGATTGTGGTGAATAAACGATTTCAGAAGTCTATTCTTTGCATTCTTATGATTACGTTCCTAATTGGATGTGATCAACCCATTGAAGCGCAACCCACCTTGTCAGGCACAGACACCAATGTGCTTTCAACCATAATAGCGGCAACGCCAACCGCTACTCCTTTAATTGAACACAATGAAAAGCCAGGAAGTGCATCCTATCCACTTCAGTTATCCTTTTCTGATCCCTTGTTTCCATCTGAAGAAAATCCAGGTCCGCATGGTTGTACAGAATTAGAAGCCTGTGGTCGAGCTTGTCAGAATAATACGTTAGTTGAATGCCGCGACTGGGTGCAGTCCATTTACCTCTACCTGGATACCACCAACCAGATACATATCACTGGAAAATTCAATGGGTTGTGGATGCCGACCATCGATGCTGTTCGCAATGCCGCCAGGCTTATACCACAGCTTAAGGCAGACGGTGTTAATTCTGTATCTTTCGGTCCAGATATTGTCACACGAAAAGTGGAAAATCCTCGCACAGTGGGCGATAATCTCTTCAGGTTTTATGTGAAGATATTCGAAGATGCGGGTTTCAATGTCAACCTGGTGCCCAATAACATGCACTGGGGCAACGACGATGTTTATTTGCAAGAATTAGATGAATTCTTATTGACCTGGGCTGGTGAAGCTGAGCAGTTACAAACGCGCTTCTTCACTGCCTTTAATGAGGTGGATGGAATGCGTGACTTGCCGGAAGATACATCGCTGTGGATACAGGAGATGCTTCCACTGATAAAAGAGCGCTATAGCGGCGATGTGTGCGTGCAGCCCACCCAGCGGGGATTTAAGGGTAGCTTGCTGGATTATTCAGGGTACGACTGTGTGGCATCTCTATTCTCCTTGATGGTGCCGGATGTTGAACGCAATAGTCGTGAGTTTGTTCAGTTTACAAAAGAAGCCCAGCATGTGAAAGATGCCTTCCCACCAGTTAAATACATATTTCTCACCGATTTATCCACATTCTCAGGGGGGCTATGGGCAGAGACGGGACTAATGGAAGCACAAGCCAGGGCGATGGAAAGAGACGACAGTGAGTACTCCGATGACCAGGAGCAAGTAGAGAGCTTCCGCATGTATTTCGAGAAAGCATATCCTTTTATCGATGGCTCGTTTTTTAACATTCTTCAGGGATTTAGCTTTATCGATCGACCTGCTGAGGAGGTACTCAAGGAACATTTTCTGAATGCAGGACAGGTGTTGCCAACCAAAGCTACTGACATTTTATGGAGCACTCCTGGCTTGCTTGAATTGATTGAGAGAATAACCTTAGACGAACAGGAAAAAGAGCTGATCTTTGATTTAGATACTTTTGTGGATAGACCCACTGCCGGGTTGTGCTTTGAACCCACCAAAGATACCCCGGGACCTTTCGGCTGTGCTTCAACAGACGAGTGCATGGCATTGTTCAAAGCCAATCCAGAGGAATACTGGTGGTGGAGGATTGAGCACTGCAAAGAAGACTGAGATTAAGAACAAGAAGAAACTGGATCAATATGGTGAATTTAGTAATATACATACCATTCGTTAGGCTGATACGTGTTCATCCTTTCTAATTATTTATTATAGATTAATTAATAGTTAATAATTGAGTAAAAAATAAATGAATAAAGATTAAGTACGTTTTTGTAGTAGGTAGATTAACAATGAAAAATGCTGTCAAAATTATGCAACTATATGGTATCTCCGGGATTCCGCACACTTTTTCTTGATAAATTTTTAAAAAAAACGTATAATTTAAAATGTTAATTCAGACATTTAGTGCAACGGATGAGGAGCTAAAATCATTCGTATGCAAAAAGGAAAATATAAACACCTAACAAATACAGAACGAGAAGAAATTAGTCGATGCTTAGCAAATAAGCAA
>DUED01000031.1 GCA_011176685.1 Anaerolineae bacterium
CCTTGAAAAAGCCCTGCAAATCAACCCCAAAAGCAAGAAAGCGCGGAAGGGAATGCACTGGGCTGCCAGCCAATTGAAGGAAAAATCAGCGCGTAAGAAAATGAGCCGCTCTATAGATAAGACTACTTCATTAAAAGTGGTCAGCGATAAAAAACGGAAAACTAAAACACAAAAAAAGAAGAAAAAGAGAGTTAAAAGCGGTGTGCGGCAAACGAAATCCTCTGATTCCCATTGGGTAGCGACCCTATTTGCTTCTATCATAATTTTCGGTTTGGCTTCCTTTGCATGGTTCGGCTACCCGCTGATCAGCGCACAAACAGTAACTTCTAAGGATCCACGCCCGAAAGGCGCATTATTTAAACCCTCCCTGACTCCCACCATTACTCCAACGCCAACCCCTACACTCACCCCAACGCCAACACTGACTCCCACTCCCACCGCCACGCCCACACCCTTACCGACAGTAGACAAATCCTACATGTCTTACTATTCGCATTCCTGGGATATTCCTGATGAAGTGGCTTCGTCAGATGATTTCTGGATCGAGGTCGATCTCAGCGAACAAATGCTTTATGCTTACCGCGGCGATAAAAATTTGAAATACTTTTTAATTTCAAGCGGCATGAGCAGATACCCTACGGTGACTGGTACATACAAGATATACTCCATGCACACTTACTACACCATGCGCAGTCCCGGTTACTATCTTCCAGATGTACCCTATTCTATGTTCTTTCATAAAGGATACAGTCTCCACGGAACTTACTGGCATAATAATTTCGGTACACCGATGAGCCATGGTTGTATAAATATGCGTACCAGCGACGCCGCCTGGGTTTACGAGCATGCCTCAATAGGCACTTACGTATTTGTGCATTACTGATGAAACTGATAAATCAGGACAAATTATCTCGAAGGGAATTCTTACACTTTTTTATCAGTGGAACATTAGGCTTGGCAAATTTATCATTGGCTCCCTTTCATCTTTCAAAGAAATCTTCTGAGGGAACTCCAGCGGTAGCATGCCTGGGACGCGTGCTCTTCGACGATGTAACCGCTTTCTCTGAGCCAGATCCCCAATCCGCTGTCCGTGAAGCATTTTCATTTAATGATGTTCTGAATATTACAAAAATTATTCAGGGCAAGCATTATAACCACTCTAACAGCTTATGGTATGAACTGAAGAATGGCACTTACGTGCAAACCACCAACATACAACAAGTAGAGAACCGGCTGAATGAGCCGAGACTAGAAATCAACAAGCGCGGTGAACTGGCAATGATAACTGTGCCTTATGCTCAAGCATGGAAATCCTACCGCAGCAACAGGAAGGGTTATCAGCTTTTCTACTATGGCTCCAACCACTGGGTAATCGGCATAGTTGAGAACGAAGAAGGAGAGATATTCTATAAAATCCGTGAAGACCGCTGGGCAGACCTTTACACTGTTTCGGCGCGTTATATGCATATTTTCCATGAGGATGAGTTGCAACCGCTTTCACAACAAACACCCCTTGAGGACAAGCATATCGAAGTAAGTATCGCAGAGCAGCTTCTGATCGCTTACGAGACCGGAAAACCAGTATTTCTGTCCCGGCTTTCATCTGGATTGCTCACTGAGAACAAGGACCTTTCTACACCGCGGGGGGAATTCAAGATCAATTACAAGCGCCCTTCCCGGCATATGGTACACACAGATAAAGTAAGCATAAATGACGCAGAACTGTATGGCGTTCCCTGGATGTCCTATTTCACCGACACAGGCATCGCCTTCCATGGCACTTACTGGCATAACGATTTTGGCACACCCCACAGCCATGGCTGCATTAATTTACCCCTTAATGCTGCACGCTGGATTTATCTGTGGTGTCAGCCAGTTGTTCCACCCCTCGAAAAAAAATTCGTATCCAATTTTGGCACACAGGTTGTGATTATTTGATAGATATCATAGAAAATGTTAAGATAACTTTCCACAATACTCAAATAAAATTTGGGTGAATAAAAACAGAATGGTGAATAGAACTCATGGCGCAAAAAGCAATCTTTGAAGGGCTGGTTTACAGCATTGACGATAAGCCGGTCAGCATAAAATATATTGGTGAAGAGCCCTGCTATGTGGTCGATGACAATGGCTTTCTACGGCATATCCCCTGCGAGCAGGTTGATCGGCAAGTACTGGATGTTATGAAAAGCAAAATCGAAAACCATGAAGAGGTCATTACTGAGCAGACCTCAAAGATGTTGGGACAGGAAGATATCTTTACGCGAGCTATAATCCAAAATCAGCTAGAGAATATTGATCAGCAGTTAGAGCAGCTCTTTAAAACCGGACTGCCTGAAAGCGGCAGGACATATCTTGGCATGATGGGTTTCAAAATAGTAATTGATGTCCACGGCAATGTAATCAAAGTCGAACAACCTGGCATGGCAGGTACTGATGACAGGTAGCATCATTCATTATTCTTGTATTCCCGATTTTTTCAGGTATTTTTTACAGATTTATTGCAGGTACAATATTATATTGAGAGCTATTCTATGCGAACAGGAGGAAAGCGATAATGACATCCGAAACTATCATTGATGTTAATGAATTGAACTTTGAATATGAGGTGCTGGCATACTCTCAAAATGTGCCAGTGATTGTTGACTTCTGGGCGGAATGGTGCCATCCATGTAAAATTCTCACCCCACTTCTAGAAAAAATTGTGCTTGAAACGAACGGCAGCGTACGCCTGGCAAAGGTCAACATCGACCAAAATCCTAACCTGGCAATGCAGTACGGCGTGCGCAGCATCCCGACTGTAAAAGCCTTCACTCAAAGAGAAGTAGCTGCTGAATTCGTTGGCGTACAGCCAGAAGAGCGAATTCACCAGTTTGTAAAAAAGCTGGCACCACCCAGCCCGGTTGACTTATCCATTACAAAAGCTGATAACTTACTGCTGACTTATGATTGGTTGGAAGCTGAATCAATTTACCGCCAAGCGCTGCAGGATAAACCAGATTCACCTGCTGGATTATTGGGATTAGCCAAAGCATTATTGGCGCAGGCACATGCACAGGAAGCATTGGAAATTTTTCACGAATTTCCACCCAGTAAGGAATATACGCAGGCACAGACTTTGCTGCCTTTGGCTAAATCATTAGATAAACTCAACAAAGATGAATTGCCTAAAGAAAGTGACCTGGACGCTGCCTTCCGCAACAGCATCCGCCTGGCTGGACAGGGCAACCTGCCATCTGCCTTAGATGGGACCCTGGATATTTTGCGGCAGGATAAGAACTACTGTCAAAAACTGGCACACAAAGTAGCTCTAAGCCTGCTGGAGATGATGGGTGAGCAAAACGAACTCACTCGCCAATACCGCTCTGAACTAGCTTCTGTACTTTTCTAAACCCCAGGAAAAAAAACAAAAGTATTAAGACAAATCATTCTCAATGCTTTTTTATTTAATGAACAGGAGGTTATTTTATTAACATCAGCTCACCCCAGGTAGTCGGATCACCTCGCATGCGGGTTATAATGTTTGAAACCATGCTTTGCTGTACATTCATAGCCGCATTGTCATTATCCGATACGGAAAGTGCGAAGCCGACCCGCATCCCTTCATGAGGTGAGATGCCAAAAACGCTCCAGGGGATTTTCACCTCTACCCGGTATTCACCATCCCCTCCAATAGAAGCAATTGTAACTGCACTTGTACGCGAACCCATCTGGCTCTCAGGATACCAGAGGTAAGCTTCTTTTACGCCACTCGTACTACCTTTTCCGGGGGCAATGCCCAATTGATAATCATCGCTGCTTAGTGAATCCGTATAAAAATCTGCCGCCAGATTGATATCCATTTGAATCTCCAAGCTGTCACCCTTATAGATATATTCTGCTGTTGAATTCTGGACATATTTATCATCCTCGACCTCAACCGCTACATATAGATAAGTGTTATCCCAGCCCAGGATAAATGAAGCTTGCATGTCATCAGCATTCTGCCAGTTACCCCAGCCATAGACAACATAAGCCGACGGATAAACTACTGTCAGATTTCTCCATTCCTGCCAGTTCCCATCAATAGTCGGTGCACTGACCAGATATTTGGCCGTTACGCGCTGTCCAGTGCGCTCCAAGCCAGAAATGGTGGGGGTAGGAATCAGAGGTGTTTCTGCTGGCTCAGACGTACCAGTAGGTTGTATTTCTCCTGATTCCTCCACTGGTAGTTCAACCGTCGCTGAAGGCAGAACAGCAAACATGGCAGTTAATGTCTGTTCAGGATGCTTAAATACCTGGAAAACCTCCTGGGTTGAGAAGGGAAAATTACATGCGAGGATAGCAATCAAAAGACATAGAACAGGAATGATAGTTATTCGTTTGTACATAGGTTATCTCCTCCTGACTATTTGAAACATTACTGTTTATTATAGTGATAACCGTACAAATTTCAATTCATTATTAGCTAGCAATAGACATTACTGCTTCTGAAACATGTTTAGTGACTCAATGTGGTAGGTCTGCGGGAACATATCACACAAAATGGACTCTGTTAGAATATAACCTGCGCGGAACAGCCGTTTTGCATCGCGTGCTAAAATAGCAGGGTCACAGGATACGTAGGCAATCTGGGTAGGAGCCAATTGTACTAAAGCATCCAGCGCTTTGCGATGGATCCCAGCCCTGGGCGGATCGATAATCACAACATCCGGTTTCACATCAAGCTGTGGAAGCACTTCCCGTGCTGCCCCCTGATATAAAGAAACATTGCTGAAAGCATCCAGATTATGAATAAAATCCTCACAAGTTTCAGGCACACTCTCCACGGCGATAATTTGAGCGACATGCGGTGCAAAGAAAGCGGAAAAAAGCCCTACGCCAGCGTAAATGTCCATCAATACTGAATTATTATCATATACCAATTTATCCAACAACAGTTCAACCAATTTCTCTGCAATATAATTATTTACCTGGAAGAAAGAACCAGCTGAGAGCTGAAAGGTTTTATCTTTAACTTGCATGGTGATATGCTCATTGCCGACCAAAACAACCGAGCTGCCTGGTGATTTGTGTACGATTGAAATTGGCAGATCACAAACCAATTCTGGCAGCGCTCCGGAAGAACTATGCAGAATCAGCAAGATTTCATCTTCCGCACCTTGCCGTAATTCAATGCGCTCCATTTCAGGCATTGGTCCCAGGTCCAGCTGCTGCCAGAGCTGGCTGATGCTTTCCATCGGCAAGTGGCATTCGCTTATCTCCAGCAAGATGCTTGAATCTGTGCGCAAAAAAGCCAATTTACCATTCTCAGTGAGGTGAAACTGTAAAACATTGCGGTAATTCCAGGGTTGCGGGCAGGCAATGACCTTGGATATGGGAGGGTTTTTAATTCCGCCTAAACGCTGCAATTGTTCGCCAAGAATATGTTTCTTGAACTCCAATTGGCGCGCATATGGGATATGTTGATAGTGACAGCCGCCGCAAGCACCAAAGTGAACACAGCGGGGTGCAATTCTATCGGGTGACGGTGTGAGAATTTTAAGCACCTGACCACTGGCATAACTTTTATTTCTCTTAACAACCCTTGCCAGCACCCTCTCGCCCGGCAAAACAAAAGGAATAAAAACCGCTCTGCCATCTGGCAGGCGACTTATCCCTGTACCCCCATATACCAAAGAGCGGATTTCTAACTCATACTCTTCTACGGACTCTTGTTGGATCAAGTGAGGTTTCTATTTTAAGAATTTCAAGGTTGCTGTACAATCAGGTCATCAAACGCCACTTTAAAACCAGCTGTATCCCAGGTGCCCACTAGAATGCCATAATCCCCTCTGCTAAATGATGTGTCAGATGCTTGTCCCAAAGCCTTACCATTAACAATAATCGTAAGTGTGTCCCCGATACACATGACCTCAATATCTGCACTGGTGAGGTCCTGAAGTTCTACTGAAAATTGCCAATCGAGAATCGTAACCCTTTCCCCTTGTTGGTATTTGAAGATACTATAATAAGCGTCCTCGGTGATTTCCAGCATATAAAAATTTTCATTGTTTACATATCGACAGACTAAACCATAATCACCATTTCCTACTGAATTTATCACCTTGGTTTTTACCGCAATAATCAAATCACGATAATTTACACCTCCAAGAACCCATTTCATATATTCCGTTTTATGAACATCTATCTCGTACGTTCCATTTGAATAACCCACTGAACCTGTATTGTCAGAAATGGTAGGCCAGCCAGTTGAAGGGTCAGAAAAGTCATCTTGAAATATAATTGTGCCCCCCGCAGGCACGGCAATGCCCGGCTTAGATGGCTCAACGAAAGCCACTTCACCACGTTGGGCTGCTTCGATTAGCGGCAAAGCCAGATTAACCGGGCGCAATGCATTGATAAAACCGCCAGTTGGGATGCAGGAATCATATTCATCGATATAACCGTCACGGTTAGTATCCGCTAATCGACGGCAGTCCACAATATCGACCTCCTCATCACCTGCACCAAGCTGGGTGGGGACACCAATCAGTTCCATCCTTTCATTGGTAACCAATCCACCACTATTACCACCAGAAATGGTGGCTGAGGTCTTGATATAAGCGCGGTTACCATACCCAGTTTCCGCTGTAAAACCACTCACTTCACCAGAAGTTAAGGTGATCGTCTTACCTCCAATGTCTGGATATCCCAAAATTGAAATCTTATCCCCCAGGCGCAATTCGTCTGAATTGCCAACAGCAACATAGGGTAAATTCAAAGCGCCGGAATTTACGTGCTTGCCATGTAAGTCAGATGTTATGCGCAGGACAGCCAGGTCTAAGCCAGTATCTGCCTGTACAACCTCAGCGTAATACATAAGTTTTGGTGGAATGTCTTCAGCTTCTGTCATGGCAATCAATAATTCTTCCGCCTGATAGAATTTATCCCCAATTGCGACATGTGCATTTGTCAGGATCAAGCCATCCGGGCTGATAATCGTCCCCGACCCACTCCACTCCTCCGCTTTACCCTCAACTTTGCCAGCTACAATAATCTGTACGACTGCCTGTGCCGGGTACTCCGAAGAAGGCAGCGGCGCGGAAGTCACCTGCGAAACCATGGGACTCGCCTGCGCCAAAGATTTGCTTTCAGGTGTGTCACGGTTAAAAGCCGGTGTGGTTTCTGCTAGTTCTACTTCAGGTTCTTTCACACCAATATAAATGAACACGAAGCAAATGATCATAGCGATCAGAACTGACCCGATGATTAATCCCACCCAAAAACCGCTTCTGGATCTTTTTTGCATGGCTGTCTTCCAACTATTAATTCAATATATTGGAATTATACCTTTTAATAAAAGGATGCCGTTATTGGCATGTAGGATCTTATTGGGTAAAAAGCCTAATTATAAATTTGTTCTTCAGTGTTCAAATATATCTAAATTTTTTATTCCAGCTTTAAAGCTTCAATGTGAGCATCGAGAAATTCGTGCAGGCCATCACTATCATCAATTATTTCATAAACAATTTCATCTCTAAAAATATCTAAAAGTTCAATAATCTCATTTTTAACCATTGTATCAACATTACCCCACCTTTCTCTAATAATCCTACACATTTCACAAAAAGCTGCTGTAACTTCTCCCGCACAGAAATAATAATCAAAATTGCTTCTTCTTGACCATGACCTGATTTCTGAGATTGATTTCTTAACCAGAATCTTGGAGAACTCTTTTTCATCAGTAATATTCCTGGGAACCTTGGGTAATTTTGCATGATTCCTTGAGGAACTTAATAGTTCATCGGCAGCAATTCTAATTACATCAAGATTCGCTTTTAGAGGATTTTTATACGCCTTTTTTAGATCCGAGAAAGTTATTAGTGGCGGTGGAATAGTTTGCCTTTCCACTTGGTTTTTATCAGGAAGCTTTATATCTCTATTTTTATCCCAAATAATGGCAACAGCTACCATGTGCTTACAGAAATCAGATACAGGACAAGTACATTTTCTGCTAATACCACCACCTCGAAATTCGAGGTGGACTTCATAAGTATCAGTACCAAAAGCGAGAGCATCAATATGCTTATCATCAAAGCCGATAACTCTTATTTTTCCATCGCTCACATATTTCTCTCCTCTTTTCCAGGTTTTGAAATATGTTCTATAGATTAGCAAATCTGTTGCTGGTTTTTTGCCAGATTGTCTTGTCATAAATATCTGCTTTTTATCATATTAGAACTCATGAAAGTTTAATATCAATAATAATATCGATACTAACAATAACATGAAAGCAAATAAACTTCTGTTTGAAGCTAGAAGTAAATGGTAGCACTCGGCTCGTGTTAGTTACCTTCAAACTAGCGGTGTGTATTTGAAAAAATCCGAACCGATTTCATTAACGGGCCCGGCGGGCGGAATTCCTCCCGAACCCCCCTTCCGCCCACCCTGCGGAAGCGACCCTTTCGGATTGGACGATTTCAAGTTTTTCTTTGGCGGCAAATTCTTTTTCATAATAAAGAGGTATTTAAATCCTCTCAGATAGAAATTGTATTGTCGAGCTCTGTTATGCCAAACTCCTGTATTTGATGTTTGATTATGTCTTATTAAACAAACAATATCCAACGGCTCAAAATATTTTTCTAACCTTTGCCACATTAAAAATCCTGTTGCTGTAAATTTCCTTTTTATCCACTGGTCGGCAATAACCCAACCCATTACTTTATTTGGTTTTAGAATTCTCGCAATCTCGCTCGCTATTTTTTCTAATTCATCGTAAAATTTCTCATCCTCACAAGAAATTTTACCGATACATTTTTCATCATCAGAATACTTGATATTGTCAGAATAGGGCGAATCAATAAAAACAAAATCAACGCTATTATCTTGAAGCGGGATTTTCCGCGAATCATTTTTAATCACATCAGGCCTAACAACATTAAGATCGTAGCCGATTACTTTTCTATTCAACTCATTAGCAACATCAATTGTTGTGCCACTCCCACACATTGGATCGACAACTAAATCACCCTCTTTTGTATAGCGTTGCAATAAATTCCAAATCACAAAAGCCGGGGTAACACCCCTATATTTATTGTTCCCGTGTGGTTTATCGCCATAATTCTGTCTCGGAAAATCCCAAAGTGTTGTTGATTCTATTTGCATAATCTAATACTTATTTTGTATCTCCACCTTGCTTTTGTTCCATAAATCTTTTCTCATCGCATTCGCCGTCTTAATAAAATTGTCCTCATTCGGAGTTTCTATAAAGTTCTCAATCTCATTTATGACATTATCGGAAGCATAGAGAAATGAATGATAATAATACTCTTTCAACTTTGACTTAGCGTAAGCAATAATTTTTTCTGTATCGTCTTTTATTTTATTTAAGTTAACCTCATCTTTATTACTAAAACCAAACTGATTTACAGCAGTTGGATCTAAAATGCACCTCATAAAAACAAGAATTGAACGGTATTTATCTTCATTTAATATTCTAACTTCTTTTGTTATATCACCTTTTTGATTCAATGCATATTGGATATAAGAACCAACAATGCCACCTATACCCAGTAAACCAAGTATTGAAAGAATAGTTTGAGTATCCATAGAATTATTTGAGCAATTTCTTTAAATCATCAATAAATTTATCAAACATTTTTACTTTATCGCTTTCTTTAATGTCCATTTCGCTTAAAACATAACTTCCGTCCGTATCAACTTCTACAATCGCACGCCCTTTTTTAGCAGGATTTTTGATTGTAAGTGTTCCGTCTTCATCAGGTGTAACAAAGTAAACACGAATGTGCCTTGTTAATTCTTGAGATTGAAGCTTCATTTTCCAATACCCTGTCTGCGCAATTCTTTCTCGTAAAGTTACCTTGCTTGAGAGCACAGCAACAATTTCCCCTGTTTCTGGCTTATAGATAATAATATCAACATCAGGCAAGTGATAGCCAAATTCGCCATAATCAACAAGAAGATTTCTCTTTACTCTTGCAAATTCTTCTGCTAGATTCTTTTCTTTTGTCCTCTCTAATTTATTTCCGTTTAAAATCCCTAAACCTAGAGATTTTACCTCGTCTTTAATGATGTAAATAATAAGTTTTTCTAGATTTTTTCCCTTAAAGGCACGCCAAGATTGTTCATGATCATCACCTGTAAAATCTTTTCTGTGTTGCTCTTTTGCTTCCGAAAGAACACTGGAAATATGGCGATATGCTTGTGTGCCATATTGTGCTTTTTTACTTTCGTAAATTTTGATTAAATCTTGTATGGTCATATTTTTTTAAAAATTAAAATATACTCGGTTGGATATGCTAAAATTTTATTTTTATCTGTGGTTTTGGCAAATCTTCCCGTTTTTGGATCTCTTGTAGAAGGAAGGTTTTTTGAAGGTATTTCTCGTTTAATAATCTTTTCAACATCAAAACCAAGATTAATAAGTTGTCCTGCAAACACCTCTGCATTTAATATTTCTACTCCTTTTAACTTTGTGTTACCTATGACAATTGCTGTTCTTCCACCTTTTTTTAATATCCTTCTCATCTCTTCAAAAACCTGATTCATTTCACCAAAATATGTTGACACTCCTTCTGCTGTTTTTTTGTCTTTTTGCAACAATGCCTTCTTTGTCGCCTCTGCAATTTCACTATTCAAGACAAGTTCTTTATTACTGTGATAGGCAGTGCCAATAAACCTCTTTCTGAAATCGCTTAGGTTTTTTATATATTTGAACCAAAGAACAGTGAGCTGATGGAGATCGGCATATTCGTAAGAAGTGACATAAGGTGGGGATGTTACAATCAAGCTGACAGAGTTAGATTTTGCTGGTATTTTCCTTGCATCAGTACAATAAACTTTGCAAAAAGTCTCTATACAACCTCTTTCTTGCAGAAGATTATAGAAATCAGTATTTCCTCTCAGCATTGCTTTAATTTGTCGTGAAAAGACAATAAACGGATCTGCTGGCTTCTTTTCAAAATCTCTAGTGGGTTTATTGCTTTTTTGGAGCCAAATCGAGCAATTTTTTAGTATATTTGAAAATCCGCAATAGAAAAAATCTCGTGCACCACGATCTTTTATTTTTGATATTTCAGAAGAAAGAAAAGCCAGCTTTCTTTTCTGCTCTGGTTTAAACCAATAATTAATTCGCTCGTGATCTGGTGTTTCTACTTTAGTCTGCGAACCATAAGAGCCTAACCTGTATTTTAGCTCAATAAATGTTGGTGCTAATACTAATGGTTTAATAGGAGCAGTTTTTGCTTTTGTCATTAAAACAGCAACAGGGTTTATATCTACTCCGATTGACGGTCTGCACATAACTTTTGACTCTACAAGAGTTGTCCCGCAACCGCCGAATGGGTCAACAACTAAATCGCCTTCTTTCGTGTACTTTGCGACTAACCGAGAAACTATTTGGGGGATAAATTTTGCGGGATAACGATGATAGCCATGCGTAATATACGCAGTGTCTTTTCTTGTTTTATCAGCAAAAGCCCAAGACGGATCAATTTCGATTTTTTCAAATAATTTTAGTATGTCCTGTTTTCGGGCCATATTTTTACTTTAATAAATCATCAATTTTAATACCAAGGCCTTTTGCTATCTTTACTACAGTTTGAATAGATGGCTTGGTAATGACATTTGTTTCAATTTTGGTCAGCGTTGTATAGGGAAGATCGGCTTTTCTTGCCAATTCGTCCTGCGTTAAACCTTGCTTATTCCTAATCTGTTTTATTTTATCCCCAATTGTTTCTTTATTGTTTTGACTTTTCATAGTTTCCTAAGTATGATAGTATTAGTATGGGTGCTTATCTAACCCTTCATAAATATAATAACAAATAAAATGAAAGTAGTCCAATTAAAAATGGGGGAAGCCCGCTTTTGGCCAGCCCCGCAAGGGCGGGATAAAGATAAAAAATTCCAATTTGCGCCTAAAATCGGCTGGCGAGCCCTCGCAGAGGGCGAGCCAACAAAGACATTTCCCAATTGGCGGAGAGGGTGGGATTCGAACCCACGGTACCTTGCGGTACACGCGCTCTCCAAGCGCGCGCATTAGGCCAGACTATGCAACCTCTCCACGAACAACCTGTTTAATTGTGCGGCGAAAATTATAACATAGGCACTTTTCACACATTTATTCACTTTTTTAATTAGAATAAAGAGAGAACTTAGCATCCTTAATCAGGAGGTGAAAGCATGGATTTTCTCATCCGACACATGAAAATAGAAGATTATCACCTGGCTATTGACTTATGGAAAAGTACACCCGGAATGGGCCTCAGCAGCGCCGATAGCAAGGAAAATATCGCTCCTTTCCTCAAACAGAACCAGGGCTTGTGCTTTGTAGCGTTTGAAGGGGAACATTTGATTGGCACCATCCTGTGCGGTGCGGATGGCAGGCGAGGTTACCTTTACCACCTGGCAGTTGCTGAGAGCTACCAAAAAAAGGGTGTTGGCCAAGAACTGGTCACCCGCAGCCTAAAAAGTTTGCAAGAGAGGGGTATCCAGAAATGTCACCTGTTCGTATATAGGGAAAACTTGGAGGGGATTCAATTCTGGAAACACGTGGGGTGGGTTTTACGCGAGGAACTTGAGATTATGTCAAAAGAACTGTGACCAACTTTCTTACGCCAGTTGTCCTTGCAGAAAGGATAGCACCTGTGATTGCAAATTCCTTGTGAAGCAGTTATAATTCCAGCAATCGGGCGGTTAGCTCAGCTGGTTAGAGCGTTGCGTTGACATCGCAAAGGTCGTAGGTTCGAGTCCTATACCGCCCATATAATTGAGTGCAAAAGATCTCTCATCAATTTTGTTTTTATAAAAACCTGTTTAACCACAATGAATAAACAGCATCCTTAGAAATGCCTTTTGACAAAATTTAAGCTTAAGTTAATAACTCCAATAAACCACGTCTAAATTGTCAGCCTAATATTGAAAAGAATTAGACAAATTTATTAATGTAAAATTTAACAGTACAAAATTGATAAAAAAATACTGTCAAGGCAAAATAGAAATGTCCTATTGATATTGAAAAAGGTGAAAAATGAAATTTAGAGAATTAGGAATATCAGGATTAAAAGCTTCTGTAGTTGCTCTTGGAGCATGGGCAATCGGTGGATGGATGTGGGGAAAAACAGACAAGCAAGCAGCAATTAAGGCAATCCAAATTTCAATCGAGCATGGCATAAACCTCATCGATACAGCACCTGCATATGGTTTTGGTAACTCAGAAAAAATTGTGGGTGAGGCAATTCGTGGCCGCAGAGACAAGGTTATTCTTGCTACAAAGCTAGGTTTAGTCTGGCATATTCAACAAGGAAAATTCTTCTTCGCGTCAAATGAAAAAGGCCCCAGCGATGATGGCGAGTTGAAGATATATAAATATCTCTCCCCCAAATCTATTCGCTATGAAATAGAAAACAGCTTGAGAAGATTGGGAGTGGAAACCATCGACCTGTACCAGACTCACTGGCAGGATCCCACTACACCAATTGTTGATTCTATGGCGGAATTGTTAAAACTGAAAGAAGAAGGGAAGATTCGAGCAATTGGTGTTTGTAATGTAACATTGGAACAGCTAAAGGAATATCGAAAAGTTGGTATTGTTGATGCAGATCAAGAAAAATATTCCATGTTAGATAGAGAACATGAAGCTGATCTGCTTCCTTTTTGCCAAAAGAATAAAATTGCCTTCCTGGCATACTCGCCCTTGGCACATGGATTGTTGACAGGAAAAATCAGCCCAGAGCGTAAGTATGACGAGGGAGATCAGAGACTCTCAAACAAGCGATATAAACCCGAAGCGCTGAATACTGTTAAACAAATGCTTGATGAATTCAATCCTATCTCTGAAGAACATAGTGTCAGTATTGCCCAGCTAGTAATTGCGTGGACATATCATCAGCCGGGATGCTCGCATGTTTTAGTAGGAGCTCGCAAACCGCAACATGCAGCCGAAAATGCTTTAGCAGGGGATATCCACTTAAGTAATGCTGAACTAACAATAATTTCGAAAATCATTGAAAAATACGAGGGCAAAATACCCAGTAAAAAATAAAAATAATTTATCAGAGATGGGAATCATCTGAAAAGCCGGTAGGGTAGTTAGCTCAGATAGACCGAGATTTGCGCTGGCATTGTAAAGGTCAGAGGTTCAAGTCATATACCGCCCCCAAACAGCTTGCAATAATATTCAAATCGGGTTATATTTAATAAATACAGGCAACGACCAGGATGAGTAACTGCATCTAGAACCGACAGAGAAGAGAGACCTATGGTTGAGAGTCCCTCGCGGAAACAGTGCAGTGAAAACCACCTGCGAGCTTGATCCCTAACAGAGCATTTGCTCCCAGTAAGGAAAACGGATGACCCCGTTATCGGTTGCTCAGAGATGGCTGGTAAAGCAGTCAAACTGGGTGGAACCGCGAGAGAATTTCTCCCGCCCCAGATCGGGCGGGAGCTTTTGTTAACAAATAAAGGAGAAAGCAATGGCTAAGAAAAAAAAAGAAAAATATGAACAATCGCATTTATACCGGCTGCGCCATTCTACCGCGCATATAATGGCTCAAGCAGTGCTGGAGAAATTTCCTGATGGTAAAGTCACTATCGGGCCGGCAATTAAGGATGGTTTCTACTATGATTTCGATTTACCACGTCCGCTCACGCCGGATGATCTGAAGAATATTGAAACGCGCATGCGTGAGATCATCAAGGGCAACTTCCCTTTCAAGCGCAAGGTGATCAGTGCAGAGCAAGCCAAGCAAATTTTCAAGGATCAACCCTATAAACTGGAGCTGATCGAGGATTTGGAAAAGGGAGAGTTTGATGAACACGGCAAGACAATCAGTGAGAAACCTGAGATTTCAATTTACACACATGACCAATTCAGCGATTTATGCCGCGGGCCGCATGTGGAAAACACGGGCGAGATCAACCCCAAGGCACTCAAGCTGCTAAATGTCGCTGGCGCTTACTGGCGCGGTGATGAGAGACGACCCATGCTGCAGCGTATTTACGGTACTGTATGGGAAAAGCCAGAGCAGCTAAAAGAATACTTGAAGCTGCTGGAAGAAGCCAAGAAGCGCGATCACCGCAAACTGGGTAAGGAACTAGACCTCTACAGCACAGTGGATGAAGTTGGTGCCGGCTTGATTCTCTGGCACCCCAAAGGCGCCAAGATCCGCAAGATTGTGGAGAATTTCTGGAGTGAGGAGCACGAGAAATCTGGCTATGAGTTTGTCTATACACCACACATTGGCAAGGCACAGTTGTGGAAAACCAGCGGCCACTTGGATTTCTACAGTGAGAATATGTATTCACCAATAGAAATCGAAGGACAGCAGTATTACCTCAAACCAATGAACTGCCCCTTCCATGTGCACATCTATAAGAGCCAAATACGTTCCTATCGCGACCTACCGCTGCGCTACGCAGAGTTGGGCACGGTCTACCGCTATGAACGCAGTGGTGTGTTGCATGGCTTATTGCGCGTGCGCGGTTTTACACAAGATGACGCTCATCATTTCTGCGCCCCAGAACAAATGCCAGATGAGATTGACTTCGTACTCAATTTCTCCCTGCATATCCTGCACTCATTCGGTTTCAATGAACTCAGTGCATATCTGAGCACCCGCCCAGAAAAGGCAGTAGGTGAGCCCAAACGCTGGCGGGATGCAGAAGCCGCGCTGGAAACATCGCTCAAGCGCAGTGGAATTGCTTATGAAATTGATGAGGGCGGTGGGGCTTTCTATGGCCCTAAAATTGACTTGAGAGTTCATGATGCACTGGGGCGTGAATGGCAACTTACGACCATTCAATTCGACTTCAACCTGCCTGAACAGTTCGATATGACCTTTGCAGGTGAGGATGGACAGATGCACCGCCCTTACATGATTCATCGCGCCTTATTGGGCAGCCTCGAACGCTTCTTTGGTGTGCTGATTGAGCACTACGCAGGTGCTTTTCCTGTTTGGCTATCACCAGTGCAGGCAGTCCTGATACCCATTGCAGATCGTCATTTGCCCTATGCGCAAGAAGTGATGAACAAACTGAAGGCGGTTGGGATAAGGATTAAGGTTGATGAGCGGGGCGAACGTATGAACGCTAAGATCCGTGATGCTCAAAAACAGAAGATTCCCTATATGCTTATCGTCGGAGATAAAGAAGTGGAGAGCGGTCAAGTAGCATTACGCCTGCGCTCGGGCGAGAATCCTGGTCCAATTCCTGTGGAGGAATTTATTTCGATAGCAAAGAAAGATATTGTACAGAAAATATAACAAGGCAGGGTGCTCACTAGTGGGCACCTTGCTCTACAAGACCAAAAAACCGTTGCGACTGTCGCGAAAAACACCACTTAAAAACCTGACTACTATTTTCATTTTATGGTAATATCAACATAATACATAAAAGCTAAGGAGACCCACATAGCTACATCATATACACGAGCAAACGAACGAATTCGGGCATCACAAGTACGACTGATTGATCACAAAGGGGAAAATATCGGTGTGGTGCCCATAGAAAAAGCCCTGCAAACAGCAAAAAACGCGAATCTAGACCTGGTGGAAGTGGCACCTACCGCCAAACCTCCTGTATGCAAGGTTATTGACCTCGGAAAATACCTCTACCAAAAAAACAAGAAAGAACGCCAGGCGCGCAAATCTCAATCAAAAATAGAACTCAAAGAAATCAGACTGCGACCTAAAACCAACGAGCACCACCGTATGTTCAAAGTACGCAATGCACGCCGTTGGTTAGAACAGGGCATTAAGGTACAGGTTACTATCCGCTTCCGTGGGCGGGAAATCACACTCCCTGAGGTTGCTCTTGAGGATTTAAGGGAAATTGCTAAAGAACTGGAAGATATTTCCTCCGTGGAACAAGCACCTTCTATGGAAGGGCGTGCGATGCACATGATTCTGGTACCTCTGAAACCCAGTAAAAAGCCGAGCGTGAAATATGTTAAACCTCATAAAGAACAAAAAAAGAAACCAGTAAAAAAGACGGCCAAAAAGGCAGAGGTAGATAAGACGCAGGAAAAAGACAAAAAAGTTAAAAAGACTCCTCAATCTACGAAAGAGTCTAAGAAATAACTGTTCGTTTATTTCATAAGAGATAATTATTATTAAGCCGGGAGTTCACCTGGCTTATTTTTTAATATCTATGTTTCTTTTTCTATTTGGCAAAAAGTTTATTATCCATTATAATATGCACTTGCTATTATTATCTATGATTTGTTTTTTTTAAGGAGAAACTCTGTGTCTCGCAAGGTAAAAGTGAAGAAATATAAACTCAAAACTCACAAAGCAACTGCCAAGCGCTTCCGGTTAACTGGCTCAGGCAAGTTGGTTCGGACTAAAGGTGGAAAAAGCCATTTGCGTCGCCGGACTGCCAAACGAACTAAAGCACTGTTCGCAGAAATGATTCCGGTTAAAGGCAAGGGCATCCAGAAACGCGTTAAGCGTCTAGCGCCCTATATCAGTAAAAAATAATAATTAATTTTCTAAATATTGCGGCTGCTGGGTGTACTCAACAGGCTTTCAGCCGACGCCCAGGGGTGCGCAGAGGAGTGAACCATGACTCGTGTAAAAGGTGGACCTCAAAGCCATTTGAGACATAAAAAAATCATTAAAATGAATAGGGGCAATTTCGGCACACGCTCACGTCTGTTCAGGCGCGCGAATGAGACCATGCTGAAGAGTCTATGGTATGCCTACCGCGACCGACGTGTGCGCAAGCGTGACCTACGTAAATTATGGATCACACGCATCAACGCCGCTGCGCGAGCAAATGGCATCACCTACAGCCGATTAATCCATGCTATGAAAAAAGCAAAAATCGGCTTGAACCGTAAAGTACTGGCAGATATGGCAGTCAGAGACTCAAAATCCTTTACAACTGTTGTTGAGAAAGCCAAAGCAGCACTATAAAACCCAAAGATTCAAAACGGGATAGCTATGATATGAACTATCCCGTTTTCTATATAGTTCATTCTTCCATTACAATACTAACAAGGAAGAAATTATGAACAATATCCTTGCCAGTAATACATATTCTTCTGGTCAACAGTTAGAAATCGCACAGGGTGATATCACCCAGGAGAAAGTCGGGGCGATTGTCAACGCGGCTAACGCCCAATTGATGCACGGCGGAGGTGTGGCAGCCGCTATCGTCTACAGTGGCGGAGCAGTCATCCAGAAAGAGAGCAATGAATGGGTGCACAGACATGGTACTGTCAGCCATGCAAAACCTGCGTACACATCTGCGGGAAATCTGCCTTGCAAGTACGTTATCCATGCAGTAGGACCTGTATGGGGGGAAGGCAAAGAGGATGAAAAGCTTAGGGCTGCTATTCAAGGCAGCCTGGAATTAGCAGAGGATTTGGGCTTGACTTCCATAGCCTTCCCGGCCATATCCACCGGTATTTTTGGGTTTCCTAAAAAACTTGCAGCCGAAATATTTATGGACACCATATCGACATATTTCGAACGAAAACTATCCTCGCCCTTAGCAATTGTACGTCTCACTCTTTATGATAACCAGACTATGAAAATATTTTTGAGGGCATTTAAAAAGAAAATTGGCAAATTGGATCAGATGAAAACAGCTGGATAAACCACAAATGATCACTTCACTACACAACCCAAAAATCAAGTGGGTGCGCTCGCTGCTAAGCAGTAAAAAAGAAAGAAAAAATTCAGGCTGCTTTGTTGTGGAAGGTGTGCGGTTAGCTGAAGAAGTTTTACAAATAAACGTAATACCGCAGCTGGTGCTGTTCAGTGAGGAGCTATCCGAACGCGGCGGAAGAATAATTAATGGTTTTCAATCAACAGAAACAGCATTAGAGGAAGTTTCAGCCGAACATCTAAATAGAATCTCTGATACTGAGACATCTCAGGGAATTTTAATAGTCCTGCCATTTGTGAATATTCCAATCCCGAAAAATTTTGATTTTGCCCTTGCGTTGGATAACATTCGCGATCCTGGCAATTTGGGCACAATTCTACGTTCAGCAGCCGCTTTCAACGTTCAGGCAGTATTTGTAACACCAGGAACAACCGATATCTTTGCACCCAAAGTTGTGCGTTCAGCAATGGGTGCCCACTTTCGTCTCCCAATGGTTACTGCTCCGGTGAAAAAAATCAACCAAATCTGTAAACAACAAAACCCACCTTTGCAAATCTACTTGGCAGACGTGCAAACTGGTAAACCTTGCTGGCAATTAGACCTTACTCAACCAATACTAATCATTATCGGTGGGGAAGCTCACGGTGCCGGTTCAAGAACGCGCACTATCGCTGCTAAGAACATCCGCATCCCTATGCCAGGAGCGACAGAATCTCTAAATGCGGCCATAGCTACCAGTATTTTGGCTTACGAAGTGTTACGACAGAGGAAATCATGAGAATTCGTTCAATCACCTGCTTTTATAATCCCCTTGCTGCAAATGCCGAACTTAACCTGCAGAATATGGGCAAACTGGCGCAAAAAGCATGGCACGATTTCGAGAAGGAAGGCTTTGAAGTGCAAACCTCACGTTTTGCCACTCCATCATTGTTATCACAATTGCAAAACAAAGGCAAAATGGAAATCATCCAATTTGCCAAGCACTTGGAAAAAAGAGCCAGCGAACAAGGTTTTAATTACCTGTCTCTTGGAACAGCCCCCATCGAAAGCCCTTCATTATTTGAGGTCATTCCAGACATACTTGCTGAAACTGAAAACACCTTTCTATCAGCGACTATTGCCAATCAGAAACCTGGTATCTCTCCACCAGCAGTGAAGGCTTGCGCCAGAATCATCAAAGAGATTTCCACTATCAGCTCGGACGGTTTTACCAACCTGCGCTTTGCTGCACTGGCAAACGTGCCGCCATTTACCCCTTTCTTTCCGGCAGCATATTCGGAAGGTAATGAAAAAGCCTTCACCCTGGCTATCGAATGCGCAGATGTTGCGATTATTGCATTTCAGAAATCCACAACACTCAAAGAAGCTCGTCTGTTCTTGCTGCAAACCCTTGAGGGCTATGCAAAACATCTAAAAACAATTGCGATAAATATTGAAAAAGAATTTGGTGCAACTTTCAAGGGGTTTGACTTCTCGTTAGCTCCTTTTCCAAAAGAATGGTGCTCGCTGGGTAGGGCACTGGAACTTCTAGGTCTGCCCAAATTAGGGTACGCTGGCTCACTAGCAGCGTCCGCTTTTTTAGCTGACACTCTCGACCGTGGCAAATGGAAGAAAGCGGGGTTCAATGGCTTAATGTTACCCATGTTAGAAGACAGCACTCTCGCAGCACGAGCTGCTGAGGGAACATTGGGTATTTATGACTTATTGCAATATTCCGCCGTTTGCGGCACAGGGTTAGATACCATTCCTCTGCCAGGTGCGATCACTCCTGAGGAGCTAACTCCGCTCCTTCTGGATATCGCTGCACTAGCTCTACGGCTGGATAAACCTCTGACCGCTCGCCTGATGCCGATTCCCGGCAAGCAAGCCGGTGAACCAACTGACTTTAACTTTGATTTCTTCGCAAACAGCAAAGTTATTAATTACCATGTACAACCTTTGCAAGGATTGCTCAATCAAGACAATATTATTCAAATTAAAAGTAAGAAAATTCCTAATTAATCCCCCTATCCGATAAAGTAATATCGGGTATCAAATTAATATTTCAATAGCGCTTTCTGAACGGCGCTCTTCCAGCCACTGTTCCAAAGCTTGATGTTGAAGAAAAAGCTTAGCGTCTGGTGAAAGTGGATGTTGTTCATCGTATTCTATAAGCTGAACAAGGTGATATCCATAACTGGTTTGGATAATAGCGCTTACACCGCCAGTCTGTAAATTAAAAGCCGCCTCCTCTACATCCGGTTGGCAAAGATAGCCACGCGGAAACCAGCCCAAATTGCCACCTGTTAAAGGATCATATTGAAAAGCCAGCGTCTCAAAGTCCGCACCTGCCTGCACTTGGCGCTCAATTGATACAGCGCTGTTCTCTTCCCTCACAAGGATTTGCCGTGCATGCACCTGCTCCGCGGTATCCGGAACAGTAGAAATGATCTGGTCACGCATCCAGGCAGCTGCTATATTACGCTGCATGGCGTTCCTGAAACTCTGGTCGTCATAGCTATGGCTGGTCTGCCAGTCTTGCAACGCTTCCACTCCTCCTATCTGCTGTATTAATAAATCAATCCTCTCTTGTAAAGTGGCTTCATCTACAAAGAAGTTTTGCCCGGTAGCTGCCTGCACTAACAGAACTTGATTGATAATCTCATTCAGGACCTGTTCCTGCTGCTCTTCAAGTTTTGCCTCAATGCCTAGTTCCAGTTGCGAGGATTGCAATCTGCCAAGCTCAGCTTCAAACTCTGAGAGAGTTATGCCCTCCCCATTAACACGGGCTGCCATCGGTGCTTCAGTTGCTGTAGGCGACGCAGAAGAAATTTCAGATTCTTCGACAGCACCATTTCCTGAAGAACAACCTGACAGCAGAATGACGAAAGCAATCAAAACTAATGGAATAATTTTATAGCGCATCTCATTAACAACCGCGCCCATTATAATCGATGTTCTTTTTAATAAGCAACAGGCCGCTTGCGCGGCCTGTTTATTTATCAATTTAATACGCCGGTGGCATAGGAGGAGCAGCAGGTTTCTCCTCTTCCGGAATATCCGTAATGAGCGCTTCGGTGGTCAGAATCATTGCTGCAATTGATGCAGCATTTTCCAGGGCACCGCGTGTAACCTTGACTGGATCAATCACGCCGCCTTTGACCATGTCCTCATACTTTTCCTTCAGGACATCAAAACCAATTTTCTTATTCTCCTGTTTCTTTTGTCCTTGGCGAACATTCTCAACAACTACAGAACCATCGAAACCAGCGTTCTCAGCTATGCGACGCATGGGCATTTCCAGTGCTTTACGCACAACATTCACGCCAGTCTGCTCATCATCACTTTTGAGTTTAAAATTATCTAAAACAGCCATTGCATTGATCAAAGCAACGCCCCCACCAGGTACAATGCCTTCCTCAACCGCAGCATGTGTAGCAGAAAGGGCATCCTCAACACGATGCTTCTTTTCCTTCAACTCAGTCTCCGTTGCAGCGCCAACGCGGATGATAGCGACACCACCAGAAAGCTTGGCTAAACGCTCCTCCAGTTTTTCACGGTCATAATCGCTGGTGGTTTTTTCAATCTCCACACGAATTTGCTCGATGCGACCCTTGATGGCTTTCTGTTCGCCTCTGCCGCCAATAACTGTTGTGTTATCTTTATCAGCAACCACCTTCTCAGCGCGACCGAGGTCTTTTACGGTAGCTGTCTCCAACTTACGGCCAGTCTCCTCAGAAATAACAGTAGCGCCGGTTAAAATAGCGATATCCTGCAACATCGCTTTGCGCCGGTCGCCGAATCCAGGTGCCTTGACAGCCAGCACATTCAATGTGCCGCGTAGCTTGTTCAATACCATCGTAGCCAGTGCTTCACCGTCGATATCTTCGGCTAGGACTACTAACTCACGCGTTCCTACCTGAACAAGTTTCTCTAGTAATGGTAAGAGGTCTTGCGCAGCAGAAATCTTTTTATCATACACAAGAATATATGGATTCTCTATCACTGATTCCATGTTTTCAGCATTAGTGATGAAGTAAGGTGAAATATATCCGCGGTCAAACTGCATACCCTCGACATATTCCTGCTCAAATTCGAGACCCTTGGACTCCTCTACAGTTATTACTCCATCCTTGCCAACTTTATCCATCACCTCAGAAATCAGATCGCCGATCTGTTGGTCCTGTGCTGAAATGGTGGCTACATTAGCAATCTCATTCTTAGTTGAAATTTCAATTGCCTGATCCTTGATGGCATCAGCAACCTTCTCGGAAGCTGCTTGAATGCCACGTTTGAGCAGCATAGCATTTGAGCCTGCAGCTAACGTCTTGAGACCTTCAGTGACCATGGCATGTGCCAGCACGGTGGAAGTAGTCGTTCCATCACCAGCGATGTCGTTGGTTTTTGTCGCAGCTTCTTTAAGCAGCTGCGCTCCCATGTTCTCAAAGGGATCTTCCAGTTCGATTTCTTTTGCAACTGTCACACCATCATGTGTAATGGTCGGTGAACCAAATTTTCGATCGAGGGCAACATTGCGCCCCTTTGGACCTAGTGTTGTCGCTACGGCCTCAGCGATAACATCAATACCTTTTCGCAGTTTCCTGCGTGCTTCTTCTCCAAAAACAATTTGTTTTGCTGCCATATGTAACTCCTTCTATTTATAAGAAATTTTATTATTTGTCCATAACGATAGCTAAAACATCGCTCTCTTTCAAAATCAAGAGCTTTTTATCGTCAACCTTGATCTCTGTACCGGCATATTTGGCAAATAGGACTTTGTCACCTTTGGCAACATCCATGGGTATGCGTTCACCCTTCTCATCCCTATCACCTTCACCAATAGAGAGTACTTTCCCCTTCTGGGGTTTCTCTTTTGCTGTTTCGGGCAGTACAATACCAGAAGCAGTCACGTCCTCCTGCTCAATTGGTTCAATCACCAATCGGCTTCCTAGCGGTTTGATATTTAGTGCCATATAATCCTCCATTTTATTAGTTGTTTTCCTGCTATGAATTTTTAGCACTCTGTCAAGTAGAGTGCTAAACCAGGTCAATATTAACCATCTTTAAGACCTGCGTCAAGGGAAATTATCGAAATCTTATAAAAATCTTATAAACCTAATAGTACCCATAGCTGCGGCAAATGTTTTCGCTCTCTTCCACAATTTGCATAATGGTTTCATCATCGGGAAAACCTTGTTTAACAAGGCGTAAAATCTGCATTGCCTCTTCACAATACCCGTTGGTTTCACGATGCATTCCCGCCAGTACTGAACCATAAGTAAAATAATAAACAACTGTATTGGCAGTCAGTGGTAAACCATCAATGGGAACCATCGGATCTTCTTCCGGGTTGCACTGACGCACTTCGCAGCTCTCTTCTGCGTTACAGCCACGCAATGCGCACTTCAGGGCAGGTATAGCACCCTCATAATTCCGCGCCTTGAAATATATAATACCAAGCTGCCCGTAAACATCTGGATTATCCGGACTATACTGCAACCCTTTTCGCGCATTTAGACCCGCTGTTAAGAACTGCCCCATCTGCACATAAGTCTTAGCGATTGAAAGATAAGGGATGGGATCTTTGATATTTAGTTGTTCATTGATGTTAGCGGCTCTATCAAAATATGCAAGTGCCAGATCATACTGTTTTAACTTTCTATAATTCGCGCCGATAGCAAGATACAAAAAGGTTAGATTAGGGTTGATTTCCGCAGCACGCTTATATTCAGTAATCGCTTCACTGTAGTTGCCCAACGATTCCTGCACATAAGCATTGATACGGTGCACATCCATGGTGGATGGGTCACGTTGTACTGCCTCACGTATGTACTGATCCGCCTGAATCCATTTCTGCTGATCCACCAGTATCTCAGCATAATATGCCAGTGCTAAAGTGTTCTGGTTATCCAGCTGTAGAGCTATTACTGCTTCCTGTTCCGCCTCGGTGAGCAATGCCTGCCAATCCTCCCCTACCAGGCCAGGATTTGCCAGCCAATCCAGCACAAAGGCGCGTACTGCATGTGCAGTACTATCCTCCGTGTTAATTTCAACTGCCCTGTTAATCGATTCAAGCGCCTCGCTCAGACGAGCATATTTAGCTTCATCTGTGGTTATCAGTGAGGAAGAATAAACTTGTATGCGCGCCAGTTCAATCCATAAAATAATGTCATTGGGATTAACTTCTGAAGCTCTTTGAAAAGCCTCCAATGACTTATCCAGGTCACCAGCAATGAAATGTGTTTCACCTTCCTGCACATAAGAATCAACAGTGCGTGTTGGCGTGGGAGTAGCTATTAAAAGGGGGGTAACTGAACCCTGCGAGATGCCTTGCAGCATAAACAAAACAAGGATGATCAGGACCAACAGCACAACAATCCGGTAAGGCCTTGAAGAATTATTGTCTTTACGAAAGAGGGACTTCTTGCGCGGAACAAACATTGCGTCTACCCTCCTGCTCTGGTTGGAGAAGGCAAGGGTGTAGGCGTGGGAGTAGGTGAGGGTTGCGGCGTCCAGGTTGGAATCATGGTCGGCGTGGGCAACTTTAGTAACTGCAAATCATTCATCTTTTCAAAACAACGCTCGAGAATATGGTTTGCATTATATACTGCGTATTCATCCTCCGTGATGCTTTGTAGGATCGCCTGACCAATAGAAACCGCATCGCCGCAATAGCCCAATTCCATCAAGGCTAACCCGTAATTATAGTAATATTCCACAATACGACCATAAGCCAATGGTAGCCCTTCCACAACAATCCCTTCCGGTGTCGCACCACCCTGAACGGCTAGTCTCAGTGTCAGGATAGCCTGTTCAAGCTGATAATTCTGTTTGTACATAACACCCAAATTGCCATACATATAAGGGTCATCTGGTGCATCTGCCACAGCCTGCTCTGCATACTGGATTGCCTTGGCAAACTCCCCCACCGAAGCATAAGTTCGGGAAATGTACGTATCAGGCAAAGGATCTGTAGGATTGAGCGCATTGGCTCTGGTAAATTCCTCCACTGCACGGTCATACTGCTGTAAAAACCGATAGTTGCGGCCAATCGCCAGGTGCAACTCCGCAATATTACGATTCTGCGTAATAGCAGCTTCAAATTCAATTATTGCTTCCTCATAGTTTCCAGTTATTTCCAGCACCATGCCACGTGCCCAGTATGTTTCAAGTGCATCGGGTGCAATTGCCTGAGCCTTGTGGGAATTTTCAATTGCTGAATCTAAATTACCAAGCACATCTTCCCCTAACATAATCTTCTGTGAATAAATAATGGAGAGATATGCATAGGCGAAAGCATTGCTGGGATCTAGCTCAATCGCGCGGTTAAGAGAAGCTTCAGCATCCAAATACTCACCAATCATACCCGAAGCAATTCCTTTGAGTGCCTCAGCTTGGCTGCTGTCGGGATTGAGAAGTAAGGCATTGCTGGCATTTTTCACTGCTTCCTCATAATTACCGCTGTAAACTTGCAGGCGCGAAGATGCCAAATAATTAGCAGGGTTCTGCGGGTCGGCGATGATTGCACGGTTATAAGCCTGCAACGCCAGCGCAAACTTACCCTCTGCAGCAAAACTCTCCGCCTCGGCAATAAAATTTTCTGGTGATATTGTTGGAGTGGGGGACGGTAAAAAAAGTGAAGGGGAAAGTGGTTCAACCGCCTGGTTGACATATACCAAAACAGCAATTAATCCCAGCAAAAGGACAATGCGAATTAAGTTAGGGCGGCGGTTTTTGCGCCGCATATTCCACTTCCTTCCTTTAATATACATAGTGTTATCTTATCATCAGGTGAAATTTATCGTCAAGAAAAGGTATTCAAAAATATTCTTATCTCTTTCAAAAAAAACTTGCATACTATAATACTTAAAGCTAGAATGATGATATGCGGTTTGATGTTTTTACCTTATTTCCAGAAGTATTCGACCCTTACCTGGAAACCAGCATCCTGAAACGGGCAATTGATAATGAACTGCTGGAAGTACATCTACACAATATCCGTAATTGGGCTGCCGATAAACATCACACCACGGATGATACTCCCTACGGTGGAGGGGGAGGTATGATAATGAAACCAGAACCAGTATTTGCTGCTGTTGAAGCAGAACTTGGTTATCCACCCGACTGTCCTCTGATCCTGCTTACACCTCAGGGCAAGCCATTTAATCAGAATATGGCTATGAAACTCAGTGAACAGCCACGTTTAGGTTTACTCTGCGGTCGCTATGAAGGCATTGATGAGCGTATCCGCCAACACCTGGTCAGCAAGGAAATTTCCATTGGTGATTATGTCCTCAGCGGCGGTGAACTGCCTGCCCTTGTGCTGATTGAAACTATTGCACGCCTGATTCCTGGTATGTTAGGGGATCCAAAGGGCGCTGCAGACGACTCTTTTGCAAGCAGTCTCCTGGAATATCCACACTACACTCGTCCGCCTACCTTCCGTGGTTGGGAAGTTCCTGATATTCTGCTTTCGGGGAATCATGCATCTATTAACCAATGGCATCGGAAACAGGCCTTACAGCGGACTTTAAAGAGAAGGCCAGATTTATTAACAAAAGCTGACTTAAGTCAATCGGATATCGAACAACTTTATGAGATAATTAGAAATACGAAATTGGAAATACCCAATGAAATAAAAGAAATCATCAAAAAATGAGATTACCTTCGAAGTACAACATTGGAAAAACTTTATTATTAGGGTTAAGTATGTTTGGTGTGAGTGTGATCTGGAATGTATACAATGCCTATGTACCAGTTATTCTGGCAGATAGATTCCTGATGGCGCCCATTCTGGGACCCATTGGGTACGGCTGGATCATACAATTGAGCGGAGCAAGGTATAATTTTTTAATGATCGTTAGACCAGTCTTTATGCTGCTGGCGTTGATTAGCATTATGTGCGTTACTAAAGGTGAAGCGAAACAGGGTCAAAATATTCACTAATTAAAAATAAGGAGGTGATGTATTTACAACTTATTTTTCAAAATACTTGTATCGCAAACAAAATTAAGATATACTTTTAAACAAGAGTAGTAACAATCAATGCTACTTAAAAAATTCAACATTTTGGAGAAGAAAAAATGAAAAAACTGCTTTACGTTCTAAGTGTATTGGTAATCGCTTCCATGCTGCTGGTAGCCTGCGCTCCCGCAGTGGAAGAAGCACCGGCTGAAGAAGTAGTAGAAGAAGTGGTGGAAGAAGTAGAAGAAGTGGTGGAAAAAGAACCCATGAAAGCCTGCCTCGTAACCGATAGCGCAGGCATAGGCGACCGATCCTTCAACGATGCAGTTTGGATGGGTCTGGAGAATGCTGAAAAGGATTTTGGGACTGAAATTACTTACATTGAATCCAAGAGCGCTGATGACTATACACCCAACTTGCAGGCTTGTATTGATGCAGAATCCGATGTTGTGATTTGCGTGGGATTCATGATGGGTGACGCCTGTATCGCTGCTGTGGAAGCAAATCCTGATGTCTATTTCATGGGTGTTGATATCTATGGACTGGGTATGGATAATTTCATCGGTATTGATGCTTATATGGAACAGAGCTCCTTCCTGGCCGGGTATCTGGGTGCGGGCATGTCCGAGACTGGCAAAATGGGAACCTGGACAGGTTTTGTTGGACCAGTCGTGATTTCCTTCATGGATGGGTTCTATATGGGCGCAATGGAATACAACAACGTGCACGGTACCACAGTTGAAGTACTTGGTTATGATCCCAAGGATATGGAAAACGCGGCCAACATCGGCTCCTGGGATGATACGGATAAAGGCAGAGCAATATCTGAAACCCAAATGGACAACGGCGCCGATATAATCTATGGAGTATGTGGTAATGTTAGCACTGCCGCAGCTGCCGCAATGCAGGAGCGTGGATACGGCTATATCTTCGGCATGGACCAGGACTGGACAATCACCAATCCCCAATACTCTGATCAAATTTTGGGAAGTGCTTTAAAGAATATGCACGTTGCTGTCCACGAGATAATGATGTTTTTGGAAGAAGAAGGAACATTCGCAGGCGGCAAGGATTATATACTGACATTAGCTAATAACGGTACATCGCTTGCCTACAACGCGGATATTGAAGTTCCCGCTGAATTGAAAGCCGAAGTGGATGCGCTGGCTGTAAAGATAGCTTCTGGAGAGCTCATTGCTGGTTCCCCGGAATTCATGGCAGCCTATCGCACACAGTAACAATTAAGTATTTGAGAACAGAAAACAGAGCCAGTTAGTCTGGCTCTGTTTTTTATTATCTTTATCTATGTTAATTCAGACATTTAGTGCAACGGATGAGGAGCTAAAATCATTCGTATGCAAAAAGGAAAATATAAACACCTAACAAATACAGAACGAGAAGAAATTAGTCGATGTTTAGCAAATAAGCAAGCGCTTGCAGAGATAGCTAGACAATTAGGGCGGGCAACAAGCACTATCTCTCGGGAAATATATCGGAATAGCGGGC
>DUED01000032.1 GCA_011176685.1 Anaerolineae bacterium
GAACAGGACCACGGGGCTTATTTTTCCGCCATCGGGATTGCAGTTGATACTTTTCTGACAACACTTTGTAGATGGTCGTAACGCTCACTTGCATGCCATACTCTTTTTCTAAAAAGTATTGAATCTTCTGCCCACAACATTGATAATGCTTTTCCCGTATAGCCCAGATACGGTGTTTCAAGATCGCATCAATCTTTCGCTTCTGACGTGATCCTTTCTTGGTCTGCTGGTAGTGATCCAAAAAGCTTTGTAAGTCACCGTGTTCTTGAATTGCCTGCGACCAACGAATAATTGTCCGACGAGATACTCCAAGATGTTTGGCTATATGGCTCTTGGGTATCCCTTGTTCTAATAACTCCCATGCTATTGTACTCCTTGTCATTTGGCTCATCTCCATAGTTTCTCATGGAGTGTGACATTTTAAAGTTTAATACAACGGCTGCTTGACAGGGAGTCAGTACTATGCTATTAGAAAAAGTTAGTCTTGAAGGGAAAGAACAATCTGAGATAGTGGCAAAGGTTTCACCGGTTTCACCCTCTAAAATGTTTAGGATTTATCGTATCATCTATGGTATTCTTAACAAATCGTTGTTGCACTTATCACTATGATCCACCAAATAAAAATTCAATGGCTGTCAGGTTTGTATCCAGACCTATCCCGAAGTAATGGGATGGGAAATGATGGGAAGGCAGAAATTGTTGATCAGGATAAACCGAAAGATTGTGGATGAGAAAACCTTTGTCATTTTGGAGCAATTTAAAAATATCAGAAGAATAGGAATAACAAACCCTGGAAAGAAATTTGGTCTAGGTAAAGTTAGATAAAGAGGCAGAGAGAAAGGGATAAGATTTCAGTGAATAAGTTAAAAATATTAATTTTAATAGTGATTTTGTTAGCAATTGTAGCAGTGGCTTTGTTAATAAATTATTCTAAACGGTTTTCACCGCCAGGCCAACCGATTACCTTGCCAACAGATGAAAAATTTACTCCACTAGAAGAGGAAAAACTAAAAGGAGAAGAAACTAAAGAAGTGAAAATAGTGGAGATAGAAAAGATAAAAGATGAAATAACAGCAGAAACAAAAGGAGAAATTATTGAGTATTGGGAAGAATATTTTTATTCTGAAGGCGATTTTGCAATATTTTTGGAAAATCAAGAAGAATTTAATAATCGGTTAATAAATGAATTTAAGCAAGAGATAATCGAAGTTACTGCTGAGAATTGCAAAGTAGATTTGTACGAATCTAAAAAATCAGCAATATTGAAATGCGATATTAAAGGAGCTAGATATGGCACTAATTCCTATGATATGCATTTCCTTTTAGGAAATTGGCCCTTTGATTTGATGAATTTCAGCAGAGGAGAAAGAAAGCTTACTTATGAAGGGGAGATAAATGGCATTCCAACTTTAATTGTATTTGAATTTCCATATGTTTTGTCTCATTGTCACGAACACATATGGCCAAAATAATTAATTTTCTCAATCCTTACTTTAATTTCAATGAATATCCTTTGAAATTGATTCCCAGTTAGTAATTTAGCTTTTCGATATAGATTATCCAAATACTCGTGATCTATGTTTTAAAAATTTCCATAGCTTCAATCTCATCACATAACAGAATTTAGACACAAATACTTATAAATATACATATCATTTGGTTCAACGATCTTTCTTGCATCATTTTGTGTTTTTCTATGTGTTGGAGATTTCATTAGGCTTTGAACTCTTACCAATGATGTCACATAGATTGCTCGTATTTGCTTCTTTCGTGTTTTGTGCTTTAGAGAGTTTAATGTGCTCGGGTTATGGTATATTGTCTTAATTTTGAATGTGGCTCTAGTTAAATGCAAGCAAAGGAAAAGGCGCATCCCTATCAGGTGATTGTCATCGGCGGCGGACCTGCCGGGTTGATGGCTGCTGGACAAGCCGCGGCTCAGGGAGTCAGGACTGTGCTGTTAGAAAAAATGAGACAACCGGGTCGCAAATTGCGCATCACGGGTAAGGGACGCTGTAATCTAACCAATATTGCCTCAGTTGCTGATTTTATTACTCATTTTGGGAAAAATGGAAGCTTTCTACGCCAGGCGTTTGCGCGTTTCTTCGCTCCAGACCTGTTGAAATTCTTTACAGAAATCGGAATTCAGACCGTAACCGAGCGCGGAGGGCGTGTTTTCCCTGTCAATGGCGATGCGCAAGCTGTGGTAGATTATCTGGTACACTGGGCTGTTTCTTGCGGGGTTGAGGTTCGTACCAGCGAGCCAGTAAAAAAATTGCTTGTCGATGCCAACAAATTGATCGGGGTACACACCCGTGATGGTCATTCTTATTACGCTAGCGACATAATTCTTGCTACAGGTGGTGCATCCTACCCCGCCACAGGTTCAACCGGTGATGGCTATCCGATGGCAGCAGCATTGGGACATACCATTGTACCAATCCGCCCGGTGCTTGTTCCGCTTAAGACATCCGGTGGTATTGCTCCGCGCCTGCAGGGGCTCAGCTTGCGCAATGTCAGTGTTACGGTTTGGATCAACAGTAGAAAGCGCACTGAGGTGTTCGGAGAGATGCTGTTCACCCACTTTGGTGTTTCAGGCCCGCTGATCCTGTCTTTGAGTGGGCGCATTGTTGAAGCACTGCAAGCTGGGCACAAGATCAGCATCTCGATTGATCTCAAACCGGCGCTGGATGAACATAAATTGGACGCGCGCCTGCTGCGTGAAATTGATCAGCACGGCAAACGGCACTATCAGACCATGCTTAAGCAGCTCTTGCCCAGCAAGCTGATCCCAGTTTGTATCGATCTGACTGGCATTCCTGCCAATAAACCCTGCCACCAGCTTACCTCACAAGAGCGTAAGCGGCTGCTGCACTGGCTAAAAGATTTCCGCCTTGAAGTAAGCGCACATCTACCAATTGAAGCAGCCATTGTAACCGCTGGCGGTGTCTCTTTGCAAGAAGTGGATCCACGCACCATGCGCTCAAAACTAATCGAGGGGCTGTATTTTGCCGGTGAAGTATTGGACCTGGATGCCGATACGGGTGGCTATAACCTGCAAGCTGCCTTTTCTACCGGTTGGCTGGCAGGTCGCTCGGTAGCTGAATATTTGAAAGTAGGTTAATTCCAAGGTAGAATCAGAAAATAAGCGTTCCTCGTTCTCTAAACTTGTTTTTGGCTTATTTCAAGTTTAGCAAATGAATTGGAACGCTTTCATAGTATCACCAAGAAAAGGAAAGGCGACTCGAAAAAACTATACTATAATTTTAATAATCGCCTTTCAATAAGGAAAATAGAACAGTTAAAATCTATACCGTCTTATTTATTATGGATTAAAAAACCATGAAAGGACAGGTATGAGCGCGAAAACCAAAGCTCAATTATTGGCTGAAATTGAAGCCCTGCAAAAGCGCCTTGCTGAACTGCAGGCAGTAGAAACTGAATCCCATCAGAAAAACGACATTTACAAAAAAACGGCGTACGATCTTGGCGAGCGCGTCAAAGAACTGAACTGCCTGTATGGCATTTCAAGACTGGTTGAGACTCCCGGCATATCACTGCCGGAGATCCTGCAAGGCAGCGTGGAGCTCCTGCCCTCCGCCTGGCAGTACCCGCAAATCACCTGCGCCCGCATCACGCTGAATGACCGGGAATACAAAACCAAGAACTT
Organism: Anaerolineae bacterium; assembly: GCA_011176685.1. Classification (GTDB taxonomy): domain Bacteria; phylum Chloroflexota; class Anaerolineae; order Anaerolineales; family Anaerolineaceae; genus A373. The sequence continues at coordinate 3,668 of DUED01000032.1, forward strand.
CCGCTATACCAAATGGAAGCTGGAAAGCAAGATCAGGGTGGAAGGTAAGCGCGCAGGATCGGTTGAAGTTTTTTACCTTGAAGAACAGCCAAAAGATTATGAAGGACCTTTCCTGAAAGAGGAACGCGCGCTGATAGGCGCGATTGCTGAATGTTTAGGCAGGATCATCCAGCGCGCGCAGGCGCAAAATTCGTTGCTGGAGACGAACAACTATCTGGAGAGCTTGATTACCTACGCCAACGCTCCGATAATTGTCTGGGATCCGGCATTAAAGACCACTCGTTTCAACCGTGCCTTTGAGCAACTCACTGGTTATTCGGCTGACGAGGTCTTGGACAAGGAATTGAGCAAGCTTTTTCCTGAAACAAACCGGGCTGAGTCGATAAGTAAGATGGTGGATACAGTGAGTGGTGAGCGCTGGGAGTCAATAGAGATTCCAATTCTTCATAAAGATGGGAAAGTAAGTATCGTCCTATGGAATTCAGCAAATATCTATGCCGAAGACGGTGTGATGCTATTATCCACCATAGCCCAGGGGCAGGATATTACTGAGCGCGTGCAGGCTGAGGAGGCGCTTAGAAGGAGCGAAACACTGCTCATAGAGACAGGCCGAATGGCAAAGGTGGGTGGATGGGAAGTTGATGCTAAAACGTTTGAAGTTAGCTGGACGGAAGAAACTTACCGCATCCACGAAGTCCCATTGGGCTACGAACTGCCACTGGAAGAAGCGTTTAATTTTTTCCATCCCGATGATCGTCCGAAGTTGGAAATAGCCTTCCAAAAGGCGCTTGAGCATGGCGAGCCTTACGATGTGGAAATCCGTTTAATCACAGCCAAGGGCATCCATTTGTGGACTCATATTATTTGCAATCCTATTATTGTGGATGGTAAGACAGTCAAACTCACCGGAACCTTTCAGGATATTACCGAGCGCAAGCGCGCGCAGCAGCTGATGAACGCGCTCAACCAGGCTTCGGTTGCCATGGGGACAGCACTTACACACCAAGAAATTTTCAACGCGGTCGCTGAAGAGCTAAAACAGCTTGATATCTCCTGTATGCTTTTCCCCGTTGATTTGGCGCAGGACAAACTGATCACAAAATATATGAGCTACGAGTCCGCGCTTATAGTCAAAGTCGAGAAGCTGGCAGGCATCAAACATGAGGATTTCTCCTTCCCTATTGATACCGTAAATTTTTTCCAGGAAGCAGTCCGGGAGAAAAAGACTCTCTTTGAAGAAAATTTTGAGCAGGTATTGCAGCAGGTATTCCCGAAGCTTGCCAAGAAGCTCTTAGCTCAAATGATAAAAACCTTGCGTATCCCGAAAATTGTCTCAGCTCCGCTCATAGTAGAAGATCAGATCGTTGGCGTTTTCTCAGTGCAGTCAAATAATTTGACCCAGGAAGATGTGCCGGCAACAACTGCCTTCGCTGATCAGTTGGCTTCTGCTTGGAATAAAGTAAATTTATTGCAAAATTTGAAAAAAACCATAGATGGCACCATTCAAACCATCGCGGCCACCGTTGAAGTGCGCGACCCCTACACCTCCGGCCACCAAAAACGTGTGGCTGACCTGGCCGCTGCCATTGCCAGCCAGATGGGTCTTTCAAAGGAACGGGTGGAAGGCATCAAAATGGCCGGCGTCATTCATGACCTGGGCAAGATACAGATACCCGCCGAAATTCTCAGTAAGCCCGGCAAACTGACTGACCTTGAATTCAACATAATCAAAACCCACCCCCAGGTCGGTTTTGATCTGATTAAAAACATTGAGTTTCCCTGGCCGATAGCCCAAATAGTCCTGCAGCACCATGAGAAGATGGATGGCTCCGGTTATCCGCAGGGGCTCAAGGGCGATGCAATCATGCTCGAAGCCAGGATATTGTGTGTGGCTGATGTGGTAGAAGCCATGTCCTCCCACCGCCCTTACCGTCCGGCTCATGGCATTGAAAAAGCCCTAAAGCAAATTAAGAACGATAAGGGCACCCTGTTAGACCCCAAGGTGGTTAACGCTTGCTTGAAGTTGTTTAAGCAAGGATATATATTGCTAAAGAGTTAGTATATACAACTTCCTGATTCAAAATCATCGGCTTTTTGGGTGTTTTCCCCTCCTCTCTGAGCAGGGGCTAGGGGAGGAGGATAACAAATCATGGCGCACTTGGGCATAACTTAACCCGCTGATTCTAAATCAGTCGCTCTGCCTAATTGAGGTAGTTCACTGTGTGGTGGATATATCTCTACGCAAGGTCGATCCGTGCACTATGGGGGTCCAAGCTGGTCAAGGGGCTGTATTTTGCTGGTGCGCTATTAGACCTGGATGATGATACAGGCGGCTATAAAATACCAGCTATGGTATTCTTAACAAATCATTGTTGCACTTAGTAGTTGAATCCAAGAAAAAAATAACAATTTTTATTAAAAACCCCTATAATTTACAAAATAAGTAAATTTCTCATTACAAATATAATTGTGCAGTATCAAGAGGTAATTAATGTTCAACTATATCAAGATTAATAATATTAAAGGATTAAAAGAATGTTTTTTAAATAATTTAGGGAAAATATGTGTTCTCTGTGGAAAGAATAATAGTGGTAAAACCACAATACTTGAAGGAATTGAGAATGATAAATCATTTTCTTATGGAATGCAGATTAACAAAGAAATCATTGAAAAATTTGTTAATAACACAAAAGGCAGATTGCCTTTTGGAGGAAGAACAGAAGGAATCTATAAGAAAGAAGTAAATAAACTCTTATCATCAGAAAAAGTATGGTTTTCTGATCAATCTACATTTTTCGTTGAGAAATTAAACTCCATACTAAAAAAGAAGTTTAGCAAGCACATATTTCCAAGTGCTGTATTTAAACAGCATTTTGATAACTTTTTTAATAAACAGAAAACCTCAATATTATTACCACCTAAAAGGCACATTGAAAGAAAGACAACTATAGAAACTCACCAAGAGATAAAACCAGATGGTGAAGGAGTTCTAAATCGTTTACTTAACTGGAAAAATAAACCAATTAATTCCGAAAAATATCAAATTTATTATGAATTGTTAAATGCTTTTAATAGAGTTACCAATGGTTATAAATTTGATGTTGTTACTGATGAGGGTGAAAATGGAGGGGAAAACACAATTTCTTTACAATTTACTGATAATGGAAAAAATTATAGATTCGCTGACGATTGTGGTTTAGGCCTTCAAGATATTATAGTAATATTATTTTTTAGTCTCAATCCAAAATACAATTTATTGTTAATCGAGGAACCTGAAAGTCATATTCATCCTGAAATGCAAAGAAGGCTGTTGAATCAATTTAAGAATAATATTTCTACAAATAAACAATTCATATTATCAACACACTCAAATATTTTTTTAGATCTGAGGTGCACCCCATTTTTAGTACCACTTAGCAATGTAAATAGTGTGGTCTCCTGTGATGAAACAAAGTCTGCTCAAGGACTTCCATCGGTGTCTTATAACTAATACTGGAATGCAACCTTAAGTAA
>DUED01000033.1 GCA_011176685.1 Anaerolineae bacterium
ACACAGTCAGACCACATAGTGCGCTGGGATATCGCCCCCCTGTGCCAGCTGCGATCCCGGTCCAACCTTCCCAAATCCAATGGGTTGGACTATCATAAGAACTGGTACATATTTTGGGGTCAGGTCATTGCTGCAAAAATGGCTAAAGATGGAAAGTCGATGAAAGCTATAACCAAAGCACTTGATGATCTGATGCCGAGAACATTCGTCACAGCTGGTTTAGATACACTTGAATTCTTGCGTCGCAGCGGGCGCATGAATGTTTTTCTGGCTGGTATCGGCAGTTTGTTGCAACTGAAACCGATTCTAACAATAAAACAAGGACTTCCCGGTTCCGAGAAAGTACGGACGTCAAAAAAAGCGAATGAACGTTTGATAAAAATGCTTAAGGACAATCTCCCGATTGAACGCTTTGCGATGCTGCATACCAATGTCGCTGAAAAAGCAGAAGCATTTAGAATACAAGTTATGGATTTTCTTCCAAAACATAAAGTATTTTCAATGGACATTACTCCAGTCATTGGCGCTCATATTGGGCCCGGTGCTGTGGGATATGCGTTGGTATCCGAGAGGACAATACAATGAAAAAAGAAAATCTCAACTCGTATCTAACTGTGTTGGTTGCCGTAGGGGTTGGCATCCTGGTCGCATTAGCTGGCAGCCAGGAAAGTGTGATGGTAGGCAATATCCCGCTATTTGCATTTGTAGTGGGCTTGATTTACCTGATCCAATGGATCGTGTTCATTCCTTCATATCTTAAACGAACCGAGAAATTCTACGATCTCACAGGCAGTATTACCTATATATCCGTGGTAATCTTATCAACCATTCTCAGTCGTAAGATGGATGCGCGTACTTTGCTCATCCTTGTGCTGGTGGTGATCTGGGCTGCCAGGTTGGGAACATTTCTGTTCAAGCGAGTGAAAGTAGCCGGTGAAGACCGAAGATTCCGTGAGATCAAAAAATCATTTGCACGCTTCTTATCTGCATGGACCCTCCAGGCGTTGTGGGTGACTTTCACGCTTGCTGCAGCTTTGGCAGCCATCACATCTCTACGAAGCATCCCACTGGATGCCTTTGCAGCCATTGGATCTCTGCTGTGGATTGTAGGATTTGCAATCGAGGTGCTTGCGGACTACCAAAAGAGCAAGTTCAAATCTGACCTCGCGAATAAGAGTAAATTCATCCGGTCAGGTATTTGGGCTTGGTCCCGGCATCCGAATTATTTTGGGGAAATTATGCTCTGGTTAGGAGTAGCCATCATTACTTTGCCCGTTCTCAGGGGTTGGCAGTGGGTGACACTTATTTCACCGCTCTTTGTGACCTTGCTTCTCACCAGAATCAGTGGTGTACCGATGCTTGAAAGACGAGCGGATGAAAAATGGGGCGGTCAGGCGGATTATGAAGAATACAAGATGAATACACCAGTCCTTATTCCAATGCCACCCGGGACAAAACAATGATAGTCTCAATAAGAAAGGATTGAAGATATGTTCTTACAATTATTAAAGTATGCGATTAATATTGCAACTGTAATTACCGGAGTGGTCTCCTTATTCTGGCCGTTGAAAGTACAGGAATTCACAGGATTAACAGTGAATGGCGGGCGAGGAGTAACGGAGATCAGAACAATTCTGGGTGCGTTATTCATTGGGTTGGGGGTTGCCGCCCAGATCTATAATCAAAAACAAACCTATGCCATGTTGGGTATTGTATATCTGGTAATGGCATTGGTGCGTGGGGTTTCTATTATTGTAGATAAATCAGCTGTATCATCAAATATCATCAGCTTTTCTACTGAACTGATATTTGGATTGATCCTGATGTTGTAGAGGTTGATGATGAAAACAGGAAAAATCATAGCTGCGCTAGGCATTGCCACTATGACGGCAGTTCTTATCTTTGGCTTTACAATCGGTGATTTTGGTAGCGATGGCGGTGAAATACTGCGTAATCCATGGGGAATTGTTTCTTTGGTGGATTTATATACTGGTTTTACACTTTTCTCTGCCTGGATCATCTATCGGGAAAGATCAGTTCCTAAGACCTTTTTCTGGGTCTTCCTGATGATGGTCTTGGGTTTCTTTACCGCCAGTCTGTATATCCTACTTGCTTTAATTTCAAGCAAAGGAGATTGGAAAAAATTCTGGATGGGTAAGTACGCGGATGGATAAACTCAATGAACTATGGGATGAGCTGAAGCTTGTTTTTTCCGGCAAGGGTCCGGGGATTATTGACGCGCTTTTCCCGCTTTTGGCTTACATTATCAGCAGCCGTTTTATTGATCTTTGGATGGCAGTAGTAATTTCTTTGGCTGTGGCGGGTGCAGTAATGGTTTTCCGACTTTTAAAGAGACAATCACTTGCCTTTGCGGTTGGTGGAGGCGGTAGTACGCTCCTGGCGGCATTCTTCGCTTACCTGAGCGGTTCTGCAGGCGGATATTATCTCCCTGGTTTTATCACTGGTGGACTTACAGTGTTGGGGTGTGTTTTGAGTGTGATTGTTAGGCGCCCCCTGGCGGCATACTCGAGCATGCTCACTCGCCGCTGGCCTGCAAAATGGTATTGGCACCCTCAGGTACTGCCAGCTTATCGTGAGGTAACATTGTTCTGGGGAATTCTATTTGGGATACGTCTTGCAGTTGAATTATTCTTTTTTACGCAAAACGAAATAGATGCCTTGGGGACTGTCCGTCTTGCAATGGGATGGCCTTATACCATTCTTGTGCTAGTCGTGAGCTATATATATGGTCAAAAAAGGCTGGCAAACCTAGCAGGCCCAAGTGTGGCAGAATTTAAAACAGGTGCGAAAGCTCCCTGGACTGGACAATTGAGAGGATTTTAATTGGATTGGAATTGAATGTAATTTCCTAAAAAATGTGGGTCAATTCCTTCGACATTAATTTCATTCTATCTTTTTATGATGTTCCAGATTTATAGTTAAACATATAATCTATACTTATAAAGAGGAGTCTTTGCAATGACTTCACAAGATAAATTAATAGAAGAAAATAAAACTACCAATCGATCTGACATAACTGCAGTTTGGATCGGGATCATTTTTAGCTTATTTTTCACAGGCTTGATCTGGTGGTTTGGATCGTACCTGTATAAAATTCAACTTGCCCCCGATCAAGGTGCATCTTGGTATTTTTGGAAATTACCTAACCCCACATTTTGGACCCGAGCAACTGCATGGGGATTCTATTTATTACACCAATTATCAATTTGGAGTTTAATCTTTTACACCCAAAGAAATATTAAAAAATATTCTACAAAGCTTCGGAAAGTCAATTATCTTGCTTTGGGTATAAACGCATTCTTTATCCTACTTCATATGCTTCAGACTCATTTATGGTATGACGGACTAGCACAAGATGTTTCTATATGGAGCTCACAAGTGTCTGTGATTATTATGCTGGTCTGGGTGTTGTTGATGGAAAACACTCGGCGAGGAATGTTCTTCGGCAAACCCCTGCCTTTATCCAAAAACATCATTCGTGTTGCCCGTAAATATCACGGCTACTTTTTTGCGTGGGCAACAATTTATACTTTCTGGTATCACCCAACCGTTTCTACAAGCGGGCATCTAACGGGTTTCTTCTACATGTTCCTACTTCTACTACAAGGCAGCTTGTTCTTCACACGCATCCATTTGAATCGTTGGTGGACGTTTACGTTGGAGGTGGGAGTCCTCATCCACGGTACTATAGTAGCAATCATGCAGGGCAACAGTCTGTGGCCTATGTTTGCTTTCGGGTTTGGAGGGGTACTGGTGATAACACAGATGCATGGACTGAAATTACCCCAATGGGTGCGTTGGAGCATATTGGGTGTGTATATTAGCTCAGTTCTAATCATTTATAATGAGAGAGGTTGGGCAAAAATAAATGAGATCATTCGTATCCCAATAATCGATTACTTGGCTGTCTTACTGCTGGCTGGCTTTCTTTGGTTGGGAACATGGGTGACAAGCAAAATACGCCAACTTGGTGCTGGGTAATCTAGTTAACGAAAGTTGGTGTGTACTAATCTGATTCGTTAGACAAAACTAGCGGGATCATCACTGAGAAATTTGCAGTAAATGAATCCATTAACCCTCACGCTGTCCATGATTCTTATAAAACTTGAAAATATTTGTTTTGTAAAAAGTACAAAAATTCTGGGCTTGTCAGATATATCGAGTTGCCTTTCATTGTGCAACACAAGTGCAACACCATTGATACTAGGTGGACACAATGGACATGCTGGCTTTGAATTTATTGATTAAGGAAGATGAAATCCAACATTATTTCAGCAACCTGGTCATGTTGCTCGGCTAAACTTATTGAGGCAACCACATCACCCTTCTGGGGACCATAATCACCAAATTGAGCATGGTTTGCACCTTCTATTCCAACAAATTTAGCATTTACTGGTAGCAGGTGTTTCTTGTCATTAAAGTTTTCGGTATTTGGGAAATTATTCATGGTGCCAAAAATAGAAATTACAGGTATGTTGGTATCCGATAAGTCAGCACTATTGGCTGGAAAAGAATCCCATAATGCGATTGCATCAATTCTTGTTGGGTTATTCTCCACAAATATCGCTGCTGAAGCGCCTCCTAGTGAATGCCCAGCAAGGACCCAGTTAGATATATGTGGATAACCATCAATTACGACATTGGCAGCATCTGTGTTCAATATAGCTAAGTTTAACGGCATGGGGGTGATAACTACGAGTACTCCTTTTTCTGCAATCTTATGTAAAATTGGTGCATAGGCGGTTGGTTCTACTAAGCCACCCGGGTAAAAAATCAATCCGGTATCCATCTCCTCAACAGGTGTAAATATGATTAATTTGTCTTGTGTAATTGTTACCCTGTTAGTTGATTCAAGCGCGGAAAAAGCGATCGTTCTTGCGGGGTATGTTCCTGTTTTTGACCAAACAAGCAACCCCAAGATTCCAATAATGACTATTGAAGCAAAAACAATGATAATCAATCTAATAATTTTTTTTCTTTTCAAATTTCCTCTTTGCAATTGATTTGGGGATTATTTTATCGATAATTTATCCATAAGATTGTGTTCAATAAGAATGAAACAGGTTGGGCAAATAAGACATAATGAATGTGAGACTATTTTGCGTATGTGAAAATATTTTTACATTGTTTTTTATAAAATTCATCAAATCAATACAATTGAGTAAGATTATAAAAGATATATCCATCAAATGTCGCTAGTATTCCTGGTTTTCATGATTATTGGATTACCAAGATATAATATAAGCACAGATAAAAAATATATTATGAATGGAAATAATTGGTACTCACTTCTAATAAAGCCTTCCTGGGCACCTCCTGCCTGGCTCTTCGGCCCTGTTTGGACTCTTCTTTATATAATAATTGCCATTTCATTTGGAAGAGTATTTTTCTTGACATATCAAAAGAAAATTTTATTTTCTGTCGCTTTACCATTTATTCTTAACCTCTTATTCAATTTCGCATTTACACCCCTTCAGTTTGGAATAAAAAATCAGCTATTTGCAGCAATTGATATTCTTCTAATCCTCGGTACGCTTATCTGGGCAATGGTAGCAATTTATCCAAATGGGAAATGGATCACTTATATTCAAATCCCTTATTTGTTATGGGTATCATTTGCGTCCGTACTACAGATCACTATTACTTACTTAAATAAGTAATTAATGTGAGAAGAAGGTACAACCTATATTTTCTTATTGCCTAAATATATTATTTTTATTTGGAAAACAATGATAACTAAAATAAAACGCTGGGAAATAATGGGGGTCATTTTTATTGTTACATTTGGAGCGAGTCTGCATTTTGTTTTTGAGTGGACTAATTATTGGCGGCCAGCAGCATTGATCGCAGCTGTCAATGAAAGCACTTGGGAGCATTTCAAGATTGCTTTTTGGCCATCTATTATATGGGCAATCATTGAATACCTTTCTATTCGGAAAGACTTAAATAATTTCTTTATTGCCAAAGCTGTCGGATTACTAACTATGCCTCTCGTAATAGCCGTATTATTCTATGGCTATAACGCGATCACAGGGCAGCATTATTTATTTTTAGATGTGATCATCTTTATCATCGCAGTTATTACAGGACAAATTATCAGTATGCGCCTAATGCTACGAGACAAGATAGATGTTGCCTGGATGAGAAAGTTGGCAATTGGTATACTCATTGTGATGACGATCGCTTTTGCGACCCTAAGTTACTATCCCATAGAAAACTTTATTTTTGCCCATCCGGAAAATGGTGAATTCGGTATCCTTTCAGATTATGACTACAATGAGCATGACCACTGATTTCAAAAATATACCAAGATTGATTCCAGTTCTAATTAGTAAATAATATTTCCTAAAATTCAAGAAAAATATTGATGTGATTAAATCGTTTCTGGTCTTATTTTTTCCGAATTAAATAAGATTTCTTAATCGCTTTTCCTAGTGTAAATCGGGTGAAAATGTAGTGGTATCTATGAAAACCATGTACATTTTTGGTGATCTTTTATGTACCCTGTGGACATATGTATATACTGACTTCGAATCAGTAGGTTGCGCGTTCGAATCTCTCCGGGTGCGCTTAATAATAGATGATCAGGTACACAAGTAGACCTGGACTTCTTTACGAGATAGGAGCAACTGGCTCATAATCAGTACGATTGGATTTCATGTGTTCCCGAAAGGGTGTTAATAGATTAATAATTGATAATAGATTTTAGGTTTTTTTAAATAAGGATATTTTCTCCTTTTTTCATAAAAAGATACGAATGTGCCGTATTTTTATAAGCAATCCCTTTTCCTGATTTGATAAGAGATTCCTTCGAGATAATCTTGGAAGACTTTGGTATGAAATAGATATCTAACTTGTTTTCCATAATCTTAAATTTCCCATTAGAGTACTTTATTGCTGAAACTAATAGATAATCATGATCAAGGAAAGCAATACCAGCATCTGCATGACTGTTATTTGCTAGCAAAAATCCCCCAGGTTTTAAATATTTCTTACATGATTGAGAAATTGGGCCAGCCCATTGCGAGATTAGTAAATCGAAATAATCGTAAGGAAGGTCAATGGGTGTTGAATAATCTTGATACATAAAACGATAGGATGACTCCTCTTTGTATGATTTATTGAGATTAATGAATTGTTTTATTGAATCAATTTCTTCGAAAAAACGTTTAGCATTTTTATCTGAATCAACATATACAACCTCTTGAAATACCAATGAAGGTGTAACATGTACGAAACTTCCAGGGTATAAAGCTTTACAAATTTTGTATCTTTGCCTCAAAAGAAGAAATAAATCTTTTCTTTCAAATGATTTATCAATATATTCTTTTTTATACAGTTCAAATGAATTCATTCGTTAGGTTTTCATTGTATCAAATATAAAACTTACAAACTCTGTAGTCATTTTATATATTTTCATATTAGTTATACCTACGAGTCGCCTTTCCCATTTTTGGTGCAAAGCGGGTGCAACGCCCATGATACCAGGTGGACACAATGGACAAGTGAAGCAACTGACTCTTAATAATTAGGTGCAGGGATTCAAAAACATACCATTGGGGTGTTGTTTGTCTAGTGTGTAATTATTGTATTTATGTAAAAAATTAGTTAACCATTTTCTTCAAATTAGAAATCAACTAAACAATACTGCATAAAGTTTTTCCAAACCAACAATCGCAGCAGCATTGGCACCGACAATAGTTAGCTCATAAATCATTTCATCCGAAAAATATTCTTCTCGCATTGCTTCAACATCTTCATCCGATATTTTGTAGGCGTTCAATGCTAACTTCTTCATATAGGTGGATAGTACTGGAGACAGATTTAGCACATCTGCTTGTTTTTCAGCCCATTGAGATTGTACAAAAATATCCACATTCCGGCGCAATTCTGGATCTGTTGAACCGGTATGTGTAAACAGGTGCTCCCGCCCAATATCTACTTCAGGTGGAATTGTAAGGCCGTCTTTGCTGAGAATCCAGGCTGTTGGATCACCCCTGCCTTTCATTAACTTACCAGATAGATTCAAAATCTTTGCTAGTTTTTCAACGTTTCCCCCTTGGGGGATTGGGAAGTTTATTGCATCAGCAATCCGGTTGATGAAATTATAGTGGTATCCAACATTCCCAGCACCGCTAATACTCTCTACGTCGAGCCCAGAATCATATAAGTCTTCTATCAAGTCCTTCCCAATATCATTAGGATGAAGGGTCATTTGTTCAAGCATCTTCAATGCTGCCTTTGTACGCTTTGGAACATCCGCATTCTTCCAATCCTGCAAGACCGCATCCAGTTTATCCTGCGGGTAGTTAAGTGCCGCAACTGCGGCATGCGCTTCCAGTCAAAAATTGCATGCGTTCAAGCCCGAAACAAACGCCGCGAACAGCTCGGCATGTCCTTTATCCCATCCGTTTACGCCGCTCATGCCGCGCATGATGTAATTCATAAAATCTTTTCTAAAAAGATCTGGACGATAAGATATTGTTAATGATGGACCAGGGTAAGCTCCGACCCACATTTTTATCAAACGCAGTCCCAGATTCATATACCACGGGCTTTTGCTGTCTTGAAATAAATCAATCCGCATTGCCATAACATTGTTCCTTTCTTATTCCAATGTTACCTTTTTTACGATCAATTCATAGGAATTATTCGATTCTATTGTCAACTATCTATTATTTTACAATTGATATTGAGTCGCCTTTCCTGTTTGATATTCTTGGTGCAATTTGGTGCAGTTTTAATGAGACACCGTGGACACAATGGACACAATGGACAGCTTGACCTACTGACTCTTAATTAGTAGGTTTCCCCTACGGGGACTTCCTACGGTTATCTCTGCGAGACTTCCTTCGGTCGCAGGGAGGCCGCACCCATGCGGGGGTGCTTGCTTGCAGCATGCTTCACGACCACAAATTTCCGCCCTGAACCTTGCATTCGTTACTTAGGAACGAATCCTTTTTATTAAAAAAGTGTCGGCTTTTGTCGGCTTTCAGAGCTCTCTGCAAGAGCAGAGAGTGGAGACGTGTGCAGAGCGTAGCGTGGTATGCCTCATCAACTGCGGCATCAAGTCGCTGTAAGATGAGGCGCGGGGCAGCCCTTTGCAAGAGCAAAGAGCGGCAATCTCATGCTTTTGCAGACCCTCAATTAAGTCAGATAAACATTCAAGTTTGAGATTGCTGCACCTCGCCCATTTCGCGAGGTTCGCAATACTTTGCAGTATGCTCCGCGATGACATGTAACGTTGTGGTAGATTGCTTCGTGCTTACAGTATGCTATGCGATGACATATTGTGGCTGTTCGTCATTCCCTAAAGGGATGCTTCGCGATGCCCAAGGGTATGTTGCGCGATCGCCTCTGCGAGACTCCCTTTGGTCGGAATTAATCTAGGTTTGTGATTTTTATGATTTCTATAGAAGGGCATTGATCTTGCCAGCTAATGAGTTCACCGTTGGGAAGATAATAATCTCTAAAGGGACCGTAGCACCAATATTTTTTGTTAATATCTGATTGTGAAGGGATGATATTGACGTCCCCATTTTTTAAAAAGGATATTTCGAAAGCTGAGTCCGGCAAACCTGGCGGAAAACGTTCAGGACGTTTGAGGCATAGCAGGTCAATGAACTCATTGTTCATGGGCAAATAGATAAGTGCAAAGTTACTTTCCATCTCTTGATCTAAATAGAATGGAATTGTTATTAAAACTTCCTTGCCTAATGAGAAATACAGCACAGTAGTATCCTCCAGCAGAAATTTAAGGATAGCATTGCTGCCTTTAACCCCCTGCTTTTCAAGAGCATATTTTCTGCCAGTATTATCTTGCCAAATCCATTTTTTATCTTTGAACTTTGGAAAGTAAGCATTGTGGGTTTCATCAAGAATCTTTTCATCATAGGATTCAAAATTTGTGGGCTTCATGAAACAGGGTTTGATCTCATTGGGAGAAACGGTAGCAGTGGGAGTCGGGACTGCCGTTAATGTTACAGTCGGCTGTGGGGTGTCAGTCCAGTTGGCTTGGAGAGTAGTGAGAGCCTGGGCGGTTTGTGTGGCAAGTGCTTGAGGAGAAGGAGTGCAAGATGATGTAATTGTGAGAATAAGAAAGACCAGCAGGATTACTTCAATCTCCTTCATAGCGGAACTGCTCTTATTTGGACCCAGCATTTTGTAATTATATATCAGTAAGTTTTCATTCTAAAATATGAAACAAATCATATGCAATGCTCATGTATGTGTGGCGGACGTAATGTACAATATGGAATCTATGGATGGTTTCTATGCTGAAAAATGAGCACCAGAATACTTGGTAGGCATATAATTTGATGACTGTAAATAATGGATAAGAATATCAAAACCCTTTCTGCGCTCATTTCCAGCACCCCTAATTTTGGGATCAGTGGGTCTTCACTCCCAAACACACCCATAACGGATATCGCTTTTGATTCACGCAAGGTAGGGAGCGGGAATATCTTTGTGGCGTTAAAAGGGGGATTCTTTAATGGGCATGATTTTATTCGAGACGCCGTATCAAAAGGGGCGGAAGCAGTTGTGGGCACGGAAGATTTAGATGATTTGCCAGTGCCATACCTGAGAGTGAATGATTCCAGAGAAGTTTTAGCATATCTGTCAGCCGCATATTATGGTTTCCCTGCCCGTCAATTAACTATGGTTGGTGTTACAGGCACGGATGGGAAAACGACCACAGTGAATCTGATTTATCAAATTATGCTGGCGGCTGGCTTAAATGCAGGCATGATTTCAACAGTGAATGCTGTTATTGGTAATGAAACTATAGACACGGGGTTTCATGTTACCACGCCAGAATCGCCGATAATTCAGAAATTATTGGCGCGTATGCTTGACCAGGGCGCGACCCATGTTGTTCTGGAAGCAACATCGCATGGGTTGCATCAATATCGAGTAAATGCCTGTGAATTTGATGTTGGTGTTATTACCAATATTACGCATGAACATTTGGACTATCACGGCAGCTATGATCATTATTTAAATTCAAAGGCACAATTGTTAAAAATGCTTGGTACCACCGTATCCAAACCGAATGGCAATCCACGGCTTGCTATTATCAATCATGATGATATTTCTTATCCCAGATTAGCAAAGATGCTGTCATCAGCAGCCCTTGCATCCGTTCAGGTTGTTGCGTATAGCATAAAAGAAAAAGCAGATATCTATGCTAAGAATATCAAGATGACTGCCGGGGGTTTGGAATTTGGTGTGATGGACAGCGGCGACAGGATGACGGTTAAGAGCAATCTTATCGGGGAATATAATGCAGCGAATATCCTGGCGGCATTGGCTGCGGCTGTTAAGGGTCTGGATATCAGTTTAAAAACGGCAGTGAAAGGTGCAGCTGCTTTGCGCTATGTGCCGGGGCGCATGGAAAAAATTGATATGGGGCAGGGGTTCACAGCATTTGTGGACTTCGCTCACACACCGAATGCATTAAAAGTGACCCTGGAAACTGCCAGAGGATTGACAAATGGGAGGGTGATTGCAGTTTTTGGTTCTGCCGGTTTGAGGGACCGTGAGAAGCGGCGCTTGATGGCTGAAATATCCATTGAACTCGCTGATATCACTATCCTGACCGCTGAAGATCCTCGTACAGAGAGTCTGGAGGAAATACTCTCTGAAATGGCACATGCGGCTGAAAAAAGGGGGGGATTAGAAGGCAAAAATTTATTTCAAATAGCGGACCGAGGTTCAGCAATCAGCAAAGCGGTAAATATGGCTGAGCCCGCTGATTTGGTGATTGTTTGTGGAAAGGGGCATGAGCAATCTATGTGTTTTGGAGAGATTGAGTATCCTTGGGATGATCGCACAGCAATGCGTGCGGCTTTATCTGAACTGCTTGGGGTTGAAGGAGCGGCTATGCCATATTTGCCGACTCAAAATAAAGAAAGCGGTCAGTGAATTTACTGATCGCTTTTCTTAACTCAACTTAGCTTTTACTGCGCCGGTTGTCGTGATTATAATTGGAGCGACCGCGGCCAGATGGGCGGCGGCTACTGGAGCGCTTTTTTGAGCGGGAATCACGCTCGCGTGCTTCCTCTGCAGACCAACCTTCCAGTATCGCTTGGCGGGAGAGCCGAATTTTCCCAGTGGGGTCGATATTTGTTATCATCACAGTAAGGTCGTCTCCTACACGAGCAATGTCTTCGACCTTTTCAATGCGTTCGCTGTCTAATTGGGAGATGTGTACTAATCCATCCACGCCTGGTAAGATTTCTACAAATGCGCCAAAATCCGTTGTGCGTACGACTTTACCGGTATAGATGCGACCGATAACGGGGCTTTCAGTTAATTGCTCAATGCGCTTACGGGCTTCAGATTCATTTTTTCTATCAGATGCAGAAATATAGATAGTCCCATCATCATCGATGTCAATGCGTGTGTTGGTCTCTTCCTGGATGCTGCGAATGGTTTTGCCGCTAGGACCGATGATGGCACCAATTTTTTCAATTGGTACTTGCATTGTGGTAATGCGTGGTACGAATTCCTTCAACTCAGGTCGTGGTTCAGGAATTGCTTCCGCCATTTTACCCAGGATAAATAATCGTGCCTGGTGTGCTTGTTGTAAAGCCTCAGACATGATTGCGGGTGTAATGCCCTTAATCTTGATGTCCATTTGAAGAGCAGTAATGCCTTTCGCTGTGCCAGCAACTTTAAAGTCCATATCCCCCAGATAGTCTTCTATGCCCTGGATATCTGTCAGGATTTTATAGTCTTCATTTTCCTTGATTAATCCCATGGCAACGCCAGCAACTGGAGCTTTTATGGGAACACCAGTGTCCATAAGCGCTAGAGTAGAGCCACAGACAGAAGCCATGGAAGTGGATCCGTTGGAAGAAAGACATTCTGAAACCAAGCGCATGGTATAAGGGAAATCCTTCTTATCTGGAAGCACGGGTACAAGCGCACGTTGTGCCAGAGCTCCATGTCCGATTGCGCGCCGTGAGCGGTATATGCGACCAACTTCACCTGTAGAGTAGGGCGGGAAATTATAGTGGTGCATGTAACTGTTTGACTCGGTGGGTGTCAGGTCATCTAGTGATTGTGCCTCTTTGGGTGTACCTAATGTTGCAAAAGTCAGCACCTGTGTTTCACCACGTGTGAATAAACCTGATCCGTGTGCACGCGGGCTGGTTCCAACCTCACACCAGATTGGTCGAATGTCGGTTAGGGAGCGCCCGTCCGGACGAGCATCTTTTTTAATGATGCGCGCGCGAACAATACGCTTATACGCGTCACTAAAGGCTTCTTTCACCTGGGGTGCTAATTCCTCGTCTTGCGCCGCAAGCTCTTCAACAACATTTTCTTTAATTGCGGTAATGGCTTTATCCAGATCAGATTTTTTATGCGGTGTAGATAGAACCTCTTGAATGTTTTGATTTACTTTTTCGTATACCTGAGAGGATAATTCTGCATCAGATTGATGAAGCTCTACCTCGCGTTTTTGTTTGCCAACTTCGGCAGCCATTTTTTCTTGAACTTCAATGAATGGCTGCAATGCTTGATGTCCAAAGGAAATTGCTGATATGATGACGTCTTCGTCAATTACATCCGATCCGCATTCAACCATTAAGATAGCATCACTGGTTCCAGCCAGCCGTAAATCGAGGTCAGACATCTCCATTTGTGAGAAAATAGGATTGACTACAAATTTCCCATTGATCCTGCCGATGCGTACAGCGCCAACAGGTCCGCCCCAGGGTATATCTGAGATCATCAATGCTGCAGAGGCAGCATTTATTGCCAGGATGTCCAATGGGTTTTCAATATCGGCGGATATTGAAAAAAGGATGACCTGAATCTCATTACGCAGGTTTTTATCAAACAGTGGTCTTAAGGGCCGGTCTGTCAATCGAGCCACTATTACTGCGTAATCGCTTGGGCGTCCTTCCCGGCGGAAAAACGATCCTGGAATATGTCCACTCGCGTACATGCGCTGTTCATAATCCACACTGAGTGGAAGGAAGTCGATCCCTTCCCTTACGTTATTTGACATGGTGGCGGATGCGAAGATGACAGAATCTCCTAATCTCAATGTCACTGCACCGCCCGATTGACCGGCTAACTTGCCAGTCTCAAAGACAGTAGTTTTTTCGCCAATAACTGTCGTGTATTGGTTTCCTTGTGGTTGCATTTTTCCCTCGTTCTTTCTCCCCACTAAGTCAGGGACTGAGAAATTGCGAAAATGTTTTTTCGACATTTCTCAATTCCCAACCTGTGGGCTTACAATTGATTTTTCCGAAAAAATGAGCAAATGATAAATCTTGCTTACCATCTGCTCATTGATGGATTGATACTATTTCGTCCGTAGCTTAAGCTTTTTTGTGACCGTAATATATTCCTGGTTATTCTTTCGATTTAAGTAATCCAATAACCGGCGCCTTTGACCAACCAGTTTCAAAAGACCACGTCGCGATGACTCGTCGTGCTTATGTATTTTTAAGTGTTCAGTTAATTGAAGGATGCGGTTGGTAAGTAATGCTATTTGCACTTGTGTTGATCCAGTATCATGATCATGTTTTTGATATTTAGTAATTAATTTTTCCTTTTCATTTTTAGTAATTGTCATGACGTCTGCTTTCTCCTTTTCTAAGCAAGTCTCCTCACAGGCAGTAATTACCGCAAGTAGGACTAGTCAGCCAAAGGATTATACCAGATGAATAAATGATAGAACGTTATTGGATGCATATATTTATTCACTGATTTTCTATTAATCTGCGCAAATCAGCTTGTGTGTCGCTAGAAAATCCTGTGATAGAGCGGCGGATTAAAAGATATGAATTTGAATTCTGCGTTGATTGGATTATTGAACGAAGGAAAGAAACCGTTTCAGTTTCAGACATGTCTTTTAAATCGCAAAGTACATTTATTAATTCTCTATGCAAAGGGACAGGTGGATTCTTAATTAAAGGTTCAATAGTTTTAAAGATTCTTGGTATGTTTTTATATGTCCCATTCTTAATTAGACATTGAATGGCGGAAATGCCAATCCTCTGTTTTTCTATGTCCTCACTTTCCAACCACGTTTTTATGACCAATATCCATTCGTTCAACTTTTTTACCTGAAGAAGTGAGCTTGCTTTTTCCAGAATCGTTCGAGTAATGATTTTATCTTCTTGTGTGTCTATCCAAGTTTTGAGAGTCTGCATAATGACTTTAGATTGGATAACTGGTAATGAACTTATAATGGTTATTGCTAGCAGTTTTAATTCAAAATAATTTTTTCCCCATAATTGATTTGCAATTTCAAAGGCGTTATGCGGATTATTTCTAGCAAGAATTGAAATTTCGCTCTCTAATAGGTGCATTACAATAGGGGAAAGGTTATATGTGGGAATAAGAGTTTCCATAGGTATCCAATCTCCTAATTGAGGAGCACGGTTGCTATATAATTCGATAACTCCAACCAGCCCATGGATGAAGTCATCCCGGTTATTGATGAGATGGGTTATTGCATTGATCTGCGCTTTTAAACGTGAAATCTCGACTGCAGTCATCTGATTATTAATTGGTCAGTTGAATTAATAACCTCGAGAAAAGTAAGCTTTTTCCAGTGCTTCTTTTCCGCAAACAATGCATTTCCCTTTGCCCTTGGTTTGGTCAAAGGGAATACAACGAGTTGTAGCTTTGGTATCCTCTTTGATTTGTGCTTCACAAGCTGGTGCACCGCACCACCAGCTATATGCCCAACCTTTTACAATCGCTTCCTTGAAATCGTTATAGTTATCTGGCGTAAATATATGAGTATCCCTGAACGCAGTTGCACGCTTAAGCAAGGAATCATGGATTGCATCGAGGAGCTCTAAGATTGTAGGTTTAAGTTGATCGGCTGAGACTTGTTTCTTGTCTTCCTTATTGGGTTTATCCCGTCTGGCAATCGTGATTGTTTTGTTGTTAACATCTTTAGGGCCAATTTCGATTCGTATAGGAACACCGCGCATTTCCCAATCATTAAATTTGAACCCGGGCGTCAATTCGGTACGGTTGTCCAGTTTTGTCCTGATACCCTGAAGTTGCTCTAGCGCCATTTCTGCAACTGGCATAACTATCGATTTCTCTTCGGCATTTCGGAATATGGGCACGATTACGACCTGGATGGGTGCAAGTCGTGGGGGAAGAATCAATCCCTGGTCATCACCATGGGTCATAATTATTGCACCAATAAAGCGTGTCGAAAGCCCCCAAGAGGTTGTCCAACAATACTGTAATTCATTATTGTGGTCTAAATATTGGATATTGAAAGCTTTTGCAAAATTCTGGCCCAGGTTATGAGAAGTGCCAGACTGTAGAGCACGAGTATCGCCCATCATGGCTTCAATAGTGTAGGAACGCAATGCGCCGGCAAATTTTTCGCTTTCGCTTTTTTGGCCTGAAATGACCGGTACTGCAGCTTCATTTACAGCGAAGTCTTTATATGTTTCAAGCATTCGCATGGTTTCCTCTTTTGCTTCTTCTGCAGTTGCATGCGCAGTGTGCCCTTCCTGCCAATAAAACTCTAAAGTGCGCAGGAAAAGCCGTGTACGCATTTCCCAACGAACCACGTTTGCCCATTGATTGATTAGGAGTGGTAAATCACGATAGGATTTAATCCATTTCGCGTACATGTGACCGATAATCGTCTCAGAAGTCGGGCGTACAACCAATGGTTCTTCCAGTTTTTGTCCGCCGCCGTATGTTACTACAGCCAGTTCTGGGGAGAATCCTTTTACATGGTCCTTTTCTTTCTCTAAGAATGACATAGGAATGAATAGGGGGAATGCTGCATTAACATGCCCCGTCTCTTTGAAGCGCTTATCCAATGCTTTTTGGATGTTTTCCCAAATTGCCCAGCCATAAGGGCGCACGACCATACACCCTCGCACAGGAGCATAATCAGCCAGTTCTGCCTTTTGGATAACCTGGTTATACCATTCTGAAAAATTTGATTTCCTTTTGGGGAGTTTATAGATGCTCATGTCCACCCTCATTATTCACTTTTTTACGCATTTCTGATGAAAATTCATCAACAAGTCTTATTGTATTTGTAATTGTATTGCTATAGATTATATATTCGCGAATTTTATCTGGAATATATATACCCAGGGTATTTAATAGACTTTCCATTACTTTTCTCCATTCAGGACCTATAAGGATAACTATTGGTGTTTTGATAACATTAAGAATGATTTGGTTCCAGGTGATAGCAATTTCTGCAAGTGTCCCAACGCCACCAGGCAAGGCGATTGCCAGATCGCATTCTTGAATAAGTGTTGATAGGCGATCGATTAATGTTCTTTCGCGCTTCTCTTCTGTTACCCAGGCATTTGGCCCAACCGATCTCCAAGACTCAATTTCATCACATGTCACTCCAATAACATGACCGCCTGATTCTACTGCCCCGCGAGAAACAGCTTCCATTGTACCAATATAACCACCTGTAAGGATTGTGTGTCCTCGCTCAGCTAACATTTTGCCTAGTTGTAGGGCATTTTCGTAAGCGATATCACCAGGTTGCGGATGTGATCCTCCAAAGATAGAAATTCTCATTTTCTATAATTTTTATCCTTTGTTGTATTAGTTATTACTACAAGTGCAGTGAGTGCGGAAACAATTTGTTCTTCATGACATCCAGCATCATTTACTATTGTGTTTAAATGCCGCAATACTAGTGTTTGATGTTCTTTATCCAGAGCCTGTAAAGCATTCAATATTCTACATGGTCTGCTGCTCAGCAGACAATCCCAAAAGATTTTTAAGCAATTTTGATGAATAGAGCGCTTTTGTCCATCCTTCACTACAACACTTTAAAATCCCAGGTTTATTACTGGAGGCCAGATGAAGGATCATTTTAAGAAAAAAGAGCTGGAAAAGCCAGCATTCTTCTTTTTCTAAATGTTCTTAATCCCCTTTCTTGCTGGCTAGTTGCTTTTGGCGTGCATCCAAGATTTCTTGTGTGACATGGGTAGGCACAATCTCGTAGTGCGAAAATTCCATATCAAAAACTCCACGCCCACCTGTAATAGAACGCAGGTCAGCAGTGTATCGCAACATTTGTGCAAGTGGAACTTTGGCAGAGATGATTGAGTGACCTTTTTCTGTTTCCATTCCCTGTACTCGAGAACGGCGAGTATTCATGTCACCTAAAATATCGCCCATATTATCTTCAGGCACTGTTACTTTAACATTCATGATAGGTTCTAACATAACAGGTGCTGCATCTTTGAAGGCCAATTTAAAAGATTCTCTACCTGCAATTTCAAAAGCAATTGGTTTAGAATCTACAGGGTGCATTTTTCCATCAAACACTTCTACTTTAATACCAGTGACAGTGTAGCCAGCCAGAATTCCCTCTTTCATTATATTGCGGATGCCTTTTTCAATAGCAGGCATATAGTTAGATGAAATTGCACCCCCGAAGATCTTGTTCACAAATTCAAAATCTTTTTCTTTCAGTGGTTCAATTCGCAGGTGGACTTCACCGAATTGCCCTGACCCGCCAGATTGTTTCTTGTGCCGGTACATGGCTTGTGATTTTTTTGTAATAGTCTCACGATAAGGTACTTTGGGCACTTCGATAAGAAAGCTCACCTGCAGTTTATTCTCTGCGCGTCTGATGGCAACGTCAATGTGTTGATCTCCCATTCCTTGAAGAACAGTCTGGTTTGTGGAGGGTTCCTGATGCCAAGAAAGAGTCATATCCTCTTCGCATAAACGTGTAAGAGTTGGGCTAATCTTGGCGGAATCAGCCTGAGTCTTGGGAACAATGGCAACTTGATATAGAGCATTGGGATACTCTGGCACCGGTAAGGTTAGGGGGTGGGTTTTATCGCTGAGTGTGTTTCCCGTTGCTGTAACAGCAAGTTTCGGTACAATTCCAATGTCGCCACTATGAATCACAGAAACAGATAAATTTTCTTTGCCGCGTGGGATATAAATTGATCCTAAACGCTCTTCAGCATCTTTGTTCTGATTCCAGAGTCGTATATCAGAATTTAATACACCGGAATAGATTTTGAAATAAGTCTGCTTTCCAACAAATGGATCCGCAGTGGTTTTCCAGATATAAACTGCTAGAGGGCCCGAATCATCTGCTGTGAGTTCCTCATCTCCATCCATGCCCTGGGCCAATACAGGATCTCGCTCCAAGGGAGAAGGGAAAAGGGTAATAATGGCATCGAGTAAAGACATAAGACCTGTTTCAGCTCCACCAGCTGCCACAAGTACTGGCACGAAAGAGCGGCTTTGAACAGCTTTCTTTAAACCCTGTTTTATTTCTTCAACTGTCAGCTCACCATTTTCTAAATATTTTTCTAATAATGTATCATCACCTTCTGCGGCTGCCTCAACAAGGGCAGTTCGTGCTTCTTTCGCAGCTGATTTTAGATCTTCCGGTATATCTTGTTCCGTTTTCCCATTGTCTTTGTAAGCTTTCAAAGCAAGCAAATCAATGACACCTATAAAATCCTGTTTTTCTCCCCAGGGTAGTTGTATGGGTACCAGGCGAATTTTAGAAAAATTTTGAGCAGATTGAAGGGCTTTCTTGAAATTTGCATTCTCGCGGTTCATCTTATTGATCAGAAGAAATCTAGGTAAGTTGAACTTATTACAATAAATCCACGCGATTTCTGTACCAACTTCAAAACCGGATACAGAATCAATAACTACAATTGCGCTTTCGACGACACTTAATGCAGAAATTGTCTCACCAACAAAATCGGTATAACCGGGAGTATCCAAGAAGTTTATTTTTACGTCTTTATATTCAACAGGAATTACGCTGGTAAAAAGAGAAATACCGCGTCGAATTTCCTCTTCATCAAAATCACCTATAGTATTACCTTCGTTGATATTACCCATGCGTGTGGTGGCACCTGTTATTTGCAAAAGAGCTTCAGCGAGGATGGTTTTGCCTGCACCGCTGTGAGAAACCAGTGCAATATTACGGATATGATTAGTGCTATATTCTTTCATTAAAATAACCTTTATGTCTATGATATGGATTCACAACCCAACTATTCTAAATGTAATCTTGTTTATTGTCAAAGAATAACCTAGAAATGAATTTGTAATAGCCTTCACCTCCTGATTAAATCCAAAGAAATGACACCAATATATTTTTATAGGATTTACAGCGTGTGTTTTAGAAGAGGTATCCAAGAGAGCAATCGAGCCATCTGAGTGGATTCTTTGTGAACCCAAATATGCGACGCTCTATTTTTTGATGTGTTTTACGATTAACTCTCGTAGTAGATTTTTTTCTTCGTTTTTTGAAGATATCTCTCCATTGATCCAGGCATCTCTCAGAGAGTCTAATATTTTTTGGTATATAGGACCAGGGGTGATGTTCATTTCGTTTAAAGTATTCCCGTCTATGGACGCTTTTTTCCAACGCCATTCTTTTGCATATTGATCGAGAATATTTCGAATTTCCTTTGAAGGGAGCAGTAACTTGAGTGCATAGATTACAGCAAGATTAATTTTTGCAAGTCGCCTGACGAGTGCGCTTGGTTTTTCTTTTAATATGCTAGGTAGAGAGTAATAAAGAGTATTAGCTTGTTGAAGGGACGTTTTTAGTACTCTGGGCATTTTCAACCTTTTGCTTATATTGTTGAGTGAGTCTTGAGGAATCATTGTGAGCAGGATTAGATACCCTAAGAACCTTCTTGTAGGTATCTTTCCCACTTTCTTTAGAATCTTCCATTTTGGATTAAACTTAGAAAATAACGCGACCTTCAACGGCTCTGCAAATTCATCTTTCCAGCGAATGTCGACATGAATAACAGAAAGCAACCCCAGCTCTTGTAAGCGTTCAAATATCTCTACTGCTTTGTTCTCTATGAAGATCTGGTCTATTTCATGCCGGATGCGATCCCCCGATACCTGTTGTAACAGAGGTTTTGCCTCCATCAGGAGTTGGAGTGTGCGTGCTTCGATATCAAAATTAAAGCGCTGTTCAAACCGTACTGCGCGCAGCATTCGAGTTGGGTCATCAACAAAAGATAGTGAATGCAGTACTCGGATTACTCCTTGCTTGAGGTCATTCAGTCCTCCCCAATAATCAAAAAGTTCGCCATAATGTCCACCATCTAAACGCAAAGCCATTGTGTTTATTGTGAAATCTCGACGATGCAAGTCCAGCTTAATACTGCTGCGTTTAATTGTTGGTAGAGCTGTAGGGTGGCTATAAAATTCAGTGCGGGCACTGATGAAGTCAATAGTAGTGGGTAAATCCCTCCACTTTAATTTTGACTTGTCTGATTGTGAACAAACCAGGGATTTGCGGATTTCATTTATCCCCCATTTAGCTGTGCCGAATTTTGTATGACTTGTTACTCGACCTCCGAATTTTTTAGCTAAGGAATGGGCGAAATTTATTGCATTGCCTTCTACTACGAAGTCAAAATCTGGGCTTGGTGCATGCATTAATAAATCACGGACAAAGCCACCAACGACAAAGATCGGTAGATTTTTATCATCTGCGTGGGTGGCAATGAGTTTTATTAAACGTAATTTAGTCGGGGAAAGCGCAGATTCTAAATCAGTTGACAAATTGAGCTTGCCAGCATATCCCCTTTCACTGCCAGCGTTTGTTTTTATTAAATCTGTACGAGTAACAATCCCAATAACCCTCTTATTTTTCGAATTAATGACTGGTATCTGCCCCCAGTCAGAACTTGCCATTATTTCTCTCAGCGCCTCTAGAGATTCTTGGGGAGTGACAGAAATATCACCGGCTTCCATTAGGCTGCTTGCTGATAGGTTTAATTTATGTGAGATGGCGCGGTCAACGGCGCGACGTGTAAGCAGCCCAACAACTTTGCCAGTATCTACAACCGGGTAACCCTCATATCCGAATTTCCGCATAATTTGCAAAGCTTCCTCCGCGGAAGTGGCAGGAGAAATTAGAAGAGGGTTTTCAGACATAATCTGCCCTACAGTAACAGCAGGTTTTATATACGCAGGTAATCTTGAGATGAACTTATCAATAAGTTCGATAATTGAATTCTGTTTGATTTTATCTTTTCTTATAAGGGCAGCGGCTGCTCGTGTGTGTCCTCCACCATTGTATAATGCGGCGATCTCAGCAACATTTATCTGCTTACTGTTTGAACGCGCTACAAAACGGATGCCCCCTTTTGTTTGAACAAAAAGGAATAAGGCATTTGGATCAAATAGATTGCATATTTTATGTGCTATGCTGGAAACTTCTTCGCTCAGTCCAAGCGCCTCTGTAAAGGCGATGATAATTTTTTGACCTTTAATTGTGTGCGTTTGTATATTTTCCAATGTTCTTTCAAGCACTTGTTCTTGTTGATCAGACAGTGGAGGATTTAAATATTCTGAAGCGATTATTAAACTTGCTCCTTGAGAAAGCAGATAAGCCACAGCTTGGGCATCACGAGAAGTTGTATTAGGATATATTAGAGAGCCGGTGTCCTCATATATACCCAATAAAAGCAAAGTAGCTTGAATCATGGTTAGATTACCATTCTGTTCTCGTATGTCTTCAATAAAATAGGTCGTGCTTGCGCCTGTGGGTATATACGTGAAAACCCAGTTATTAGGGAAATCATCTCGCTTTTGGTGATGGTCGAGCACAAACACATTTGTATTGTCATGCATTCCTTTTAAAGTCACTAAAGATTGAGTGTCTACTAATGTTACAGAATCTATTTTTTCCTTTGGTAGTTCATTTGCTTTCATAAAAGGTAATTCAGTGTTATAGAGTTTAAGAAAATCTTGGACGTTTCGGTTTAATTGGCGCGGTAATATTGCTACAGCATGTTCTTGTAACAAATAAGCTCCCAGCATTGCGCTAATGCCATCAAAATCTGCCTGTTCATGAGTAAGAATGACATCCATGTCATAATTCTAACCGATTTGGATTCTTCTAATAATTCTCTATCTGGTATCATCAATACTTGAATTGACAGATATTTGCGAGGTTGAAATGAAGATACGGTTGTCTAAGGAAGAGAGGGTCCGTTATACAAGAAATCTTCTAATTCCTGAAATTGGTGAAGAAGGTCAAGAAAAATTGAAGGTTGGTTCTGCTTTAATTATAGGAGTGGGTGGCTTGGGCTCAGCTTCAGCGTCATATTTAGCTGCAGCAGGAGTTGGTTGTATTGGAATTGTAGATCCGGATGTGGTGGAATGCTCTAATCTTCAGCGTCAGGTCATTCATAATACTGATAATATCGATATACCGAAAGTTGAATCTGCTTTGGAATTTTTACAAGCCCTCAATCCAAACATTAAAATAGAGACCTTCCAGGAGCGGTTTAGCGTGGAGAATGCAGCCAGAATTACAAAATCCTATGACATTATTGTGGATGGTACGGATAACTATGAAACTCGTTTTGCGATCAATGACGCCTGTGTAAAATTACAAAAAACCTATGTCTATGGAGCTGTTTACCAATTTCATGGGCAAATGAGTGTTTTTAATGCACAAAAAGGACCATGTTTTCGGTGTGTTTATCGACAAATACCGCCCCCAGAGGTGGTTGAAGCAAATACTGGTGTAGGAGTAGTAGGTGCTGTTCCAGGGGTAATCGGAACAATGCAAGCATTAGAAGTGATTAAATTAATTTTAAACATAGGAGAAGTGATGATCGGGCGGCTGTTGCTTTTTAATGGGTTGGAGATGAACTTTACCGAAGTTAGAGTGAAAAAGGACTCCTATTGCCCGATATGCTCACATTGATTATAAAAAATCATAATGAAAAATAAATTTACGTTGCTGGTAGTTACAGCACATCCAGATGATGAGACTTTCGGAATGGGCGGTACTTTGGCTTTTTACAGCCATAAGGGAGTGGATGTGACTTTGGTTTGTGCTACACGTGGAGAAGCAGGTGATATAAATGAGGAGCTTCTGCGTGCATATTCTTCTATTGGTGATTTGCGTGAAGCAGAATTACGCTGTGCGTCAAAAAAGCTTGGTTTAAAGGAAATATTTTTTTTAGGCTATCGTGATTCCGGTATGCAAGGGACGCAAGATAATTTCCATCCAAGAGCCCTGGTACAAGTACCGATTGAGAGGTTGGCAAGCGACATAGCCTATTACATTAGAAGAGTTATACCCCAGGTAGTGATTACTTTCGATCCTATTGGAGGTTATGGCCATCCTGACCATATCAGAATTCATAAGGCAACCGTAAAAGCCTTTGAGCTTGCCGGAGAACAGTCTTTTTATTGTAGAGGATTACCTTTGTTTCAACCTCAGAAGCTATATTTTCATATTCTTCCGAGTTGCTTTTTGAAGATTATTGTCAAGCTAATGCCATTATTTGGTCAGGATCCCCATCATTTTGGGAAGAATAAGGATATCGATCTTGTTGCTGTGTTAGAGAATGACTATCCAGTCGGGGCAAAAATCAACTACAGATCAGTGGCAAAGGTAAGGGATGAAGCTGCAGGTTGTTACGTCAGCCAGGGAGGAGAGCAGCAAAGCGGCTTTATTGTGTTGTGGTTGAGGAGGTTGTTTTTAAATGTAGAGAATTTCATGCAATCATTTCCACCGGCAGAGGGGAAGCGAGTAGAAAGAGATCTTTTTGAGGGAATAAAAATAATAAAGGAAGTAGATTAATAACCTGCTTCTCTGAAAAATAATCCTGTTTCTTTATGATGTAATTATCAACGAAGGACTGCATTAAGGCTAAGCCCTTTAAGAAACATTATTTTAAATTCTTCTGGCAAGTTGTATGATTCAAGAGCTGTTAAAACTTTTTTTACATCATATGGGATACGATATTGTTTTACCCTTATTTCTTTATCTATTTCCAGAATGGCATAAGAAGCATCCGGGCAACCATCATCTTGTCTACCAACGCTTCCTGGATTAATGAACAATACGTTGTGTATTCTTTCTTGAAAGAACTGATGGGTATTACCACTCACGATAACATCAACATTGTACTGGTCGGCTATTTCTTGAAATCTGCTGGTTTGTGTTTCTTCGGATAGGTGTTCGCTGATATCCTCTGGGCTGCCATGTGTAAGCAATATGTGCACATTGGAAATGGTGTATTTTTGTGTTTTCGGAAGACTTTCTAAATAGGTTAGATTTTGAATGGAAATGTGGTCATGTGCCCAATTGAAAGCTAAAAGTTTGAGTGCTATTTTCTTTTTCTGCCGTCTTTTTCGTTTTTGTTTGATCAAGATTACCTTCCGGTCATAATCGCCAATGACAGAAAGGATCCTTTTATCGCGGATGAATGTAATTACTTCGTCTGGAAAGGGCCCGTACCCAACCAAATCCCCTGCATTTAGCAAAGATTGTACGCCTATTGACCTTGCATGCAGACACGCAGCTTCTAAAGCGGGTAGGTTGGCGTGAATGTCACTAATCAGAGCGATCTTTACCAAAATTGATGCCTTTATTTATTAAATATTTTCAAGTCGCTTGGTGTGTATTTGATTTTTGTTTGGTTTCTTGGGAATTCTTTAGTTTTTTTTCAATTGTGTTGGAGGTATTTAAAGCGGTTTGAAGTGTAGATTCTAATATTAGTTCGCGCAGATTTAGCCAAGTTTCCTGCTTTCGCCATTTCCGCCATTGGTTGATGAAATCTTCATACAGGTTGTTGCGTTGTTTTTTTTGGCTTTGTTTCAAAAATTGGAAACCAGGTAGGAGTCGATTAAATGGGCGCGCGTATCCATAGTAATCGATAGTAAATTGTCTTTCTTTCTTAATAAAGTTGGGCAGGGTTTGAATCCAAATATCGCAATCGCGGATGTCTCCCAGGGTCTGCTGTGTATTTCTAGTAACTTCCAGAAATGGTTCAATTTTCCCAAAATAGAGAGGTGTGAATATTTCTAAGGAATACCTCAAATTCTTGGCAGCAATCCTCATTAAGTGCAGTTCTTTAACCTTTTCAGGGTGAAAGAGAAATACTTCATAGAAAAGGAATTCATCCAAACGGCTATGAATTGTGTCAAATGCGAGCTGGAAAAGGGGTTGAGAAAATTTCTCCTGATCTGGGGATGGTTCTGCTAATGGCTTCAACGACGTTACCATTTCTTCTAGAACCGGGCTATTTTTAATTTCGTCTGCTTTTATTTGAACTTTTTCTTGGAGTTTTTTCCTTTTTTGCTTTAATCTCAGTAAAATGCGACGGATTCCTGAACGGATAGTGTTATCGTTAATACCCTCATAAAAGCCCTTTAAAAAATTAATTTGAACATCTAAGTCTCGTGTGCTCCCGTATGCTTTGGTAATCGATCGAATTACTTTCAACCATTTCTCGGTCTTTTTGTCAGGGAAATAGGTTGCGAAGACAGCCAAATGTGCCCTAATCCTGCGTGAAGCGACGCGTATATCGTGGATATCTTCAATATCTCGCCTTTTATGTATACCTTTCAGGGCTTTGAATAAGGATTCAGTATTGAATAAAATAGATTTCGCTCCAAATTGGCGAATTTTATCGTTCAACTCTTTTTTCATTTCCCGAAATACCTGCTAATAGAAAATTTTTAAATCGATGTTCTATCAATCCAATAATTTCTCAATATGAGAATATAAATCTTCAAAAACAGCAGTGATAGAACGATTGGCGTCGATGATAACAAAGTTAAATTCATCTGCCATGGCATCAAACTGCGCGATCAATCGGGACTGGTATTTGGTGAAGCTGTCATAGAGGTTGTCCTCTTTTAATACGTCCATACCGGATTCCCAATAATCAAAACCGCGTTCGTAAACGATACGTGTGACTAGAGTTGGTATGTCTGCTTTGAGGTAGAAAACTATGTCGGGTTTTAAGGCGAAGCCATATACTTTCCTGGTCCAGGTAGGGTCTATTCCACGAACGATATTCCTGGCGATGATGGAATAAAAATATCTATCAGAAAGTACATAAAAACCGGCTTTTAGCGCAGGAATGATCTGATTTTCCAACCGGTCTGCAAAGTCTGTAGCATAAAAAAGACTGAGTGTGGTAGGGGTGAGTGTATTTCCTTTTTTGGCTTCATTAAGTCCCGGTTGAGTTAACGGAGAGCGTCTTAAACCGGTATCAGAGACCGCATAACCATTTTTCTCAAGCCACTTTCTTAACATTTTAACTTGCGTAGATCTTCCAACCCCATCTGTGCCTTCTAATACAATGAGTTTTCCTTTCAATTGTCCAATCTTGCTATAAGGAAATCCAGCGCCATAAAATTTAGGTTTTGCCATCTTTTAGCTCCTAGTTTTGTACAGCTTTTTGGGGTTTCTTGTTATGACGATGAGCAGAGGTCTTGGGGCTGGGCAATCCATCCCAATCTTGAAGGACTTGACGAACTAGACCGCGGATGTTCTTTTGTTGTTTTTGCACAGATTGGGTTGCATCGATTACTTCAAAATTAAATTCTTTTATCATTCTTTCATACTCTTCCAGGATACGTCCTTGAAAAATTCGGAAACTGTCAATTCTTTTATCAGACAATTTAAGATCCATCCCGGCTTCATAGTACTTAATCTTAGCTCTGGAAGCGAGAATTCTGTCAACAGCAGTGTCTATATCGATGCGAAAGAAAAATGTTAAATCTGGCTGATATGCAAATGAGTATAAATTGCGAATCCATTGTGGGTCTATGCCACGTGCGACATCCCGAGCGAGACCGGTGAAGGCATAACGGTCTGCTAGGACGATCACACCTGCTTTAAGCATTGGCAGGAAAAAATTTTCCCAACGGTCTGCAAAATCTGTCACTTGTATCAAGCTGAAAGTTGTGGGTGTAAACATTCGCTCTTTCTTGCCGAGTTTAGTTGTGCTTTTCACTAATGGCGAAGAATTCCATTCGCTGAAATAGACGGATTCCCCTTTCCCCCGCAGCCATTTGTAAAGCAAATCGATTTGTGTGGATTTACCGCTGCCGTCAATGCCCTCAACGACAATCAATTTTCCTTTGCATAAGTTAGTTTGTAGCATTAAAAGCCACCTTTGTAAAAAAGATTGATAACATGACGGTTAATTATAGCAAGCTAAATTTATTATTTCTTCTTACTAAATATCAAGTTGTTCATCATCTTCGTCGTCGCTGACGTCAAATTCTATTAATTCACCAGTGGCAGTAAATATGGTTCGTTCACATATATTCGTCACCCGATCTGCCAAACGTTCCAGGTTATGTGAAACCCACATAAGCAGATTGGCGTGATCAATAATTGCTGGATTAGCAATCATGGAGTTCACGATGGATTTGTAAGTTTTCAGGAATAGCTCATCAACCAGATCATCTTCAAGAGGTATGGATGCTGCTTCATTTAGATCTTCATTGATAAAAGCACTAAGTGCGCGATGTAACATGCTAATGCCTAACCTCGCCATTTCCTCAAAGTCCCGAATAGGCATGGGAATTTCAGTAATGCCAAGCCGCAGGTTGGTTTTCGCGATACCTTTAGCATAATCGCCCATCCTTTCCAACTCATTTACAACGATTAGCATTGCAGATAATAGGCGAAGATCGTGAGCAAAGGGTTGCTGGGTGGCCATTAATATCAGAATGGCATTTTCGATTGCAAAACGCTTTTCATTGATTGCTAAGTCATCTTCATGAATGCGGCGCGACAGTTTAAAATCGCGCTTCTTGAGCGCCTCAACTGAATCCAAAATGGCTTGCTCAACCATACTACCGAGAAGTAGTATCTCATCCTGAATTTGTTGGATTTTTTTATCAAGCATCTTGCGTGGCATAATGATTACCTCTAGATTATTATATAGTCTATCCGAATCTCCCGGTAACATAATTCTCAGTTTCTTCCATATCTGGATTGATGAATAATTTATTCGTGGGAGCATATTCCACGAGTACACCCGCTAGTGAATCTGAAAGCGATCTATCCATAGATATGAATGCAGTCATATCTGAAACTCGGCTGGCTTGTTGCATGTTGTGAGTAACAATGATAATTGTATAATCCTTTTTCAACTCTTGCATTAATTCTTCAATACGAAGTGTGGCAAGTGGATCAAGGGCTGAAGCGGGCTCGTCCAATAAAATAACATTGGGTTCAGTTGCCAACACTCGTGCGATGCAAAGGCGCTGCTGTTGACCGCCAGAAAGAGACAAACCATTGTCTTTTAGTTTGTCTTTGACCTCATCCCATAATGCAGCTTGTTTTAAACTATATTCTACTAGCTCGTCAATATTTCCCTTGTAATTATTTATTCGAGCACCAAAAGCGATATTATCATAGATGCTTTTTGGAAAGGGATTTGGTTTTTGAAAAACCATGCCTATTTGTTTTCTAATACTTACTGGATCAACTGATTCATCATATAAATTAATATTATTGTAGAAAATTTTGCCATGTACTTGAGCAGAAGGTATTAAATCATTCATGCGATTGAAACATCGTAGAAGTGTACTTTTCCCACATCCTGAAGGTCCAATAATAGCTGTTATTTTATTCTTTTGAATGGATAAACTTATATCATGGAGGGCTTCATTGGTACCATAAAAAACACTGAGTTCATCTACGGTTATAATGGAATAATTATTATCGCTATTTTCCATGTTTATCCAATAATTCTCTTTCCGCCATTCTTATTTCTCATGCCTTCAAAAATATGGATAAATTGATTTGCCAATTTTGTGCGGTCAAATTTATCCTGAATGAGTTCCTGACCTGCCAATCCCATTTTTTTTGCAATTGCTTTGTGTTTGTATAGGTAGGTAATTGCGTTTGCCATTTCCTGGACATTCCCGGGCGTAGTATAAATACCGCATCCTGCTTCTTCCACTACTTCCCGAATAACTCCGTCTATTGCTAAAATAATTGGCCTGCCAGCAGCCATATAATCAAACACCTTATTTGGATAAGTTGTTTTATAAAGGTCAACTGGTTTCAAAATAGCAATGCAAACATCAGCAGCCGCAAGCACCTCTTTCATCTCAATTTTAGGTACCGGGTCAATAAATGAAACGTTGCTCAATTTCATTGCATCCGCTTTTGTTTGTAAATTCTGTTTTTCCTTTCCATCACCTATTAAAACAATGCGGATATTTTTTTGTTGTTGGATGATTTGGGCAGCTTTCAAAATGACTTCCAGATCGTTGGACATTCCATGTGCACCGGCGTAAAGTACGATATATTTATTTTCCAAATCGTGCAGCTTGCGAATAGTCTGCCTATCAGCATTTGGATCGAACATGGATGCATCGGAGCCATTCGGTATCAATCCAATGCGTTTTCCGCCTCTTGATCGAACATGATTAATAAACCCTGGGGAATTGACAATGATTTGATCAGCATGCCTGTAAAGAAATTGTTCTAACCAAAGCGAAATTCGTATTATGAATTTGTTTTTCAATACTCCAACCGCAATTGCAAATGCTGGCCAAAGATCGCGTACTTCAAAAAGGAAGGGCACTCTTTTAAGGCGTGCAATGAGCCAGGCAGTGAAACCCTGAAATATGGGTGGAGAAGTGCCCCAAACCACATCGACCTTTTTTATATATAAGCTTCTTAGGAAAGAAGAGACCATAAACGAGAAGAAACTGATAAGACGGTGAAAGAAGCTCTTATGCAGTGCAGGATAAGTGTATGTACGGAAAATGGTGATATTGGAATACGTGTTTAATTTTTGGGAATTTGGTTTGTTTTTTTCACCAGTGAGATAGCTTATAGGACTGGCAATAATGGTTACCTTATTTCCTTTTTCTGCAAGGATACGGGCGATTTCGTGATGACGTGTGCCGCCTGGTTCATTCAGCGCAACAAAAGCCTGGTGTATAAGCAGGATGTGCATATCTTGATTTTACCTGCAATTTATTCGTTCTGATTCTCCATAAAAGTCCACTTGCTAGTAATGGCTATAGGAGGCAGTGACTCTACGGTGTATCGAATAGAAAGTGCAGGAACCTTTTTACCGTAAATTGGTGAGAACCAGCCGAATATCGGTTTTTTGGGCTTGGAACCAATAAGCGCTTTTCCAGCACGTAGAATTTGCAGAGTGGGGGGTAAATACCGAGCTTGATTGTTCAGTGGTTGCCAGGTAATCTTAATTTGTAATTTACCAAAAGGTGTTCTTAGCAGGAGGTTATTCTTCTTGTTTTCCCATTTCCAGTCTGGAGTTAGCCAGTGAAGTGAAAATTGGTGTTTTGAAACCTGGTGTGGGTGTGATAGTAGTTGATCCTTGATTATCCAATGATATTTATCAATGCGTTTCAAGCTTCGCCTGTGAATAATACCAATTTTTTGGTAACCATCGTGGTCTGCGATAATCTCTTCATCAGTATATTTGATGACCTTTGCCTGTGCCCAATCTAACCAGAGGAAGCGTCCAGCTCGCTGCATCTGATCTTTTCCATCAATAGAAATGGTGTTGTGAACTAAAGTGGATGCTAGTGCATTCTCCCACGGTGGTGGGGCATTATACTGATAAGTTCCTGCATCAAGCGCTACATTATGCCCCTTAAACCATAGATCAACATGTAGCTGGTCAGCATGTGCTGGTCTGCTGTTGAAATTTGTGGCGCGCAATATGGCATAGCTTTGCTTATCCCCTATGCGTAAGACAGCAGGTGTAAATGGGTGTGCTTGAATTTTTACAGGTGTATCAGTTATGTCTAAACCTAACCAGAGAGAGAGCTCATCCCAGGGTCCAGTGGGTAGGTATGCCTTTCCAAGAAATGCTCGGCTGGAAGATTGCGCTACTGGACGGAAGTCATAATATTCAGCAGTGGATAAGGGTAAGATTAATGAACCATCATTGTGTCCGAGGTTAGGAGCTTGACCTGAAATGGGATCGATTTGTGCCAAGAGCCACCGGGTTGCAGCGGCCAATTTCTCCACAGTGGATAATGGGAGTGTACCCCCCATCGCTTTTGTAACCATTTGCATCCAAAGCGAGGAGTGTAGCATGAGCCGGTGATAGTTCATGCTGTGCTGTATATATATACCGTCATCTGTGATCTGTTTCTTGATAGCTTGATTGAACCACTTCCAACCCAGTTTACGCCACTGGCTGGCTTTAGGATATTCCTTTAGGAATGTGCCAGCAGTGAAAAGGGCAACGCCTTCAGTTAACCAGTGGTTGTTGTTTTGTGCTTGAGCATAGCAAATGGTTAGTGGAATGCGATCTGCGTGAGTGACAATTGCCTGAATCAAGTTTTGGAATTTACGTTGTGAAGTGCTTTCTGCATTATTAAAAATATGTGCGGCAAACACCATAGCCATTAATCGCAATGCGACTTCTTGTGCGGAAGTCCAATTTTGGCCCATGTTTGCGGGATTGGATTCCTCAAATGCCCCAAATAATTGCCAAAATGATTGCGCATAGGAATCATCATTAGTTAATAAATATGCTCGCCCTAATGGGTAAGTCCACCCAAAACGAGCTGGTTCCCAAATGTATTTAATATCCTCAATTCCCCAATTTTCTTTTTTTTGTTCATAAGCAGTCCAATGATGAAGAGTTCCTGGTGGTTTTAATTTAATTGCAACTGGCTGATCACCGAACAGGCGTGCTTTTCCAGAGATGATTTCTTTTGCTTGCGAAATTAAAATGTCATGTTTGTGTTGTAATAATCTGTTTATGTCTTCTTTTTTTGGTAAAGTAATTATCCAATTTACTTTTTTTGTATGTGGGGGATGATCCCTGGTTACGATAGCAGAAGGCGTTCTATACTTGAAATAGCCACTCCACAGTCCAATTTTATAAAGGGCATAGTACAACGAGGAGCGGATACCGAGCTGTTTGATTGCCTTTAAAGTGAGTGTTGGCTTTTTTAATCTATGCATACACTGTGGAAGGTCAACTTACTTGGTTAAAAGTATCTTTTGCCCAGTTAATAAAGCTTTATTGGCTGCAAGCGTAGCTTGCGAAACGGCAAAAAGTTCCTTATATGAGATAGGGGGAGCGGCTTTCTCTTGGATTGCTGTTAGGAAAGCTTTCCAAGCTGCCAGATGACCTTTGTCCTGTGTTGGTCTTGATCTCCGAACTTTACGGTTCCCATTAACAATTAATTCCAGCGAACGGAAATCGTTAAAAAGAGCTATTGATCCACCACTGAAGATTTCCAGATACTCTTTCGAGTAGCTTTTATCACCGTTTGAAAGGTATGCGATTGTTCCGATTGACCCATCAGGAAATTCCAATAGCATGTGCACATTATCATGATGGTATTTTCCTCGGTCAGGTAAAGCATTGGCAGATATGGCGCGAGGAGATTCTCCAACCATAAATGTTAAGAAATCAATGAAATGGCAACCTTCTCCAATAATTCGTCCTCCTCCCTGAGCAGGATCATGCAGCCAGTGATGTGGAGGGAGATAGCCGGCATTGATTCGATAATGTGCATATAACGGTTCAGTTCGACCGGCGAGAAATGATTTGAGTTCCTTTGCAAGTGGTGCAAAGCGGCGGTTGAAGCCAACCATTAAATAGGGAACATTCTTTTTTTTGACTGCACGTTCAATTTTTTCTAATTCCTTTTCATGTATTGCCAGGGGTTTTTCGCAGTAGATATGTTTTTTCTTTTCCAATCCTTCCAGCACTAAATGTGCATGGTCTTGATGGCGTGTGAGGATAACCGCGATATCAATGGATTTATCTTTGAAAATGTCTTCAGCTGATGAGCTAGAAAAGGCGAAATTGAATCGTTGGGCTGCGTGTTGCGCGCTGGCTCCAGACGTGGAGGCGATGCTCGCTAATCTGACCCCTCCTGCTTTTTTTACAACAGGTAAAAATGTGGCTTTAGCGTAGTTACCTGCACCAATCACGCCGATTGATAATTTACCTGATGTTTTTTGGGTTTGGGGTTGGGAGTATGGAATTTGTGTTTTTGGTTTTTTCTGTTTACTTTCATATGTAAGCAGAATACCGAGGTATGGCTCATCGTTTTTTCCAGTGATGAGTTCATATGCCCGGTGTGCTTGTTCGATAGGAAAACTGTGCGTGATGAGCCGTTCGACATTAACTTTTCCGGCAGCGATTAGGTCCACAAAAGCTTCTAGATTTCGCCCTTCCGTCCAACGTACGTATCCAAGGGGATAATCCTGGCTTTCTTCTTCATATGTTCTGTCATAACGGCCTGGACCTGAAGAACGGGATACCTGAAAGAAAATCTCTTTTTCAAAATAGGGTTTTCTGGGAATATTCAAGCCAACTACGCCTATAGAAATAACATATGCTCGATCGCGGGCGATTTGACCTGCTAAAACGACTGTATCATCGCTGGGTGTATCAGCACAAATAAGCACTGCATCAAAGCCACGTCCCTTAGTAAAGGAAAGATAGGATTGTTCTGCTTTTTTTCGAAGTATGGCTTTTGCACCCATTTTCTTTGCGGTTGAAACCCTCTTTGGATCAAGATCGATGCCAAGAACCTGGCAACCGGCTGCTTGGACAAGCTGTAACGTTAGAAGTCCTAGTAGACCCAGTCCAATTACAGACACATTTTCGCCGACTTGAAGTCTGGCTAAACGGATACCATTCAATGCAATTGCACCCAGGGTAGCGAAGGCGCCTGAATTGAAAGCTACTTCCTCAGGTAAATGGACAAGTAGATTTTGTGGAATAACTGCATACTCAGCATGAACAGCATGCCCACCTCCCGCGCAAACTACTCGATCGCCTGGTTTGAAATGCTGCAAGCTTTCTCCAACCTCAATAATGGTACCTGCAGAGGAATAACCCAAAGCAAGTGGTTGATCAAGGCG
Source organism: Anaerolineae bacterium (assembly GCA_011176685.1). GTDB lineage: Bacteria > Chloroflexota > Anaerolineae > Anaerolineales > Anaerolineaceae > A373. The sequence continues at coordinate 34,676 of DUED01000033.1, forward strand.
GTTCATTGAAGCTTCAAATGTAGCCAGCACCCCTTCTCTTTTTGTTTTTTCAATTACCTGCCTCATCAAGTCTGGGCGTGATTTAGCTTTTGATAGCAGATTCTTTTCGGCAAATTCTACTAGTGAACGTTCGGTGCCGGCGGATACAAGTGATGCAGCAGTTCTGACCAAAGCTGTTTTAGGTTGCACCTGTGGGACAGGCACTTCTACCACGGTGGTCTCTCCGCTGCGCATGTTCTGCAGTACCTGTTTCATATTTTCCTCAAAATATACAATTTTCAGATTTTTTTACTTATAGCGAATTATAACTGTAGATTATCTTATCCATTCAGGTAAGTTTAAAGGAAAAAAGCCGGATGGTTAATTTATTTTCCGGCTTGTCCAGGGTGATAATTGCAATCTGGTTATTTCTCTTTTTGTGAATTCTTCTTTGGGGCAGTCCGTTTTGGCTTCTCCTTGCTGGCAATCAATTTTTCTCTTGGGGGTTTTGGTGGTTGCCTTTCAGGTTCCCGTGGTTTTTTTCGAAGGAATTCCTCACTAAATCCAAATCCGCTGATGACAACCCCGCCCAGACCCACACAAAGAGCCATAAGGTTGATCAACCAGCCGATACATGGTATCCAACTTAAAAGGCTGGTTAATAAACCCAATGTGAAAGCACCAAATAGCGCCTGCAATTCATCAGCTAGAGTCAAGTGTAGCCAGCGATTTAGCCCTCTTCCAATTGCGATGCTAAGTGCAATCCAGCTGTATATAAGCGCGAGGATGTATATGGGCACTAAAACCAAACCTACAGGAATTAGAATAATTGAAAGAATAAGTACCAGTATGATGATTGGCATTACAATTATTGTTAAAAAGCCGGTGCCCCAGCTGATTGCTGATTGTTTTTCAATCGCTTTTATTACGCGATTAGTATTTTTCCTAAGCAGATAGTAGATCAATACAGTTAGGACACAAAAAGCCAATGTTCGGGAAAACTGGAAAGCGATCCAATTTGCAGGTTTAAATAATTCTGTAAGGGATGCTGCCCATTTTCCCAGAGGGACAATCACCGGTGCTGGAATAGAAAAAGTGTTGATATCCCCAAAAACATGGGAATCTGGGGATATATTAATTTGATGGAAGATTTGATTGATGTCACCTTGAATTTGTGCGGTTGATTGGATGCTTGAAGTACCCGCAAGAACATTGATATCTCCCCTTACTGTGCCAGCTATTTCTAAAGTACTACCCAGAAGGTTAATATCGCCTTCAACAAGCGACCCATTTTCCAGTATTAATGTTGCGCCAATTCCGGCGATATTTCCATGAATCACCTCACCATCTTGCAGTTTGTACACTTCACCAATAAGAAGCTGATCTTCCAAGGCGAAATTAACATTTGTCTCAGGTAAAGATGCAGGGTGTGGAATGCATGCACTGAAGATAGCACTAATCAAGAGGAATGCCCATGAGAAATTAATTAATTTTGACTTCATTAAAGCTGAACTCCCTTCGAAAATATTGCCAGCAGGCTAGAAGTAGGAAAAACAGGAGAGCGTTTATCAATCCAACCAGTAAGAGGCCTGCTGCCAGTGGGATGGGTGCTGGGATTTTACTGATGAGGATTTCTAGTCCAGCTAGATCCTTGGTGATTGTGAATATTACCTCGCTTAGAAAATTGAATAGATAAGCTAACCCATGGATAAAAGAGCCAGTAGCAACCAGATAGGTAATAAAACTGGTTAATATCAATAAAAGAGTCCCTAAAATGGACAATCTTAATCTGAGCAAGCCATGATAGCGTTTTCTTTTTGCAAGGCTAACTTTCCAACGCTGAGTGAATCCAGGGGCGGGGGGATGCTGAGGGGTGTTAAGGATGAGCTGTTCGCTCATTTCCCAGCCCATTTTTAATTGTTGGCATAGTGGACAATCATCCAGGTGATTAGTTAGAGCTTGCTGTTGTTCTGGATTGAGTGGTGCATCATCCAGAATCCAGTAATTATATGGTTTGTGGTTCATGTTGTCTTCCTTCTCCATATACATTGGCTTGGCTTGCGAGCCACTGCGTTGCCATATGGCGGCGTGCGCGGTGGAGTCTGCTTTTTACTGCACTCTTTGTTATAGAAAGTGCATTGCAGATCTCATTTTCAGAGAATTCATGCCAGTAGCGCAGGATCAAGACCATCCTGTCTTTTGGGTTCAACTTGGCAAGCTGTTCTTGTACTGCTTCTGACTGTTCATTATTGACTATTAATTTCTCTGAATTTGGTGATGGATCAGGTGGCCCGATCTCAATGATCTTGTCCAGATCAACCACCGCAAGCTTTTTACGGCGCTGCTGGTCTATGCAGTAATGTGCTGCAATAGAGAGCAGCCATGTGGCGAAAGACCTCTTCAGATCATAACGATGCAGGTTTTTATGTACTCGCCAAAAAGTTTCCTGTGAAGCATCTTCAGCCGCCTGTGGATTGCCGAGCATCCGATAGCAGAGATTGTAAACCGGCGTTTGGTAGTTATCCACTATTTGAGTGAATGCTTCTTCATCGCCCTTCTTTGCACGTTGTAAAATCTCAATTTCAGGGATGCTCAAAAATTGCTCCGAATATTTACCTTGTCAATATCATATACGGTAATTTTACCTAATAAGTTGCTAAAAAAAGAAGCGGAGGGTTTGTTAGGAAATTCCTAAATGGTTGTAGGGAGAAGGGTGAGGATTGACGTGAGCTTCTATATGAGAAAAAATTTACCAAATCCCAGGGATTATGCGAAATCTTACTTTTTGTACGTATTCTTTATATCCTGGTAGTTCTTCCAATAATGTCTTGTCTTCTAATGCTGTACGAAGTATCAAAAGCGCGGAAATCAACCCGGCTGGTATGAGTGCCCATAAAGATGCCAGGCAAATGGGTGTAGCAAGTGTGAATAAAATGTAGCCAACATATCCAGGATGTCGAACGAAGCGATAGGGACCTGACTGAGCTACTTTATGTCCACGCTCTTCCTGGATGCGTACCATGGTCGAGAAATACTTATTAGCAGACATAGACCAGCTGAATAAGAGCTGTCCGAGAATGATCAATATCAGTCCTAAGATCTGCATCCACAGTGGGAAAGGAACCGACCACGCGTAACGTTCATCAAATCCAATTATTACTGGGAGGAAAAGAGTGAAAGGTATCGTTATGGTTGTAATGGTCTTATCCCAGGGTTTCACACCCTCTTTTGGTTGGCCGCGCTCTGCTATTAACTCTGGGTTACCTTTGAATACAATCAAACTGTTATAGAGCAAGATTAATAAATATGCACCCATCAGCGCCCAAGCCATGGGCCAATTCAATTTCCAGGCAGGGATAAACAGAAGGGCAAACTGCAGGACAAATGTTATAAATACCTGCATGATTCGCCTGTGGACTGCACGCTTTTGATCTGTTTTTTGCTTTGAAATATTCATAATTATCACTACTTCTTATTTAATGCTTAACAAGATTATAAATTAGTATATACTAATATTAAATAATCATAGTAGTGTAAATTGACTTTAAATGGAGGATGAATGTGACGAATTTAACCTTTGGACAAATATATGCAGATGTCCCGTCGGAATATGTAAACAGATTGAAGGTTTTTCGGCAAAAACATCCGTATAAGAGTCTATTGTATGATGGAGTAAAGTGGAAATATATCGCTACTAAAAAGGAGGGAACGCCATTGCTGGTTCTGGGTGGGGGGTTATCAACAGGGGAATCTGCTTTCACCCTCATTGAAGATTTGATGGATGACTTCCGTGTGATTTCGCCATCATATCCTGCGGTAGGTAACATGGCGAGTTTATATGAGGGGCTAATGACGATGTTAGATGCGGAAGGCATTAATCGAGTTAGTCTTTATGGACAATCCATGGGTGCGGCGGTTGCCCACGTATTTGTGAGAATGTATCCGCAGCGCGTTGACAAAGTGGTTCTCTCTGGCTTTGGTCTGTATAACCGCAAAAACCAATTCCTGAGCAAGACAGCATTTTCCCTTTTCCGCGTAATGCCTTTTAGCTTCACACAAAATATTTACCTCAAGCGTATTCCCAGATTGCTTGATAGCTTGGATGAAGGCAAGCGAAGATTTTTAATTGCCTATTTCAAGGACCTTTTACTACTGCAGCATACCAAAGCATCATTGATCGGTCAGTTTGAACTGCTGGAAGATTTGCTCCGCAATCCTGTTAAAAACCATGTCTTTGATGCCGTCCCACAGGACTTCCAGTCACCCAAGCGGGTGTTGATCTTTCAAGCAAAAGATGACAGCGGCTTCGCGCCAGATGAGCAGCAAGCTCTACGTGATACCTATCCCAATCATACCTTTCACCAGTTCGCAAGCGGTGGACATCTGGCAGTAAGCATTCACCGTGAGGAGTTCATCCAGGTATTAAGGGAGTTTTTGAAGGCCTAGTTATTGTTCTATGGGATGTAATCATAAATAACTGTATCCAAATTATCTTTCCAATTGTCAAATTGGATGCGGTCCATCATTTCCGATAGAGCTGCCAGAGGTACCATCTGAGTTGACAATGAGCTGCCAAATTTTCCCTGATAACCCCAATCGCGTGCATTCATCCAATCGTTGGGTTCAACATTGGCAGAGTTGTTCGTGAAAGCTTCGCCAGATTTTTTGCCAACAAAAGCGTGAATATAGACAAGGTCGGGATTAAGGCGTGTCCATAAGCCCGCAGTATGATGGAAACCATCATAAGCCTGATGAATATGAGGTTTGTCGAGCGCAGACTGTACATGGTCGTCAGCCGCGAAAACCAGCATTACTTTCAAATCAGGCAATTTCTGCCCAATAAGCGGATAATTATTTACTATAGTGCGAAATGGCCAATTCGCTGCTGTTTCCACAGGGGTTGCCAGATCTTCAGGCCAACTTTCTTGTGAGAGGGCGCCGTTATCCAGCAGCGCCTGGGTGAGGGCGATAGAGTAGTAGCGTTTGCCCCACATTCTAGGGACCTTTTCTGAGAGGATATGAGCAGATCCGTTGGGATTAGAGAAGATGGGTCTACCTTCGGGATACTCTGCATTCTGTATCCATTCCACGGTGGAGTAATCGATATCAATCCTATGTAGCAAATAATTTTCAGGATGATAGAAGGGGTTGATTACAGGTGTACGTTCATCTGTGAAGTGACCTGGTTCAAGCGCATACATAGTGTCAATGGTAGGATTCTCACGCCCCACAAAATATTTAATAGTGGAGATTTTTTCTCCGTGATAAGCTAATACGTTAGTGCCTACAATACCGGGGTGGGAAAAAGCATAAATACCTATGTTATCAATTAACGGTGTGATTTCCAAAAGATCATAAATATAAAACCCGTTCACATTAGGCATTGAACCCAAGGTGAAGCGAATCACATCACGCAGGGCAGCTAGTCAATCGGGTCCGCCTTGGTCGTAGGTACCATCGCTCTCAGCTCCAGTTTCGCGGTCTGCCCAACCAGGCCAGAGATATTCCACCAGAATGGCACCGATGGCAGTTGCATCGATCTCGCTGTGGAAGCCAACACCTCCAGTGAAGAAATTGGCTATGTCAATCACAATTGGTGCTGGTTGAAGAGCTTCATTTTGGTCAGCCTGGTCTGGTTCGATTAATTTGATAGTTTGACATAAAGAAAACAATAGAAGTGCGGCAAATAAGAATCTGGCGATAATTTTATTTAATATAGATGTCATTATCTCTCCAATCGTACTTGCACTTATTTTAATGCGGTTATGAGAAATGAGGAGATGCATTAGGTCTTCATTTATCAATTTATTTTCGCGAAGAAGTAAGTTTTCATGAAGTATACAGGTATGTATGAATAATTTCTGTTGATTAAATTGATATTCTTTAGTACATTTTATTATTTAAAGAAGTGGCGAGATAGGTTTATCAAACCTGTGTAATCCGGCATCCAACGAAGTTTGAACTGCGCTATTATATTCCTTGGATGTGATACATCGGCTCAGCTCAGCGTAATCTTGGGCGTGGTACTCCGGGTGGTACTGGTCCATGATATTGACGTAGGTGTATTTTGATATTTTATTAGCTAGAAATTCCATAATTTCAGTGGTTCCTGCCAACCCGTTGGGCAGCAGTAGGTGGCGAACTAGTAAGCCGCGTAAGGCAATGCCCTGTCCGTTGATTTGCAGATCACCCACCTGGCGATGCATCTCGCGCACCGCTGCCTGGTTTACAGCAGGGTAGTTGGGTATTTTAGAATATTTGCGTGCGACTTTTTCATCGGCATATTTCATGTCCGGCATGTAGATATCAATGATGCCGTCCAGCAGTTTGAGGGTAGGTAGGGCATCATAACCGCCGGTGTTGTAAACTAGCGGTAGGTGCAAATCGGCTCTAGCGGCAATCACCAGTGCCCCCAGGATCTGCGGCACCACATGGCTGGGAGAGACAAAGTTGATATTATGGCAGCCCTGCTTCTGTAATGCCATCATCATTGCTGCTAATTCCTCATCGTTTACTTCGATGCCCCCGTCGCTCTGGCTGATATCGGAATTCTGGCAGTATTGACAGTGCATGTTACAGCCGGCGAAAAAGATAGTACCCGAGCCGAGCCAGCCACTCAAGGGCTTCTCTTCGCCGTGATGTGGCATGAAGTTGCTCACCCGCGCAAGTGCGCCGGTGCGGCACTGTCCCAGTTCGCGGGCAGTACGGTCTACTTCACAGTTCCAGGCGCATACCATACAGCACGCAAGCATTTCTTTGGCTTGCATTGCTCGGCGCTTCAATTCGCTGCTTTCTAACAATCTGAGGTATGCTGGTTTATAGGGCTCCATACACTTATTCTAATGCCAATAGAGGAAGATATAAGTCCGAGATCGCGAAGTATTCCCTTGGGAATTGCGCAGCATACTTTAAAATGCGTAGCAAACTCAAACATCCTAATATTTAGTGAGTATCCTACACTGTGCTAAAAAGTATCTAGTAACTTGGTAAAACATACCATTGCATGAATCGAATATTAAAAATCAGCATATTTTAAGATTAGTTTTTACCATTTATCTTGTTTACATCATTAGTTTATGCTAGAATGGGCGTACAGGTAGCGTTGTTAAAAGATATCCCCCCCATATATGGGGGTTCTTTTTCACTCATTGCAGACTCACATCATTTAGCAGGGAACGTACTGGCATAAACCATTTGAATAAAGGAGAAATTCGATGCGCTGTCCGCATTGTGGTCATGATAAATCCAGAGTTATTGACACAACCCACGATTCCCGCGGGGGCATACGAAGACGCAGGGAATGTGAACATTGTCATCAGCGCTTCAGCACATACGAGCGACCGATTCTCACCGCGCCGCTTATTGTTAAGAAAGATCAGACCCGCGAGGAATTTAATCGCGAGAAGCTAATACAGGGCATTCGCGTAGCCTGCACCAGGCGCCCGGTACCAGCAGAGGAGATAGAACGTCTGGCTGGTGAAATTGAAGCCAACCTGCAGCGCATGACTAAGCTGGAGATTCCGTCCTCTATGATCGGCGAAATGGTTATAAAGGGATTGAAGAACCTGGATCTGGTGGCTTATATCCGTTTTGCCAGTGTTTACTTGCCGTTGGATAACCTGCAGGAAATCCGTGATGAGATTGATGGTTTGCTGGAATCCAGAGGAGATTAGATTTGCCTAGGAAGAAATTTCAGCGACCTAGGGGTATGCTGCCAACGCCCCCTTTACCCCCTGGATTGCCTAAAGCAGAGCTTTCTGAGAATTCCTATCAGGTGTTTACTCGGCGTTATGTGCGCAAGGGTAAGCAAGGAGAGCTAACGGAAACACCACGAGAAACGTTCTGGCGTGTAGCGTATCATGTTGCCAAGGTGGAAAAAGGCGACGATGAGAAAATCAAGCTGCGAGCGATTGAGTTTTATGAACTGCTGGTTTCGAAAAAATTTCTCCCAAATTCTCCTACCTTCACAGGTGCGGGCACACCGCTCGGACAACTGGCGGCTTGCTTTGTGCTGCCCATTTCTGATGATATGGGCCGTAAACCTACGGGTATATTCCAAACTCTGCGTGATGCAGCACTTATCCAGCAGACCGGAGGCGGAAATGGGTTTTCATTTTCAGCACTACGACCGAGCGGCAGCCGTGTGAAATCCTCTGCAGGAGAGGCAACCGGTCCGGTGGGCTTTCTACGGGTTTATGATAATGCCTTTGGTGAGATTGCCCAGGGTGGAACACGCCGCGGCGCTAATATGGCTGTACTGCGTGTGGATCACCCGGATATTGAGGATTTTATCGAGTGCAAAATTAATGAGAATCACATCACTAACTTCAATATCTCGGTTGGTGTAACGGATGCTTTTATGCGCGCTGTTGAAAACGATGAGATGTGGGAACTGCGATTCCCAGATGTGCACCATCCTTCATATCATGAATTTGAGGGCTCATTTGAACAGGCAGAGAAGTCAGGTATTCCCTTTAGAGTGTATAGAAAGGTTCGGGCACGTGAAATTTACAATAAAATTATCCGTCAGGCGCACCATAATGGTGAGCCGGGCATGCTGTTCTTGGATGCTGCTAACCGTGCTAATCCTTTACCGCAGCTATATAGGTTGGAAGCTACTAATCCCTGCGGCGAGCAATGGCTTGGTCCATACGAGAATTGCTGCCTGGGGTCAATTAATTTAGCCCAGCATTTTGGACCTGAAGGCACAGTAGACTGGGATGCTATCCGCGAAAGTGTGGAGCTGGCGGTGCGTTTTCTAGATGATGTGGTCGATGCTAATCACTATTTGCCAGCGGTGCCACAGCTGCGCGAGAACGCATTACGTACGCGGCGTATTGGGCTGGGCATCATGGGTTTAGCAGATTTGATGTATCACACACGCATCCGTTATGGCTCTCCAGAAGGGCAGGAATTCAGCTCACAAGTGATGGAATTTATACGCTACCATGCTATGCGGACCAGTATTCAGCTAGCGCAGGAATATGGCGCATTTCCTGCCTTAAAGGTTAGTATATATGACCCCCAGAACATCACCTGGCAGCCGCCTGAATCATTGATGGAATACCAGCATGATTGGGGGCGTCCGCAAATTGATTGGAATAAGGTCATTGCAGGTATTCAAACAAACGGCATCCGCAATGCAGCCCAGACCACTATTGCGCCTACTGGTACCATTGGCACTGTGGCAGGCTGTGAGGGTTACGGCTGTGAGCCGGTCTTTGCTTTAGTATATGTGCGGCATGTCAACGATAACGGGCAGGACTTACAGCTTAATTACACTAGCCCACTGTTTGAGCAGGCGCTAATTGAGAGCGGCATGACCGAGGATCAACGCAGTGCAATTATCAAACTTATCCTGCGTACAGGCAGTTGCCAAAATATAGATGATATCCCAGATGAGATCCGGCAGGTGTTTGTGGTTTCGCAGGACATCAATGGTGAAGATCATATCCGCATGCAGGCTGCTCTGCAGGCATTTGTGGATAACAGCATTTCAAAGACCATCAATTTACCGTCCAATATACACGAAGAAGATATCTCACAGGCATTTCAACTGGCGTGGAAACTGGGCTGCAAGGGTGTTACGGTGTATGTGACCGGCTCACGTAAGTATGTGGTATTGGAGACCGCTAAGATCTCACGGAAGAAAGCAGAGGAGATGCGCGAGATGGTTGAGCCAGCTGAGGCACCTGCCACGCCAGTATGGCTGACTGAAACAGAGTTGCAGCAACCCTTCATTTGGACGGAAGCCAAAAAACCACGTCCACGCTTTCTGCCGGGCATGACCTACGGTGTGGAAACACCAGTAGGCAAGACCTTCGTGACTATTAATGAGAATGGTTACCAGCAACCATTTGAGGTGTTCATCAATACTGCCAAAGCCGGTTCGGATGTCGCTGCTGATTCGGAAGCTATCGGGCGCTTGATATCCTATGCCCTGCGTATTATCTCGCCAGTGAAGCCGTATCAGCGCCTGCAGGAGATCTGGCGCCAGCTTGCCGGGTTGGGCGGCGGGCGTCCATTAGGGTTTGGTCCTAACCGTGTTCGTTCCCTACCGGACGGAGTAGCGCAGGTGCTGGTAGAGTACATCGAACAGCATGCCAAGCGCATTACGCATGAGAAGCCCATACTGGCGGACAACCTGTTGGAGAAAGATGAGGAGATAGTTATGGAAGGCAAGCGGGAAAAGAATCCAAGACATTCGCTTAAGATAGGAGACCTATGCCCCGAATGTGGCCAGGCAACGCTGATATATGAAGAGGGCTGCCGCAAGTGTTATATCTGTGGGTATAGTGAGTGTTGAGAAGACGCTTCGGAAACAACTGACGCGCCTGAATAAATATGATTAAAAAATCCCAGGTACATATTTTGTGACCATTTGTACACGTGGAAACGAGGGTCTATTAGAGAATAGAATATGGCAAAGAAATTAATTCTCGTTGCAGGCAATATCGGCTCCGGCAAAACCTCCCTTACGGAGCGTATCGGGGAACGGTTGGGTTGGAGAACCGCTTATGAATCGGTGGCGGATAACCCTTACCTACCCAGCTTTTACCAGGATATGAAGAGCTGGTCTTTTCACCTGCAAATTTACTTTTTGGGACACCGCGCCAAGCAGCACCTGAAGATGTCCGGCGAGCCGCGCTCAGCCATTATTGACCGCAGCATCTACGAGGATGCTTTTATCTTTGCGCGCGCATTGCACCATATAGGCAATCTCAATGAGTTGGATTACCATACCTACCTGCAGGTCTTCAACTTGATGGTAGAAACCCTGCCAGCACCCTCTATGCTAATTTACCTTAAGTGCCCGGTGGAGGTGCTGATGGAGCGCATCCACCAGCGCGCGCGTGACATTGAGAGCAGCATCACAGCTGATTATCTATCCCTGCTGGAATCATATTACGATGACTGGATGCAAGCGTTCGATATCTGTCCTGTGCTCACCATCCGCACGGATGATCTGGACTTTGTGCATAAGCCCTGGCACCTGAATATTGTTGTAGAACGCATCTGTGATACGCTAGCGGGTAAAGAAGAAGTAGTTTTTCCGAAGAATAATCATTAATTGTATTTTTCATTGTGAGCTATGATTTGGAGTAGATAAAGGTATAGCAAGCAATGAAGGGTTTCCAGTAAGCAAATAGAGATTCTTACATACATAAAGCTCCGTGATCACTGCGTCCAGATCATGCAGTACACCCTTGGGTGATCACATCCTAATTTTTTTATCCCATAAGAAGATACTCTGCGACGTGAGCCACGCTCAAAATGGTGCAGCAATCTCTCAGAGATGCTAGAATTCTCCATTGTATGAAATTGTACTTCCAATGAGATTGTACTAAACGATTGCACATAGCCCCTTGTTAAGAAATAAGTTGTACGAAACACATGTCTTTTAAAAGGGCGGGGTATGGGCTAGGCGGAGGAAGCCCATACCCCTTAGCAAGGAGGAAAAAATGATTTTACTTAATTACATAGACTGATCGTTTTGACGGTTGCGAAGGAACGTGGGAATACCGATTTCAGTTTTTTGATACTTGCGTTGCTGAGGCTCAAAGGTTATACGTTCCACTTTACTTTTTTCTCTAACAACCGGTTTGAAAGGCATCTTGTTAGTAGTTGTTTCAGTTTGGCGTGTGATGCGCCGCATGCGTGAGCGCATGGTATTACGATCAAAGCCAGTGGCGATTACCGTAATGCGGATATCATCGCTCATGTTGGGGTTAATAACCGCACCAAAGATGAAATTGACGTCTGGATGCGCTGTTTCTTTAATGATCTCGGCTGCCTCATGAACCTCATGAAGCAAGAGGTTGGGACCACCAGTTATATTGAAGAGGATGCCGCGTGCACCGTCAATGGTGATATCCAGCAAATTGCTGGAAATTGCCATTTCAGCCGCTTCACAGGCGCGATTCTCGCCGGAGGCATAACCGATCGCCATTAGTGCCGCGCCGCCTTCGGACATGATAGTTCGCACATCGGCAAAGTCCAGGTTTATGAGACCTGGTACAGTGACCAGCTCTGAGATACCCTGGATGCCTTGACGCAGTACATCATCAGCGACTTGGAAGGCTTCCTGCAGTGTAGCGCGTTTATCCACCATCTCCAGCAACCGGTCATTTGGAATGACGATAAGTGTATCGGCCTGTTCTTTGAGGTTAACAATACCCACTTCGGCTGCTTGCATGCGCTGTGCACCCTCAAAAGTAAAGGGACTTGTGACCACGCCAATAGTTAACGCTCCTACTTCCTTGGCGATCTGAGCGATGATTGGTGATGCGCCTGTACCAGTACCGCCGCCCATACCGGCAGTAATGAAGACCATATCGCTACCTTTCAGAACTGTATACAATTCCTCTGCGGATTCCTCAGCAGATTTACGGCCCAATTCAGGGATACCGCCTGCGCCCAGTCCGCGGGTGACTTTTTCGCCGATACGTACTCGCGTATTAGCTTTGGAAAACAACAAAGCTTGACCATCAGTATTAATACCGATGAATTCAATACCCTGAATGCCTTCCTCGATCATACGGTTGACCGCATTGCAACCTCCGCCACCAATGCCAATGACCTTGATTCTAGCAAAAGTTTCTGATTGGGGATAACTAGTTGTGTTCATTTTTCTCCTCCATTTTAAGTAAGTACATAATCCTGTTTTTCTCCTGCCTTATGGTAAAAACCGTTTTGCAACATTTTTAATCCCATCCCACCAATCCAAAGGAGGGATAGACTGTTTCTTCTTTTTAAATTTACTTGCTTGGGACATGATTTGTGCCCAATATAGCAGACCAACGCTGGTGGAGTATGCCGGTGAAAAAAGTTGGTCAACCAAACCAGTCAGATCATCTGGCTGTGCGACGCGCACTGGTAAGCCCAGCACTTCACTTGCTAAAGTGTGGATGCCCGCCAGAAGACTGGTACCGCCTGTTAGTACAACACCTGCGGGAAGCAGACCATCATATCCGGAGCGTTTTATTTCCTGTATTACAAACTGGAAAATTTCCTCCAAACGAGCCTCAATGATATATGCCAACTCGCGCCTGCTGATCTGCACTGGGCTCACTTCCCCAAAAGCATGCAGAGTGAAAGTTTCCTGATCACTAACTTCAGATTCGAGAGCGTGTCCGTAGCGTTTTTTGGCTTCTTCTGATTGTTCTAGTGAAAGACGTAAACCATAGGCAATATCAGAGGTAATCAGATTGCCACCGACTGCGATTACCATGGTGTGCCATACATTATTTTCGATGTATATCGCCAGATCAGTTGTGCCACCACCAATATCACAAACCATAACTCCTAACTTACGTTCAGTTTTCGTTAGAACTACTTCACCAGATGCCAAAGGGTTGAGTACGAATTGTTTAATTTGAATACCGGCAGCTTCTGCACACTTGCGGATGTTCTCCACCGATGCAGCAGCAGCTGTGATGATATGTGTTTCAACTTCCAAACGATAACCGTGCATACCGACAGGTTGATAAATACTGTCTTGCCCATCAACTGTGAAACCGCGTTGGATAACGTGGATCACTTCACGGTTGTGCGGAATTGCAACTGCCTGTGCAGATTCTGTTGCGCGGATCACGTCTGCTTGGCTGACCATACCACCAGTAATTGCAACTACACCGCGGCTGTTGATAGATGAGACATGTGAGCCAGCTAGACTGACCAGTGCAGTTGCTACCTCGTAGCCGGAAGAGCGTTGCGCTTTTTGGATTGATTTAGCTATAGATGAGGAGGCTTCTTTGAGGTCTACAATGACTCCCCTCTTCATGCCTCGCGAGGGTTCAATGCCCACACCAAGGATACGCAAAGTCTTGTCTGCTTCAACTCTGGCAACAAGTGTGCAAACCTTGGTTGTACCGATATCTATGCCAACAATGATTTGTTCGTCCATCTCAGTTTTGATCCAACCAATAGTATGGTGCGTTGATGTACTCCACACTGATCAGGGTGGGCTGGATCCCTTGTTCAGTTAGTTTCTTTGCAATCACTGTATACATGCTCATTTTCTGACTGATATTTTTTAGATCCATTCCTACAAAGACCTGCCAGCCGCGTAAATCTTGCCAGCCCAGTCCACGGCGGGGGTCATAAAGAAATATTTTTTTATCAGGTAACTGTGCTTGTAATTCCAGTAAAGCCTGAAAAAGCACTGGATCAATTTTTTCGTAAAATCTGAATAAGGCTAATTTGTCATCTTCTCCCTTCGCAATTACTGATTTATGCAATTTCCTTTCGCCGGCTAACGTGATGTGTTCCTCAGGAACATCGAAAGGAGGAAATCCATTTGAAATTATGGTTGTCAAATCACCAGCACTACCACGTGGGGGGAGCAGGGTTCCTTCTGCATCCACCCACAAGGTTTCATTTCTGTATTCCCACGCAAGCACAGGTTGCCTTTCTGTTACGAATACTTTTACCTGGGCTGGTAGCGATAGGGATATCTTGATATCAGTGAGTTCAGGGAAATTCTCAGAGATGGTCTTCTGAATTGCATTAGGGTCAATGAGAAAAATTCTTTGTTCAGATATATCCAATGAAGCTAATACATTTTCTGGAACCAAACGTTGCAAGCCAATAATTTCCACACTGGATACGCGGTATTCAGGTGAGTGCCAGCCGATTGTGATACCAGCGGAAAAAAACACAGCCAGAAGGAAACTGAGTATTCGCCAGCCTAATCGGAACTTTTTATTATGTTTATTTTCTTCTTCACTTGATTGGATATCTGGTAGAGATTGAAAACCATTATCTGAGGGGTATGAACGGCGAACAGGTTTCTGATGGTGGGATGCTAAAGGTTGTTCGGCAATCTTTTCAGCTCGCTGTTCAACTCTTCGCAACCATTGTTGGGTTTGCTGCGAACGTTTTCGGCGAATCTGGTTGGATTTGTGTTTCTGCTCGTCGTGATTTGATAAAGACAACTCTAACTCCTATATATTCTCTGGCTGCGGTTGCGCTCTAGTTTACGTTCGAGAGCAAGTTCCACTAACTCATCAACTAGCGCAGGATACGGCAGCCCACTAGCTTCCCATAACTTGGGGTACATGCTTATTTTTGTGAATCCCGGGATGGTGTTTAATTCGTTCAAAAATAGCTCATGGGTCTCTTTCTCCAGTAGAAAGTCCACTCTTGCCATGCCTGCGCAATCAATCATTTTGTAAGAGCGAAGTGCAAGATCCTGTACTTTATTCACGAGTTCATCTGAAATCAGTGCCGGGACATACAACTCGGAGCGATCATCGTGATATTTTGCGTTGTAACTATAGAATTCATCGGCAGGTTTAATTTCTCCGGGAATGGATACTTTAGGATCCTCATTCCCCAGTACGCTGACTTCGATCTCACGAGCATTAATGCCCCTTTCAATCAAGATTCGGCGGTCAAAGCGGGCTGCCTCCAAGATGCCTTCAATTAAATCTGAACGGTTCTTGCATTTGGTGATTCCTACTGAAGAACCCAAATTTGCAGGTTTAGTAAAGAGTGGGTATGGAGCCATATTTTCTGCACGAGAGATGAGCTGGTCGAGGTTCTTTTCGGCATATATGCGTGTGCAGGTCAGCCAGTCTGCTACAGGGATTTGATTTGAACGCATGACCTCTTTAAATACTCCCTTGTCCATGCCGACTGATGAGCCCAGCACGCCTGCACCCACATAAGCGATATCTGCCATTTCGAACAAACCCTGCAGCGTACCATCTTCCCCAAAAGTGCCGTGAAGTACCGGGAAGATTACATCTAACTCGGTAATTGGTTGTATTTGACTTCCATTTAGTTGATAGAGGATAGTAGCGCCAGGTTCAGGTTGTAGAACAACATGCATCAATCCCGCCATGTCGCTTTTTTCAAACGATTTTAAAACCTGGTCACCGGAGAGCCATTTGCCGTCTTGCGTGATGCCAATTTCTGTAATTAGGTACTTATTTGGATCAAGTGCGGAGAGAACAGAACGCGCTGACATCAATGAGACTTCATATTCGCCTGAGCGTCCACCAAACAATATTCCGATTCGGATTTTTTTCATTGAGTAACCTGTTCAAACATAAATTCGTTGAAAGATAAAAGCACTTCCTTGTCCCAATCGCCGATCAATTGGATTTCAGGGTAAAGTTTGATGCCAAATTTACTTAATACAGTGCGGTGCATAAGATCAATTAGAGCCCATACATCTTGAGCGTTTGCCCTACCCGTATTAATAATGAAATTTGCATGCATTGGACTTATCTCAGCCCCCCCTATTCTTTTCCCTTTTAGACCAGCTGCTTCGATAAGTCGTCCTGCTTTTGCCCCTTTTGGGTTGCGGAATATTGATCCCATACTTGCGCCTGGTGGTTGGGTTTTAGTCCTTCTATTCTTGTTTTTTTTCATGGTTGTGATGATGGTATCGGGATTGCCTGATTCGATTTTAAGCAGTGCAGAGAGGATAACGGCATCTTCATTTTCCCTTTTAAGAGAGCTAGTACGATACGCGAAGTTGAGCCGTTCACTTGACCAATGCTTCTTCCCTTTTACACGGTGCAAGATTTCAGCCGTTAAAAGATTGCAGCTAATTTCCTGACCAAAGCATCCGGCGTTGCCGAAAATTGCGCCGCCAACAGTACCGGGTAATGAAGCTGCCCACTCCAGACCACTGTAAGCACGGGTAGCAGTTTGCTGTGCTGCTTTGCTCATCAATGCTCCTGATTCTGCCCATAATGTCGCTGGAAAATTGTGTGCATTAATTTTGATATTGTGTGCGTGATTGATAATGACTACACCATGCACACCAGCGTCGCTGATGAGAACATTTGAACCGCTGCCCAGCACAAGAACGGGTATGTTAATCTGCCAAGCTTTTTTAATAAAATCCTCCAACTCTGAGGAACTATGTGCAATGAGCAGCGCGTCTGCACAGCCACCGATTCGGATAGTAGTGTAATTTTCTAATCGGACATTTTCTTGTAGGCACTTGTTGAAAGCTTCAATTAATTTGCCATGGATCAACTTATCCATTTATTGCCCTCCGGGTTGCCCTTTTCTGTAATTGAGCAAATACTTGGTTGCTGATCTGGTTAGCATCTCCAGCGGAAAGTACAAGCAGAATATCATCTGATTTCATACTTTTTATTAAAAATTGGGCAGCATCCTGTAAACTAGCAATAAAGTGTGCATCCTTGTGTTTCATTAGTGCCACGACTTCGCGTGCTGAAAATTCTTGCTTTTTTTCACGTGAGGCAAAAATCTCTGTGACGATCACATGATCGCTTTCCCTAAAGGCGGTAAGAAAATCTTCCAATAATTCCTGAGTACGGCTGTACGTGTGGGGTTGCCAAACTGTCCAAATCTCCTGACCTGGGTAATGACAGTGTGCAGCGGAAATTGTTGCTCGAATTTCAGTGGGATGATGCGCATAGTCATTGATTATTGTGATTCCGTTGACAGTACCCAAAATGTCAAAACGCCTTTTAGTGCCCGTAAATGTTTCTAATGCTTTTACTGCATCTTCTAACGGTAAACCCAATTGGTACGTTAGAGCTAAAGCAGCCAATGCATTGCTGGCATTATGCTTTCCTGGAACCTGCATTTGAATATTACTTAATACAGGAGTGACTTCTGTGTTCAGTATCGCAGCGGTAAATAATACACCATGGTTTTTTTGATGGCGGATATCTTTTGCTAAATAAGATGCTTGAATGTCTGTTCCATATGTCAATACTTTAATATTTTTTTCTGCCAATTTGCTAGCCTGTAATGATTCTGTGCTATTTGCACAAGCGATTAGAGTTCCACCTGGTTTGATACGTTTGATTAGGTCACAAAAAGCTTTCCTGTAAGATGCTGGAGTGTGGAAATAATCAGGGTGGTCGTGTTCAATATTAGTCACGATGAGATAATCTGGTTGAAGTCCGAGGAACATGGAATCATATTCATCTGCCTCAATTACAAAGTATTTCCCATTTCCATTGTGGGCATTTCCTCCCAGGTCCTTGGAAACTCCGCCAATGATATAGGATGGATCTTTGCCTAACTGTATAAGTATCCAGGCGATCATAGCAGTGGTAGTAGTTTTTCCGTGTGTTCCTGCTATGGCAATTACTTTAAAGCCCAAAGTAAGTTCTTCGAGAAAATCTGCTCTTTTAAGGACTGGGATGTGTATGTCCGTCGCTGCTAGCACTTCGACATTGTCATCAGGAACAGCCGAGGAGCGAATGACAATCTCTGCACCCATAACATTTTCAGCTTTATGTCCGATAAATACTTTTGCACCTAATGCTTGCAGTTCTTCAACAAATGGGGATGTCATCATATCGGATCCACTGATTGAATGACCACGCTCCATTAAAACGCGAGCGATAGGTGAGAGACCAGCTCCGCCAATACCGATAAAGTGATAGTGCGTCATTAGATGAATACCACCAATACGAATATAAATGATATTGCAACGGCATAATAGATCATGGGTGATATCAGCCAGTTTGGTGCCAGGAATGGAATCATACCTAGCGCGGAATCTCCTGCAGGAGTTCCAGCTATAGGTGGCATAATAAGTGCAAAAGGATAATTGGCTTCATGCATGAAATACCATAGTGAGCCAAATATCAAATAGCCATTAAAGGCTCCTAGAATGAAACCTAATAATGCGTCCTGTAATCGGTCACGTGCAAAACGTTCGTCTTGTGCAATGCGGGGTATATTTGGGGTCTGGTAGCCGAAAAAGACCATAAGGGTAAGTACTAAAGAATGCATCCAGACTTTTGTTGTTACCGGGGTACTGGCCAAGTAAGTTGCCATAGCAGGCACAAAATCTTCCAAAATGTTGATTGAAAAGATTCCCATAAATACACTGAAAGTAACCAGGATCTCTTTCGCCCAACCGCGGATAGCCCCAATTAAAGCGAAAATACCTATGAATATCCAAAAAAGAACTCCAAGGCTTACCATGCTGGAATCGCTCCTTTCTTTGGTTCTGATTGGCTTATATTAATAATGATTGCTGCAATTTTTTCTGCCGCATTAGGATTAGAGAGTTTATGCATGGCTTTTTTCATCGAAGACAAGTGTTTGTAGTCAGACATTAAATTTTTTATTGCTCCCAACAAATGTGTGGGAAGCTCCTCGTTTGTTATCATCAATGCGCCACCATTTTCAACCAAGTATTGAGCGTTTGATTTTTGATATCGCCAAGAATACGGATAAGGGACCAAGATTGCTGGCAAACCAAAATACGGATATTCTCCGAGTGTAGAAGCTCCCGCCCGTGAAACAACCAGATTGGCACTTGCCAGCGCCGCGCCCATTTTCTCAAACAGGTAGGGGAAAGTGAAATAATTTTTAGATAAGTCCTTATCTAGATTATGCTTGACCTTTTGTGTTGCTTCCCAGTTTGCTGTTCCACTGATATGAATGATTTGCATATCTTTCAGTAGCTCAGGAAGGATAGTAAAAAGGGCCCGGTTAATTGAGAGGGCACCTTTACTGCCACCACTCACCAGCAATACTCGTTGCTTCTTGGATAAACCCAATGCTGTGCGTCCCTTTTCCCTTGTCCAAGTCATCATTTCTTTACGAAGAGGGTATCCGCTGATAGTTACACTTTTCGAGTCCGGGATATATTTTTTTGATATTTCAGTTGAGGTTGCGATATATGATCCAAAGTGAATAAGTGCCTTCAAAGCAAATCCAGGTTCAATGTCCGGCAAAAATACTATTGAAGGAATATGTCGCCCCGCAAGCGCTACTGGAGCAGCAATAAATCCCCCAGTGAAGAATAACACATCCGGCTTGAATTCCTTAATGATTTTCCTGGCTTCAAACCAACCTCTAGTGAGTCGAAGGAGATTGCCTGGAAGTGCAGGTATTCCAACACCGTGTAAACCTGCTGCTGGAATGGCAGCAAATGGTATATTATATTGAATCAGCAATTCTTTTTCCATGCCACCTTCACCTCCAACCCACAATATGGTGTTGGCTTTATCTCCAAGCGCTTGCAGAACAGCGAGCGCGGGATACACGCCGCCGCCTGTCATCCCTGCGCAGATCAACAATCTCATCCAGGGGTCTCCCTTCTTCTTTATTTTTTTTAATTGCTGTAGCACGGGCTACACTCATGATTAAACCTACACCAGAAAGCACTGTGACCATACTGGAGCCACCCGCACTGATAAACGGTAATGCATTTCCAGCAAAGGGAAGCAAGCTAACCATCACGCATATATTAATCATTGCCTCTGTAAATATCCACACTGTTATACCAGCTGCTATCAGCTTCCCGAGTAAATCAGGAGCGTTGTTGGCAATTGTCAGCCCTCGCCATAAAAATACCAGGAACAAAACAACAATCGAGGATGCTCCGATGAGACCCGTCTCTTCAGCGATCACTGCATAAATGGAATCAGTTGGTGCTACTGGTAAGCCGGTGAATTTTGTGGTCGCTCTACCGATGCCGACCCCAAAGGTTCCACCTCGTACAATGGCTTCGATGGAACGTTTGACATGGTAAGAGGCATTTAAAGGATCTTGGATTCCACTGATAAATTCAGCCAACCTCAGTTTTCCAGTGGGCACCAGGAAAACAATTATTAGACCGATGATGATCGCTATACCAAGTATAAAAGTGATTTGTCGTAATTCCCCCCCACCCAGGAAGAACATGATTCCACCTATCAGCATGATTGTAGCGGCTGCACTGATATCTGGTTGCAGCATGATTAAGCCGCTTGTAATTCCAAGAATCCCAATCATTGGCAATAGGCCGAAGCTGAATTTGTTAAGCTGCTCCTGTTTGGAATTTAACCAAAATGATAGATAAACCACCAAAATCAACTTGGAAAATTCAGATGGCTGTATTGAGCCGTTGAAAAGAGCCCGCTGAGCACCAAGCCTAGTTTCGCCAACAAAGATAATTACCGATAATAGCAAAATGATATTAAGAACCATTAAAGTCACAATAAATTTCTTCAGACGCTTGTACCCGAAGATGAATGCCAAAATCGCTAAAGAGCTACCGAGAACGACAAATCGCAATTGACGAATAAATAAATAAGAGGGGTTTTCACCAAGCTGTGTCACAGAAAAATCCCAACCAGCGGAATAAACCATTAAAAGGCCTATTGAAAGCAAGGCAATAACACAGATTAAAAAAGGCACGTCAATCCCTAGATATAGGATACGCTGTTTCTTTTTCCTTGAGAGGGTGTTTGTAAAAGTACTCATGTCAGATTATTTACAATTCTTTTGAAAATATCGCCTCTTTCTTCAAAATCACGAAATTCATCAAAACTTGTCCCGCCGGGTGCCAATAACACTGTGTCACCAGGAACAGCAATTTCAGCAGCAGCATAGATTGCTTTTTCGAGGTTTTCATATTTCTTTAGGTTGTACGGCGGATTTCCTTCCTCATGATCAGTAAGCGTAGTCGAAATTAGCTCTGCTGCTTCTCCAAAGACAACTATATGTTTTACCCTGTTATGCACCTCTGTTGCTAATCTATTCCAAGGTAATTTTTTATCACGACCCCCCAGCAGTAATATTAGCGGCTGATTAAATGAGCGAATTGCGGCGATGGTCCTTTCTGGCGTAGTTGCGATAGAGTCGTCGTACCAACTTATCTCTCTCCAATTCCGTACAAATTCAAGCCGATGAGGAATTCCCTTTACCGCTGCGATGCCTTTCTGCATTGAGGGAATTGGGAAGCCCGCTGCAAATGCAATTGAACAAGCTGCGAGTGCATTCATTAAATTGTGTTCTCCACGAAGCTTGATGTCTTTATTGGACATGATTTGTTTTTCAACATTTCCGTCATATAACTGTAAATATCCATCCACAAGGTTTGTTCCTGGATAGTTGCGGTCCCTTTTTTCTTTACCGAAAGTAATTAATTTCCCTTGGATAGATTTGAATAAATTCCAGGAACCATGATCTTCACAGTTGAGCACAGCAATATCGTCCTTTTGTTGATAATCCAGAATGTGCGCCTTTGCAGTGGTATACGCATGTATAGTGCCGTGCCGGTCAAGGTGATTGGGCGTAATGTTCAAAATAGCCCCAATATGCGGAGAGATGGTCATGAGCTCTAATTGAAAACTGGAAAATTCCAATATGACCAAATCATTCTTTTTAATATCTTTAAGAGAAATAATTAGCGGCAAGCCAATATTGCCACCCACCCAAACCTTTTGATCATTTTTTACCGCAGCTTTCGCAATTTCTCCTACAAATACCGTTGTAGTTGTTTTTCCGGCTGATCCTGTGATGCCTATAACGGGTGCGGTGACATTTTCCAGAAATATTTGTGAATCGTTGGTCAATGGGATGCTACGTTTGGATGCTTCCTTTATGATTGGCAGGTCTAAGGGCACACCACCAGAGATACATAGCATTTCAACATTCTTAAGCAACCTGATAGGATGGCCTCCAAAATGCCATTTAATTGCTCCCTCATTCAGTTCTTCTTGAAGGTCAATGAAGTTTTTTTGTGGTCGATGATCATTAAGAATCACTTTTGCACCATTTGCTGACAAGAAGCGCGCAACAGCTGTCCCTTGTCGGGCTGCACCCAAAACTAAAACACTAATTCCAAACCAGTTTTTCATATTATTGCACTAGTATTAAAGCTACACCCATTATTGCGGAGAGTAAACCAATTAACCAGAAACGTTGGACAATTTGGGTCTCGCTCCATCCTAGAAGTTCAAAATGGTGATGAAGCGGAGACATTCGAAAAAGTCGCCTGCCGCCGCTGAGTTTAAAATACGCCACTTGCAATATTACGCTAAGCACTTCGCTAACGGGAATGATGGCAATCAGGGGTAGGACTAACCAATGTCCAGTCATCAAAGCAAAAGTAGCCAGTGTAGCCCCTAGAGCGAGTGATCCAGTATCGCCCATAAATAGTTCTGCTGGGTGAACATTGAACCATAAGAAACCGAACAAAGCACCCACAATTGAGAAGCAGAAGCGTGCCAGGAAAACCTGATTCTGTAAAAGCGCAATAGCGCCGTAGCCGGCAAAGGCAGTTACTGAAATCAGACCAGCGAGTCCATCCAGTCCATCAGTAAAATTAACCGCGTTTGAAGTGCCCACGATAATGAATGCAGCTAATGGAATATATGCGAAACCCAATGAGAATGACTCTGGATAACCGAACCAGTACATTTCAGGCACTCGCAGTACATATTTCAGGATGAATGCAGCGATAATAGCTAGCACTACTTGGATGAAAAATTTCACCCTAGTACGCATGCCCAAACCTTTTCTTGCCCCACGGATGCCTTCCCAATCGTCCACAGCACCTAAAATACCAAAGGAGATCATGACGACTAATGGCAGCAGAACGGATTGGCCTATTAAATTAAAACCGATTAAGGTTGCAGCATTCAGCAGGATAGTAATGATAGTTACAGGCACAATAATCATAAAACCGCCCATCGTGGGAGTCCCCAATTTTTCCGTATGTCGGTCTGGACCTTCCTCGCGGATGATTTTACCTACTTTAAAATAGTGCATTAGCTTGATCAGAGGGCCACCCCAGATAACTGCCATAGCGAAACTTAGTCCGCTAAGAGCGAGAGAAAGTGGAGTCTCGTTCATGGGACCTCCTCAAGAACAGACGAGATACGATCCATACGTAAACCATGTGAGCCTTTGATTAACACAACATCTCCTTCTTCTAGGTTGTACTGTAGCAATTCCGTGGCGTCGTTTGCACTTTCTACCCAGGTTATAGCAGTGGGTGCTAATCCAGCCTCTCTTGCAGTCTCAGCAATGGTTTTCCCACGTGGACCTACAGCTATCAAATGCTGAACAACTTCTGCTGCACGTCTACCTACGAGCTGATGAGCTTGGTGTTCATATTGTCCCAACTCGAGCATGTCTCCAAGTACAGCAATTTTCTGTCCTTCCAATTCTTGAAGAAGGTCAAGAGCGGCGATGGTTGATTCAGGAGTTGCATTATAGGTATCGTCAAGGATTAGAGCACCTGACTTTGTCTTCACGGCTATAAGCCGTAATTGTGTGTGGCCCTGGTTTAATCCTTGTTCAATCTCTTCCCAGCTTAATCCCTCAACTAAGCTCACTGCAACGGCGCGAAGTACTGTCTGCACAGAATGGCGGCCAAGAAGTGGAACCTGAAGTTGGATCTGTTTATTCTTGTAATGTAGGATGAACTGAATACCTTTCAGCCCGTTTCCTTTGATTCCATCTGCCCATAAATCTGCTTCAGGTGACAATCCATAGAAAATCACTTTTGCTTTTGTCATTTTAGCCATTGGACGAATAAGCGGATCATCGAAATTTAATATCGCTGTTCCATCTGGAGCGGATGGTAGAGCTTGAACTAACTCTGCTTTTCCTTTTGCAATCTTCTCCTGGGAGCCAGCTCTTTCAGCATGAACGGTACCCACGTTTGTAAGGACACCGACTTGCGGGAGGGCAATATCGCAAAGGAAAGTGATTTCACCTGTGTAATAAAAGCCCATTTCTAGAACAAGTCGCTCTTGACCTTTCCCCAAGCTCAAGATTGTAAGCGGAAGCCCAATTTCATTGTTGTAATTTCCGGGATTCTTATGGGTGCGGTATTTTTTGCTTAGAACCTCGGCTACGAGCTCTTTGGTTGATGATTTACCCACACTACCAGTGATACTGATCACACGAATATTTAGCTTTCGCCGCCAATAATGGGCCATAGTTTGCAGTGCTTTTAAGCTTTTTTGGACTTTAAGACAGAAAGGTGGATCGGGAAAGTCAATTTCATCGGTTGAGAAGTGATTTGTAGACAGGTCCACAATTTTATGGTGAGTTGTAATGTCCTTTTCGATAATTGCCACTAATGCACCATTATCAAAGGCTTTATTAACAAAATTATGGCCATCGACACGTTCACCTTTCAAAGCGATGAATAAAGCGCCTGGAATCACTTTCCGGGAATCAATGACAGTTTCTGTGATCGTAAGTTGAGAATCTTTGCAAGTAGATCCTATAAGAGCAAATAGAATATCATTGATTGATAACATCAATTTTTTGTCCTTGTGCGATCAAATCATGTCGAATATCATCAGTTGGTATATCTAACAAAATAACCAGATCCTCGACAATATCATGGAAAAGTGGGGCAGCAACAACTGAACCCCAGGGGGAGCTTTTTGGTTTTTCAATCCATATATAAACTAAAAAACGCGGGTCATCAACCGGTCCCCAGCCCACGAAGGATGCATTTGTTAATTCAATGCCATATTTCCCTTCAACCGGTATTTCGGCAGTGCCGGTTTTTCCTGCTAAACGATAACCTGGGACGAGAGCCAGAGACGCTTCTTCCTCTAAAGAGCGAGTTAAGATTTCGGTCAAGGTTTGGGCGGTTTTTTTTGAGATTGGTACACCTAATACCTGAGGACTTGTACTATATTGCCGGTCGTTATCAATGATGGCTTTTACTACATGTGGTTTCATCATTTTCCCACCGTTTGCTATCGTGGAAACAGCAGTCGCTAACTGGATTGGTGTAACTGCTACTCCTTGGCCGAAGGAATTTGTGGCTAAATTGATCGGATACCAATCCGGATCGCCAGGCATACTCAACGGCCAAATCTTTTCCCCACCAAGATCGATATTTGTGCGCCTGCCAATACCAAATGCCTGTAAATATGCATAGAATTTTTCTTTACCCAGTTCGGTAGCAACCCAAGAAAGGCAGACATTCAAGGAGTTCTGTAAGCAACCCTGCATAGTCTGCTCCCCCCATGCGCGTCGATTCCAGTTATAAATTACTCTGCCGCCATATTTGAATACACCTGGATCGTTGAAAATGGTTTCTGGTGTTACAGTTTCTGCATCAAGGGCGGCTGCCATAGTCAGCACCTTGAATACGGAACCTGGTTCGTATGTCTGGCTGATAGCTCGGTTGAATGGTGTAGTATCTTGGAATTTCTCTTCGAATTCCCAATATTGATTTAGGTTGATGCGCGGTTGTGATGCCATTGCTAATATTTCACCATTACGTGGATCCATTACGATGATAGTACTGGATTCGGCTTCATTTTGTTCGACAGCTTCATCTAGTTTCATTTCAACCATTGCTTGGATTTCTCGGTCTAATGTTAGAATTAAACTCGATCCAGACGGGATAGGGGGCAGTTCGCTAATCATATAAGGATCACGTGGGATTAGAATCTCTTGCTTAGGACCAGAGAGAATTTCATTATAATATTCCTCAACGCCAAAGAACCCCTCATCTATATTTCTATCTCGGAATTTGTAGAAACCGAGTACATTTGCCGCCAGCATATTTTCAGGATAACTGCGTTTAAGGTGTGGATACCAAACCAAACCCCTTAAGCTGTGCAACTGTGGGTCTTCCGCTGAAGGGTTGATGGTTTCATATTCTTGTTTTATAGTAGATAGAGCGTTGATTATGCCAAGTGGTAAAAAATCAGAAATTACGGCATATACTTTTGTCTTTGGATCATACTCTAGAGATGCGACAGCATATGCATCCGCGTAATCCACTTCAGGCAATTCTGCGAGAGTAGTTGCTATAGTGACTGGATTCTGTACATATTTTAGCAATATGCCGATTTCATATACTTCTTCATTACCAGCCAGCAAGCGACCCCAACAATCATAGATGTTTCCACGCTCGGGATAAATGATTTCCTTTTCGTATGTGAATTGCTCGTCAGCCCATTCTTGAACTTCTATATGTTGTTGGCTGTTTTGGATATGAGTTAATTGGACGATGATTAATAATCCAAGAATTGAAGATATCATTCCGATGATATTCACACGTGAGAGGACCTTTGCTTTCATCCTTCCTCTCCTATAATATTTACTGAGTCAGAGAATAACCCCTTAAGCAACCATTCCCATAGAGATTGTTGGTAGTTGATGTTAATAATCGGTTGGTGTATTTGATCAGAACCTGGTGGAGGTGCCAGTATAAGAGTTTCGCGGCCGTGATATGCAGGAATAACCATGTAAGTAACTACGTCTGGATTTATCCTTTCATACCCTAACTTCTCAGCCCGTTTTTCAACCTCCTTATAAGAAGTAATCAAGGCAAACTGTGTTTGCTCGTGGGCAATCACCCGTTGCAATTCTTCATCTTTCTTACGAAGGGATCGAACCTTTAATCCTGCTTCGGCAGCCTGTGCGCCAATAATCAGATATAACGCTCCAATGACTGCAATGGCAATTAATGGAAGGAGATAGAGTCCAAGAGCATGTAATTGAACTCTCCATGGGGCTTGTCGGTATGCTTGTACGAATCTCTTTGCCATGGTTATTTCTTCTTTTACCTATGAATTTAAGTTGCAAGTTTCATACTATTTTTTCTGCAACTCGCAACTTCGCACTGCGAGCTCGCGGATTTTGCGTTATCTCTTCCTTGAAAGGAATAATTGGGTGCTTGGTAAGTATTTTTAATTGCGCTTTATGCTTACATGTGCATAGGAGCTGTTCTGGGGGGCATAGACAATCTTTGCTTTCCTTTAAAAACATTTGCTTTACTATTCGGTCCTCCAATGAGTGGAAAGATATTACAGCAATCCTTCCACCTTTTTCTAGCAAGTTGATTGCCTGCTCTATACCACTTTGCAATGATAGCAATTCTTCATTTACTGCAATGCGAATCGCCTGAAAAGTTCGCGTTGCCGGATTATTATGCCCGCGATGCCCTCTGTAAACATCTTTAATCAGCTCAGTGAGTTCTAGGGTTGAATGAAGTGGTCTGGCGCAACAGATAGATTTGGCAATCTTGCGCGCTTTTGGCTCCTCTCCATATTCATGAATTATCCTTGCAAGTTCGTCCTCCTTTATCTTGTTTATTAAATCTGCTGCCTTGACTTCCTGTGTTTGATCAAAGCGCATGTCAAGTGGGCCGTTCTTAAGAAAAGAAAACCCTCTAACTGCGGTATCCACTTGCATAGAGGACATACCCAGGTCAAAAATAATCCCATTAAATGAGTGCCATCCGATCCTTTTTACTTGCCCTGTCATATCTGCAAAAGAAGCTTTTTGTAATATCGCGCGGTGCTTGTATTTTTTTAGGCGTTTTCTAGCAAATTTTATTGCGCCTGCATCTAGATCCAGACCTAGAAGAACTCCTTCCGGGCTGCTAGTTTTCAGTATACCAATTGCATGACCACCAGCTCCGAGGGTGGCATCTACATACTTGCCTGGACTGGATGGTCTCAAGGAAGTTATTGTTTCATGGTAAAGTACTGTTTGGTGCAGAGATTGCGCAGAAAGGGATTCTGAAGCCATATTATTCAAGAGGAAGATCAAACATCTCAAATTTCTTGGCGGTCAACGCTGCATTCTCAAATTGCACTTCTTTCTCTGTCCACAGTTTGTGAGACCAGATTTCGAAGAATTTTCCAAAACCAACCACGACTACTGCCCCATCCAGTTGGGCAGAATTTCGCAAGAATTGGGGAATCAGTATACGCCCAGACTTATCAAATTCAGCCATAACAGCGTGTGCGAACAGCAACCTGATAAGATCGCGCACATCAGGTTTCGTCAGGCTTAAGCTGTGAACGTGTTGTGAAAGCTTTTCGAAATCGCTTCTGCTTAGTACAATTAGGTTCTGGTCAAAACCACGTGTAATAAAAGCACCATCTGCCAGCAAATTGCGAAAGCGTGCAGGTATTGTCATTCTACCTTTTTCATCGATTGTGTGTTTGAACTGACCCAGGAACATAAGTTCTACCTCGTGGAATATCCAGAACGCCGGAATATTCCGGCGTTCCACTTTCACCCACTTTATGACAATTGTTCCCACATTGTAATATATTTTCTCCACAATTTCAAGTTCAATTTTCAATTTTTAAGGTGTGAATTCTTTTGTTTTTCTTCGGTTAAATTATTTAAAAACACATTATTAGCTACAAATAATATGTATTAGTATTTCACTAGAAATCCGACCTAAATGAGGATAAAGAGGGAATACAGGTTATAATAATTTAAAGTAAAAAGCGGCTCGCGAGAGCCGCTTTTTTGATCTTCTTATGTATCAATTCACAACGCTTGCGAAGCAGGTTGCTGGTTTGGCTGAGCTGTCTCTTGCACCGCAGAATGGCTCTGTGCCATTCAAATTGCCGTTGAACTGCGCTAGAGTATCCAAGAGGTAAATGGTGAATTCGTACGACGTTCCATTAGTGGACTCAAGTGTGCCATTAACAGATTGCCAATCATTGGCGATAGTACCATTGAGGGCATATGAATGCCCGCCTTCTACAACTGCGCTGCCTGAAAGTTTACTGCCCTGTTGTAGGAAATCAAAAGTCACTTTCTTTGAACTACTTCCAATCCAAACGACCCAAACATTACTCCAATCTACCATAGTCACAGGGGATGGTTCTATAGTTGGTGCGATTGTTTCTGTTGGAATGGATGTGGGTGATATGGCTGTAGGTGCTTCATCTTCTTCAGTTTTTATTTCCACTTCTGCAGTTGGAACGGTTAATTGAGGAAAGTTGCATGCCAAAGTGGATATTATTAGTAGTATTAGAACAGGTGTAATTTTCATAGAATTATTTTTCATTAGAATCCTCCTGCATCTATATAATATTGTATGTCAAATTTATAGAAATAGTCAACTGGTTTAAATTAGGTTTAATATTAGGAATATCAGAAAACCAGTATCAAATTAATTATACACATATTAATATAACGTATAAGGCTAAGATCTTGATATTTTTTATACGAAGCATTATTTTAAAACGATACTTTTTGTATTACTCTAGTTTATCGGACTAAGGACCCATGCAGGTCTCGGGTTTGGGCGCGCCAAGGCGCGCTCCACAAATAGGATAAATCTGATCCAAGTTACCAGTAAACTGGGCCATGTTGTCTAGCATTTTTGCTTCCAAAGTGCCAGAGGCACCTAATGCCTTCCAGGGACCTGTCAGCGTAAAACCGTCCTCACTGGTTATCCCTTCAAATTCATAGATAAGAATGCCAACATCATTGCCATCTTGGGTGAATAGGAGGATAGTTTCTATTTGTTCTGTGCCGAGCCAAACCAACCACTCTCCACTCCAATCGAATCCAAATTCACATTTACAAGGAGATGGTTGCTCATATCCATCTCGTGCTCCGCACAGCGGCTCCGTTCCGTCCAGATTCCCAATAAACTGGTTTTTGTCTTCATTTATGAGCATAGCAATGGTTCCAGAGCGCCCGCTGGAGGAATCCCAAGTGCCAATTGCAGTCAATCCGTCTTCGTTTGTTGATGCACTGAATGTGTTCGTGTTGCTACCGCTAGCTTCGACTACTCCAATAATATGATCATTGTCACTGATGAAATCAACTTCGAGCTGTTCCATATTATCATTTACCCATATTGTCCATGGTCCTACCCAAGCTTCCTGAGGGGGATGTGTCGGAGTGGGAGTGGGTGCCGGTGTGGCGGTTGGTTCAGCTGTGGGTATTTCAGTTGGGGGTGCAGTTGTGGCGGTCGGCAACGCAGGTCGTTCGCCGCCTGTACAGGCAGATATTAGAGTAAGCGAAAAAATGATAGTTGCTTTAAGAGTGAATGAATTTTTATTCATAATACTTCTCTTTTTAACTATTTGATAATAATTATATTACCAGTTTATACCAAAAGTTGCTGCCGATACTGCAATGCTTCTGCCAGGTGAGTGCTGGTGATTGGCTCGCAACCTGCTAAGTCAGCGATGGTACGCGCAAGTTTTAGCACGCGGTGGTAAGCGCGCGCGGAAAGCTGCATCTGATTCATGGCTGCACGCACCAGATTTTTACCATCATCATCAAGCGCACAATATTTGCGAATATCCGCAGTGTGCATATCAGCGTTGGATAAGACGGGCTTTTTCTTTGATGTTTTTTTTTGTGCAAAGCGTTGACGTTGGATTACGCGTGCTGCTTCCACTCGTTGGCGAATGTCCTCTGATGGCTCGCCATAGCGTTCATCGCTGAGCTTTTCGTATTCCACGCGCGGCACCTGAATATGTATGTCGATGCGGTCAAGCAGCGGACCGGAGATGCGCTTTTGGTATTTGGTGATGGTGGCTTGTGAACAGGTGCAGGGTTTGACCGGGTCGCCATAGTAACCGCATGGGCAGGGGTTCATGGCTGCTACCATCTGGAAGTTAGCGGGGAAGGTCAGCGAGCCGCGCGCACGGCTTATAGTGACAACTTTATCCTCCAGTGGCTGACGAAGAACTTCTAGTACACGTTTACCAAACTCCGGTAGTTCATCAAGGAAGAGCACACCACGGTGTGCTAGTGAGATTTCACCTGGATGCGGCCAATTTCCGCCGCCTACCAATCCAGCATTTGAAATGGTATGATGCGGTGCCCGGAAAGGACGAGTTTGGATGAGGGGTACTTCTTTTGGAAGCAAGTCCGCCACTGAGTAAATGCGGGTAACATCCAGCGATTCTTCGATGGTCAAAGCAGGCAGGATGGCTGGCAGTGCACGTGCCAGTAAGGTTTTACCAGCACCTGGTGGACCGATCATCAGCACATTATGTCCTCCAGCGGCTGCCACTTCTAGAGCGCGCTTAACGTGCTCCTGTCCTTTAATCTCCTTGAAATTGGTCTGTGCCCAGGCGTCGATGTATTTAAAGGTGGTGGGTGTTTGTGGCTGGATGGTGATCATTCCGTTGAGGAAAGTAGCCAGTTCTCCCAAAGTTGATACTGGAATCACTTCTAAATCCGGGATCATGGCAGCTTCTACTGCATCTGATTTGGGAACGATGATGCGCTCATAGCCCTCTTCCCGTGCGATGGCTGCCATGGGCAGCAAACCGCGTACATGGCGCACGCTGCCATCCAACGAGAGTTCGCCCATCACGATAGCGTTTTCCAGTTTTTCAGCCGGAATCTGCTCAGTAGCAGCCAGCACCCCCAGCGCGATGGGCAGGTCATAGGCGGGGCCTTCCTTGCGAACGGAAGCCGGCGCCAGGTTGACTCGCACACGTTTGCGCGGAAAGAACAGATCAGAATTTTTAATAGCAGATTGCACGCGCTCGCGGCTTTCCTGCACAGCAACGTCTGGCAAGCCGACAATGATCATTCCCGGTAGACCGCTGGCGATATCCACCTCAACTTCAACGATCACACCATCCAGACCCAGTACAGCACAGGAAAAGACACGCGCAAGCATGCTTATAGTTTAAGGAAGGTCTGGTTAAATGTCAATCAAAGATTCTTTCAAAAGATATCATTTTAATGTGAATTTACATTAATTATGAGCAAAGGAATTAAGGCGTGAAGTCAATTGTCAAAGACTTTATACTCCACCCTTACGATCTCTGCGAGAATCCTCGCAGTCGCCTCTACGAGACTTCCTATGGTCGCCTCTACGAGACTTCTTACAGTCGCAGGCAGGGAGGGCGACGCCCGTCAGCAACCCAAGAAAGAGCCTTTGGAAAACAGGGCTCTTTTTCATAATTATTATGCTTAAACTTGACAAAAGTTGACAAAAGTTGACAGTTTTACGGAATTTCGGTATTCGTTTATGAGAAACGAATACCAATAATCTAGAGATAACAGGAGTAAATTGGCTGGCGAAATTGAGAGTAGACACTCCCTATGGTCGCATTCGGATGGTCTATACGAGACTCCCTACGGTCGCAGGGTTTACCCAAAAGGGCACTTCGCAATTCCCTTGTGCGTCACATTTTTTTTACATTAGCTATTCAATTGAGATTTAAGATAAACATACTATTGGCGTTGATCAAATAATGATAAAAACTCATCGGCCACAAGTTGGGTAAATATTTCCTTGCCCCTTTGATTGAGATGCATCTCGTCATGAAACAAATCTGATGTCAGTGCTGGGTCGTGCGAAAAATCCAGGAGGGGTACACACTGGGTTGTCAAATAATTCTCAAGATCGCTGAAATATTTTCTCGTCTGTAGTGATTCATATGCGATTGAAAATATTTTTTCGTTTTTTTCCCTCACTAGGACGATTTTTATCCCTCTCTCATTGGTTAATCGTATGATATCAGGAAGAAATGACCTGTCAATTTGAGCAAAAAAAACCCATTCCTGATCAGACCTTGACATATTTTCAATTTCCATTCTTTGAAAGGTCTGCGGGAGCATGTTTTTTTGATCAAAAGAAATGTCCAAAGCATCATCCAGGCAGGGTTTATTGCATTTCAATAGTAATTGTGGGAGAGTATATTTAATCCGATTATCAATTTTATTTTTTACGGTTTGCCTCTCGCCAAATAAGGGGATATGACTATCGAGATATGCTTCAATGGGGTTCAGTTGATTTATGTATGCCTTTTGCAGCAATACCTGCTCATCATCATCAGCAATTTCATCTATGAGGGGTAAATAATGGCCATTGACCCCTCCCTCTGGCTTGGTCAACAGGTTATCCAGGAAAAATAGCAACAAGTATTCAGGAGATGAACTGGCTGTTACGATATTATTTTTTATTACCAGATACCAGTATGCTGAAGCTGATCCGGGTATGCCGTATTGCAACACCTTTTTCCCAGTGAGTGCTTCAAATTGTTCCGGGTCAATTCCATCATTC
Source organism: Anaerolineae bacterium (assembly GCA_011176685.1). GTDB lineage: Bacteria > Chloroflexota > Anaerolineae > Anaerolineales > Anaerolineaceae > A373. Next base: position 68,163 of record DUED01000033.1, read on the forward strand.
AAAACTGAATTGCCCAAGAGAAATATTTCCGGTTTTACTTCATCAATATCAACCTGGATATTTTTACGAATTTCCTTTGTAAATGCTGGTCCTAGTGCTTTTGGATATTGGGTGTGAGTCCAATGTGGCAATATTAATCCGAGAATGAACAAGCTAAGTGAGGTAATTAATAGGTATTGATAAATTGAGCGCATGTCAAAAATGAGTATATATAAAATCAGGCGATATGGAATTTGAATGAAATAAGATTAGGATGGTAATACTTGCATAAAATGCAGACCTCGCCCATGTAGTTTTGCCCGTCGAACGATGGACAATGAATTCAACAAGATACAATCCTGAATAAAAAAGTACATAAGAGAAACTGGCTAGATTGACACTCATCGCATCATTGATAAACGGTGAGCTGAATAAAACTGTGCCCAGCCAGGCGAGAGAGTTAGCTCTAAAGAGTGTCCAACCGAACAAAATCAATATTGTCGTAACAAGCCAGGACAGAAATATATTGAAAGCTGATTGGGTTGGGCTTTTGCCTGTCTTGGTGGACAATTGCAGAATCGCTATGAGCAATCCATGATAAAAACCCCAAACAAGATAATTCAATCCAGTCCCATGCCACAATCCACTGACTAGCATGGTGATCACAGGAGGAATAACAAGGGCAATAAAATTTATTTTGGCATTCAGGTATTTTAAAAACCAACGACGGACTGGAAAGAAAATGTAACTTTTTAACCATTCAGAAAGGGTGATGTGCCAGCTGTTCCAAAAATTATTGATATTTTGAGGTAAATATGGGGCATTGAAATTTTGAGGGGTTTTAAAACCAAATGAATTTTATACCCCACGGGCGATATCGGTATAGCCTGAAAAATCCGCCAGAAGTTGGGTGGCGAAACCCACTGTACCTATTATGAGGAGAAGCTTGGAAGGTGATCGCATACCATATATTTGGTCAACTATGATGCGAATTCCATCAGCGATTACTATTTTTTTATAAAGACCTGTCAAAATTAATGGCCAGGCATCAAAGAAAAAATGCCCTTTCCATTTTCGTCTGGATTGTAGCTGGGGGATAAGATTTTTAGCGCGATCGATCCGGCAATGATTTGGGGAAAAAAGGCAACAAAACAGGCGTACTCAAAAAAGTTAGTGGTCGGAATGATTTGACCACGAGATATATCAATGATGTAGGCGATTTTTTTCAGGGTGAAAAAAGACAATCCGATTGGCATGAGGAGAGAGGAGTCTGACCCTGAAAAAGGGGATCCTGTTGTTGTCTTTAAATTGAGAAATAAAGAGAAGAAAGAGGATGAATATTTAAAGAACAACCAGATGCCAATATTGACAGATAAGCTGAGAAAAAGGAGTGCTTTTTTATTGGCATTAGGACTTATAAATTTTGTGGAAATCCAAAAATCAAAAACAATGGTAATTAGAAAAAGGAATAAGTAAGAAATATTGAAGGAAGCATAAAAGACCAGCCCACTGAATAGAAGAATTGTATTTTGCCAACTCTTCTTCTGCTTCAGCCAATAGATAATTAAACAAACAATAATAAAAGCCCAAAAAGAGAGGTGTGTGAAATTCATCTATTATCTTATACGCTAAGTCAGCTTTTTTAAAAAACTAATCCCTTTGGTTGGTATTATATTCTTCTAGACTCACAACAATACTACGCTAAAAATAGCATAGGAATGATTATTAATCGCCTCATAATAATGATTAAGTACAAATTAATAAAAATTATAATACCTAATCTCAAATCAGTAGATTTTGGAATTTGTTTGCGTGTTGTCAGTTGAATTAAATGAGTTAATGACTGGTCAATATGTTCTTCATCCGGAGGATACTTAATAGCTTGAGGTACGAGACTCCTTGTATTTTAAGTGTCACCCAAAGGCAAATGATTTTGTATGGATAACCGCAATAATGCCACCCGCTTTTTGGAAACTAATTTTCATGGCTATCCTTGATTCAGTAATTTTTTTTGAGTTTTGTCAATTAAATTGTTGAAAAATACTTAAGAAGTCTAGGTGGTATATACATAAGTATGCCCATTTATTGCTTTACAATTTTCTCTTGCGTACAAGATAGGATATTAATAAAATTATTGCAGATAGCCCCAATAGAATTGACCCAAAAATTAATGCTTTAATTTTACTTTCCCGACGGTTTAAATTGTTCTCAACAATATTGTTATCGTTATCAATTACCATGAACTCACCCGCATCAATCTCGTTATTGGCGATTACATTATTCACCGGAGCCACATATTCCAATACCGTATCATGATCTCCAATGCTCTGTCTAACTTCCACCTCTTCAATAAATATACCGGTGCCAATATTTTTGATGGTGTTGTCTGTTATCCGATTTGAATATGAATTTTTGATCGTGATTCCATTATGTTCGTCGCCGCGCCCGATGATCTTATTGTTATATACCTGCGAGTCACTCACACCCCACTCAAAGAACACGCCTGAACAACCCGTAAAACAGCGATTTGTGCAGTAGATGACATTGCCATGAATATTAATATCTTTACCGGCTATGGCCCAGATGCCCTGTTCACCATTATCCATCACAGTATTTTTATAGATCTCAATTTGGGTAGAATAAACAATCTCATCTTCCCACACTTCGCCCGGTACTCCGATCCCGTCTGAACTGGATTTGGTCACTTTATTATCAAAGACCTTTGCCCCGTTAACCTCGTGTAAATCTATTCCCACAATGCGCTGGCGCTCAAAATATTACAGTTTTCCGTTTGATTCGAGATCATTTCCAGCAATAGTGACATGGCGGCATCTTCTACATTTAATAGCGGCAGACATCCATGTTTTTAGAATAGTATTGTTTTCTATTTGAACGTTTTCAACATAATCAGCGGGGTCGCCCTTAATCAGTATTCCGATTTCATTGTTATCAAAATAGTTGTCCTCTATCCTGATGGTATCCCCTCCCTTTACTAAAATACTGTAACCCCCGTAATCCATATTTATTGGTTTTTTAATATCTTTAAATGTACTGTTTTGGATGGTAATGTAGCTTGATTCGTATATGCCAATCGCGGCTTCAGTGTTCCCTTGAAAATTGCAATTCTTGATTGTTACACCGCTCGTTTTGATAACCGAGATCAACTCACCATTTTCTTGTCCCCCATCCAAGATAGCACCCTGGCAATCAATCACTTGATCTGGTTCGTTAATTCTTATCCCATTATTATCAGTGATTAGAATAACCGGTTCAGAAAAAACAGATCCATCATAGGTGCCCTCAGTGCTCTCAGGTTCAGGCGTTTGAGTAGACGGGAATACTGTGAGATCAGTACAACCAGAAGTGCTTTGAAACAGGATTAGCAATCCTGTGATGAAAATGAGTTGATTTTTCATATATTAAATAAGGTGGATAAAACATTTCAATTATCACGATCTCTCTAATCTTGTCGCTGTGCGTCATCTTAACAAACCTGATGAACAAGTGTACATTATTAGAAAATGATGTTTATCTATCAGCCTGATATCATTAGGGCTTGATCATGAAATAAAAAGCAGCCACGTGGGATATTTGAAAAAAGAAAATTTAAGTGATCTGTCCCACTAATTGCACACGTAGTAAATAGGTATTTTAGAACCTTACTCATAATCCATAATCAGAAAATTTTATGGTCTAGTCTTTAGGTAGTTCATAACCTTCCTTGAACACCTTCAAGCAAGCGTCAACCACATTTGGATCAAATTGTGTTCCCTTATCCTCCCTAATCTGCTTGAGGGCTTTTTCAATGCCTAATGCCGGTCTGTACGGACGGTGAGAGGACATGGCTTCCACAATATCCGCTACGCACAAAATTTTTGCCTCAATGCATATTTCCTCACCCCTGAGCCCCTGCGGATAACCGGAGCCGTCCATCCTTGCATGATGCTGCAGAACCATCCGGGCAATCGGCCAGGGGAACTCAATGCCCTTCAGCAGATTAAACCTGACCTGAGGGTGGGTTTTGATCAGGTTGAATTCAAGTTCGTTCAGCTTGCCTGGCTTGCTGATGA
>DUED01000034.1 GCA_011176685.1 Anaerolineae bacterium
CTTATTTGCTAAGCATCGACTAATTTCTTCTCGTTCTGTATTTGTTAGGTGTTTATATTTTCCTTTTTGCATACGAATGATTTTAGCTCCTCATCCGTTGCACTAAATGTCTGAATTAACATATGAATTATTCGCCCCCCATTTACCGTCATGTATTTTTATTCAGTGGACCAGTTCTTTCTAAATACAGGTCAATAACAGCCTCAGCCAGCAACTCAGCATCATGCCTCCAAGGATTATCCTCATCAGCTAAAGGCGCATAGTAAACGGAATACTGTTCTTCCAGTTGCGGATTTGATAGAACCCATTCTACACCTTTGGGTAAATTTACACTGAATTTATTATTACAAATGATCACATCAAAATGCAAATCCCGTAAGTGCTTTTCTACAACCTTTACATGGTCAACGTTTGAGTACCCATCTGTTTCCCCTCTTTCATTCGCCACATTGCAAATATAGAATTTTAAGGCTTTGCTAGAACGTATTGCATCGGCTAAACCGGGAACTAACAAATTCGGCAATATGCTTGTATATAAACTGCCCGGACCAATAATAATTAAATCTGCCATTAAAATTGCCTGTATTGCAGGCGGAAATGGCAATGGGTTGCTTGGCTGAATCCAAAGCTTTTGAATAACTCCATCAGTTTTTGAAATCTGGCTTTCACCCATGACTTTCACTGCGGTTTCTCGATTCGGCAATTGAATCTCCGCCACCAGCTTGACATCATGTAGTGTTGAAGGTATCACTCTTCCGCGCACAGCCAGCACACGACCTGATTCAACCACTGCTTCTTCAAAGCTACCTGTTATATCAACTAACGCGCTTATAAAAAGATTACCAAGTGAATGTCCATTCATCTTCGCGCGCTTCCCAAAACGGTACTGAAAAACTTGCGTTATTAACTCTTCATCATCAGATAATGCTGCAAGGCAATTGCGGATATCTCCTGGGGGGAGAATTCCTAAATTAAGCCTCAATTCACCAGAAGAACCTCCATCATCAGCTACAGTTACAAGTGCAGTAATATTATGAGTATGTCTTTTTAAACCTCTTAAAAGAGTTGATAGTCCCGTCCCTCCTCCGATAGCTACAATTCTTGGCCCACGTTCCATCTTTCTGTAAGATGAAACAGTTTCAAAAAGTGGTTTGCCAGGTTTTACAAAGGGTCTGAGCATAGAGCGATTCATTCCTAACAACCCAATTAACATTAAAATCAAACCCGACCCGCCAAAAATCAATGCCCGCCATATGCGGGGAAGAGAACTCAACGAAATTACAGCAAAAATGTCAAATAACTTGTTGTCATATGATCCCCGATAGATATCTATGATTATTACAGCAAAACCCAAACTAATTAAAGTAGTGCCAATTAATATAACCAAGATCCAACGTTTCACACCGATTCCAGGAGTTAGCCAGCGTATTAGATATTTTGTGAACCGATGGAATTTATTTTTCCACGAGGTGTTAGTCTTGTGCATTATCGAGGATAATAGCAGTCTTTCCCAATAACGTCAACAGGGTATTTAGACTTCATACTTTATAATGTGTTTTATGAAAACCTATATCATGATTGACATAGGCGGGACGAAAATCCGTGCCGCAGTTTTTCCAGCAAGAGGTATTACAGCCTTACATGTTAAGCGTATTCGTACACAATGCGAAAATCAATCTTCACTTGAAAGATTAATTGAATTAATTCACAGAATATGGCCAAAAAAACATAGAGTGGTCGCCATCGTCATTGCCGTACCCGGATTATTAGATCTCAACAAAGGTATGGTTTTATCTGCAGTGAATATTCCTGGATGGATTAACTTACCGCTAAAACAAATAATTGAAGGAAAATTCAAAACCCCAACCTACCTTGGAAATGACGCTAGTTTTGCAGCATATGGTGAATGGCGTCATGGCGCTGGGAAAGGGCACCATAACCTAATTTTTCTGACTATCAGCACAGGTATCGGCGGAGGAATAATTATCAACGATAGACTATTAACCGGTTCGAGAGGTTTTGCAACTGAACTGGGACATGTAACCATACAACCTAAAGGACCAATATGCTCCTGTGGGCATAGAGGGCACCTTGAAGCATTAGCTTCCGGTACAGCAATTTCAAAATATGTGCAAAAAAAGCTCACCCGCGGAGGAAAATCGACATTGAACGCATTTCATCCACCTACGGCGAAACAAATTGCAACAGCTGCACAACAAGGAGATCTATTAGCAAAAAAAGCATTCAACCGCGCGGGGAAATTTTTAGGAATAGCAATTGCGAATTACCTGCATATTTTCAATCCAACCTGTGTCATTCTTGGTGGTGGGGTTTCTCTAAGTGGAGATATTTTATTCAAACCACTGAATCGATCTTTAGCACAAAATATACTCAACCCGGAATATTTGCATAAAGTGGTAATCACTCCAGCAAAGTTGAAAGATGATGCAGGATTAATCGGGGCATTAGAGTATGTTCGTGATTTCTCAAAAACAAAATAAATTTTATGGTAATCATTGGGTAATAAACAGTAATAAATCTTGAACTTCGCAGAATATTATCATTGGCTACCTTATTTCAATCTTTTAGCACGTGAGGATTTAGTAATTAAACTCAATTTTAAAATCTTAAACGGGAAAAGATATGGTGCTTCCTAGCCCCAAATCAAAATATATTATTGTGCGTGATCAAACTTTTGTCTCTCCTTCCTACCCACGCTATTACCCATTTGTTAATGATCATGGTAAAGGTGCAAAAGTCTGGGATATCGATGGAAACCGTTTCCTCGATTTCGCCGCAGGAATTGCAGTTTCATCAACTGGTTATAGTCATCCTAAAGTTGTGAAAGCCATTCAAGCACAGGCGGAAAAATTCATTCACATCTCCTCTTCCTCTGATTACAATTATCCATTATGGGTGAAAATGGCTGAACAACTAGATTAAATTCCCCTATAAAACCCCTTTTTATGACAAACTCCGGCACTGTAGTTATCTAAAGTGCAATCAAACTTGCTCATAATTTCACTGGTAGAACTCAATTTCTTGTTTTCCTAGAGGCCTACCATGATCTCACCTTTGGGGCTATTACTTTCACTTCCTTTAAAGTGTTATATCACCAAGGTTTCAATCCTCTTATGAATGGAGTGGTACATATCTTTCACAAATCCATGTCGACCACTCTTGTAAATCAAGAATGGAGAGGATATAAGTACAACAGTAATATGTAACATAACAGACGAAATATTTGAAAAATTACTGCCGCCAGAAAACCTGGCATGGATATTTGTGGAGCCCATCCTAGGCGAGGTTTCCTATATTATCCCACCCCATAGTTTTTTTCCAGCGCTATGAAATATTTGTGACAAACATGAAACCTTGCTCATTCTTGACGAAGTCCATTTAGGTATGGGCCGCACATGTAAATGATGGGCAATTGAACATTATGATGTTGAACCGAACATACTTTGCACTGCTAAAGAGATCGCCTCCAGTATGCCAATGGGTGCCATGTTAGCGAAGAAACAAATCATGAATTGGTCTAAAGGTGAGGTGCACCCCATTTTTAGTACCACTTAGCAATGTAAATAGTGTGGTCTCCTGTGATGAAACAAAGTCTGCTCAAGGACTTCCATCGGTGTCTTATAACTAATACTGGAATGCAACCTTAAGTA
>DUED01000035.1 GCA_011176685.1 Anaerolineae bacterium
CATGATTTAGCCATACCGACAAGAAGATGACTATGCAGTATTCGCCAATGACTCCAATGTAATGAGCAATAGTTCCCAATCTCTTTTTATCAACCCGCAATTTCCTCATCTTACCTGCTTGTGTACTGGGGCAATGCCCTCTAAACACTAAATTTCAGCTTTAAAGCTCCTAAAGCTGCTAAGGATAATGACGTAATTCTATTACAAATAATAATAAAAACGGGGAGTAAAAAAAGAGCGGGCGACGGGACTTACCTGCCTACTCCCCCTAAGCGTATATAACCCAGCAGGTCTGATGTTTGATTCTTGATATTATTATTTTAGTATTATCAAATAGCAGAAATAACCGTACAGGCAAGGATTGTCATTATTATCTCGTTTATGTGAGTCGCCTTCCCTCTTCCGGGTGCAATTCGTGTGCAAAAGCGGTGGAATTTATGGACACGATGGACATAATGGACGCTGTGATACACGTTGACAGCAGTATATCCTTACTGGAATCATGCCATAATCCGCCTGGTCGCCCTTACAGGACTCCCTTCGGTCGCAGGTTCGAATCCTGCCGGGCCCACCTTCCAGCTCCGAAAAATCGGGGCTTTTTAATATCTCATTGCGGGTTCAAATCCTCTCGCCCTACCCAGGCCGATGGGTTATTGTCATGCAGCTCTTTTCTTTTTTCATGTATTCGATGCGTTCTCGAACGCACTTTACTAATTATTCAATTTTTTCCACAATGAGCAGAAAGTTCACTTTGGCCGTCGCTCCCATAAATTGAAATACTGGAGAAACATAGGGGACAATCGTCAGTGCTTCACCCTCCAGTTGATTCAAGAATTGTTCCAACTTCTCCTGCGCAGAATCCTGCTTGACCTTTAAACGATGGACCCGATATTTCATTGGAAATTTCCTTTTATTATTTCTTTCATTATAGCAATCGTATTTTGTAATATGAATTCGTACACCCACAAGAATAAAACCGCATTCCGCTAGGTTTCGATAAGCTATGTTGTAGAAACCATTTTCTGCAACTTACCCATAAGTTCAAATAATAACTCCGGTGATTGTTTTTTCTTGGCTATCCTGGGAATGTAGTAATTTACACAAGAAAATCTTTTATGAACCTAGCATCAGTCATTGTTGAGTTTGGTAAAAATAATTTATATCTATATTGAATATACTCTGTTTTTACTAAACCCATTTTATAAGCATTACCCCTAAAAGCTCGCTTTTCTTTCAGCTTCCCCGTTCCATGATAATATTTTGCAGGTAATTTTCTATCATAATATTCTAATTCTAAGATTTTTAACCTTCTAAGGTTTACTTCATGATAACCAAAACCAAGGAAGTAAATACGTTCAGCATTCTTCAGAAGAATATTTGCTTCATTAAATTCATTTGAATAATCTTCACCTTCAGAAAATATTTCGATTTCCTTGCTAATTTCTATTATTAATTCTTTGTTATTTTCTAGATTAATTAAATTGCTAAAAAATCCATATGATAAATGCGGTATTATTAGATTATCTCCCGTTGGTAAGGAACCATAAACATGTATTATATGTATGTTTGATATTAGGTCAAAAATTATTTTATCTGATTCACCAGAGGTAGCTTTTAAAGCTGTATACAGATAATATTCTAAACTCCTATCATAATTAAACGTAATAAAAGACACATTATTTTCCCCGAATGATTTCCAACCCCCCTCATCAATCAAGCTAGTATATAAATTTTGGTAGATACCTTCTTCTTGGGATTTATCATTTAACAATCTCCCTTTGTTTTCAGTCTTTAGTAAATAAGCACAAATGCAAATCTTTCCTAAATCAATATATTTAGGACGGTTTTCTAGAAAGATATCGATGGAAGGTAACTGACATTCACTAAGGTCATTTGAAAATTTTTTAAGTAACTCTTGTGGAAATCCATAATTGTGTAGAACTTGATTAAAATAACCAGAAGCAGTGTTATCCCTTATTCCTCTTAATAACTCAATTCCAGTTGGATATCCATAAGGTTTGCTAACTCCTGCACCAAATATGAAGACAGTATTCTTATCAATCACTATTCAACCAATATCTCTATACTATATTGACTTAGTATATAATATTTAAGACTATGGCAATCCTGCAATACTTATGATAATAACCTTAATACTCATCTATTGAGTAAAAATGACAGAACCTTAGTATGCATCTCTAGAGAAAATAGGCAGAGATTGAGCCCTATAGCTCAGTTGGTTAGAGCGCATCTCTTACACAGATGAGGCTGCATTTTCGAATCTTATAGTGTTGATATTATTACATTATAGAAAAAGGTTGGTTTTTATTAGTCAAATCTTAGGTCAATAACGCCTAAATTAGGATTGAACTTTGTTCCGCTAGGTTTGAAGTTCGAGTCTTTGAGATCATAAGCATATAATTTTGTATACAAATTTGGATTATTTAGTAAGTCCGTGAGGTCGGCTGTTCAAATCTTGAGTGTTAGGCTTATTAATTATCTTAGAAGTATCAATATCCTCTATTCAAATTTCCTGTTTGATATTATATGTTCACAAATTGAAAGTAGTTCTTGTGGGGTTTCTTCTGTTATTTTGTTTTCAAATATTTTCTTAACTTCCCTGAAAAGCAAAACCCTTCTCCCTTTTTCTGTTATCTCTCTGTCTTTTCGATCTAATTTTCTATGGCAATTCGGGCAAAGGTTAAGTATATTAAACGCCCTCGAACTACCACCTTTTACATTTTCCTTCCAATGAGCCCTGTCTAAAGAAATGTCTTTTTCACCGCAGATTTCACAACCTTTCGCATGACTTGTTTCTTGCTCTACCTTGATTTTTGATTTTTTTTCGAGATCTAACATTTGAACCCAAGATCTACGCCCTCCTCTCATTTTGTTCGCAAAGATCTGATTCTTCGTGACTCCCCACCTATTGGCAAATCTTTTTTGTCCTAAATTTCCTTTCAAATATTTCTCGTTATAATCGTCTTCAAAAATTAATCCCAATACCTTTTCCATTTCTTTCATCTTTGGAGGTTTTTCTCCATTTGGTATTGGAAGGAATCTTCCTGTTTTAGGATCGATTTTTGGGAAATATTTTGACATTTTTGATTTAAATTATACTGTGATATAAATTAATTCCTTTAGTAAATTACGATTATAAATGAAGTACATCTATAAACGTATCCCTATAGGAATCGCGCTATAATCCGCTTGGTCGCCCTTACTCTTACAGAGCGCTTCGCGGCAGGACTCCCTTCGGTCGCACGTTGGAATCCTGCCGGGCCCACCATATTGAATTAGACCCCTCACTCGGCGCTTCGCGCCTCGTTTAGGCAGACAGTTTTGCGAGGAAATCAAAAGGTTTTTTGAAATCAATTGAAAGTTTTTGCTGAAGGTCGAAAATGATTTAATATGGAAGTTAAAAATATGGATGAACAGAAATTATTCCAAGAAGGTATACAGGAAGCAAAGAAATCCTATGCTGTTTTTGAGAATGTCCTGTTTCTTGTTCTTATAGCGTTGGGATTTATGGGCATGTATTATCTTAGTGTTAGCGGGCTACCTTTTATTTCAATGCTCTATGCTCTATTTGCCGTGATTATGTTGGCTTTTGTACTTAGGAAGCATCTCTGTACAGGTTGTTGTTATTATGACAAATGGTGTCATTGTGGTTGGGGCAAACTTTCATCTGCTATGTTTAAAGAAGATTCTGGGAATCAAAAACTTGGAGGAAAACTCGCTGGACTTACTTGGGGCATACTTATGGGTTTGCCAATAATCGGAATGATTGCTGTGGTCATTATGGGTAAATCCTCTTTAACAGACGAGTTGATTTTCTTGGTACCCTTCATAGTTTTGGTAGCCATCAATGGCATATTACATGTGAAAGATTGCCAAAAATGTAAAATGCGATTTACTTGTCCAGGAAGTGGAGCGAAAAAGGAATGATAATTATGGGCTTTAGCGGGGTAATGAGCATCATTATTCTAATGTAAATTGACATCCAGTTTTGAAGCAGATATAATCAACCTATGAAAACTATCGGGTTGATTGGGGGGATGAGCTGGGAATCTACCTCTGAGTACTATCGGTTGATCAATCAGTATGTAAAAGAGAGACTAGGAGGTTTGCATTCGGCGATATGTTTATTGTATTCCTTCGATTTCGCCGAAATTGAGCGGTTGCAGACCCAGGATGAATGGGGGGTATTGACTGACCGCATGATTGCAGCTGCAACAACACTCGAAAAAGGTGGAGCGGACTGCCTGGTGATTTGCACTAATACTATGCACATCATGGCAGATAGTGTGCAGGAGAATATCACAATTCCTCTTTTGCATATTGTTGATGCTGCGGCGGAAAACGTGAATAAAAATGGGTTGAAGGTAGTCGGTCTACTGGGCACCCGATTCACGATGGAGCGAGATTTTTACAAGGATAGGTTGAAGCAAAAACATGGTATTGATGTGCTCGTACCTGAGCGAGAAGACAGGTATACAATCAATGCTGCCATTTATGATGAACTGTGCCAGGGTGTGATCCGAAAAACCACTAAGCAGAAATTCTTTCGTATCATCGAAGCGCTTATTACAAAAGGGGCTGAAGGTATTGTGTTGGGTTGCACGGAAATACCTCTCTTGATCCAGCAAAAGGATGTAAGCGTACCGGTCTTTGATACCACTACCATCCACGCGCGTAAAGCCGTTGAATTCGCTTTAGGATGAGTGTTTCTTAAATTATAAGAAGCGTATAGGAGTCTGTATTTAAAATTTACGCCTTTAATTGAACGTGCTGTATAAACTGATTTAAAGTTATTAAGTAGTGAAGTGCACCAGATGTTTGTACATTACTCTGGTAGTGCTGTGATTGATGATGGTGAAGTTATTAAAATTAAGGACTTGGTGGGCTAGGCTGAAGAACATCATGCGAAATGGTAAATAAGGATAATAAATTAGATACAGCTCATTTTTATATCGGCACCTCTGGCTGGACTTATGACCACTGGAAAGGACTTTTTTATCCGCAAGACCTGCCCAGAAGTAAATGGTTTGACTTTTACGCTCGGCACTTCAATGCTGTAGAGGTCAATGCGACCTTTTACCGCCGCTTTAAAGATCAGACTTACCACAAATGGCGAGAGCGGGCGCCTACGGGCTTCCGTTATGTACTCAAAACCCCGCGTTTTATCACCCACCGTAAGTTACTGTTGCATGTTGAGGATAATATCCACGAGTTTTGCCAGTCAGCAAATTTGCTGGGCGAGCACTTAGGTATGATTCTGTTGCAGGTTGCGCCCCGAATGCCTTTTGACCTTGAACGTGTGCGAAATGCATTGATGGCTTTTGAAGATCCCGGCAGGGTAGCAGTCGAATTTCGTGCTAAACAATGGTATTGTGAGCAGATTCAGCAGCTGCTGCATGAGGTGGGTGCTGCATTTTGCTCAGCGGATTCGCCCAAAACCGAGCTGGTGGAATGGGTCACTTCTCGGCGTGCATATATCCGCCTGCATGGACGCAAATGCTGGTATTCATATAATTACAGCGATGCAGAGTTGCTAGAAATTGCTAAACTGGCATTTCGTATGACGCAGCAGGGAGCGGAAGAGGTGTATATCTTCTTCAATAACGATTTCGAGGGCTACGCCCCCAAAAATGCTTTGCAACTGCAATCCATAATAAAATCTAATTTTCGTTGAAAGTAAGGATGGCATGATTATTCTCGGAGGATAACAAAAATGAGGAAACACGCAGTCCCCCCGCAAATTCCACAAGAGGAATTTATTGAACGCTGGAAGCGAGTACAAGAATTCATGGGGCATTCCAACATCGATCTTTTATTCGCTTACGGTGATGACCGTGCGGTTTTCGGCGCAGCGCATGTGCGCTGGCTGGCAGATGTACCCGTACATTTTGAACCATTATGCATGTTAATGCCGCGTGAGGGCGAGCCCGTTTTGCTGTCTGGACCCGAAAGTGACCAATATGCCATTCTGCGCGGAAAAATAAAAAATGTGCGGGTACTGCGAGAGTTTACCCATCCGGATGAAGATTACCCATATTCGGTTATCTACGGCTTGGCAGAGATAATTGCCGATTTGGGCTTGCATCCCGATAGAATAAAGAGGGTTGGAATTGGCGGACGCTATTTGATAAGCGCTGATGTTCTATCTTCCTTCCAGCATGCCCTGCCGAATGCTGAGTGGTTGGATCTTGAATCCCAGTTGTGTGAACTGCGTGCCATCAAATCCCCGGCAGAGATTGCTGTGATCCGCTTTGCTTATAAAATCGCAGAACAGGGCATACAGGCAGCTATCGATAAAATCAATCCGGGAGTTTCTGAGCGTGAGGTGGCTGCAGAAGCTGAGGCTGTAATGCGGCATGCGGGTGCCGAGGGCACCGGCATAGATACCATCGTGGCTTCCGGTCCCAACTCCCGCCCAATATTGGCACGCCCCACTTTTAGGGAGATTGAAGAAAACGATCTGGTGTTGCTTACGGTTGCACCGCGTTTTGAGGGCTACCATGGGGCTATTGGACGCCTGGTTGTGGTGGGAGAACCCAACCCGGAAATTGGTAAAGCTCTAGAGATAGCCGTCCGTGCTCAGCAGGCATGCTATCGGGCTCTACGTCCTGATGTGGAGGGGCGCGATGTCGAAAAGGTGGGGCGCGCTGTTGTTGAAAAAGCCGGCCTTGGGCAGTACTTTCTTTATTCTGGATTGCACAGCGTGGGCGTGATAGAGTTTGAACCCCCAATTTTTGGGCCAAGCAGTCCAGCGAAATTGCAAGAAAATATGATCATTTCGGTGGATATTCCCCTATTTAATACCCCGTGGGGCGGCTTGCGAGTTGAAGATGGTTACTTAATCACCGCCGAAGGTGCAGAACGCCTCAGTCATACAGATTATGTGAGCAGTAAATGATGCAATGTAATTTGAATGATTTAGTAGTAAGCTTCATAAAAACAAATGAATAAAGGATTAAGGCATATAGAAATCTTTAGAATCAAGTCTATTAAAAATGTTGTGTAGTTTTTATCAAAAAAATGATTGAGCTGCATACCGCACATTGACCGACAGCATGTCACGCCGTACAATACGCCATTAGTTTGAATAGGAAATATTGAAATTACATGGAATTTTTGCCCAATAGATTGTAGAAGCATCCAGATGCCGAGAAGACTTCTTGCCTTTTTCATATTAATGTTATTCTTGCTTGCATCATGTCAGGGGCAGGCGCAAACATTATTGCCTACGCCCGGGTTGCATCGTCGTACAATCACACCCAGCCCTACTGCTACCTTGACCCCCACTGGCACTCCAACTCCTGAAACGCCGCCTACACCCATGCCAACCATTACTTCGACCCCCAACCCTTTCGCAGAATTGTATATCGATGCGCTTACCCAACGCAGCTACGGCGGCGGCGTGCTGCAGATCGAAAGCTTGATAGAGAATGATTCTGCTTTCGAACGCAGCCTGTTTGTGTACCGCAGTGAAGGTCTGAACTTGTATGGTTTCATGAATATTCCGAATGGTGAGGGACCTTTTCCGGTGGTAATCATATTGCATGGCTATGTGCATCCTGCCGAGTACAGTGCGCTTGCTTATTCGGCTCGATATGCTGATGCGCTGGCTAAAGCTGGTTACTTTGTTCTGCATCCCAATCTACGGGGCTTTGGCGCTTCGGAAAACGATGACAATCCAGTGGGTATCGGTGATACGATCGATATCCTCAACCTGATCGGGCTGGTGCGTTCACAGGCGGGTGTACCTAGTCCCCTTGAGAAGGCGGATGGCGAGCGCATCGGACTGTGGGGTCACAGCATGGGCGGCAGCATTGCCCTGCGCGTATTGGTCATTGACCAGCAGATTGAAGCAGCATTACTTTACGCGCCCATTAATGCAGATGAAGCCATAAATTTAGAGCATTTTGAATTTGACGGACGCGGCAATCCCAAGATTGATATTCCCCCGGAGGTGCTTCAGGGTCTTTCGCCGATTTATTATCTGGATCGCATCTCTGTCCCGCTCAGTATTCATCATGGTGAAAAAGATGTTAGCGTACCGATTGAATGGTCGCGTAAACTGTGCCTTGACCTGGGGATGTTGAACGATGAAGTTGTTTGTCATTTTTATCCTGACCAGCCGCACACATTCAAGAATAGTGGTGACACAGTTTTTATTCAGCGTATGCTTGATTTCTTTAACCGTTATATGAAATAGTATACTTGATAGAGGTGTAAAGCCATGGCCTTTATTGGCTGAATACTTTAATGCAGATTATTGCCTGTGAGCTGCTTGAAAATGAACTGCAGATCAATTTGAAATGTGAGTATATCTCATTCACTTTTAAAAAAACCATTGCTTTTAGTAATCATTGGATTGAAAATCATGTAAAATTTAATAAAATATGAGCAAGCGAAAAATAGGCGTAGAGGAACGCGATGGGAAAAGGAAAGAAAGGTAAGGATAAAGACAAGAAGAAGAAAGGCAAGAAAAAGGGCAAGAAGAAAAAAAAGAAAAAGAGAAGAAATAGAGAAGGTGCCGCTTTGGCCTGGAATTTTGTATATTTTACAAAACCATTTTTTCTTCTCTACGTAAATATAAGCAGATTGATAATGAATTAGATACTGGAGGAATAATGGACGATAAAGAATTTGATGAAAAGGACGAAAAGGAATTGAACAAACACGATGAGAAAGTGGAAGAGCGCGATGTACTCAGCACAGTGGTATGGGCTGCCATTCTGATCTGGGCAGGGCTGACATTTTTAGCTGCACAACGGGGTTGGCTGGAACAATTTGGCATCACTGAGAGCCCATTCTTTATTCGCTCTTTCTTTGAGCTGCTGGAATTCAATACCTGGAATGTGGTGGCTTTAGGCGCGGGTGTTATTATCTTGATGGAGGTCATTGTCCGACTGCTTGTGCCAAGTTTTCGACGGCATGTGGGCGGTACGCTGATTGTGGCTGCTGTTTTCATTGGAATCGGTTTGGGTCCGTTTTTCAAGTGGCAGCTTATTTGGCCGCTGGTTCTGATTGCGGTCGGCATTAGCGTTCTGATCGGTGCCTTCTCCCGCAAACGGTAATCAACTAAGGGCACATTATCATCATAAAAACAGCTTGATTATTAAATACAAGCTGTTTTTTCACTTTAGTTAACATTACAATATAAGCATGAACGAATTTGGTTTTTCTGGTAAGGATGAGATTGCCGAGAATGATCGGCTTGCCACGCTGATCTGGGCTTTTATGTTGATTTGGGCGGGTTTTATTATGCTGGCTGGTTTTCAGAAATGGTTGGCAGAAGTGCCTTTACCAGACCTGGTGTGGTTCCCCTTTCTGCGTAAGTGGTTGGTCGATTTTGACTTTGATTTCCGTGTGATCCCGCTCATCTTTTTAGGAAATGCCGCTATCCTTTTCATTGAATTGCTGGTGCGCTTGGCTGTACCGCGCTTGCGCCATTCGCTTACGAGTGTGATGGTCTTTATTTTCTCATTTGTCAGTTTAACCCTGGGGAGTTATGGCTTCTTTGATTTGATTGTTATATGCCCGGGAATCTTAATTGCTATCGGAGCCTCGATAATTTTTGGATTAATATTTCGAAAAAAACACAGACAGAAATGAAGTGTAATATGAGATCACACTTCTCTATAATCTGCCGAAATTAAATGTCACGAATTCATACCAACCATATTTGAATATTGTTAACCATTCATCTCGTCCAATACATCGGAAATAGGGTGGCTGGAAAGCTAAAATTAAGTCGCCAATTTTATAACGAGCTAGAACCGGGGTTGAGACCACTATACTGCCGATTTCACCCGGGCGCATTTCATGCAGCATTTTAATTCCTGTTCGAGTGTGGACTTCGAAGAAGAACAGGTCATAATTTGGTACCCAGGCACGTTTTTCATCCATCTGCTGACCGAATATGCCTTCAGTGGTGCCATAGATCTCACGAATAGCTACATTTCCATATAGTGCCCTTAAAGAATCACTCAGGCGTGTGTTGATGCCTGGAATGCTGCCCAGGGTCATAACGATCACTTTCCACATGTCTTTGGGATAGACCTGGCGTTTACGGTGTAAGTAGCGCCCGAACTGCAGGGCTGTGGGGGCCACACCGCCCACTAAAGTAACGTTTTGATGTTTGCATTTCTCATAAGCCAATTCAAAGCGTGCCTCCCAGTCACGGATAGTCTTCCCTCCACCCAGTGCGTCGATTTCTTCCTGGGATGGCACTGAGTGCACTGGTGTCAGCTTGGATACGTATTTGGTATAGATGCCAGAACTGTAACCATATTTCAGCTCCCGCTTGCCCATTTTTACAGTCCCAACGACACTGGGAAAATTGAGGTTGAGGTTCACGCCGGCAAAGACATCGAAGCGCTGGTTGGTCATTGCATAGTTCACCACAGCACGCCCGGCAGCCACCCGCATTTTTAAATCAGTAGGAGTCATGGGAATGAATTTGTTCTCCCCTTTAGTCGTCCCGCGAGTGATTGCCCATCCGATGGGTTCTTCATTTAATAAAAGTCCTGTTTCGCCTGCCATCACACGTTCTATAAGTGGTTTGTAATAATCATAGGTTTGAATGGGGAAAGCGCTGCGGAAATCATCGAGTGAACTGACTTTTTCAGACCCATGCAAATGCCCGTGTTCCGTTTGTGTATATATCTTCAATAGACGTTGCAGCACTTGCTCTTGCGCTTTTTGAGGATTCTTTACAGACAGATGCCAGGGATCCAGCATCGCCTTCATTTTTTGAATACCAGCTTCAAGTTCTTTAGGTTTCATTCACGTAGGTCCTTTTGATTGGGCTGTGATAATTCGAATTTGCTTATTTTAGTATACGTATTTTCATGGAACATGTTCCTATTCTAAAAAATAACAGAAATAGATAGCCATTTCTATAAATTGCTTGGTTAATTAAATCAAGAAGACGCCTGAAGGTTGGCAAAGAGTGATTGTGGGAAAGAGGAGAAAAGAAAATGGACTATAGTGAAAAACGTGAGCATTTGTTGCAGCTCAGCGACCGATTGATGAATGCGGACTGGCTGCTCTGGTGTTTGGGCTGATTGCGCATCACGATACCGATTATGGTCGTGCCTGTTCTTTGAAGGCGTTCAACGATGGCACAGGAAGTCTCTGATTTTGTGTAACCTGGATGGATCATCAAAATCGAACCATCCACCTGGGCTGCCGGCGTGGATGCTTCCGTATAAAACAGGGAGGACCATGAACAAAAACCTTGTTAAATTTCTGATTGGGAACGTGCAGGATATCCGTCTTCTTTTGTGAGCCTGGCAAACTTATTTAACCGTTAGGTTTTTTCTAATGGTCAGGACTGATAGCTTATTGTTCATAATTGTGTGCATGACTGCTGTCGGGGAGCGATGATTGAGTAGGACGTCACATAAACCAATTAGATTGTGTAATATATAATATTAAAGTTTATTTCCCATATTCTAAAAATTTTGTGAGTATGGCACATAATAAAGCAGAGATGAGGTTTGAGAAAAGAACTAATATCAGGTGGCAGGGATTATTTGTATTTGCTATTCTATTGGGCTCATTCATTTTTGTAATTACAGGTTGTGAGGCCAAACTATTTTTTGATAAAACCCCCACATCACTTTCCATTGAGGAGCAGGTTTTACAGACGCTGGTAGCGTTTCAAATCCAATATACACTCAACCCAAATTATCCACAGCAAGCTGAGCCATTTGGTGAATCCTATTCAATGGAAGTGACACAGGTTGTAGAGCTGGATGCAAATCATACAGGTGCTTCACCAAAAATGGATGATTTCACAGAGCTCCCTGAGCAACATTACATTTGGGAAATCTGGGGGCATCGCCAATTTTTCCCTATTGGATGTGAGGCAGCGGTTGTCAAGGATTGGGCGGCTTATTTTGGTGTTGAAATCAATGAGTTCAATTTTCAGTATCAGCTTCCCCAGTCAGATAATCCTGACCTGGGATTTGTGGGTAGTGTGGAAGGTCCCTGGGGGCAAGTACCGCCATATGCCTATGGTGTACACGCGTCCCCAGTGGCGCAAGTGTTACGAGAACAGTACGGGATGAATGCAGTGGGGATTAAGCAATTTACTTTAGAGCAGTTGAAAGCCCAAATAGCAGCAGATAGGCCAGTGATTGCATGGGTGATTGGCAATTGCGTTGGGGGTTCACCGTATGAGTACACCGATAAAGAAGGTAATGTAACGACCGTTGCAGCTTATGAGCATGTGGTGATTGTGACTGGTTACAGCATGAACATAATTCGTTATATGAGCAACGGTAAGTTCTATGATATTCCCGCCAATTACTTTCTAAATTCATGGGGGGTGCTGGGAAATTTGGTGGTATATCTGGATTTGTAAACAAAAAGGCGGGGTATATTCCGCCTTTTTGTTTATTAGATGATCAATATATTAAATTCACTCAATTTTCTCGATATGTCCATCTTCCTCTCTAATGAACAGGTTAAAGAATATGGAAACGACGCTGACTATCAGCGATCCAAGCACGGCTGACCAAAAATCATCTACGATGAACCCAACCCTGAGCCAATTTTGAGCAATACTGCTGGCCAGCCAGAAAGACACAGCATTGATGACCAGTATAAAAACTCCCAGGGTTAAAAGGATAAGTGGACAGGATAGCAATTTTAATATTGGTCGTACTACAGCATTTACCAGGCCCAAAATTGCCGCCATGGCAGCATACACTATCCAGGCATTTTGACCTTCAACGTGAATGCCAGGAACTAAATATGCAGCAGCAAACAAAGCGAGTCCGGATACAACCCAACGCACAAGTAGTTTCATTGTTCCTCCTTAAAATTTAAATATTACGTTTTTCAGTATATCTTATTTCTTGCAATTTGTTAGGTGTTGATTTATAATATCGTGGTACGATATCGAGGAACGATATAATGAAATATCCTTTACTGCATGATTTTTTTCTGGGCTTTATCCGCATTCATATCCTATTCCATGCCAGCCAGTCGCCTGTGTACGGAACTGCCTTAATGCAGGAACTGGCACGACATGGCTATCGTATTGGACCCGGCACCTTGTACCCAATTCTGCATTCACTGGAAAAAAAGGGCTTTCTAACCAGCCAAAAGATGGTGGTACAGGGTAAGATGCGGCGTTATTATGCGATTACAGCAGATGGAAGGGATGCACTGCAACAAGGGCAGGCCAAGGTAAAGGAGCTCGTAAAGGAAATCATTGAGGAGTAAACCATGAAAGATAATAAAAAGAAAATGGATCTGCGTAAATTGCCGCGCAATATATGGGCGGTCAGCCTTACTAGTTTTTTTATGGACACATCCAGTGAGATGGTCATTAATCTGATTCCGTTATTTCTATCCAATGTGATTGGCGTAAAAATAAATATCATCGGTCTGATAGAAGGTGTGGCAGAATCTACAGCATCCCTTTTAAAGGTCTTTTCTGGCTGGCTGTCTGATAAGCTGCATATGCGTAAATGGCTGGCTGTTGCTGGCTACACAATTTCTGCTCTGTCCAAACCATTCTTTTATTTTGCCAATAGCTGGGGAGCGGTGGCGAGTGTACGCTGGACAGACAGGGTTGGAAAAGGCGTGCGTACTGCACCGCGTGATGCGTTGGTCGCCGATTCTGTTAGGGAGGAACAACGCGGCCTGGCTTTCGGTTTTCACCGTGCAGCGGATACAGCAGGAGCAGTGATTGGCTTATGCATCGCTTTGGTTGTAATCTGGTTTGTGCAGTCCTCAGCAGTGAAATTGGGAATGGACACCTTCCGGCTGGTTGTTTTAATCAGCTTGGTACCAGCGGTACTGGCTGTGCTTTCTCTGGCAATCGGCGCAAAGGATGTACCAGTAAAAGGGCAGCGCGAAATGCCGCGTTTTGCTTTTAAATCATTAGGCAAGCGTTTTATGGTTTTCATGCTAGTTGTGGGGTTGTTTGACATCGGTAACTCTTCTGATGCTTTTCTGGTGTTGCGTGCCCAGGAGCGCGGTATTAGCGTGACCAGTATCTTAGCGATGTTGGTTGTGTTCAATCTAGTTTATACACTTATCTCCACACCGGCTGGGATGCTTTCAGATCGCATTGGACGCGGTAAGATGATTATTGCTGGGTGGTTGGTCTATACAGTTGTATATCTCGGCTTTGGCTTAGCGCAGACTGGTTGGCAGATTTGGATGCTCTACGCGGTTTATGGTTTGTATTATGGGCTCGCTTATGGCACAACTAAAGCTATGGTGGCAGATATTGTTCCAGCTGAGCTGCGGGGGACGGCATATGGAACATTCAATGCAATTTTGGGTATTCTGGACTTTCCTGCTTCATTAATCGCCGGGGTTTTATGGCAGGGAGTTGGCGCGTGGAGTGGGTTCGGTCCTTCTGCGCCCTTCCTTTTTGGAGCGGGAGCTGCGCTGCTGGCTTCTATTTTTATGGCTAAGGTAATACCATCTTTGAAGAAGTCTTGAAGTGGTTTTATAATGGGAAGGTTAGTTCGATTTTATAATTATCGGGGTTTGTGTTTGGTGTTAAACTCTTAAAGAAGAAAATAAATAACTAGGAGAGCTAATGATTTACGGAAAGAACATTTTTGTGATGGGCATTGTTTTTCTTATACTTAGTATTTTGGGATCAATGCAGGGAAATATTTACAACTCAGTTGGCTTCATTGCCTTGGCGATCAGCACTTTCATGGCTTTTGATAAGAATAATCCTGATGTGAAGTATCCAAAGATACGCGAGATTATTTATTGGATTGGATTTGCAACTGCTGGTGCTGTTTGGCTTTACGATATTATCGTCAACGTCTGATCTTTTCATTCTTTTTCATGTCATTTCTTTTAGCGAAAATACAAGTGGGAAATCTCTGGAAATCTCAAACCAGTTTATTTCAGCTGCTAGCAAGCCACATAAGTAAATATCCGCGTATGCAGCTTCAAGATATCTTTAAGCTTCTGTATCAGGGGACGATGGGACCTGTGCATGCCTTAAAATCTCCGGCGGTTTTTATTCGTAGATTCAAAAAGGAGTATGAAAAACTCGAAAGCAATAAAGATGAGCCACTGTGGGAAAGTATCCGGCCGGATGGACAATTGGTGCGTGTCAATCTGCGGGCTTATAAAGCACGGACGAATAACCATGAAATGCTGGTGACACTATGTCTCTGGTCAGCGGAATGTTGTAGGGGAAGCAAGGATGACTTGCTAGCTGCCTGGCATACTTTTAAGAAACTGTGCCGCAGCGGTAGAATTCAAAGATACGAACAGGAGAAGATAGCAGATTTCACAAAATTGCTTGATGAAAACGGATACAAAGCCGGGGCCCATTCAAGGACTTACCGCAGACTTTACAAACCCTCTTATCGCTTGATTTGTCGGAAATTCTTATCGTTATTCACGTCCTGATGATCTCAAAAGGTCAGTACATCATTGATATGATATGAACAATAAACCTCTAAAAAATCACACTTTTGACTGTACTGAACCCCAAAAACTGGACACAAAATTGACCATTTTTAGTTAACAATCTCACGCATTGTCCTATTAAACCACGCATTCTCAAATTCCACAGGGGTTTGATACCCTAAAGCAGAATGAATGC
>DUED01000036.1 GCA_011176685.1 Anaerolineae bacterium
ATGATAAAAATGGCGGCTTGATCACCGCCATTTTTCTTTTTCTCTCTAAAAAAGCGTTTCTACTTCTCTGTTTAGCCGCTTTTTTATTTGTTTTTGGTTGCTTTTCAGACTTTTGGGACAGCCTCTTATGTTATTTTTATTATTCAATTTTGTTTTTTATTTTGCTCTGACTAACAAGTCATCGAATTCATACACAGCCGTGACCCCTTCAGCCATCCAGATTGTAAATGCCAACCCTGAACCATCAAGGTCATCGGTTTCATAACTATTGATGAATTCCCCATTTATATAGAATTCAAAATAGTCCCCATCACCGGTAATTGTTATGGTATTTTTATCGTCCCATTTTATAGCTCGATGCGATTTAGCTGAGATTGGCCAGCTCCAATCCCCACCCTTGAATTTTATGAGTGAATACACGCCTTCATTGGAAATCTCAAAAATATAGGAGCCATTTGAATCATTGCGAAATGAAATACCCCAGGTTAGATTCCTGTAAACACTGTCCATTTCTCCGGTTAATGTGATTGCAAAATTATCTGCTTCTGTTATTGGAATCCATTGAATAACACCGGTTGTATACCCGGTGGTCGCCGCCCCGGTGAAATCAACTACTAACTTACCGTTAGAAATATCGAAATTACTACGGCTTAGTTCATCTCCACTACGGCCAAGGTCCCATCCATTGCGGTTATCAACAAAATTGTCACAAAAGGTAATTGCCCATTCGGTTTTATAGGTAGCATCTACGTAGCAATCACTTACTGTATTAGTTGGAATGACCGGAGCGCTGGAGGGTTCTGACTCTTCTGCCAGTTGGGTTTCAACAATTGCAGTTTGTACTGTTTCCTCTGAGGGTTGCCCACATGAAGCGAGCAGAATCACTAAAACTAGAAATAACTTTGTCTTTTTCCTTATAGTCTCCTTTGTTTGATTATAGTGGCTTTTAAGATAAATACAAATACGTTTATGAAACGCTCCTATTAATTAATGCATTTTTTATGGGCACCAGCTTGGATAGAATGAAAATTTGTTATCGATAAATAATCCTTGTATGAATCCACCCCCCGTGACCTCTATCAATCATTTTTCTTATCGGTGCTCCACTTATTGTTTACCCCCCATTATAGTGAGTAAAGATTTAATTACTACCGTGGAACAGCAATTGGTCATTTCCAGCAGCAGTCTTTAACGATGGATGATTGTTCTGTTATATTGTAGGTATGATGGTGCTGCCGGTGATGAGGCAATAATCAGATAAGCTATAAGAATTTAAATCGATTGTAAAATAAGTTTAGTTGTTGTTTAAAGAACAGTACAAAAAACTTCTCGTATTGAAAGACGAATACATTTCTAACCTAAATTGAATATTTCTGTGATTTATAGGAATAGGAGGAAGGATGAGCGAGAAAAGTAAAACAGCACCAGACGCAGAACTGGACCAAATCATTGCATCTGCTAAACGGCTGGGTATCGAGCTAGATGAAGCCGAGGCGCTGCAGTGGCTGACTGCCATCGCGGTTGCTCAACAGGATGAAGATATTGCTATGGATATAAAAAGTGGTGTGTTCGGCCATAAGGTCACTATGCTGGATTTCAGCGATGCAGAACTAGCGCATTTCCGCAAGATCGGCGCGCTAGTTGGCTTTGAGGATCAGCCTGGCGTAGTAGAAACGGCCCTGGCACTCTCGGGTTCGGCGGCACAGTCCAAGATCCAGAAATACCCCGGCGATGCCGATTATTTCGAGCGTGTCAACATCAAGGCCGATTCTAAAGAAGATGCCTGCTGTATTCTGGCAAAGATTATGCACGCGAAAGTGCGTGATACACTCAAGGGTCCTACTTATCAGCTCATCGAGGTTAAGCTGGGTTCTTATCCCGAGGATGTAATACGCGGCGAGCGCAGCTTGAAGAAGGGTTCGCCTATTGCCTGGAAAGCGCAGGAGGCGCTGGATGGCAAACAGGAAGTCAACACAGCAGATGGCAAGGCGTTGGTGATCGAATGGGAAGATGCCGCACAGGATCCCGGCTGGTGCAAATTGGATTGGGTGGTGGCGCACCCTGTCCATAAGCATCTGGTTAATGCCAGCAACATGCTGGACGTCACCTGGGAAGCCCCAGATGGCAACATTACGCCGCTAGACGGCTACCTTGACCCTTATTTCCAGGAGGTGTATCTAGAGGCGGAATCCATCCCGGTCTTCACCAAATTAGCCAAGCATGTATCCAGTGACGCGCTGGATGACTATGTACAGGCGCTTGAACGCGAGGTGAAGAAGTACCTGACGGGACAGCCCAACTATGGAAAAGCCGCTAAACGCATGTACAATATTTTCCGCCTGACGGGGCGCTATATAGAAGCAGCTTTTGTACGTGAGCTGTTCGATGAGCCCGCCACCGTGCTTTACCAGGTCTGGTCGCTCATCCGCACTATTGATGATTGCTGCCAGCCCGGTACAAGTATCACTAAGGAGCAGATGCTCAATCATGCTGATGACTTGATCACTATGGTGGTAAAAGAACTGGAAGGCGAGGAAGAAGTTGAGATAGTTCGTTTGCTGCTGCGCCTGCGTGATTTTCTTTCGCGCCAGGAACCCGGTCAGGAGCTTTCCCCACAGACGGAGGCAGCTCGAGCAGAACTGATCAATATCGTCAACAACTTCTTTTATGAGAAGCTGACTGCTGTGCCGGTCATTGAACAATATATGCAGGAGATTGCAAAGGTCTGATTTTCTGACTTATGCAATTTTCTGAACCATAATGTAGAAATTTCCCTCGTCGCTTGCGTCGAACCACAGCAGTTGCCAGGAGGTGAACATGTCTATCGCTTCCGCTTCGGTGAAGAGGTGATGGGGCAAACCGGCTTCGAAACCCTCTTTTGGGACGTATGTGTGTGGTTCTATCTCATGCGCATTCTTGAAACGTTGCGAGCCGGACTTGAGTTTCAGCAGTTTGGTAAAGAGATATCCGCCTTTGTGTAAGGTGCGCTTTACCTCCCTGACAGTTTTGTGGATATCTGCCAGCCAGTTATGCAGTTATGGTGGATGACGTGAAAGGAAATAACCGCGTCAAAGTCAAAGCTGAGTGGGGTATAGGGCAGATGCTGAATATCTCCGAGAGAGACGCGCTTCGAGGTTTTCCTGGCAGAGCCAATCCTGTGCGCGCTGCAAGCCCCATGCTGCCAGGTCAGGACCGTACATCAGGTAGTCAAGCCGAGCGAAATGCACCAGATGACGGCCATCACCGCAGCCCAGGTCTGAAATGCGCTTAACTCTTTTTGATGTAAAGAGTGAATCCAATTGAGGGCAAACTGCATCCGGCTTTCTGACATGGTAAGGATTCTTTTTATATGCTTCATCCCAGTTGCAGGTTTTTGAAAGAACTTGGTTGAACGCCATTGTTATGGGGTTATTCTACTGGCTTTGTTTGCTGTTGCCAGGTAGAAAAAATGTAATTCTCCAGATGTTTGAGGTTGTGGCTGGTTTCATGAATACACCTGCCGCGAACTGAAATGCCTAGGGTGTGCACCAGTTCAGGATTACCGGAAAGCAGCGGGTGCCACCAGGGCAGGGGTTTGCCTTCTGCCAGGAGCCGGTATGCGCAGGTGTGTGGCAGCCACTCAAGTTCACCGACATTTTGCGGTGTCAGTTGGATGCAGGTGGACATAACACTCTTTCGCTCAGGGTAAGCGGTACAGCGGCAGGTTTGCAGGTCCAGGAATTGGCAAGCGATGCTGGTTAGCTGCACTTTGCCTGTATCAGCATCCTCAAGTTTATACAGGCAACAGATGCCGCAACCGTCGCAAAGCGCTTCCCACTCCACCGGTGTCATTTCTTCCAGAGTCTTGCGCTGCCAGAAGGGGATGGGCTGCTTCATCTTGTGCCGTGGCTACTGTGTTCAGCGGCTTTGAGCAGCATTTCAGCTAGCTGGCGGGCTTGGTCTGGTTCTAGGAAGATATTGGTCTCACCGGCATAAAGAATTTTTTCTTCTTCAGGGCAGGTTTCCTTGATGCATACACAGATGTTATCTTCAAACCCGCTATCTCTTGGTTCGAAAAATATATCAATGTGTATGCTGCCGTCCAGGAGCGAAATAGCCATCTTTCACCTCGCAGATTGCTTTAAGTAATGCTTCCTTTTTAATAATACCTTATTATATTCCCTCATTCATTTTGAGAGCTTTTTACGCAATTTTTCAGCAAGGGCAACAGCATTTTTCTCGTTACAGGTGATATCCTTTTCCAGAAATGGTATACATTTTTCTTTATCTCCCTTGCGCCTTGGCACTAGCCAGTTGTGGAAATGTGGAACGCCTTCCAGAAAGACAATTGAATATATTCTTTCAGCTCTTGTGAATTGTTTAATGGAAGCGATCATACGTTTGAGCAACGTACCATAACTAGCAGCTTCTTCCCGGGTCATATTTGTGAAGTCCAGGAAGTGGCGCTGGGACTCGAAGAGCAGTGTCCTCAATGGACCTTTATCCGCCGGCGCATGGTAGACTCTCAAGTGCGCATCGCTGTAGAAATACACGCCTAGTGGCTGGGTTTTCGGGCTGGCATGTTTGAGGCACAGGACACAATTTTTATTCATAATTTTATTATGTTGATGAATTTACTTTGTGAATGAAATTTACAATTTTTTGAACTCTCTCATTTAAATTGTAGATATTCAATTGAAGTTTATTTTTTGTTAATTCGTGTGCAATTTTTACTTTATTTGCCTTACACTTTTTTCCACCAACAGTTTCATAATCAAGTAGATTTGCATATTTCCCTGAATTAATCAATTTTTTCGAATTGGGATATAAAATTTTGACAGCATCATTAATAAGATTCTCTTCAATATAATTTTCAATTTCTTTGCCTTCAGTAACCCATGCGAAACCAGGAGACTTATTGAATTCATCCATTATTCTTTTTTTTGTTTTATCGATTTTGTCAATTTCGCTACTTTTATCACTATCCAATATAATAGCAACGTTTCTATTGAGTCTTCTCAAAGAAATAAATTCATCTAAACCAGAATCTTTGGATGATAAATGCATTAATTGACTTCCGCCATAGAACATTATCGAATAATCAAGACCTTCAATTAAGTTTTTATCAATGCTTCTTATCCAATTGTTAAGGTAAATCCTATCAGAAGGACCCTCAACCCATATAATACAATTTGCTTGTAGTAAATCTGATGCTTTATATCCAAGGTCTCTGCAAATAGAAAATTTCTCTGCACTAGATGTTGCTTTGACAACATTAGAGCAATTGTTGGAATACCGAACATGAAAAATTGATATATTTTCGGAATTAATCATGTTTGTAGAGTGAGAAGAAATAAAATATTGATTGTCTGTATTATTCCATAGATAGTTAAGCAATTTTCTTTGAAGTGTAGGATGAAGATGTAATTCTGGTTCTTCTATACAAATCACTTTATTATTTAATGTTGTTGCTGTCGCTGCTATTATTATGACTTCGTGAATTCCAGTACCCAAAGAATTTAAAGGGAGAAATTTTTTATCCATTTCAACATTTATTGTTTTACAATCGTGTGGAATTTCTAATCTGGCAGTTATATTTCCTGTAACTTCTTTTAAAAATGAATTTATTCTATTGAATTTTTCATGGCTCTCATTTTGATCAAATGGTGGATTCTGTAAAGTTGCCAAATAATCAATTATTCCTTTCCCACCATGCTCAAAGGAATCTGCTCTCTCTACTTTTCTAATTGCAGGAATCAACACAATTTCTGGATCATTTAAATCAATATAATAGTTCCTTATTATTGCAAAGAGAGTACCTGGGATCCAGTTTGATTTCTTATCTCCTCCTCTCTGCCTTGTAAAGAATGACCAAAGATTTGACCAGGCACTATCACTAATTATGTTTTCGTTAATAACCCCATTAATAACGCTAGAAGATAATTGCATTTTATTAATACTATTTTGCCAATTTGTATCAAAATCAAACCACGCTGTATCTTCCCTGTTAAATAAGGATTTTGATCGCAATATTTTAATTGTGTGTTCTTTAATAATACTTGTATTCAAATTTTTTGAATGTTTACTTTTATTGATAATTTTCTCGATATTTTCGTCATCATTAATTTGAATAGGAAGCGAAAAAATTAAGCGATTTTCATAATCAATTTGTGGCTTTTCAACATCGTGTAATTTTATTTCCCCTCCTGTTTTTAAGGCTAAATTTTTAAATTGCATGTAGTGGTTTTTTAGGAAACTTGAATTCAACTAGCAAGTGCAACTTTGAAAGCGTTAGAGAGGTAAGCTGCGGTAAGATAAGCGCCTCTCCAACGACTAAATCAAAGGAGCACTCATGGGAACATACACACAGCTTACCCAAACA
>DUED01000037.1 GCA_011176685.1 Anaerolineae bacterium
ATTGACTATACTGAATACATGAATTTTACGGATGCATTTGGGCAAATCGAGTACTGGATGGAGGTTGACTATATGACCGAAAGGATTCATTCTTCGCTGGCATACTTGACTCCATCTGAATTCGAGGTTGTCCAGGTTGCTTGTTGAGCGCTTGCATCCTCTCTTATTCACCCCTTAATTCTGTCTGGAAAAACAACCGCAGTACAATGCATTGCCTAAAGACAAATATATGTGGGCACGCACTTCTGGCAGGTCAGGGAAGTACAAATGCAAATGGATTCCCTATACCCAACGGATATACGATCGGCTGGGAGAAGTGGTTGTCAGTGCAATGATACTCTCATCTTGCTCCCATAAAGGTGAGGTTTTGCTCGAACCCGGTGATGTTGTGTTGCTGGCGACTGCACCCCGACCTTATACGTCTGGATACATCAGCTATGCCACCTATGATGAGATGGATGTAACCTTTGTGCCTCCACTGGAAAAGGGCGAGAAGATGGGATTTGGCGAGCGTGTTCAAGAGGGTTTCAGCCAGGCGATGGAAAAGGGATTGGACTTCTTCTTCGGCTTAGCCATTATCCTTGGCAAGATCGGTGAGCAGTTCGAGCAAGGTGCCAGCAGTTTCAAGTTTTCACCTAAGATGCTTCACCCCAGTACGCTGGCACGATTGCTAAAAGGTTTCATCAGCGCGAAGATCAATAAGCGCAACCTCATTCCCAGTGATGTCTGGAACCTTAAAGGTGTGATGACTGGTGGCATGGATACTGACATTTACCGCGACCGTGTTGCGCACTACTGGGGCAAGCAGCCGCTGGAAGGTTATGCCTGTACAGAGGGCGGCATGGTTGCCATGCAATCCTGGAATTTTAAGGGCATGACTCTCTTCCCGGATTGCAACTTCTACGAATTAATCCCGTTTGAAGAGTATCTGAAAAATAAACAGGATCCAGACTACCAGCCCAAGACATTATTGCTGGATGAGGTTTAACCAGGTATATATGAAATGGTGTTTACTAACTTATTGGGTGGTATGCTGATGCGTTATCGTGTGGGTGACCTGATAGAGATAGTTGCTAAACAGGATGATGAGATTGGTGTAAATATTCCCAAAATGAGTTTTTATTCACGCGCAGATGACCTGATTGATATTGGAACATTAGCACGCTTCACAGAGACGACCATCTGGCAAGCAATTGATGGATCAAAGGTTAAGTATGTTGAATGGACGGCAAGAAAAGAGGCAGATAATGGAGAGGTCATCCTGCATCTTTATCTGGAATTGAAAGAATCTGAAAAACAGCCACTAAATAAAATAACCTCCAAAATTCGTAAAAAGCTGCATAAAGTCTGCCCGGAATTTTCGGATATGGAAGCACTGCTCGGAAATAATAAATTGGAAGTGACCATTTTGCCATCCAACGCCTTCAATAATTATATTGAAGCTCAGCGTCAGGCAGGTGCAGATCTGGCGCATATTAAACCGCCGCACATGCAGCCTAATGACAATGTGATCAAGCGCCTCTTGGAGAAAAACAAGGTTTAATAAAGATATGCTCTGGGGAATCAATACACTAATCCCGCTTCTGGCACTCACCAGTTACAGCGCACTCACGCTGGCTGTATCACTGTCCAAACCGCATACGCAAGATAAGTACGCTTTTCGCTGGTATCTGCTGGCAATGGCAGTCTGGTCATTAAGCGCTTTGATGGTGAGATGGCGTGAGCGGGAAGTGTATTTCTGGTTCAAAATGATGACCGTTTCTGCAATTGCATCAATGCCAGGGATTTTCTACTTTGTACAGGTACTTTTACCAAATAAGGCGCGTTGGGATAAATGGGTATATATGTATAGCGTGGTTGTTGTAATCTTTACGCTATTTACAAATTTAGTGATAACGGATGCGTATATTAGAGATGGAGAGCTGTGTTACAGCTTCTCACCCGTAATTGCTCTTGTGGCTGTGCCTGGCTATCTGATGACCATATTCAGCATCTTTTCTCTACGGCAGGGTTATCTTGAAGCCAGAGATGCTCGCCAGCGCAATCGCTATCGTTATTTGATACTGGGATTGGTGCTGATAGTCCTGGGCTTAGCATTTAATTTCACAGAATTGGGACAGTATCCGATAGATGTTGCCGCTAACCTGCTGACTGCGCTTGTAATTACCTATGCAATCTTACGCCATCAACTGCTGGATATCAATGTGGTCATCCGCAGGAGTATGCTGTATGCATTCCCCACGATTGTTTTAGGTACTGCTTACTTTCTGATCATCTCCCTGGCGCTTAACTTTTTTCATGCCACCACCGGAGTGCAGTTGTTGTCAGTCTCACTGATTGTAGCAGTGGTGGCAGGTTTGGTTGTGCGCCCATTTCATGATTGGGCGCAGGCATGGATTGATAAGATATTTTTCCGAGAACGTTATGACTCGCAGCAGATGCTGCAGCGGTTGAGCCAGACAACGTCCTCAGAGATCGATCTGAACAAATTAACACACATGATTATGGATGAGGTCACAAGAACATTACACATTGAGCGCGCGGCATTCTTCATGAAGCAGGACAAAAAGGGTGAATATGCATTAGTGGCTAAGCAAGGAATTGATATACCGAAAAAGATGGCGTTTAGAAGTGATCACCCATTAGTCAATAGGGTTATGAATGAACAAGGGGTACTGACTTGGAGTGAGATTGAGACCATGCGCTGGTTAAAATCTCTGTGGAAGAAGGAGATAGCAGAGTTGGAAGCGATAGGAGCGGAGCTGTTCTTACCGCTTAGAGCCAAAGGGGACCTAGTGGGAATATTCATATTAGGCCCCAAGCTCTCTGACCAGCCATATACGCAGCCAGAACAAATGATATTAATGACCCTTTCCAATCAGGCTGCCGTTGCGATCCAAAATGCACAGCTATTTTCAATAGCACAAAAGGAGCTGGAAGAAAGACGAGGAGCTGAAAGAAGCCTAAAGATGCAATTAAAACGTCTATCGGCTTTACAGAGTATCAATATTGCTATCACCACGAATATTGACATGCAAATACCACTGCTGATGCTTCTAGAGCAGGTTATTGATGAATTGAAGGCTGATGCTGCTGATGTGCTTTTACTGGATGAAGAAACGCAGGTGCTGGCATACGTGGCGGGACGAGGGTTCTATACAGATGCGCTCAAATTCACCCGGCTCAAGCCAGGTAAAGGGCTTGCCGGGCAAGCGGCTAAGAAAATGTCCGTCTTGTATATCAAACAAAGACCTGGCAAAAGAAGCGACATCGCTGAGAGAATCCCCACTGCTGCGGGAGGAACAGTTTGTTGTATATTATGGTGTTCCGCTGGTTGCGAGAGACCAGGTAAAGGGAGTGCTGGAAATATTTCACCGTTCTCCTTTGCAGCCCGATCAGGAATGGATGGATTACCTTAATACGTTAGCCTCTGAAACGGCTATTGCGGTGGATAATGCACAATTATTTAAAGACCTGGAGAAAACCAACATCGATCTAGCTACAGCGTATGAGTCAACCCTGGAGGGCTGGGCGAGAACACTGGAAATGCGTGATAGGGAAACGGAAGGACACAGCCAAAGGGTCTTAAAATTGACTCTTGAATTAGCCAATAGGATGGGAATTACTGGAGATGAGATTATTCACTTAAGACGAGGTACACTCTTGCATGATATTGGAAAAATCGGTATTCCAGATGATATCCTGTTGAAACCAGGTCCACTGACAAAAAAGGAATGGCGGACCATGCGTCAGCATCCAGTCTATGCGTATGAAATGCTTTCTTTCATTCCTTTACTTGCCCCTGCCTTAGATATCCCATACTGTCATAATGAGAAGTGGGACGGGAGTGGATACCCGCAGGGTTTGAAAGGTGAAGAGATTCCGCTTTCAGCTAGAATTTTTGCAATTGTGGATGTATGGGATGCATTACGTTCTGACCGGCCATACCGTGAAGCGTGGACAGATAAAGATGCGCTTAGTTATATCAAAGAGCAGTCGGGAAAGTATTTTGACCCCAGGGTTGTAAAAAAATTTTTAGCAATGATATGGATGGATGAATGAGATCATGTTCCCCTGCTAAATAAATTTTGAAAAATCGAATTATTTTGAGGGTCATGTCATGCTGGCGCAGCCTGGATACACCTTTTATATCCAAAGTGTATAGTATCTCCTGGACACTGCATAGTAACATATTGACTTAAATAGCTACAGGAACTAGGGAATGTGTTAATTTATAGATATCGTATATTGTGCTTGAAAAGATATTGTATATACTTTCATGTTATTTACAAATATGGGATCAAAACACCGAAAAGTTGGAACAACTTTTCTTATTGGCTTGCGTATACTGTGTAGAAATACTTAAGGAGAAAAACCGTGTCTGATGATATCAAGCGCTTATACCGCTCGCGCGATGACCGCATGGTTGCTGGCGTGTGCGCTGGTTTAGCTGATTATATTGGTGTTGACCCAACTATTGTACGTTTGTTGTTTGTGCTGGGACTGTTTGTTGGCGGCGCTACTTTTTGGGCTTACCTGATCATGATGCTAATCGTACCTGAAAAGTAACAAGGTTAAATAAAAAATTATATGTGTACTTAATTGAGCCAGCGTAACCGAACGCTGGCTTTAATCTTTCTTTGGCATAGCGACAATATAAGCTTTCTCTCCCAGTTGTGCTGTGTCTGTAGTGCACGGATTACCTGTTTCCATATTGAAAAACTTGTAATTAACCTTGATAAGGTATTCACAAATTATCCGAACAGCTTCTTGTCCATGCAGCTCAATAAAAAATGTAGGCCGCTTTTCTATCAGGACACGCTGCATACCTTCTATTGCCAATACTTCGCCACCCTCGATATCCATTTTTACTAAGTTAGGGGCGCTATGTTCTTGCTTGAAGATGAAATCATCCAATGAAACACACGGGACGCTGATAGTTTGTTTATATACCTCTGCCCTACCAGCAGATGCCTGCGCCTTACCCATCGCGCCAGAGGCGTGTACCAGGAAGGATGTCTCTCCGGACCTATCTACTACTGCGGCAGGAATAATTATCACTCTTTTTTCCATGTGGTTCAGTGCAATGTTTTTCTTTAAGCGCCCAACATTTTTTGGCAGGGATTCAAAGGCGAACACCTGGCCACTTTCCCCAACCAGACGGGCAAAGATTAAGCTGATATAGCCAATATTAGCACCCACGTCATAAACCACCATACCGGGCTGGCAGTATTTGTGTGCAGCCGCCTGCAGATCAAGCTCATAAGTCCCTAGCCAATAGTCTTTTTCTTTTTGCAGGTCCAGTAGCAAGATTGTTCCCTGCAGTTCACCAGCTACAATAGGAACTTCCATCAAACCTTGGGGCGCGACGGCGTTGAGTGTATTACGGATGATTTTCGCCAGCGGAGGAATATGGTAGAGAAGCTTCTTTAACTCCTGAGGTAGGATTCGTGCTCCCAAGGCAGCAATTTTAAGTAGCAGGTTCATTGATAGACACTTAGCCTCATTCTTGCATAACCTCTTTATGTATAAACTCAAGTTCAATCTCGTCACGGATGGGGATACCGTGTTCCCCGATCATGGGGATTTGCGGTTTAAGCTCGCGGTCTCCTTTTACAGCATTACGATGAACCGCCATCAACTCGAAACCAAATTTATGATAAAAATGCAGAGCGCTAAGATTGTCATTAGTGGTAATCAGCCACAAGCGCTTACAATCAGCAGATTTAGCGCTGTCTTTGACTTTATTAAGAAGATAAGCACCGATACCCAATCCGGGCTTAAGACTGTCCATACTAATAATCTCACATTCTTCACCTTGGATAGAGTAGGTGATCAAGCCTACTCGCTCGTTTTCGTGTAAAGCGATAAATCCGGGCAGATTGGATGGTTTGAATACTTGCCTGTGTATGGCAACAAATTCAGCACAACAGCGTTCAGAAATCAATGAGTTTGTCCATTCCAGATCGCTGGCGTCTTTTTTATGGATAGTAATCTTTAACATAACTTTGGGAAAAAAGGGATGAACAGATAGATTATTATTTTGGCCAGCTCTCTTTCAGGCGTTGGCATGTTTCGCACAGGTCCTCAGGCAGCACGCGCACATGTCCTACAGAGGTCATGAAGTTGGTGTCACCCGACCAACGGGGCACTACATGAAAGTGAACGTGACCCTTTACGCCTGCCCCGGCAATTGCCCCCATGTTAGCGCCAATATTGAATCCTTCTGGTTTGTATTCCTTGGTGATGACCTGTATTGACTGGGTGATAAGCTCCATAATTTCTGCTTTAGTTTCCCCATCCAACGCTTCTAATGAACTCTCATGGGCATAAGGTACCACCATCACATGCCCGTTAGTATAGGGGTAACGGTTGAGAATGACGTAAACTTTTTTCCCACGCTTAATTATTAGATTCTTAATGTCATCTTCTTCTTCAATTGCGTCACAGAAGATACAACCTTTCGGATTGATTCCTCTTTGGATATACTCCATACGCCAGGGTGACCAGATGTGATCCATTTTTTCTCCAATGCTGTGTTTTTACCAAATGTGGCAATCTGTGTAGAATGTATTATAAATGTTTTTGATATTGAAAAACAGATTATACTGATATTCTCATATGCTGCCAAATTCATTCTTTGCCTCGAAAATCTATTCTATTACTGATATCACTCGCTATCTACGCG
The DNA here is from genome assembly GCA_011176685.1 of Anaerolineae bacterium. GTDB lineage: Bacteria > Chloroflexota > Anaerolineae > Anaerolineales > Anaerolineaceae > A373. Next base: position 6,689 of record DUED01000037.1, read on the forward strand.
AGTTGATTGAAGAAGATCAAACGCTGGCTGATGTATGGGTGCAGGGGGAGATTTCTAACCTCTCACAGCCCAGTTCTGGGCATATTTACTTTACATTGAAAGATAAAAGTGCTTCCCTTCGCTGCGTGATTTGGAAATCAGCTGCCTGGCGTTGGCAGGGAACACTGCTTGACGGGTTGGCAGTTGAAGCACATGGTTATTTCAGTGTATATGAACGTGGCGGACACTATCAGTTCTACATAGATTCAGTCAGGCGGGTTGGAGAGGGACTGCTGTATCAACAATTTCTGCAACTGAAAGCCAGATTGGAAGCCGAGGGTTTATTTACAGAGGAACGCAAGCATCCCTTGCCACCTTTGCCGTGTGTGATTGGGGTGGTGACCTCACCAACCGGAGCTGCACTGCAGGATATCCTTAACACACTAAAAGAACGCTACCCGCTGGCGGAGGTGGTGCTTTCGCCCACTCTAGTGCAGGGGATGCTAGCGCCGCCGATGATTGTGGCTGCTATTGAACGCATTAACCAAATGGTCAAGCCAGATGTGATTATAGTGGCACGCGGAGGCGGGTCGCTGGAGGACCTGTGGGCTTTTAACGATGAAAGTGTGGTGTACGCCGTGGCAAACTCACAGGCACCGATAGTCAGCGGTGTGGGGCATGAAACCGATTTCACCCTGGTAGATTTTGCTGCGGACTGGCGTGCGCCTACACCAACTGGGGCTGCAGTAGCGGCTACTCCACACCAACAGGATTTATGGGAGGAATTGCAAGCAATCGGTGAACACTTTAAGCAAATAACAGCCACCTCTATACAAGAGAAAGTGTATGATCTGAAGAATTTATATTTGAGGTTGGAAAAGTCCTCTCCCCATTGGCAAATTCAGCAGGGTTTTTTACAGATAGATGAGTTGGATCAGCGACTGTGTACACTTATTGCATATAGATTGGATATGGCGCTGGCTGATGTGGGTAATTTACAGGGGCGTCTGCGCGCGTTGGATCCTTTTGCAGTGTTGGGGCGCGGTTATGCATTGGTAAATGATCAGCGTGGTAGGCGCGTGGATTCTATTAGCAAGGTAAAATTGGGCGCACAGGTGGATGTGCGCTTGATTGATGGCCGTTTCAAAGCGAGTGTACAGCAGATTGAAGTGGATAATAAGGAATAGTGAATGGAATTTTTGATATGGCAAAGAAGACGGATGCAGTGAAAAAGTTGACCTATGAGCAGGCACTGTTAGAGCTGGAGCAGATTGTTGATGCGTTGGAGAACGATTCCAAGGATCTGAGAGAAACTCTGGAGCAATTTGAGCGAGGTAAGACATTATTGCAGCATTGTCAAAAATTGCTGCAAGGTGCTGATCTAAAAGTACGCCAGTTGACAGAGAAAGGTTTGCAGGATTTTGTTGGGAAATAAGTAAATATGAATGTGGTTAAGCAACTGCTTTCCAATCAAGTGCTGATCGCTGCTCTGCTGGCTTGGACTGCCGCACAGCTCCTTAAGCTACCTATGGATTACATCATTAACCACGATTGGGATTGGCAGGTACTTTTCAGTCCGGGAGGTATGCCCAGCTCCCATTCTGCCATTTCCACTGCTGCTACACTGGCGATTGGCTTATTTCATGGTTTTGATACTCCCCTGTTTGCTCTTTCGGTGACGCTGACCATGATCGTGATTTACGATGCCATCAGCGTGCGCCATGAAGCGGGCATTCATGCTAAGTGGCTTAATCTGATCCTGGATGAGGTCTTCACATCATCGAAAATCCCTAAGAAAAAATTGCGCGAGATGCTGGGGCATACGCCATTTGAAGCTATTGCCGGAATAACGCTGGGTATAATTACTACTTTCTTGGTCGGGCTTTTCTGCCGTTAAAAACAAGTGCCCGTTAATCAATAAACCAGCTTTTTTAAAGTTCCTGCTTTACAAGGCCTTTACTATTAAAAGGCGAAAAGGAGGCTTTGCCACTGCCTCCTTTTCAATTCCTTTCCTTCAACCGTGGAGGGATTAATCTGGTTTGAGAGTTTCAATCCAGTTGAAGGTAACATCAAGCTCTTTGCCGTAGCCCAGAAAGCCGAAGCCTACGGCGCCATCAGCGTAAAAATCGTCCTCGATGATCAATGGGCGTTTATCTTTATAGGGTTGCTCGCCATTGATAAAAACCGTGATTTCATTGCCAATACATGAGAGTGAGAATACGTTTGTGTCCAAACCGGCTTTTATTAGTGTGCTGCCCATGCGCTTCTCAACAAAATTTGTATAGGCATTCTTGCCTTCTTTTTGAAGGTACTGGTCAAAACGCAGGACCTCATAATATCCCTGGCTGCTGATACGGAATTCATACCAGCCCAATTCGGATGCACGACAGATGAGCGGAAAGGCATTATTCGTTATGCCGAAGTTTTCCACTTCCGTCTGCACAATTACGTCATCGTAATTTGTGTCCTGGCGCATGAAGATATAGTTTGTATCATTGGGTGGTAGCACCTGCAGGCGGAATTTACAGTTGCTCTGGGACCATATTAATTGCTCTTCCAGTCCGGAGATGATCTTCATACCCCAATTCTTATTGATATCTTCGTCGAATTCGTCCCGGAAATAAGCGCCTTTTTCGGGCAGGGTGGATTCAGTTGGCTCAGGTTTTAATTCCTGAACTTCTGGCGTAGGCACCTTTTCTTGTCCCAGACCCGGGATAATATCGCAAGCAGCAAGCACCATTGATACCAGAACGATCATTTATACAACTTTTTTCTTCATTTTTCTCTCCTTTTCATAAGTAAATACGCTTTAATGGTATAATGGTCATACCACTGAACCATAGTTTACAAAATTATTGCCATTTTGTCAATACCTAAAATACGAGGGATTTGGGTTTTTACGGATTATTTTTGAAGTTTTATAAGAAAAACTGATTTGTAGTAGGGGCAAATATTTTTCAAAATACAAGTGTCGCACTCTGGCTGCCTTGAGTGGCAGATTTCCCTGCCTAACAAGATAAGATTGAGGTGTGCGGCTGGATACTGTTTGGGGTCAAAGATATTTTCTAAGTGTTTGTGAGCCTGTGACGCACTCATCTTGTCCGGGCGTAATCCTAGTCGACCGGTAACGCGGTAGATGTGGGTGTCTACCGGGAAGGCAGGAATGCCTAGCGAGAATTGCATCACAATGGCGGCTGTTTTTGGTCCCACACCTTTGAAACGCAATAACCATTTGCGTGCTTCCTCTTTGGAATAATCCCTCAGAAAGTCGAGTTCCAGCGAGCCATGTTCCTGGGTAATCTTCTGCAGGATGTCCTGCATGCGTGGCCCTTTTTGGTTTGCCAAGCCGGCAGGGCGGATGGCTGCAATGACTTCATCGGCAGGCGCATCGCGCATCTGGTCCCAGGATGGATAGCGCGCACGCAGGCGCTGGAAAGCCAGGTCACGGTTGAAGTCATTGGTGTTTTGCGAGAGGATGGTCGAAATCAGCTCATCCAGCGGCGGCATGACTGAATGCCAGTGTGGTTCGCCGTACTTTCTTATCAGGAGCTGGAAAATTTTCTGTGCCTTTTTCTTGAGATGGGATTTTGGTTTTTTTCTTAGATATGGTTGCTTCATAAAATTTATAAGCGCTCCAGCACCTGAATGAATGCATCAGACGCTCGAATCTCTCCGATATTGAGTTGACGCCAATTATTTATCGGGCGGGCGTTAAACCCTGATATCTTTTTAATTTCCCCCGCAGTCAGCAATCCCAAGTGCCTAAGGATAGCCATTGCTGCCACTGGGTGGGCGCGTGCCATACTGTAGGTCGCTTTCTTTAATACAGATCTTCGTAAGCAGTTTATGCGGGACCTTTTCGTGTCGGTCTGTACCGGGGTGGGAAGCGTAAAGTATAGCGATATCCTCTGGAACTAACCCGTATTGCTCTATGCCATTATGCTCCAATGATGCCAATGCCTGCAGGGCTTTAGCGGAAGAGCGTAAATACACCACTCTATGTGGGTCATCGTAATGGAAGATGATATTGCCCACAGGATCGGAAATGATCACAGTGCCATAATAAACGGATACAAGCAATTCACCACGGGTACGCTCTACTAGTGGGATATCTATTTGATCGTTCATTGTATGTTATTCATTAGAAGGAAATCTATCTTTTAGCCACATCGTAATGGCTGTTGTAATACTGGTTGATTCCCCAGCGCAGCCGCGTTTCATATAGCTCCCGCAATTTATTACTCTTGGGTTTAAAACTCGCAGCGAGTTCAAGGGCAATTTTTTCTACTGCATCCTGATTGGCATTTATACTTGCCAGTTTTTCAAGCTTCTTTTTCACTATTTTTAGGAACTCGATGTGTACTTTAACATCTTCTTTTGTGACCAGTCCACCACGGCCGCCGATGACTAGGTATTCACGGAATTTTGTGGTTTTGAGGTACTTCAGTGTCTCGAGCCAGTCATCGATATCCGCTGAAGCCAAGAAGGGTGGCTGGTTGGGAGTGACTGCGTCACCTACAAAAGCAACCTTACGTCCAGAAAGAATTACCCAGATAGCACCATTGGTAGGTCCAGGGTGAAATTCCAGTTCGACTGGATCGTCGCTCCACTCAACTCTCATTTTTAAAGAGAAGGTAATTTCTGGACGAATCCAGTGCAAGGGACCGAGGCTGCCAAGCTTTTCCCAATCGCAGCCAGTTAGGGAAATGGGCATTCTGACATTAGATGGTCGGCTGGCAATAGATTGGGCTGTGTTTTTATGAGTAATTACCGGGCAGCGCACTAACCGGGTACTAATCGTGCGATCGTAGTGTTCATCTAGGATGATCAGTAAGCGCTCCAATCCAATTCTGGATTTTGAAACAGTGGTGCGCCATGATTGGAAGTCCTTCGCATAGAGGGGAGTGTCAATCATGATCACCCCCTGAGGTGTCCGCACAGCGCCAAGGGTAACCCCTGAAAAGCCGGTTTCCATTATTACACCATCCGCAATTTCCTTCATGCGTTCATCTCCCGTGAATAATCTTTACCATTTGCAACTTAAAACGTGAGATTATTATATATTAACTATCTTTTAAACTTTGAGAGGAAGATTCCTTACGTATCGCCCTTCTAACTGCATTACAGCGCTTACAGGAGAGCTCGTTGCAAAGTAGTGTGTAGGGATCTTCTTTGATCAGATTGGACGCAACTGAAATGAGGTTATCGAGGGACATGTAATACCAGGTGGTGTCACCTACCTGTGTTCTATAAAGTTCGCCTTCCAGATGATAAAGTACTTTATGAAATCCTTCTGGACAGCCCGGAAAGTGGGGGCATTCCACTATGCCTGTAGGGGTGAGAGCCCAGCGGGTGAATTGCTTGCGCCCTGCCAGTTGCTCAGCATAATGCAGGCTGAAGTTCTGGGAAGGTTTAGTTCCCATTAACAAAACCCAGGCATTCTGGCTCATCATGGCAGCAATATGGCCGTAGGGCTTTTCTAAGGTCTGGCTTTCTAGGGCGGTGTCTAAACCCAGTCCTGTGAAGGAAAGAATGGGATGTTGAGAGCGGGAGATGTCTGGATAGTAACGCAGAGCTTCCACAACTTGGCTGTCAGGCAGGTCGGTAGACATACTGGATGTAAATATCTCTGCATTGAGGTTCTGGTAACGTGCACTGCCATAAGTGACAGCGTTGTCCTCAGGGCCGAATTCGGGGATTACCATAGTGCGGTAAGTGAAACTGGGCATCATAACATTATCTGCTGTAGCCAGTAAGGCACCCAGCACGGTTTCTGCTCCGCCTTTTACATCTCCCAGTGATTTGAGCGAAATGTGGGCGATGATAGGTGTATCCCGTTTTAAACCCAAAGATTTAAAGCTTTGGATGATTTTGTGATAAGTAAGTGTTCCATTCATGGGCGTTTAAAGTATTATACGCGAGATGAAATTCAGAAAGAAAAAGTTAGCATTCTATATTCAGTCTGGAGATTGACAAAGTGGGATTTGGTTCTTGTTGTCTTTTGCGTTCAGTTCCAACTTGAAATAAGGGGAAGGATCCAGCGTGTTCTTAATTTCTAGTTCATTGAGAAAATGTCCCTCGCCATCATCTAGAACGATCGAGAAATGCAGATGTACTCCGACTGGATGATTAGAGGTTCCGGAATAGTTACCCTGATAACCGAGAAAAGTACCGGAAGTGACGAAAACCTCGCTGGTTCCCGGTGGGAATTCTGCTGAGATAACGGAACCACCGGCTTCATCTGCCAGGTGGGTGTAATAGGTCCAGATTTGGCTGCCAGGATTTAGTGGGTCGCTGGGAATGCGGATAATGACCGTGGATTTCCAATGCGGTAGGCGAGTTAAAAATCCATCATAAGCTGCGAAAACTGGCGTTAAACCCGGTTTTTCTCCACCGAAGATATCAATGCCCTGATGGTGGTGGCCAGGGCGGAAGGAATCGCCCCATAAAAAGCCAATATAGCCATCTGTAGGCATCATGAATGGAGCATCACTGCAGCGTTGCTTGGCTCTAATAGCCCAATCAGAATGCGCCTCAGGATGGCGGATCCACTCTTGTACCCGCAGCAGGCGTAGCGGGTTGAGCAAATATCGGATGAAATAGTAGCAGATTAATAAAAGCAGTGCGACTAGTATGGCCGCTAATATCTTGGAGACTATTTTCATAATCAAGAACTTTAAATGATGTTATCTGGCTAATGATCCGATCATAGACCAGGGACCTGTCCAGGTGATCTCTACAGGCAGAACCTTTCCACGCAGGTTCCTTTCATTTTCCAAGAAAACCAATTTATTAGTGGGTGTTCGTCCTCTCCAGCGCATTTTGTGTTTATCCTCAAACAGTACTGATACTTGCTGACCCAAGTAACGCTGGTTGATCTTGGTTGAAATTCTTTTCTGTATTTTCTCTATCTCCCGGAAGCGGCGCATTTTCTCCTCAGGAGTAACGCTATCTGTTAGATTCTCCGCTGCATATGTTCCAGGGCGGGGGGAGTATCTAGCGACATGAGTCATATCTGGCTGCAATTCATCAAGTAGCTTGAGCGTATTTTTAAATTGTGCATTGCTCTCACCAGGGAAACCAACAATCAGGTCGGTGATGATGGAAGCATCTTTGAAAATGCTGCGAATCCGTAATACGAGTTCCATAAATTTTTCTACTGTGTAACCTCTACGCATGTGGTTGAGCACTACATTATCCCCGGCTTGTACTGGCAGTTCAAAATGTGGCATAACTTTCGGCAGGCTGGCGACTATTTCGAGTAATCCATCGTCGATCCAGTTGGGGTGTGATGTCAGAAAGCGGATGCGTTCCAGACCCTCGATAGGATGAATAAGTTTGATTAACTCTGTTAGTGATGGTAATCCAGGCTGATCCATACCATAACGGTTGACAATCTGTCCCAACAGGGTCACTTCTTTCACTCCTTGATCAACCAGGGACTGGACCTCCTCAAGTATCACATCTGGTGGACGGCTGCGTTCTCGACCGCGACGCAGTGGTATGATGCAGTAACTGCAAGCATATGAACAGCCATACACAATAGGCACAAAAGCAGGAACGAGCTTTCCTTGCTGTTCAGATGGAAGGCGGTAGCGGTTCATTTCCAATAGGATCTTTTGTGCGCTTTTCCTGTGTTTTGATGTCATATCCCTGGCATTATCTGCAAGGTAGTGAACTATTGGAGCGGGGTCGGAAGGGGATGAAAACACATCCACATAGGGAAATCGTTGTTTCAAGTGGGAATAGTCGCCAGTGCCTACCAGACAGCCCATTAGGTTGATGACAACGTCCGGATTATTGTTTTTAACCTTTTTGAGTGAAGAAAGGCGACCGATAGCTTTGTCCTCTGCGCTCTGACGTACAACGCACGTGTTGAGTACAATCACATCTGCCTCATCAGCAGATCGCGTGTGAGTATAGCCCAACTGCTCCAGAGCGGATGCAACTCGTAGGGAATCGGATACATTCATCTGGCATCCTTCAGTCCAGATGTGATATTTCATGTGCGCGATTATAACAGTAATTCAGATCGAATAAGTCCACATTATGATTTACAGGGCTTGTTTGGTAAAATTGCGCCATGCAAAATCCTGAATATCTGCCATATCAAAAAAAACGTAGCAAAGTGTGGATGTGCTTGCTGCTAGTTGTATTGTTGCTTGCTGGCGGTTTATTGCTTTATCAGATTCCGCGAATCAAACGGGCACTAGGCTGGCGCCTGGATATTATACTGACCTACCTGCGCGGAGTGGTTAACCCAGCGCAAGGTTTGCCAACGCCTGCTGTAAGCACACAGTCGGCATTTATGTTACCAACTGGGACACCGCTACCACTCACTGCAACATTAACACCGACTCCAATGATTTCCCCAACTCCAACCCTCACGTCTACACCAATTCCGGATAGGGTGTTCCTGGATCCGCCGGCATACGATGAAAAAAAGGACCGCCAGGACTGGAATAACTGCGGTCCGGCGACGCTGGCGCTTTATCTGCGTTATTTTGGCTGGGATGGAGACCAGTTTGATGTCTCGCGCATTATCAAACCGACCCGCGATGATCGTAATGTCAATGTGGAGGAGCTTGTGTTTTATGTGCGTACACATGCTGGCTGGTTGAACGCGGAATATCGTGTGGGCGGTGATATCGACACCGTTCGTAAATTCATCGCAGCCGGTATTCCCGTAATGATAGAAGAAACTTTTAAGACTGACCGCCAGTATTGGCCTGAGGACGACCAATGGGCCGGACATTATTTGTTGATCACCGCTTACGATGATGAATCCCAACAATTCACCGCACAGGACTCGGAGATTGGTCCCAACCAAAAAATTCCTTATTCAAATCTAGATAAGAACTGGCAGTCCTTCAACCGAGTCTACATTTTAGTGTTCTTCCCAGAGGAGGAACAATTGATACAAGAGCTGTTAGGCGAGGACTGGGATATAGACGTGAATCGCCAGCATGCGCTGGAGACTGCTGAACTGGAAACGCAGTTATATCCAGATAATGCTTTTACCTGGTTCAATTTAGGGACTAACCTGACATATTTTGAACGCTATCACGAGGCTGCGCTGGCTTACGATAATGCCCGTAATATCGGCTTACCACAACGCATGTTGCGTTATCAGTTTGCACCCTTTATTGCATATTTTCACTCAGGCCGCACAGAAGAACTGATGACACTGACCAAATTTGCCTTGGAAATAACGCGTGTCTCAGAAGAAGCAAGGTTGTGGCGGGGGTGGGGTTTCTACCGGATGGGCGATAAGAGCGCTTCCTTAACCCAATTCCGGGACGCACTCAAGGTCCGCCCGGATTATGAAGATGCCCTGTATGCTATAGAATACATTACTAACAATTAAGTTGCAATATGGCATTAAATCTGGAGAGTATCCGCGCGATTTGTTTTGATGTGGATGGCACCTTGAGTGACACAGATGATCAACTGATAGCGAAACTGGAAAAGTGGCTGTCCCCCTTATGCCTATTATGCCCAGCAGAAAAGTTACACAATCTTGCGCGTCGGCTGGTTATAGTGCTGGAAAATCCGGTAAATGTTATATATCAGCTTGCCGATAAAGTTGGGCTGGATAATTACTTCGCGCACATCTACAGTAAATTTTCAAGAAGAGCAAAGAGAAGAAGTGTCAGGCATACATTCTTGCTTATCTCTGGCGTGCGCGAGATGCTTGTAAAGTTGATAGGTAAATATAAAATCGCAATTGTCAGTGCGCGTGGGGAGAAAAGCACCAGAGAGTTTCTTAAAGATTTTAACTTGGAAGAATTTTTCAATGTAGTGGTCACTGCGCGTACTTGCTACTATACTAAACCCTTTCCGGATCCGATCTTGTATGCAGCCGGTATAATGGGCGTGGAACCGAGTGAATGCCTGATGGTAGGGGATACGGTTCTGGATATTAAAGCTGGAAAACGAGCAGGTACGCAAACGGTGGGAGTGCTGTGTGGGTTTGGTGTAGAACGAGAGTTTCTAAGGGCAGGTGCAGATCTTATCTTGAACAGTACGCCAGAAATTGTCAAAGTGATCTTGCCGTAAGGAAATTGATAATTACAGTTCCGGAAGTATTATCAGGGGATTTTCTGATTTATTGGCGATGACTTTCAATGGATATTGATAAACCCTGCTGAGAACATGAGCGGTTAATACTTCTAGTGGTGCACCAATTGCGTGAATCCTGCCAGAAGAAAGCAGTATGATTTGTTCACAAAAGCATGCTACCTGATTGAGATCGTGCAGGGCAATCAGCACAGCAATGCTCTTTTCTTGAACAGTACTTTTAATCAGCCTGAGAAATTCCACCTGATAGCGAAAATCAAGATGTGTGGTGGGTTCATCCAGAAGTAGAAGCCGGGTGGATTGTGCCAGCGCTCTTGCCAGGATAACGCGCTGCTGCTCGCCAGCGGATAACTCTTGGGCAAAAATGTCAGCCAACGGCAGGGTATTAGTCTGCTGCATGGCTTCCTGGGCTATCGCCTCATCCTGTTTGCTCACGCTGCCCAGCCAGTTCAAATGCGGTGTGCGTCCCATCAGCACGATTTGCCGCGTGGTAAATCCCGGCGGGATTATGCGGACTTGCGGTACCACTGCAATGAATTTAGCGCGCTTGGAAGGCGAAAGGTGCTTGATGGATTTATTTTTGTAATAGATCTCACCAACTTGGGTTGGGAGTACTCCACTGATAGAGCGAATTAAAGTGGTTTTTCCTGAACCATTGGGGCCGATTAAGCCGATGATCTTTCCTGTTTGTAACTGGAAAGATATATTCTCAAGGACTGGCTTGCCGTTGTAGCTGACAGTAAGATTTTTCACATCAAGCATAGTTCACCAGTACTGCTTTCTTGATTTTCGTAAAATGAACAGGAAGAAGGGCGCACCGAATATTGCCGTGATAATGCCCACAGGTAGTTCTTGTGGCGCCATCAGAATACGCGCCAGAATGTCTGAAATAAGCAGGAAGAAAGCACCTGCCAGCGTGGATAAGGGTAGAAGGCGCCGGTAATCATTCCCCCACAGATTGCGGATGACGTGCGGTACGATCAAACCGACGAACCCGATGATACCGGAAAATGCGACCGCTGCAGCTGTTGTCAGTGTGGCAGCCAGAATAATGGTATTTTTGGTCTTTTTGACATGCACACCTAACTGCTGCGCCTGTTCCTCACCAAACTGCAGGACGTTTAATTGATAGCCCATCAGGAATAAAACGCTGATACCAATAAGGATATAGGGCGCGGCAGCGGTAACCGGTTGCCAACCAACTAGCGTACTTCCTCCCATCAGCCACACGATTGCGCGGCGGAGTTCGCCGCTGGAGTTAATGAGCAGGAAGGAGGTGACTGCGGACACAAAAGCGCTCACCGCGACACCAGCCAGAATCAGATTGGTGACTGTTGTCGAGTGGCCGGCACGGGCAAGCTGATAAACTATGACAACAGCCAGTAGAGCACCCAGAAATGCAGATGCTGGTACAGCCAGGTAGCTAAAAAAGGAACTTGGCCATTGCAGTGTAATTGCCAGCATAGCGCCCAGACCTGCACCTGAAGCGACCCCTATAAGATAAGGGTCAGCTAGCGGATTACGGAATAATCCTTGGTAAGCTCCACCGCTGGTTGCCAGTGCAGCGCCTGTTAATGCGACCAGAATTGTGCGTGGCAGGCGCAAGTCAAAGATGATGTTCGAGGAGGTTTGAAGCTGTTTAGAGAGGTTTGGATTGGGGCTGAACCTCTCTAAAATTACAGCAATGAGGTCCTTAAGGGGGATGAAAACACTGCCTACTGCTACACTAAGCAGCAACGCGAAAAGCAGCAGCATGGCATGCAGGATGAATGGTGAGGCAGATGTTTTCTTCATTAAATTAATCAAATAAGTTGGGGTGCAAAATCTTTGCTAGTTCTTCCAAGCCATTCACGAGGCGTGGACCAGGGCGGCTAAGCAGGTTGTCGTCGAAGGGCAGCACACGATCTTCATTCACTGCGGTGAGCGCACTCCAGCCCTCACGTTCTGCAACCGTTTCAGGAGTGGTGCCCCACATTGCGTCACCCAACAAGATGTATTCAGGGTCTTGCACCAGCAGTTCTTCTAAGCTGATCTGTGCCCAGGCGGAATCGAGCACTGCCCCGATATTTGTACCCCCAGCCATTTCGATGATGGTGGTGTGGAAAGTCCCTGGACCGGGCGTGTAGGGTTTAGCAGGGTCGCTAGCGTCCAACTCGTAAAAAACGGTGGGCTTTTCAGCCACGCCTGCAATTTTTTCTTCGACGTCAGCCACACGCGCTTTGAGCGCATCGATTAGCTCTTCAGTTTCTTCCTTATGACCGGTTAGCAGCGCAACATCCTGCAGGGTCACATACAAGTCAGTGAAATCTACTGGATTCTTGATGTAGAAGACCGTTATTCCAAGGTCCTCAATGGACTGAACCAGTTCCGATGTGTTGATTTCTGCCACCAGCACCAGATCAGGATCAAGGGAGACGATTGTTTCGAGGTCATATCTGCTGAAGTCACCGCCAATGTCAGTTAGTTCCAGGGCTTCAGTAGGGTAATCAGAGAAGGAATCGCGTCCCACGGCTTGCTCTCCGGCACCAACTGCGTACAGGATTTCCGTGTTAGAGGTTGCTAGCGAGATCACCGTATCAGCAGGTTTTTCAAGTATTACCTCACGACCCAAGCCGTCAATTAGAGCGATTTGCGAGGTTGTTTCTTCAACCGTAGTAACCTCGGCTGTCTCGGGTGTGCAGGCTGTAAAAACCATTATCATGGTCAGTAGTAAGATCATCATATTTCTTTTTTTCATTTTTCACCTTGTTTTTTTGTATTAATAAAAGAACCTGTCCGTTGGACAGGCAAGAGGTTTATCTCGGTTTGCTTATATTTGCACCTCCTATCCGCGAGAACGTGACAAACGCCACTTTGGCGGGCGTCCTGGCTTGGAGGTATGCTCCTTACAGTTGCGGGACAGCACCGGACTTCCCTGACGGGTCACCGGTTTCGCCTTTCAGCCCTCCCCTCCGGAGGGAAGGGCACCAGCATGGCTTATTTAGTTGTTAATAATCATTTTATCGGTAATCCTGGTTGCGGTCAAGCAAATTACTGTGATGGTGCGTTTCAATCTCTCTCAATTACGTATAAAAATGCAACTCTTTCTACTATTTACAATTTCAGTTACCTTGTTAATACCTATGGAGATATTATTCTTCTTCTGCGGGCGGTAATTTGGCTATGGTACTGATCTCATTGGTTGAGAGCAATTTTTCCTCAAAGCGATCGAGCAAGCGGTCAGTATCCTCATATTTTTTTCTTGCGTTGGTAAGGTGTGTCCCCAGCTTGCTGAACTCTTCACGCACACGTTTTTGGTCCCCAACCAAGCGGTCAAGGTGATGGATGATCTCCATGGCTTTTTCTTCGATACGCATGCCCTTCAATCCGTAAATGATGACCTGCAAGTAGGCATATAAAGAATTTGGGCTCACGGGGATGACCTTTTTCTTTAATGCATAGGTATACAAGCCGTCTTCATTTTCCTCCTTGATGATCGTTTCGTAATACACATTTTCAGCAGGTATGTACATCAGGGCGAAATCATAGGTTCCTTCATCAGGCAGGATGTATTTACTGGCAATATCGTCAATATGTTTCTTGACGTCACGAACAAAAATTCTTCTGTGGGTTTTGGTTTCTTTTTCATCCGTACACTGGATAAGTTTACGGAATTGTTCTAATGGAAATTTGGCGTCAACGGGAACCATACTGTTACCCAGAAGGATAACAGCATCTACCCTCTCACTGCTCTGGAAAGTGTGCTGAAATTTATAATACCCGCGCGGCAGAATCTGGATGAGGAGCTCCTCCAGCAGCGTTTCGCCCATTCCCCCCCTGATTTTCGGTGGTTTGAGCAGGTCCTCCAGGCTGGAAATAGTTTTACCCACATCCAGCATTTGGTCGGTAGCTCTGGACAGCTTTCCAAGGTCTTCTTTCAATCTTTCGAATGACTTGTGGCTGCTCTGGTCCATTTCGCTGATACGTTGGGATAAGATGGTCGTCAAATCCGTTTTTTGTTGATGCCCCAGGGTTTCAATCCTCTGGATGCTTCTATCCAGTGCATTTTTGAAAATGAAAAAGAGCAGCGGAAAACCGATGGCGATAATTGAAGAAATTGCGATTATGAAATATAAAGTTGTTGTATCCATTTTTACTCTATCTGAAATCAAGTACCTTTATTATAAATTCATTTGCCTGTGATAGAATGAATTTTCAATATTAAATATTCGAGAATAATCATGACCGAAACAATACTTGTCGCTGTTGCCTGGCCATATGCAAATGCGGAAATCCATGTCGGCAATCTGGCGGGTTCCTACTTACCTGCAGATATCTTTGCACGCTACCATCGACTGAAGGGTAACCAGGTGCTGATGGTTTCAGGTAGTGACTCACATGGCACACCCATCACAGTGCGCGCGGATGCAGAGCATGATTCTCCTTTGGAAGTCTACCAGCGTTTCCATGCTGGCTTCCTGGAGCTTTTCCAGCAGATGGGCTTAACCTATGACCTTTTCACCACCACTCACAGCAGCAATCATTTTCACGTTTCACAACTGGTTTTTAAGGCGCTGCTGGCGAATGGGTTTATGTATAAAAAAAGTCAGCCACAATGGTATTCGCCCAAGCAGAAGCGGTTCCTGCCTGACCGCTATGTGGAGGGCACCTGCTATATTTGCGGCTATCAGGGCGCGCGTAGTGACCAGTGTGACCAGTGCGGTACACTGCTGGAAGCTACCAAGCTGATAGACCCGCGCAGCAAAATTGACGGCTCCAAGCCGGAACTGCGCGTGACTGAGCACTTCTTCCTTGACCTCTCCAAACTGCAGGAAGAGGTGCTGGAGTTCCTTAAAGAGCGCGAATCTTATTGGCGTCCCAACGTGGTGCGTCAGTCGCTGGGGCAGATTCTGGCAGAAGGACTGCGCGGGCGGCCCATCACCCGTGACCTCGACTGGGGTATTCCAGTGCCAGCGGAAGGATGGGAAAGAAAATGCATATATGTATGGTTCGAAGCGGTCATTGGCTACCTCTCTGCTGCAATTGAGTGGAGCCAGATCACAGGTGAAAAAGATGCTTGGCGGCAGTGGTGGCAGGACCCCTCCTCGAAAACTTATTACTTCATCGGCAAGGATAATATTCCCTTTCATGCCATCATCTGGCCAGCAGAGCTGATCGGCTGCAGTAAGTCTTTTGATGCCCTGTATGGATCAAAGAAACCGGCATCTTTTGTGCTGCCCTATGATGTACCTGCCAATGAATTCCTCAACCTGGAAGGTGAGAAGATCTCAGGTAGCCGCAATTGGGCAGTATGGGGGCGCGATTTTCTCAGCCGTTACGATCCGGATACACTTCGTTACTATCTGACCAATATCATGCCCGAAACGCGTGACACCGATTGGGATTGGGAGGATTTCTACCAGCGCAATAACAACGAATTAGTTGCCACCTGGGGCAATTTGGCTAACCGTGTGCTTTCTTTTGCCTACAATCATTGGCAGGGCGTGGTGCCTGACCCTGGTCAACTGACCTCGCAGGATAAAGACCTATTGCAAGAGATTGAGGGAGGTTTTGAGACCGTCGCTAAAGAGATTGAAGCCGTGCACTTGCGTGCTGGATTGATAGAAGCCATGCGCTTGGCAGGTAAGGTTAACAAATATCTTGACCAGACCGCGCCCTGGCATGCCATTAAGCATGACAAAGCGGAAGCCGCGCGTTCCATTTATGTTGCCTTGCGTGCCATCGATTCACTCAAAATACTCTTTGCACCCTATCTGCCTTTCTCCAGTCAGCAGCTGCACGCATACTTGGGATATAAAGATCAGTTGTTCGGTGAGCAGGAAACACAGACTATCAAGGACAACCTCGGTGAACACAATGTTTTACGCTACAATCCAAAGAAAGCCAAAGGTGGGTGGAAACCCAGCCAGTTAGCAGCCGGGCGGAAGTTATGCGAACCAACTCCGTTATTCAAAAAGCTGGATGTAAAGATTGTGGAGGAAGAGCGGGCGCGGCTGGGGGGATGATTAAATTTTTAGGATTTATATATTCCAGTAGGCATAAAAAAGGCATCTAATAATGATAGAATGTATATAACATTATTCGGGCCTATCTATATGTGTAATAGTTGATTCCTACGTTCTAAATCAGGGAGGGATTACTGACAACGAATATAAAAAATCATCGTCCCCGTAGGCTAATGCAAAATCGAGGTTAAGGACTGACTGAACGCTTAATAATTTTTTATATGTTAATCAGTTCAAATGAACAATTTAAAGGATGTATTAGTGGGATTTGTTATTACTTGAAAATGGGTTAGATTTAAAAAGGAAATAAGGTTGGGGTTAGATCATTAAAGATGGCTCGCAAGATAATGCTTAATTACCGCAGAGCAGATACGAAGGGGTTTGCAATCGCTATCTACAATAGTTTGGTTTCCAATTTTGGCGAAGATAAAATCTTTATGGATATTGATACCATTGAACCGGGCACAGATTTTGTAAAAGTCCTTGAAAAAGCGGTTCAGCAATGTGATGTGCTGATCGTAATGATCGGACCGCAGTGGTTGGGAATAAAAGACTCCAGCGGGGAGAGAAGATTAGACAATGAGGGCGACTTTGTGCGCATAGAAATAAAGGCTGCTTTAGAGCGTGAAGTAACAGTACTGCCAGTCCTTGTCCAGGGAGCAAAAATGCCCACTGCCACAAAATTACCTGATGATATCCGTTCACTTGCTCGGGCGGCAGGCATTCGTCATTAGCGACCGATTCAGCACCGATGTAGATCAGCTCGTCGAGGTGTTGAACAGAATATTAGAAAGAGCTAGACTAGAACGCCTTGAAAAGGAAAAGGCAGAAAAGAAAAAGAAAAAAACCACCAAACCACCGCTGATAAGAATACCTTCCCTTGTTCGAAAACGGCCTGAAAAGGTGTTGAAAAGCACATCTGTGAAAGCAGAGGTGAAACCGAAAGCTGCAGAAAAGGCACGCAAGAGAGCACCTGTTAAACCCATGCCAAAAACAACCAGGCGGATTTCCTATGCACTTACTGCAGCAGCCGTATTAGTGATTTCTTATGTCCTGGTCAAGAATACGGATATTTTCACAAAGGATTCAAAGCCCACTGAAAATGCGGCTATCTCTTCATCAATATCCACAAAAGAACCGACCTCAACCGGAATGCCTGCTGCAACTGAAATACCTGCTGTGAAATACCCTATTAGGGGCGGGCTATCCTCTGTAGCTGATGAGATTGAAGCCATTAATGCATCAAATGTTGACCAGATCATTGAGTTGGTGCGCTGGGATGATGGGGTTATTCATGAACTGGCATATTCTCCAGTAGAGGATGTGATCGCTCTTGCGACCTCAAATGATATTCATATTATGCAAGTTGATCAAACTGATGGAAATTATGAACTTAATGAAATACGAATTATTCATTTTGACGTTGCATTAAGTTTTGAAATGAACCGAACGAACCTCTCCATTTCCCCGGATGGGAGCGTCCTGGCTACCGGCCATGAGGATGGCAAAGTGCGGTTATGGCAAGTCTCAGATGGCGAACTGCTGCATACCCTAGGGTATTCCAGAGGCGTTGCAGGGGCTATTGCATTTTCCCCTGATGGAAGTATGCTGGCTTTCCATTCATATGTTTACTCTTATTTCTCTGTGAAGTTGTACCGGGTATCAGACGGGAAACTTGTTGGCAACCTATTTTACCCCGGGGGTTTATCATTAGCGGACTGTACAGCCTTTTCTCCAGATGGAACAATGCTGGCTTCTGTCCATAATGATGGCGAGGTGCGGTTATGGCAGGTTTCTGATGGAGAACTGCTTGGTATTTTTAGAATAGCGGATGATTTTGATGATAAATATGTAAATGCTGTTGCATTCTCCCCGGATGGGAGCACCCTGGCTTCCGGTCACGCGGATGGAACAGTGCGGCTTTGGCAGATACCAGGTGGGAATTTGCTTGAAATATTACCAGCCGACTTAAACCGGGAGCTTGGTTGGATAAGCAGCGTTACTTTTTCCCCTGACGGAAGCATGCTGGCTGCCGGATTTGCACATAACACTGCGCGCATATGGCGTACTTCAGATTGAAAGGTGCTCGAAGACCTGGAAGATATTTATGTATCTTCAGTATTAAGCGTTTCTTTTTCTCCGGACGGGAATTTGTTTGCATACAGTTCTATGGGGGGAGCTTTACGCTTGTATCGTGTTTCGGATTGGGAAGAAGTTGCCAGCAGCGGTTGGGACTCCGCCGCAATATCCAGTATTGCTTTATCCCCCGATAAAAGCCTGATTGCTTCCGCTTGTGCAGATGGAAAAGTGCGGGTGTGGCGAGTTTCGGATGGTTCACTGCTCAACAGACTAGAATCAGGCTCTGAAGGGGTGACCAGCGTTGCCTTCTCTTCAGATGGGAACATGCTCGCTTCTGGACACGAAGATGCAGTGCGGTTGTGGCGGGTTACGGACGGAGCATTGCTCAACACCCTAGAAGGACATACTAGTGAGGTACTCAGCTTGGCTTTCTCACCAGACGGGAGTATGCTGGCTACCAGTGATCAGGAAGGTATAGTACGTCTGTGGCGAGTTTCAGACGGGGTCTTGATTCACGATGTAGAACAATCCTCTGAAGACCAAAATTGGGTCAACAGCTTGTCCTTCACCCCAGACGGCGAGGTGCTTTCCGGTTGTGGAAAATTTATATTTCTGTGGGGAGTATCAGAAGGGAATTTTCTTAAAGAGTTAGGATGGTCTGAATCTTCCATAAGCTGTATGGCTTTATCCTCCGATGGGACCTTACTGGTCACGGGTTCATTTGATAGTACGATCCAGATTTGGGGAGTTCTTGATTGATTAGACTCAACAAACCCCATCATTTTTTATTGCTGAATAGAAGTGAGATTGCAAAAAGACGTTTTTCTTTTCTTCCCTCATTATGATTTTCATAAAGGTTTGTGCAGCGTTTAATAAATACTGTTAGGAAAGGTGGATAAATTATGAATGAGACAGATTATCTAGATAATCGATTAAATAACCAAATCAAATGGTATTCAGATAAAAGTAGTGAAAATAAGAAATACTACTACACATTAAAAATATTACAAATTATTTCGGCGGCGTGTGTTCCTTTTTTAGTTAGCCAGATTTCGACCGAAGACAATCAATTGAAAATTCTTGTAGAAATAATTGGAATAATAGTAGTAATCACATCAGGAATAATGACGGCTTTCCGTTTCAACGAGCTGTGGACCAACTATAGAACAACTGCAGAAACCCTAAAACATGAGAAGTATTTATTTTTATCAAATGCAGAACCAGACCAAAATGAAGGTAATTTTCCAATTCTAGTTAAAAGAGTTGAAAGTCTAATTTCAAAAGAACATTCAATATGGGACGAGAGTTCAAGAAAAGATGAAGAAAAGAAATGATTAAGCAATGAGGTTACTCGTTCCTGTGCAACGAACCCACATTAAACCGCATAAAGAACATACAGCCTTAGGGTGTGTCTTCCAAGTGGTTTATTGAAAATGCTAGCAATCAGTTTAGGAAAGAGAAATGGAGCGATGAAAATTCACAAATATAGTATAAGTGAAGCAATCGAAATTGTAGTAAAAACACTTCTTGAAAAGGTGTCAATTATTGCAGGTTTAGTTATTATTGAAAATCATTTCCGCGATATAGTTTTCGCAATCAGGCTGTTGCGTCAACCAGAGTGATGCCGATGCGCCTTACAGGATTAGATATTGACTTAAATTAGACGTTGTGGTTGATGGAAAAGAAATACGCTAATCAGTGTATGGATGGGTAATGGTTGGATAGAAGAGAGGGTAACAATGGAAAAAAAAGAAAAGACTTCTGGAATAGTGGTAGTTAGCGGTGATGTGACTATTGATTGGAACATAGCTACAACAAGCGGATTCATGGGTGGTAAATCTACCTGGGATGAGCAATTACATTCCAGCGCGTATGATCAACCCGGCGGAGCCGTTTTATTGGCTGATTTGGTCAAGGAAATCGTTCAACTGGAGAATAGGGAAGAGCGCTTTGAAGTACGAAATAATAGACTTATCAATAAAAGGATATTACCAGGTGACAAACGCTTTCATCATTCCTACGCCCTCTGGGCTCCTTTCCCTTTTTCAAGCAGCCCATCTCCCAACAAAGAAAAACCAGCCTGGCGTGTTTCAACATTTCTGGGATACAAAAGCGCCAGTACGGACACTAAGTTTTCTGTGAATGGCGGGACAAAGGTGGTTGATGATGACCCGTCAGCAGAGTTGGTGGTGTTGAGTGAAGGCAATCTGGGCTTCCGTGATAATCCAGATATCTGGCCGCAAGCAGTCAATTCCAGGGATCATGAACCCTGGATTATCCTCAAGATGTCACCTCCCGTTGCGCAGGGACAACTATGGCATAAGCTGATAAAAGAACATCCCACACGATTGGTTGTCATCACTACCATTAATGACCTGCGCCGCTCCGCTGTGCAGATCAGCCGCGGTCTCTCCTGGGAATCCACCGCCCAGGATGTCCTTTGGGAATTGACGCATAATCCCCAGATCAACGGTTTGACTCAGTCCGCATGTGTCATCATTTCTTTGGATGCTGCCGGATCAATCATATTAACTAAAGATAATGGAAACGCGAGTGTTATCCTCCTGTTTGATCCATTCAACATGGAATGGGAGTGGGAGCGGCAATACCCCAGACTAATGGTTGGATACACTACTTGTATGACCGCTACCCAAGCTTACCAGATAATGACTGCCAAACAAGAAAAACCTGACTGGGTCAGCGGAGCGCAGCGGGGTTTGGCTGCCATAAGAACCTTGCACAGTGAGGGCTATGGTTTGCGAGGCGCGCATCCCTCAGAAGCGGATTTATTTTTTCCAATACAAAAATTCGCTGAAGGGATATTACAAGATTCCAAGGTCGTCTCACAAGTATCCATTCAAGATCCCACCCGCTTTTTATTAGAACCTCGCATATCACAAGCATCATCCTTGCAGAAGCCCAATTACTGGACCATTCTGGAAGAAAATTATTCTGAATCTCTGGAAAATATAGCGTTTCAAATCGGTAAACTCGGCATTCAGTCCGTTGTAAATAATGTACCCATCGGGCAGTTTGGTGCCCTTTGTACCATGGATCGCCTTGAAATTGAAGCATTTCACGGCATCCAGCGTTTGATATCCGAATATTGCCAGTGCGCACAAAAACAACCGCTTTCAATCGCTGTATTTGGACCTCCAGGCGCCGGGAAATCATTTGGAGTGCGGCAAGTAGCGAAAACCATCATGAGTGATATCGCGACACTGACATTCAATCTTTCCCAATTGGTGGGGTTAGATGACCTCCTAGATGCTTTTCACCAGGTTCGTGACGCCACTATCTCCGGCAAGATCCCGCTTGTATTCTGGGATGAATTTGATACTACGCGGGACGGCCAACCGCTTGGCTGGCTGCGTTATTTCCTGGTGCCAATGCAGGACGGTGTATTCCAGCAAGGACAGATTATACACCCGATTGGGCGTTGTATCTTCGTCTTTGCGGGTGGTACTAGTCACAGCATAGATAAATTTGGCATGGATCTCAGCGAAAATGAAAAACATATGTCCAAGCTCCCCGACTTTGTCAGCAGACTAAAGGGTTATCTGAATGTAGTGGGACCAAATCCGCAAGGAGATATTAACCTTGACCCTTATTACATTCTGCGCAGGGCCATCCTGCTGCGATCACTTATCAAGCATAATGTGCCTGGAATTCTCCAAAAACAGGATGCGCGAATTGATCCTGGCATCTTGCGCGCGTTTCTAAAGACGCGCATGTATAAACACGGCGTACGGTCCATGGAATCGATCCTGGCTATGAGCTCGTTGGCAAATACGACCGCATATGAACGGTCGAGCCTTCCACCGGAAAGACAGTTGGAATTGCATGTGGACGCCGCAGATTTTCTATCTATCGTCCAGGAAATCGAATTGAAAGGAGAGTTGTTGGAAAATCTGGCTAAGGCCACCCACGAAATTTATTGTGAAGAACTGAAAACCAATGGCTATTCTTATGGTCCGCATACTGATGAAGAAAAGAAACTGCACAGCTCCCTGTTGCCGTATGACCAACTACCTGATGAAGAAAAGGAACAAAACCGCAATTATGTGCGCCATATTTCCACCAAATTGAACCAGGCGGGGTATGTTATGCGTCCTGCTCGTAGTAATGAACGGCCTTATAAATTTCCTGGTGATGATTTTGAAAAACTTGCGCAGATTGAACATCAACGCTGGATGAATCAGAAGCTGTCTGATGGATGGAAACATGCCGATAAGACTGAAAAAAAGTATAAAACGCATACAGATATCAAAGAATGGGAGAGATTATCTGAAATAGCTAAAAATCGGGATTACACGCTGATAAGGGCAATTCCGCTTATACTGGCAAAAGCAGGATATGCACTGGAAAAAATGAAGGCGTCGTAGCTGAAGAATTTCAATGGTACATAAAAAAATTGTCATCGGGGCAACTGGTCATCGACTGATTATAAATAACCAAAGCGTGATGATGGGAATTGACAAAGCTTTAAACCGGATTTGCCACGAATATCCCGGTCATGAGCTTGTGTGTTATTCCAGTATAGCTGAAGGGGCTGACCGGTTGATAGCACAAAAAGTACTCGCAACACCTGGAGGACAGTTATTTGCTGTCCTTCCTTTTGATACGGAGAAATATGCGAAAGACTTTCTAAGTGATGAGTCTAAACAGGAATTCGAAATCTTTATGGAAAAAGCCGTTGATGTTGCTGTCATGCCGGCAGCCAACTCCCGGGAAGATTCTTATCTTGCCGCTGGAAAGTATGTACTGAATAAATGTGATGTGCTAATAGCCGTGTGGGATGGAAATCCGCCTGGGGGCGTGGGGGGCACAGGGCAAATTGTAAATTTTGCGCGAGAAAAAAAACCATTGGCTTGGGTTCATGCAGACAAGAGAAAGAAAGAGCCCAAATATTCAAAAAATAAAATCAACAAACAATGTATTGTCATTTTTGAAAATTTCCCTGAATTAACCAAATTCCAGTAGTTTCACAAGCGCTGCATCCGCAGATTGTGATTTGATTTCACCCCTATGTCCCTGAAACTGGATGCCAAGATTGTAGAGGAAGAGCGCGCGCGCCTGGGGGGATGATAAAAATATGGACAAGTGTTTGCTTTAGTATTTACATAATTAATAATATTTCTGTAATCTCATATTATGAGTTAAATAAATAACTATCACACATAGTATGCTGGTTGGTTTGTGTTTTCACGAAAATCATAATCTAGCTAGATTTATTCTTTCTTTCACCTTGTATAGCGCGTAAGAGCATCTCTTCTGTTACTTTCTTTTCAGGCATATTATCAATTTCTTGAATAATTTTACCTCTACGTAGAACCAAAATGCGATCGCACAATTCAGCCAATTCAGCCATTTCGGAAGAAACAATAATCACGCCATTCCCCTTGCCAGCAATTCTTCGGATGATCTGGGCAATTTCTTTTTTCGTGGCAATATCAACTCCAACAGTGGGGTCATCCAATAATAAAATATTCGGTTCCGAGGACAAACTTTTAGCAAAAACCACTTTCTGCTGATTTCCGCCAGATAATCGCTCAACAAGTTGGTCAATGTTGGGGGTCTTGATATCTAATTCGTGAATAAGTTTCTCCACAATTACTTTCCCCCTATTTTCTTGAATAATGAATTTTTTCGATAACTTCTTCCAAATTGGAAGTAACACGTTCATCCGTAAAGATTGTCCATAAATCACACCATTCTTACGCCGATCCTCTGGTACATGAATAATGCTCATCTCAATAGCTTGAGCGGGATGGGTGATATTTACACGATTACCCTTAATTAGAATCTTGCCTTTATCTAAACGTAGAATTCCGTAAATCGATTTCAGTAGCTCAGTTCGGCCGCTTCCCATAACACCTGCAATTCCTAAAATTTCACCTGGGTAAAGTTTAATAGTGACATTACTGAAGCGACTTTTTGAGCTTATAGAGTTCGCTTCTAGTAAAGGATGAGTGCGTTTGATTTTTTGTTTTGATTGTAATTTATATTTTGTAATTTTCTTTGCAACCATTGCTGAAACGATTTTCTCTAAGTTCAACATCGAGGTTTTATCTGATAAAGCAATTTTTCCATCCCTGATCACTGTAACGCGGTCACAAATATCCATCACCTCATTAAGATGATGTGATACAAAAATGATAGAAATGTCTTCCTCTTTTAATCTGCGTATCAACGTAAATAAAGATTGAATCTCTACGCTTGATAAAGATGAAGTAGGCTCATCCATGATAAGAATGGAGGCATTTTGGCTTATTGCTTTTGCGATTTCAACTATTTGTCTTTTACCCACGGATAATTGGGACAATTCGATGTTTGGATCGATGATAATTTTAAGTTCTTGAAATATGCCAACAGCCCCACTATATGATTGGTCCTCATCGATAAACATTCCTTTCATAGGTTCCCGAGTTAGAAACATGTTTTGTGCCACTGTCATAGTCGGAATAAGGCTGAACTCTTGGAAAACCATCGCAATTCCATTTGCCATAGCACCAACAGGTGTATCGTAATCCACTTCTTTACCTTTTATCAGAATTCTTCCCTCATCACGTGTGTATACACCACTGACAATTTTCATTAGAGTTGATTTTCCAGCACCATTTTTTCCTACTAAACCATGTATTTCCCCTTTACGTAAATTAAATTCAACGCCGTGCAGAACCTCCACGCTGTTAAAGGACTTATGAATACCTAAAGTCGATAGAATAGGATTTGATTTGTTATTCATCATACTTTATGTAATTTCTACCACTGGGGCCAATTTGTTTTTCTGCCGCCGCTTGTATAAACGCCTTTCACAATTGGCTCTTCCTTAGAAATACCGGATACTGGCACTATATAAGTGCGTGTGACAAAAGCTTGCGGGCGGAAACCGAATATTACTGTGTCATTAACATGAACCTTCTCACTGCCCTCATCTGTGACTATTCCATAATAATCAATTGCACTAGTAGGGGGGAGATTGACAGATAGCTGATTCTTTATAGCATCGTCAGGTTCTGTGCCTATTAAAGCTTTCACGTCATAATCTGGAAAAACCGGATCGATATATAAACCACCCCCAAAACAATAAGGGTGTCCATTGTAGACGTGCGAGATTTCAGTTAAATAAAGTATAGCTGGGAATTCTGGTAAATCTTTAACCGCGTGCAAAGGAGTGGTTCCAGTTAGGCCATGTCCCGGTTCGACTTGAGTAGCTCCTGCTGATGCGAGAATTTCCATTACCACAGAAGATGTTGTTCCAGGAGCATTAATCTCGATATTCTTACGATCAACGTTCGACAATTCATTGGCTGATTTCTCAAGTGTTCTTAGGTTGGGAGTGGGTTCTACTTCACCTGAATCTATGTTAAATAAAAGTGCCGGGAAAGTTGTGATTCCAGCAAAAAATGCATGTGAGAGGCTATCTAATTCATCTGCTACTTTGACAATCGCCTCAGCTCTGAAACCTCCTTCATGGCCCATATAGAATGTATCTCCAGGTGCATAGATTCTTGCAAGCAATGCTTGTTCCCTACTTAGCTTACTCGAAGAATCTGAAGCAGACTTTGCATTTTCATAATTGAAAACAGTCCAGTAGTAAGGTTCGAGAGAGGCGGCCACATCGGTTTCGGCTTTAGGGATTTGGACCAGATGTCCAAGATGTCCAATCATATAACCGGCTGCCTTTATTGGTAATGCGCCAGTCATGTCTACGGCAACATAAGCATCTAGCCCATTCTTTGCCAAAATGTCCATTGCTTTAGGATTACGACCGATTTGCTTGGTCATTGGGAAAACTTTTAATCCCAAACGCTTCCCCTCCGCCGCTATGATGGCAGCATTTTTATTGATCATGTCTAAGTCGAGAACAACACTATTGGCAGGAATTTTCCTACTCTGATGCAGTGCAATAGCACTCTTTATAAAATTCGGGTTGCGCTCAATCAATTTTTTCAGAAACATTTCCTCATCCTCCGCTTTTTTAAAATTACCTTTCAATAGATTCACGAAGACTAAGGGATACTGCAATTACAATGATAAACCCTCTTGCTATCATTTGTTCAGAAACTGTTAATCCCATGAGCAATAGCCCATTATTCAACATACCCATAATGATGGAACCAATAATTGAGCCGATAATTGATCCTTTTCCACCTGAGAAAGCAGTTCCACCAATAACTACAGCTGCAATTACAGTAAGTAAATCTGCTCCGCCTAATGTATATCTTGCACCATGTAAACGACCAGTGAATAAAATTCCTGCAAATGCGGCCGTAATCGCGCTTAAGACAAGCACGGCTATTCGTATGTTATCAGTTCGTACACCAGAATACCTGGCAGCAGATCGATTTCCACCTGTTGCTAAAACCGCTCTTCCAAATGGCGTTTTCTTCAGAAGAATATGGCCAAGAATCGTTATGATTATCGTCCATATAAAAAGTGTCGAAAGATAACCAACATTTCCTGAACCAAATATAAAGTTGAAAGTCTCATTTGTTACTGGTACGGCTTGCAAATTAGTTATTGATCGCGCTAAGCCGCTTATTATGCTGTTTGTACCTAATGTAACCAGGAAAGCCGGGATACGAATTTTTGTCGTGATAAAACCATTTATAAGTCCAGTGATTAATCCAACAGACAATCCAGAAGCAACAGCTACGACTATGCTGTATTTTCGTAGAAGTAAAGCTGTGACTAGAGCCGATAGTGCCACTGTGGATCCAATTGACAAATCGATTTCGCCAGCAGTTATAGTAAATGTCATACCTATTGCCATAACTGATACCATGGCAGTCTGACGAAGAATATTCATAATGTTATCGCTGGAAAGAAATCCCCGGTCGCGCAAGGTAATGGAAAAGAATAAAGAAATTACAATGAAGCCAATATAAATAATGTAATTGCGTAATTGAAGAGAGTTGATCTTTTTATATATTCGCTTAAGCAATGTAAAATCCTCCTAAAAGGGTCTCGGGTGGTTCTAATAATTAGAGCCACCCGAGATTATTCATATATATTATTGTTCTAAAGCCGTGAGAATATCCTCTGGTGGTTGCATATTTAAAGCACGTTGCCAAGACTCTGCAAGGTTATCCTTTTTTACCTTTATAAGGTCAACCACTACGAATGGCGGGGCTTCATTTCCAAGTAATTGATAAGCCGCCATCTTTGCCATAATGGCGCCGATATCATATGGTAGATCGATAGTCTTACCATACATATTCCCCCCTAAGGCCATATCAAGGTCATTATTTGCGCCCAAGTCCTCAGTGGTTACCATAACATCACTTCTGTCAGCGGCACGTAGTGCTGCGATCACGCCCTCAGCAGCCACATCCCAAGCCACATAGATGCCATCAATTTCAGGATGCTGCACTAGCATAGCGGAAGCAACTTCTTCGGTCTTTGGTTCCTCAGTGAAGCCGCCAGTAGCCACGATTTTTATATCCGGATACTGTTCTTTTATCGTACAGTAGAATGTGCGGTCACGGTTGTTTGTAACAAAGTAATCAGCATCGTGATAGATGAAACCAATCTCGCCTTCTCCGTTTAAAGCCTCAGCCATTAAATCAGCAGCACCACGGCCCATACCATAATGGTTTCCAGTTACAATACCAACGTACTGGTTTCCAGCCACATAGCCATCTGCGCCATTATCTGCGAAAACCAGAATTACACCTTTGTCCACGGCTGGTTGAAAAGCGCGTGCACCGGACACCGGGTCTACAACCAATGTCAGGATAATATCTGGATTTAATGCTAGGGATGTTTCAACATCAGTTGCCTGCTTTGCGGGGTCAAATTCTGCATCTGCAGTTGCTACTATCTCAATTCCAAGCTCCTCGAAGATTGCAGTTGCCCCATCGGCTAAACCATTATACCATTCACCCGCACCAGCCCATAATAAAGCTGCTGTGTAGTTACCTTCTTTAATCTTTGCGGATTCTTCCGATGTTAACTCTACCTCACTAGCAGGAGTAGCGTCCTCGCCATTTGGTCCTTTTGCATACTCAGCGCTATATTGTGAGCAGTCTATGTCTAAAGTAACTTCTTCTACTTCAGCTTCCTCAGCAACAGGTGCTTCCTCGGCAACAGGTGCTTCCTCGGCAACAGACACTTCCTCTACACCACCGCAGGAACTAATTAGAAGAGCGGCT
Organism: Anaerolineae bacterium; assembly: GCA_011176685.1. Classification (GTDB taxonomy): domain Bacteria; phylum Chloroflexota; class Anaerolineae; order Anaerolineales; family Anaerolineaceae; genus A373. The sequence continues at coordinate 34,992 of DUED01000037.1, forward strand.
ACCATTAGGATCAATAAACCAACATACTTTCTAGATTTCATTTTCTTCCTCCAATTTATTTGTTTTTTAAAAAACCGATAAGAATTTTTTAGAATTGTTTACTCCACCTCCTTCCTTTGTAAATAAAATATGCAGATTTGGATTTACCAACACTATGTTAATTTACGCACAACATAAAAATCAGAGACATTATGAAGCAGGTTGATCATTGCCCCAAGAACTGCCGCACGATGACCGAGAGAAGATGCAACAACTGGTGGAACATACGGGATCTTCCCAGAAATGAGATTTACAATAGGACCAATGAGCAGATCGGCTGACTGGATCACACCACCACCTAGTATTATCAATTCCGGGTCAAAAAAGGTGGCAACAGCTGCAATTGCGATAGTAAGATAATCAATAACCTCTTCAATTATTTCTGTTGCCCATGCTTCGCCGCGTCGATGAGCCAGGAATACATACTCAGCAGTTATTAGGTTATTTTTAACTTTAATTTTCTTTGCCTTAAGTGTTTTCTTAGCAAGAGTAGCAATTCCAGTGCCTGCCGCAAGTAATTCCAGTGCGCCAAAGCTATGATATTCTTTCTTTAAATATTCTCTTCCAGGCAGTAAATAACCAATTTCCCCTGCCATTTGATGTGCGCCTCTGTATAAAGCTCCATCAATTACTACACCAGCTCCGATTCCTGTTCCAATATATATACATACTAAATTGTCCACATCTTTTCCAGCGCCGAACCATATTTCGCCTAATGCAGAAAGGTTCACATCATTATCTATGATTACAGGGAGACTGAAATGTTCTTTGATCCGGCTTCCTAAAGGAAAATCACGCCATTCAAGACTTGGTGCCCACTCAACTATGCCTTTTTCGTGGAAAGTCACTCCTGGGGTTCCGATGCCGATACCCAAAATATTTTTCCCAGTTGTTTTTGCCTGATCTAAAAGGCGGGAGATTAAATCGATTACTAAAGTGTAACTTTCTTCACCCTTCGTTCTGTGCTTTGGCACAGTTTCCTCGAAAAGAACATTTCCGCCCAAATCAGTTACGGCCCCGTAGAACTTAGTCCCTCCCAAGTCAAGACCTATGGTTATATGTCCTTCTTTATCAAATTCAATTAATGAGCGCCTTCTTCCACCGCTCCATTCCTTTTTATTAAAATCACGAACAAATCCCTCTTCAATTAATTTACCAACTATTCGCATGACGGTTGGTAAACTTATATGTAAAGTTTTTGCGATATGCGTACGTGATGTTGGTCCCTCCCGTCGTATAAGTTCTATTATTGCTGTACGGTTTATACCCACCATCTCGGTTGCTGTGATTGTTTTGATTTGTTTCATGTTTGTCTCATGGTTTTGGAGATACTTAATAACAATTAATAATACTTATTAAGTATTAGTAAGTACTATTATATAACAGTTTTTTATTTATTTTAAATAATTAAAGAAATTTTTAAGATTCTGTTTATTAAAAGTATTTCCCTAAGTTTTACCAAAAGTTCAAAGCGAGTTTCATAAACCAAAACTGATACACTCCTGTTTATTGAATTTAATGGGATTATTCATATAATATGGATAATAAAAAAGTAAAAAAATCTTACCCCATTTCTTTACTAAACTGCTATGCAGCTCTCGCGATTAACAGAAAAATTGGACACGCGGTATGAACCTAGTGATAATTTTTGGGGATTGATGATTATAAAAGGAAGAAAGCCAGGTACTGTTGGATAACGCGAAGCACAAAATGTCACGTCAGGAAGGATTAAACGTGGAAAGGTTTTCACTTATTTGAGACAATGCTATGCTTTACGCAAGGTAACAACAGTTATATGATTGGATGGGGTGGCTTATTAAGAATAATTATCCATTGCATTTGCATAGTCTATGTGATGTTATTTTATATGTGGTGTTCAGATAACACTCCCCTATTTTAACTGTAACTTCACCGAACCATGATTCTTGGATTTCGGTATTTATTCCTGAATATCCTTATTTAAATAAGTCGGTTTGAGGATCACGGTTTCAAGTATTCCATTAATCTCACAAGCGCTGCATCCGCAGATTGCGCTTTGATTTCATCCCTTTGCCCTTGGAACTGGAACTTCCAGGCGAAGTCCTCCTCTTTGGCGCTCAAGCCAATCCACGCCAGACCGACTGGCTTGTTTTGTGTTCCACCGCTTGGCCCGGCAATGCCAGACACCGCCAGCCCGATGATCATATCCACGTCAACCAGGTTCCTGAAAGCATGGCGGATGCCGCGTGCCATCTCCAGCACAGTTTCGCGACTGACCACGCCGTGTTTCGCCAGTGTCTCGGCTCTAACCCCCAGCCATTCCTGCTTAGCTTCATAAGCATATGTCACCATCCCACCCAGGAAATAATCCGAAGAGCCAGGCACGTTAGTGATGCGATGGGCGATCAGCCCACCGGTGCAGGATTCTGCCACAGCCAGTTTTAACCCCTTTTGGCGCATCAGCTCTCCAACCTTCTCTTCCAGCCCTGTTTTTATATCCATGGACTGATTATACCCGTGTGAAAATGTAATATTCATGGTTGCAGGTTATTGGAACGTTTTTGCTAAAATTGCCACGCTTGACCACCTCCTTGCGCCATGTTATGATTTTTTTTGAGAAATGTATGGACGAGAACATAACATCGCATGATGTTGCTCAACACGAGTTGCAGGATACCACTCCTACACCTATCCAACCTGAAGAACACAATTTATTAAAGGCATGGGACAGTTTCTGGGAGCGTATCACACAGATCGGTCTGGAGGACTTGGCTCTGCGTGTGGGTACTGGTTTGTTATCCCTGGTGATGATCGTTATGGTCATTTGGGTAATGAGCAATTTCTTCCTCAAGGGTGAAAGAATATCCGCAGAGACTGAACAAACCCCGCTGGCGGAAGGGGCTGAGGATCTCTCCTCCCTGGAGCTACCTTCCTACGAGGGAGTAGCGCCGGTGGAGGGAATTAGCCGCCAGTTGGATATGCACACATATAAACCCACCACCTCCCGTTTTGAAATCCAGGATTACGAGGTACAGGCAGGCGATACGGTATTTGGTATCGCCGAGAAGTTCAATCTAAAGCCGGAAACGATTTTATGGGGCAATTATGAGATCCTGTTGGATAACCCTGCTAAACTTACAACTGGACAGGTCCTTGATATTCTACCGGTGGATGGCTTGGTCTATAAGTGGAATGAAGGTGATGGGCTGAACGGCGTCTCCGACTTTTTTGGCGTGGCGGCTGAAGATATCATGGAGTGGCCCGGCAACCAGCTCAATCCCGAGACCATTGGCGATTATGCTGACCCTAACATTGAGCCTGGAACCTGGATATTTATTCCGGGCGGAACACGTGAGTTTGTCAACTGGAGCGCGCCGCGCATCAGGCGAGACAATCCAGCGGTTGCTAGAGTTTTAGGTCCCGGACACTGCGAGCCAGTCACATCCGGACCAATTGGCACCGGGGTATTTGTGTGGCCAACTTCGGAAACGTATATCTCGGGTTGGGATTTTTCACCGGCTATTAACCACTGGGCAATTGATATTGGTGGAAAATCGGGCAACCCTATCTTTGCTGCCGATAACGGCGTAGTAGTGTATGCCGGCGAGAATCACTGGGGCTACGGTATCATGGTCGTGATTGACCATGGCAACGGCTGGCAGACTCTGTATGCACACCTTCTTAGCGAGCTGAATGTTGAATGTGGCTCTTCTGTCCATAGTCAAGGCGTTATCGGCTGGATGGGCAGCACTGGCAATTCAAGCGGTCCGCACCTGCACTTTGAAATGATGTTGAATGGGCAGAGGGTTAATCCGCATAAATACCTGCCATATTGATGATATGCTTATGATTGGTCGCGAAAAGGGTGATGAGCTATCACCCTTTTTTAATTTGTATCGATATAATAAGAGCAGGAGGTTGAAAAGATGGCTGCAGTTACTAATGTAAGACCTTCCCCAATCGCAGGTACCTGGTACAGCGGTGATCAGGAAATTCTGGGAAAGCAAATCGATTCTTTTATCGCGGAAGCGTCATTACCGGAAATTAAAGGAAGGGTAATTGGATTAATCACGCCGCATGCTGGCTATCGCTACTCAGGCAAGACAGCCGGCTATTCCTACAGGTCGGTACAGGGAAAAGATTATGGTCTGGTCGCGATCCTCTCGCCCTTTCACTCTTTTTTTCCAGCACAGTTGCTTACTTCCGCACATGATGCTTACCGCACACCCTTGGGAGATGTTTGCATTGATAAGAATGCACAGGATGTTGTGGTGAAAACGCTTCGGAAAGACGGCTTGGAAATGGAGACAATTGCTAATGATCAAGAGCACTCCTTAGAGATCCAGTTGCCCTTCCTGCAGCGAGTGCTGATCTCGGATTTTGAATTGCTGCCTATCATGCTGCGTACTCATGACTATGGGGATACCCAGAAAGTGGCAAATGCGCTGGTAAAAGCTGTTAAGGACAAAGATACTCTACTGGTAGCCAGCACCGACCTTTCGCATTTCTACCCCAAGCAGGTTGCCGAGTCGCTGGATGCGGAAATGCTGCACTGCGTGGAGAGCTTTTCGCCTGAAAAAGTGCTTCAAGCGGAAGTAGAAGGTAAAGCATTTGCATGCGGGGCATCTGCTGTTGCGGTTGTGCTGGGAGCTGCTAAACAATTAGGTGCTGACCATATTCAAGTCCTTCATTACTCAACTTCTGCAGATTCCACCGGAGACGAATCATCGGTCGTGGGTTATGGCGCGGTGGTGATTACCAAAGCGGAATAAATGCTTAATATAAACTGACAATTTTTCCAACCTGATGCCTAGCTATGCCAGAATTTCGGTCAATATACCCGAGGTTTATAAATTATTTGATTATCAAATACCCGATGGTTTGATTGGCAAAATTTCGGTTGGCAACCTGGTGATCATTCCTTTTGGGCGACAAAAAGTCCAGGGTATTGTCATTGAGGTAACATCGGAAACGCAAATAGCAGAAACAAAGCAAATACTGCAAATTATTGACCCCTTGCCGGTTGTGAACCAGAGCCAGATAGAGCTTGCGCGCTGGATCGCAGACAATACTTTCTCCCCCCTATCTGCATGTTTACGTATCATGCTGCCGCCGGGCCTTCAGCAGATGGCAGATACATTGTATTCCTTGAAAACTAACCTCACAGAACCGCAGGAAAAACTTAGTTCATTACAGCGGCGGATTTTGTCAACGCTTGACAAGCGCGGAGATTTGCGTGGCAGACAGTTGGATGCTGCTTTTCCACATAAGCGCTGGAAATTAGCTGTAAATGCCTTGGGGCGTAGGGGCTGGGTCTCAACCCGGGCAGTATTACCGGAACCTAAATTAAGCAGGAAGACCATCCGCACAGCGCAAATTGCTCAGCTTCCGCAAGCCATAATTGAAAAGATGGAAATGGTGGCAAGGAGAGGAACGCAGGCATTAGAGCGCAGAAAAGCGGTTTTGCAGTTTCTGCTGGAGGAACCGCTGCCGGTGAATGTTTCCTGGGTCTATGCCACCACAGGCGCCAACGCTAATGACCTTAGAGAGCTGGAAAAGCGTGAGTTGATAAAATTGAGTGAGACGGAAATATGGCGTGATCCCCTGGCTCACATTGAAGTCACTCCTGCTGAAATACCTGAATTGACTCAACAGCAAAGAGACGCATGGCAGGAAATCCTAAAGGTCCTGAGTGAGGGTTCAGCCACAAATATCCAAAACCCCATTCTTCTCCATGGAGTGACTGGTTCAGGTAAAACCGAAATCTATCTACGCGCTGTAACGGAGATTCTCAAGTGGGGTAAGCAGGCAGTTGTTTTGGTGCCGGAAATATCGCTCACCCCTCAGACTGTTATGCGTTTCCTGGCACGCTTCCCAGGGCAAGTGGGGCTGGTTCATTCGCGGCTATCGCTAGGGGAGAGGTACGATACTTGGCGACGGGCACGCATGGGTAAGCTGGGAGTAGTGATAGGGCCGCGCAGCGCATTGTTCACACCTTTACTGAACCTTGGCTTGATTGTAGTGGATGAGTTCCATGATGGTTCCTTTTATCAGGCAGAAACGCGTCCTTATTATCATGCTGTGAAAGCCGCCATTGCCTATGGGAAGATCACCGGTAGTACGGTAATCATGGGATCAGCAACACCGGATATTTCTTTGTATCATCGGGCTCAGCAGGAGAGCTGGAAGATCATTAAGATGCCTGACCGCATTTTGGCTCACCGTGAATACCTGCGCCAGAAAGGGGAATTGCTGGTCAAACCGAGTATAAAAATCCACAAAGAGGGCAGAACAGCAGCTTCTCTGCCTTTACCGCTGGTACAGATTGTAGATATGCGTTTTGAATTACGTCGGGGTAACCGTTCAATATTTTCCCTTGCTCTGCAGGAGGGATTGAAGCAGGTTCTTGCCAGACACCAGCAGGCGATCCTTTTTCTCAACCGCAGGGGGAGTGCCACCTATGTTTTTTGCCGTGCGTGTGGTTATACTTTAGAGTGCCCACATTGTGAAATGATGCTTACATCCCATGCAGATTCTTCCAAACTGATTTGCCACACCTGTGGATATCAGCGGAATATACCGCGTCTATGCCCTAACTGTGGCAGCGATCAAATCCGGCAGTATGGAACCGGCACGCAACGAGTGGAAAAACTTGTGCAGGAAATGTTCCCGAATGCACGTACATTGCGCTGGGATGCAGATACAGTGCGCAGGAAAGGCGCGCAAGAGGTGCTCTTATCGCACTTCATCAATCACCGTGCGGATTTATTGATTGGCACGCAGATGCTGGCAAAAGGTCTGGACTTGCCATTGGTAACACTGGTGGGTGTGGTGCTGGCGGATGTGGGACTTAATTTTCCGGATTTCCGTGCAGCAGAACGCGCTTTTCAACTTCTGATGCAGGTTGCTGGACGTGCTGGCAGGAGCCCTCTGGGTGGCAGGGTGATCTTGCAGACTTATCAGCCACAGCATTACGCTATTCAGAGAGCAGCTCGCCACGATTTTGCGGGTTTCTACCAACAGGAGTTGGAGTTTCGACAGGCTTTGAACTACCCGCCTTACTCTCGCTTGGTGCGACTGGAATTTCGTCATCATAATTATGCAAAGGCACAGCAGGCAGCCGAAGAACTAGCGCAGACGATTAGGAATTTATGGGAAGAAAAGGGGTTGAGAGGTTTAAATCTAATTGGACCAGCGCCGGCTTTCTTTGCAAAAGCAAGAGGATATTACCGCTGGCAGGTAATATTAAAAGGTAAAGACCCAATTAAGTACCTAGAAAGAATACGCTTGGAAAATTGGCGCATCGAAGTTGACCCGCCTAATCTATTATAAGTTCTGGTAATTGAAATCGAGTTTGCTTTGCTGTAAAGTCTCTACGCAGCGTTTATTGCAAAACGTGCCAGGGATTCACAAACCCACCGTTCAAGCGTACTTCAAAATGGAGATGGGGACCGGTGGAGTTGCCAGAGCTTCCAGCAAAGCCAATCACCGTGCCTCTATTAACCCCCTGACCACATTGCACATTTAAAGAACTTAAGTGTGCGTAAAGCGTAACATATCCGTTCATGTGGTCAATCGCGATCATGTAGCCATAGCCGCCATCTATCCAACCGCTGTAGATCACCACCCCAGAATCGGAAGCATAGATTGAATCACCCATATATGCGGTCATATCAAGTGCCTGGTGCCCTGACCAGTAATCATTTCCTGAAATGGATCGGTGCGGCGTGGGCCAAATGAAAGAAAGGCTGCCAACTGGACCAGTAACAATTGGCACGCAAGCTCCAGGTCCATTGATTTTGACCGTGACCCCAGCTTGTCCGCTGGGAATTACAGGAACAACCCAGCTTTGCTGAAATGCCCGATAACCATCTGGAACCATGATATAGGTTCCATCCTCTATTACTGGATTGGTCATATCCAGGTTGTTGCCCGGGAAAAGTATTATATCTTCGCTATCGACATGGTATGTGCCAGCGATTTTCTCAAGTGTGTCCACCTCTGTCCATTGGTATAACACACCATCGACAGGAGGAATTCTCAGCTTGGTGCCAGCCGATATTAAATGAGGATCGTCTTTAAGGACGTCGTAATTTGACCATAGCACGGATTCGGGTTCCACATCGAAATTTTCAGCTATACCAAAGATTGAATCGCCTTTTTCTACGGTATATTCGAAAATGTTCTTGCGTGAACCAGCAGGCAGGATTGTATCCAGATTAGCGTCACGTTTTACGGATTGGAAATTACTCGCTCCAGTGAACTCTGGCAGATTGGCTGCAGATTGGCTGTTAGCGCTGGCTAGTGTGCCTGCCTGGAACAGTTTTAAAATAGAATTCCCGGAAATGTATTGATAGATAGTGAAAACCATTAATAACGTCATGAGAATTGCTGCAGCCCAGGCGATACGTGCCAGCCATTTGGATTGGGCTGGCTCAGTGGGTTCTTTGCTATCAGCAGGTGTTTTGCGATCGGGAAAACGAATTCTCACAATGCCTCTGACAGTGTTTCCAGAAATTCGAGATTATTCTTGGTCTTGCTCAACCGCTTTAGGATGGCTTCGGTGGCTACAGAGGGTTCCATACCTGCACCATGGGGAGGTGAGCCGATCATTTGTAAATACATTCTGCGCATTAACCATATTTTTTTCAAGATTTCTGGCTTAATCAAGAGTTCTTCACGTCTTGTAGATGAACGTTCGATATCAATTGCCGGGAAAATTCTGCGCTCCTGTAATCGGCGCGAAAGGTGCAGTTCCATATTGCCTGTGCCCTTAAATTCCTCGTAAACAACGTCGTCTAGGCGCGAACCCGTGTCTACCAGTGATGTGGCAATTATTGTCAATGACCCACCATCTTCGATGTTGCGCGCGGCACCGTAAAACCGTTTGGGTGGGTAGAGTGCAGAGGGATCCAAACCTCCGGAAAGTGTTCGCCCGGAGGGGTTGACCACCAGGTTATAGGCGCGCGCTAGGCGGGTAAGAGAATCCATCAGAATAGTAACATCAAGACCGATCTCTACCAATCGTTTAGCGCGGTTGAGTGTGACTTCTGCAGTACGCACATGAGCGGTGGCAGGTTCATCGAAAGTTGATGCAATCACCTCTCCTTCAACAGAGCGGTCCATATCAGTAACTTCCTCAGGCCTTTCGCCGATCAAACTGATCATTACATGTATGTCAGGATGATTGGAAGAAATTGCATTAGCGATTTCTTTAAGGATGATAGTTTTCCCGGCTTTTGGTGGTGAAACGATCAGTCCACGTTGACCCTTACCAATCGGGGTGATCATATTGATCAGACGATTTGAGAGTATGTTATGGTTAGTCTCCAGGTTGAAGGGCTCATCGGGGAAGATAGGGGTTAGGCTTTCGAATTTGATGCGTTTTTTTACTTCTTCTGCGGGGATGCAATTAATACTTTCAACTTTGATTAGTCCATAATGTTTTTCGGATTCGCGTGGAGGGCGAATGTCGCCAAATATCATATCCCCAGTGCGTAATTTGGACCTGCGTAGTTGAGCCTGAGATACATAAATGTCTTGCTTGCTCATTTGGTAATTCTGACGCAAGAAACCAATTCCTTCTGGCAAGATTTCCAAAATACCACCGCCCATTTCTTTGCCTTCTTTTTCAGCTTCTAATTTTAAGATGGACAGAATCAGATATTCTTTTTTTCTTCGCTTTGCTTCTTCTACACCCATTTCATCGCCGATTTTTCGCAGTTCGGTTAGGGATTTCTTTGAAAGTTCAACTATATTCATCATGATTTTCCTAATTAATTATGTATTGAATTTAAATTAAGCCACCCAAATTGTAAGTTCTGAGAAGAAAATAATTAGATTTGATAAGTGCTCATGGGATCAGTTTGTCTTGTTCTCACCGCCGTAATGCAGGGAAAAGACAGTATACAAAAGTAAAAGACACCTCTTAATTTGTAGCGAGATTATATCATGTCTAAATAAAAGCCGCAAGCAAAATTTTGAATCCATGGAGTGATTATTCAGGAGAGATACTCTCGAAGCTGTCCACTTCTGTTTGGGTGGCGTAGTTTCCGAAGTGCTCTTGCCTCAATTTGTCGAATCCGTTCGCGGGTCACCTTAAAATAGTTGCTAACTTCTTCAAGAGTATGGTCTTTTCCATCTATTAACCCAAAGCGCAATTCAAGCACCTGGCGTTCACGTTCAGTTAGAACTCCTAGGACACTGCGCACTTGACTGCGGAGCATTTTTTTTACTGTAACATCGATTGGCTCTATTACCTCGCTATCTTCGAGAAAGTCACCCAGTTGACTGTCATGGTCATCCCCCACAGGGCGCTCTAGGGAGATTGGCTCTTCAGCAGACCTTAAGATCAGCTGCACTTTTTGCGCAGTTGCTTCCCATTTTGATTCAAGATCGTCATCCAGGTGTAAATTATGTTTGAGAGATTTTTTAATAGCAGCAGAATCTTCACTTGAAAGAATATCTGATTCAAGCGCCAGATCTTTATAGGTTGGGTTACGCCCTAGCTTTTGCACCAATGAACGTTGAATGCGCAGGAGTTTGGAAATTGACTCGAAAAGGTGTACGGGGATGCGGATTGTGCGTGCCTGTTCAGCAATGTAGCGGCTGATAGACTGCCGTATCCACCAGGTTGCATATGTGCTGAATTTGTATCCCCGGGTAGGATCAAATTTTGTAACTGCGCGTAATAACCCCAGATTTCCTTCTTGAATTAGGTCTAGAAATGATATTCCCCTACCAATATACCGCTTTGCTACGCTAACAACTAAACGCAGATTGGCATTGATGAACATCTGGGTTGCTTCATCTGAGAGTAGATGAATTTCTTCAATTATCTTTGCAAGATCGCTCTCAACGGTTAAATGGTTCTTGAAAAATGAAATACGCGGAATTCTATCTTTCTTGCTGTAATATGCGAACAGGGCAGATGCGGTTTCACCTGGAAGTAGATAGCTTGCTATGAATAGAGAATATACTTCTTGGATTAGACCTGTTAGGAACTCCTTTTTAACCAAATTTGTTGTGGCTTCCTTTTTTTGCCAGAATAGACTTAAGTAGCTGCGAGTATAAGATGGCTCGTTCATTTTCCATTGGCTGTGCAGCATCTGTGCTTCAGAGAGTATTAAGCTGAAATCAGGAAAACCAATTTCGGGGTTTGAATCGGCTACATTTTGAAGGTTTTTATAAGAAGTATTTAGATCGCGCGCAATGAGAATGAATAAATCGGTGAATTCATCTTTTCCTATTTCTTTGGGTTCTTTATAGCATTGAGCTTGAAGACTGTTGATGCGCCTTTCCGCCTCATTGCGAGTGGATAGCCTGAATTCGCTCTCTGCATCCAGTAAATCGATTAGACCGATTTCCTTTAAATAGAGTTTAACTGGGTCTTGCGATAATTCAGCGGAAATATCTGCACGTTCAAGGATTTCCGTGGAATTTTCAGCATCGATTAGCTCAAGACCATTCTCATCTTGAATAATTTCTTTAAGTGTGATATCCTCACTGGATTCATTGTCTCCCGAATGTATATCTTCTGTATTTTGAAAAAGTTCCCCATCAGTGTTAAAATCCTTTGAAAGCGTTTGAATATCTGCATGTTTCTTTTTATCAGCGGTTTTAGATATTCTGTTATCCGGTTTTTGGGGAGTTTTTCGTTTTTTAGCGGGCATACAATAAATTATACAATAGGTATGACTAATCTATTTGGATAGGCTGAGAGAGAGCTTTATCAAGCAGAGCTCTGATTTTGATGAACTTAAGCAGTTCTTGTTGAAATGAACTTAAATCGGGATTATCGGTTTGCGCTTGGATATCTTGCTGCAGGAAGCGGATTTGATTAATATTCTCTTTTATTCTTAATTGACGTAGGGACAACAATGATCGTACCAGGTCATCGAAGACCTGCTTATCTTCAGCTTTCAATGGTGTAAATAGACTTTCTGCTAAGTCAGAAAAACTTTTCTCGATATTTTGCCTGATAAATTGATTTGGTTCATACTGGTCCTGTTGAAGGGATTCTTCAATTATGGAAGCTATGTGCTGATGGTCGCCTGACTCAAAATCATGGGTTGAAAAGCGCCATAACCCATATTTCAATAAGACCCGGTCTAATTGGAACAGCATTTCAGGATGGTTGCCGAGCAGGTTGAGGCAGTGGTTTTCCAGTGCTTGTGCTTTATTGTGTTCTGATACAGGCATAGTGATTTGGCTCTGGGTTTCCTCCGAGTTTGCTAGTTTGGTGCTTTTTCGTTTTTTGGGAAGGTATCTTTTGCCCGATATTGCCAGCAAAGCCCTTTCATCCACTTTCAGCATGCGGGCAAGTTGCTGGCGGTATGCGTCCCTCTCAACTGCATTAGGAACATCCTCAATAAGAGGCGTTATTTTTTGGGCAATTTCGCTCTTAATTTTCGGGTCATTGAGATTACGGCCTGAAGCAAGAGTGTCCATGACGTGGGTAATGATCGGTTTGGCATCCGAAATGATCTGGCCCCATTTATCAGGATTGCTCAAAACGATTTCGTCAGGGTCTTTACCTTCAGGCAGGGTGCTTACCCGCAGGTCTGCTCGCAAGCGCGCTTCGTGGCGAATAAGGCCCCTCACATCGAAAACAATGTCCGGACTGCGGTCAAGTGCTTCACGCGCAACCTCCAGCCCCCGTAAAGTTGCTTTTTCTCCGGCTGCATCCGGGTCAAGCGCGAGCACAATTTTCCTGGTAAAACGCTTCAATTGACGCAGTTGCGCCTCGGTTAGAGCAGTGCCCATCGGGGAAACACTGTTTTTATAATCTGCCTGATGTAAGGCGATTACATCCAAATATCCTTCAACAATGACAACCTGATTTCTTTTACGGATGGCTTTACGGGCTTTATCTAAGCCATATAGAAGAGCGCTTTTATCAAAGAGGATCGTTTGTGGGGAATTGATGAATTTTGGGACGTCGTTTGGATCTAATATTCTGGCACCTAACCCGCTCATGTTCCCGCTAGTGTCGCGTATTGGAAATACAATCCGGTGACGAAAACGGTCATAATATCCGCTGTCCCCTTGTCTTTCAGTGATCAGCCCTGCCTGCAGCAGATTATTATCCGAATATCCCTTGCCCTTTAGATGATTAAGCGCCGCATCCCAGGAATGGGGTGCGTACCCTAATTCAAAATTTTCAATAGTTTGCTTTGTTAAGCCGCGTTTGGATTGCAAATAAGTGAGTGCTTTTTTACCAGCATCTGTTTGCAATAATTGATGGCGGTAAAAAGTGACAGATTCTTCCAGCGAACGCTGCAGTTTGACGATTAGCTTGTTTTCTTCCTTTTTTTGAGGTGTCAGCGGTTCCAGTTTGACCCCGGCGCGCTTGGCTAAATATTTAAGGGTTTCGGGAAAATCCCAGCCCTCTTTTTTCATGACGAATTTGAAAATATCACCGCCCTCATTGCATTCGCCAAAGCAGCGCCAGGTATTGGTGTCTGGAAAGACTACAAAAGCGGGCGTGCGTGTGTTGGGATGAAATGGACAGAAACCAAGATAGTTCTTGCCGGAGCGGCGCAATTTCACCGTCTCGGATATGAGGTCAGCAATGTCGATTCGGGCTTTTATATCATCAGTAACAGTCATTGGTACTCATCTAGATTGAATCCGTATGCCAGCACTCATAATTTAATGGATAATGTCAATAGTGGCAAGTCTTTTAAAGTGGAAAATCAGTATACAGATTATAAAACCTATTTGTTTTCTAAAGAAAACAATAAATAATATTACAGTTGACGCATCAATCTGGTCGGTCTTCACTGCCGCGTTGGTAATGGCACGCACCTCTTTGGCGTGCGCCAAGTCTACCTGCTCTACATGCGCATTCAGAAGATCGTAAATTAACGGAGCCAGTTGCGGGTCGCTGCCAGTACCGCACAGGTCTACCTTGGTACTCGCTCTTTCAGATTATAGCCCGATTTCTGGTAAGAAACGATTTATCGATTATGTGAATATCTGATAATAGGATATTAATATATCCTACCCAAGTGGCGAAGTTTTGTAAATGAATTCTACAGAGTATTAAGTTTGGATTTTTCCTTTTTGATTTAAGGTGTAAGGTGTTTTCTATATTCCTCAGTAAGATGACATTTGGTTATTAGGATTTTGAAAATCAACAAATTCAATCAAGAAGAATCAGTTTCGGCGATCTCTACATTTATATTTAGAGTTTTAAATTGTTCAATGAAATCTGTTCGAACCTTATTATCTGTTACTAAAAAATCCATCTCATTAACTGGTGCCACGGGCATTAAACAAGTCCTCCCTATCTTTGAGGAATCACATAAAATATAAAGCATATCGCTCGACTTGATCATTTTCTTTTTTGTGGAAACTACTGTAGATGCAGAAGGATTTGCAACTGTCAAACCCCCATCAATTGATATCCCATCCATCCCCAAAAAAGCTTTCATAACATGAATTTTATCAAGTGAGTCAATTGCAAAGTCTCCAGATAATACGAGGTTGTCATTGTATATTAAACCGCCTAACAGATAAATTTCAGAGTCTTTAATTCTCATTAGATCAGAGATTTGTGGTATTGAATTTGTGATAACCGTTAAACCTTTTTTATTAACAAGGTGTTTCACGAGGTACTGTGTCGTACTTCCTCCATCAATAATTAGTGTGTCTCCATCGCTTATTAAACTCGCAGCAAGTTTTCCAATCGCCTCTTTTTCTTTTAGATTCTTTTTAGATCGTATCTCCAATTTGGGATGACTAATTTCAATTTTTGGCTTTGAATTTACTTGTTCTTTTATTGAATCTTCTGGTAATACTGCCCCACCATATATTCTCGAAATAAGACCTAATTTATCCAACTCTGCTAGATCTAATCTAATGCTTGATGTACTAACATTATAGATAGATGCTAGTTCCTCAACATATACTTTTCTTTCTCTTTTTATCTGTTCAAGAATGTTCTTTAATCTTATTTTTCGAAATAATCTCTTTGGCATAATCGACACAATTTTCTGCTTATGTTTTTTAATAACCGCTAATCGTTTTTTATATATTAGACATAGTTAAAGGATTTAATCATATAAAAGTTTATACTAAATTTCTGATATGAAATTTGTTATTATTTTTTTTATTTGATTAATATGCATATTTAAATTTTCGCTTTTTGATATTACCTTATAAAGAGTTGCGTTTGGGATTTGATCTGCCAATTCTTTGGCTATTGTAAATGGATGAATTGGATCTTGTTCGGTACCTATTATTAAAGTTCTTGTTTTTAATTGATTCAATTCATATGGATCATTATATGGCACAGAAGATGGCATTGCCACTAATCTATAATAATATTCCCTCGCTTTTTCTGAAAAGATTTGTCTAGTTAATGATTCTGCAGCGGCTGGATACTCTCCCTTTAAATTTTTGAATTCTGGATTTCTTGATAAATGGTCAACCGCTTCATGAGGTGAATAATTCTTTATCAAGTCGCTAACCAGTTTGAAAAAATGCAGATTTCCCGGGTTTTTTTTGTTTAACCAAGCAGGACGAATTAAAATCAAATTTTTAACCAGTTTAGGGAATCTTAAGGCAAATCTAATTGACACTGCACTGCCCATTGAAATCCCACCCATTATGATTTTTTTAATATTCAAATGGTTGATTAAATTATGTGCGTCTTCAGAAAATTGTTTGAAGTTTAAATGTTCTTTTGGTCCAAGAGGATATGTCCTGCCATGACCACGCATATCCATATAAATTTTCTGTACATCTTTTAATTTTTCAATAATATATTTATTCGCTTCAATGCTCCCACCTAAACCATGAATAAATAAGAATGGAAAACCTTCACCTTCAATCTCATAAAAAAAATTAATATCTTGGTTTTCAAAAAAAGGCATTTTTTCAGATAATTGATTCTAAGAATAATTTTGAGCTTTGGATTTCATCTTCATCTAAAGAATGTAGGATTAATGGTCCATGATAGTTTGATTTTTTTAATAAATGAATATATAGAGGGTAATTGAGAACTCCTTTTCCCGCCGCACAATATCCAATAGGATTTTTGTTTTTTAAATCCTTAGCGTGTGCAAGGATTATATAAGGGCTCAACAATTCAAATGCTCGCTTAAGAATATCATCCATTTGAAGAATTTCATTATAGTGAAATAAATTAGCGCCATCCATGATTATTCCTAATCTTGGATTCTTAAATTCTAGAATTGCTTTTAGTGCTTTTGTGGGTGAATCAATTACATTATTTATTTCAGGTTCCATACCTAATTTCAAGTCATATTTTTCTGCAATCTCCAATAATCTAGACATCGATATCATGAAATCTTCCCAAGCACGTATGGTATCGTTATCTGGATGATATTTCCATTTGTCAACTGGGTCTTTGGTTCCTGTGCATAAGGTCAATATTTTTGTATCCTGAATTCGAGTAATAAGTGCAACTTTCATTTCCTGAAAGAATACCATATCTGGTGACGAGAATCCCAGGCATTTTCGAGGACGATGGTTCAATCTCAATATAACTCGTTCAATATCATTATCGGTTAGGTCTGCAAAATCCGTACCCTTGGGGAAGTATTGTCTGATCAAGCCATTGGCATTTTCATTGGTTACACGCTCCCAGGCGGCTTGCGGATGAGCAAAATATACGTTGGCATTCAAAGCCTGTGCGATTGCGATATGCTCAGTAAATTCTTTGCCATTGTCACAGGTAATAGTTGTTGTTTGATCTATAAATGGGTAGAGCAAATCGATGATGGCTTGTTTTACTGTTTCAGCTTTACGGTCATCCACTTTTTTCAGCAGGGTCATCCTGGTTCTTCTCTCAGTCAAGGTCACGATCGCTTTGTGCTTGCCTTTACTGATGATCGTATCTGCTTCCCAATTCCCAAGCCTGTCGCGTTGTTCTACTACCATCGGCCGCTCATCAATCCATACCCGGTTGGGGATCTGTCCCCGTTTTTCATAGCTGCCATAGCGTTTTCTTCTCTTTTTTCGGCATCTGAGATGCCTCCATAATGACCTACCAATGTGTTTATCCTGATAGATCCATTCATGGCTGATTCGCAATATCTGTTCTTTCCAAAGATGATCGCTAATTTATTGCGGACTCCAATCCAATTTTAGTAGCTAATTGATCATCCTCCATGCCGCTGTGCTGATTCTCTTTTTCGCTTTATCCCGACTCTCGATTGCGAACTGATGGGCTTGTTTAGGGCGGTAACCTCTCTTTCCCCTATTGCGCGCAATCTCTCTGCCTATGGTTGATTTGTGTACTCCAATGGTTTGAGCTATCACGGTTTTTAAATGACCTATTTTCAATAATGCATATATCTGGTATCTTTGTATATGGGTAAGCTGTGTGTATTTTTGCATGAGTGCTCCTTTGATTTAGTCGTTGGAGAGGTATTCATCTTACCGCAGCTTACCTCTCTTTGACTTTCAAAGTTGCACTTGCTAGTTGAATTCAGCTTTCATTAATATGTTAAATCAGAATAAAAATTGAAAGAATATCATTATCAATAAAGACAAAAAACCTGTTTAACTTTTGTATTAAATCGAAGCATTGATCTGAGTATCAACGTAATGTCATCTGCCTGGCTTAGCTCGACACGTGGCATTGCTTTTCAATCACTTCCCCTGCAGCATCCATCAGCACCATGTAACTGCGCTTGATATTCAGGTCAACTCCAAGGTAGAATGGGTACATAAACGTTCTTCCTTCTCTAAACTTGTTTATGAATTAATTCAAGTTTAGCAAATGGGCAGGGACGCTTTCATAGTATTT
This sequence comes from Anaerolineae bacterium, assembly GCA_011176685.1. Classification (GTDB taxonomy): domain Bacteria; phylum Chloroflexota; class Anaerolineae; order Anaerolineales; family Anaerolineaceae; genus A373. The sequence goes on from DUED01000037.1 coordinate 52,792, forward strand.
ACCCGAAATGGGAAAGTCGGTTCATTAACAATGACAATGAAATTACCGATTAAGAGCCAGTAGAGTAAGATGTCCATTATGCCTACGACCGTATGAAGTCTCGCAGAGGCGACCAGAGGGAGTCTCGTAGAGACACTCCGTTAGGGGTGAACCAACGAACATTGACCCCCCCAAGTGTGCTGCGCGAGGTTAAGAGCCCTCTTCTTATTTCGCTGATTTTTAACCTTAAAGCCCCGATATATTGCTTAGTATTGTGTTAACCAATTCCTCAGAGCCTGGCTGAGTAAAACACCATCTTTGATTAATTATACATTGAAGGTTTAATAATCATGTCTTCGAGTATAAGAATCAATAGCAAATTTATTTATCTAATCTTCAACAGGTCTCTAGATTCTTATGAATAAAAATATTTATTGATTTGTTCTAAATCTAGAATTCCATCGTATTCAAATTGTTTCTGGGATTTAATTAGCTTTCCTCTTTCACCATCTGGATCCCCCAGGCATGTGACGATCAAGTCCGCTTCTGATAAATCTTCCTTCTCGGTATAGTAGTTCGTGGTGACCACTACTCGTAAACCAGCGGCTTTAGCCGCCAATAAACCGTTACGTGAATCCTCGATTACAACGCAATCATCGCAGTTAATCCCGCTAGTCTGAATTGCTAAATTATATATCTCAGGATCTGGTTTCTTTTTATTGACCATGTCACCAGCAAGTACAAAATTAAAATTTATATCCTTCAGAATTTTATAAGCAATCGCGTTAGCAGCCCTTTCATTTGAAGTAGTACAAATTCCAATTAGCACACCAGTTTTATTTGCGTCTTTCATTAAACGCTTTATTCCAGGGCGTAATGGTAAAGCACCGATTTCTATTAATTCGATGAATCTTTCGGTTTTATATTTATGTAGTTTCTTAATTAGCTCATCCTCTTCCTCGGGCTTGACGACCTTTCCAAAGCCCTTGGTGTGCAGATAGTGCCTCATACGCTCTTTCCCACCGGCAACCTGAAGAAGCTTATGATACTCACCCACATCCCATTGAAAGGAATAACCAAAAGATTTAAAAGTTTGATTGAATGCAACTCGATGACCATCCTTTTCCGTGTCAATAATTACCCCATCCTGGTCAAAGAATATACCTTTTAAACCACTCATTTCTCCTCCAAAATATTATTAGACTTTTCCTGCGCTACCGATGATATCGATCCACTTATATACAACTTCCTTGATAGCATTTTTCACTGCCACATCAATCTTGCCAGGATTATATTCATCCCTGTGTTCGTTGATGTACTTGAACCCCGTATCAATTAAGGTGTGTTTTAACTCAGTGGAAACGTTAACCTTCGCCCCCCCCAAGGCAACTAATCGCTGTACGGTCTCGCGCGGTAAACCAGTACCACCATGAATGACTAGTGGAACTCTAACCGCTTGTCCATTGATTAAATTAAAGATATTCTCCAACCGCTCGAAATCCACTTTTGGGTTTTTTGTTTTATAGATACCATGCGCTGTGCCGATAGCAGGTGCTAATAGGTCCACACCTGAACGCTCTACAAACTCCAGTGCTTCATGTGGATTGCAAAGTTTGGATTCATCTTCGATAACTTTAATCTGGTCCTCTACCCCTGAGACGGTTCCTAGCTCACCTTCCACGAAAACTCCCTGCAAGGAGTGGCAGAAGTCCACTACTTCCTTGGTCTGGTGTATATTTTCATCGAATTTCTGCTTTGAAGCATCAATCATAATGTTGGTATAGCCAGCCTTGGCGCACTGTTTGCATAAATCAACATCCCGACAGTGATCGAGGTGCAGCACCACAGGAACTGGTGCTTTCTTCGCCAGAGTGCGGTAAACCGCCACCAATACATCTTTGTCAAGGAATTTCACTGGTGTGACCGAAGTTTGGATAATTACCGGTGCTTTTCTATCCACTGCTGCTTCAATTATTGCCTCCATCTGGACAAGACTGGTGATATTGAAAGCACCGACGGCGTAATTTTCTTTTGAGGCTTTTATTAGCAACTCTTTTATATTAGCAATAGACATTATTACCTCCGATCAATTCAATAGATTTTTTGGTGTTTCCAATAAGTCTTTAATCCGGTTGATGAATTTACAAGCCAGTACACCATCACATACACGATGGTCGATGGATAAAGTTAAATTCATCATATCCCGTATAGCATATGAATTGTCCTCCATAACCCCGATTGTTTTTCGAATGGTAGAAACAGCCAGTATGCCGGTTTCAGGAGGATTGATGATGGCACTGAAATTATCAACATTATGCATACCCAGATTTGATATTGTAAATCTTCCAGGCACAATGCTGATCTGCTTACCTTCTCGCGCCGCGTTTACTAATTGGCGGATCTGCTTTGACAAGGCAAGCAATGGTAGCTGATGTGGATGTTTGATAACTGGAACAATCACCCCATCTTTATGAGATACTGCAATACCGATATTAATATCTTCCCAAAGAATGATATGCTCTTTGTCAGAAAATGATGCGTTAATTTCCTTGAATTCATTTAATGCAAGAGCACAGGCTTTAATAATAAAATCATTGATAGCAACTGCTTCCTCTTTTGAAAGATTACTCTCTTGGTTAATTTCTTCACGTACTTTGAGCGCCCGGGTCATATCCACAGCTAAGGTAACATAGAAATGTGGCACTGTCTGCTTACTTAAGCTCATACGCTGAGCAGTAACCTGCTTGATTTTTCCCATTAATAACATCTGACCACCTGGAGTTTTCTTAACACTCGCGTATTTATCTTTAGCGCCCCTCTTATCCAGGTAGGCAAGCACATCCTCAACAACGATGCGTCCTAATGAGCCTGTGCCTTTAAGTTTATTTATAGGTACTTGGTTCTCCTTAGCGATCCTTTTAGCTTTGGGAGAGATAATAATTTTTTTCCCAGGCGAGATTATGGTAGCTTTATCTAACCGATTGCCCTGCCCCGCATTTTGTGCATCTTTATCCTGTTCAGAAGAGGCTTCATCTCCTTCAGTAAAACCTTCAATAGAATCTGATGGATCTCCCACTAAACCAATAACTGAGAATATAGCAGCCTCCATACCTGTCTGGACTACAATTTTACGCAAATAGCCATCTGCGGGGGCTTCCACTTCGAAAACCGCTTTTTCGGTTTCCACCTCGCAGATGATTTCACCTTTCTTGACCGGCTCGTCCTCCTGTTTAAGCCACCTCACTACTGTACCTTTTTCCAAGTCTTGTCCACCTTGGGGCATGATGACTTTTGTGATCATATTTCTCTCTTCAGCATTTAATAGTCTCTTATTTATTCAATAGTGATTTCACACCCGCAACAATCTCTCCGATCGTAGGGATGCACACTTTCTCAAGGTTTATATTAAATGGGATGGTAGTGTTCTTTCCAGCTATACGTATTACAGGAGCATCCAAATCATCAAATGCTTCTTCCATAACCATTGCAGCGATATCTCCCCCAACCCCTCCCCGCTTGCAAGCTTCATGTACTATTATCAAGCGGCTGGTTTTTTTCACTGAATTTAAAATCAGTTCTTTATCTAATGGAACAAGAGTGCGCAAATCGAGCACTTCAGTACTAATGCCTTCTTCAGCCAGTTCTTCAGCTGCTTTCAAGCACTTCAAGATCATATAGGAGTAGGACAACAAGGTAATATCTTTACCCTTTCGTTTGATATCTGCTTTTCCAAGAGGGATTAAGTATTCCTTATCGGGTACCTCACCTTCAGTCCGATAGAGTAATTTGTGCTCGATAAATATTACTGGATCATCGTCGCGGATAGCTGATTTAAGTAATCCTTTGGCATCATATGGAGAGGAGGGCATTACCATTTTTAGACCAGGAATATGATAAAACAATGCCTCTAAGCTTTGTGAATGTTGACCAGCTAACCCATTCCCTACCCCACCTTGTGTACGAATGACCAGAGGTACATGACCCTGCCCGCCGCTCATGAAATTATATTTTGCAGCCTGGTTAACTACTTGTTCCATGATGAGGAGCGCAAAATCGATAAACATTATCTCAACCACTGGCCTGGTGCCTAAAATAGCCGCACCCACACCCATACCGGTAAAGGATGCTTCAGAAATTGGAGTATCTATCACACGATTTAAACCAAATTCTTCATATAACTGATCAGTCACTTTATTAGACCCACCGCGTTCACCAATCCCCTCTCCCATCAGAAACACCAGTGGGTCATGCAACATTTCCTCGCGTAACGCCAATCGTAGAGCCTCACGGTATTGTATTTTTGCCATATTTCAACACCTCGGACAATAATATTTCTTATAAGGGTTTTATTTCTTGCAAGAATTCTTCTAATGATGGATCCGGACTCTCCAACGCAAACTTCACAGCTTCATCAATGCTTTTTTCCACTTGCGCGTTTATTGCCTGTATATCCTTATCTGTTAAGGATTGTTCCTGTAAATACTTTCGCATAATGATCAGCGGATCTTTTGATTTCCAATACTCCAGCTTTTCTTTGGGCATGTATAATCCCGGGTCATTGACATGATGTCCACTAAAACGATATGTCTTGCACTCTATCAAGGTGGGGCCTTCTCCTTTGCGCGCCCGTGAGATGGGTACTTGCATGGTCTCATAGACCTTCACAGCATCATTGCCATCAATCGTAATCCCTGGAATCCCATATCCAGTTGCGCGAACAGACAAGTCCTTTATAAGCGTCATCGCTTCCACTGGTGATGTGACAGCATAATGATTATTCTCTATGATATATATTACGGGTAGATGATAAATAGCAGCCATGTTCAACGACTCGTGAAAAACGCCATTATTTATTGCACCATCACTGAAGAAGCATAGTACAACCTCCCGACCTTTTTTTTGCTTGATAGCCATACCGGCTCCAGTAGCTATTGGAATTCCAGCACCTACGATTCCGTTAGCACCCAAATTCCTCTGTTCCAAGCAAGCAACATGCATTGAGCCCCCGCGCCCCTTGCAATACCCAGTGGCTTTTCCGAATAATTCAGCAAGCATAGTTGTAAGGCAATGCTCTTTTGCAATAGCATGGCCATGTCCCCGATGTGTACTGGTGATGTAGTCGGTAGGTTCCAGGGCTGTGATGGCGCCAACTGCAATGGCTTCTTCGCCAATATAGGGATGGAGGTAGCCCCGAATATTTCCTAGGCGGTACTGCTCTGTGGCTCTTTCCTCAAATCTACGGATAGATAATATCAGTCGGTACATCTTTTTCAAGATATCAATTTGAATATTCAATGAGTTTCTCCAATATATCTGGTAATTCTAGTTTATTTTATCTTTTATATCTATAAGCCAAAGCGTGATAATGCAATGCGAAAGCCACAGATGCTCGTACGTAATACTGGGAGCGGTGAACGCCTTGTAGTGCAGCGAGCGTAACGGCGATAATTATTATATGAGGCACCACGCAAAACACGCAATAGATTCAATTCTCCCGGCATCAAGTTTTCCCTGCCATCATAAGGATCGTAAGGGTATTTATAGCGTACAATATATTCATCCTCTCCCCACAAACTGCGTGTCCATTCCCATACATTCCCATACATTCCCAGCCATATCTAAAACGCCATAAGGGCTGATACCTCCAGGGAAACAACCCACTATACTAGTATCACTTAAACCTGTTTCTTTCAAGTTTCCGAAGTTAGGATCGAATTCATCCCCCCAAGGAAATATACGTGCCTCTCCTGCGCTACCGAACGGTCCGCGTGCAGCTTTTTCCCACTCGGCCTCACTGGGCAGCGTCACCTTCCATCCATCCGCCAAGAGCGACTTAAGAAGTTGTGGAGTTCCTGTCCAAGTTAGTAATGAACGAGTGAGCCACTGACAATAACGCAAGGAATCAGACCAGGTGACGTGAGATAATGGATGATTGGAAAATCCGTTTAAACCTTCCGGTATCTCAGGTTGAAAACCGCTGTTTTCTATAAAGGCACGAAACTGAGCTGTGGTCACTGGGTAGCGGGCAATATAAAATGTAGGCAGCCAAAGCTCATGTTGGGGAATCTCGCGCTTATACCACTGGTGCATTAATATTGAAGAATCTTGGTTTTCCCAACCGGCTCCTAGGTCCATTTCGTGTAGTAATTGATCAATGTTAGGTTCTTTAGATAACATTGCCCCTAACGTTAGTCCATCCCAATCTGAGCCAATGCCTAAATCCTCAATTAAGTGTGGGATATCTTCTTCACGAGTGCCCATAACAAACTTACCTTCGGATATTTCGATGAAACCTAAAAAGGGATCATCTGGCAAAAACCAGGCATCTGACCGAAAGCGAGGATCACCAAGCTTATCCAATATAACTCCTGCACAAGCGCGCTCCTTTGCTGGCAAGCTGTTGTTTTCTAGTACCCGAACCAGCGATCTTTGCACTTGAGGTAAGACCTTCAAGCCATCCTCTTTATGGGAATAATCAACTTTTATTAGGATCTTACTAGCTACATATCCAGCCCAGGATCCAGCTTTAGTATTTGAACCTTTCATATACAGCATTTCAATTAATTCCCAAACCCGCTTGGGCTCTTTTCTTATTATCCTCTCGGCGGCTAGTAACAATACATCCTGCCAGCGCTGTGGGTCGGAGAGAAATAGTGCAACTAAATTAGCAGGATAATCATTTTCCAATAGGTGGTATGCCAGTAAAAAATTCTGGATCAATTGATGCGGAAATGTATATACTCCTGGTTTTTCACTATTCAAGATCCCACTCTCTACCCTGAGCTTCTTGTCCAATAAATCATCAATGAGATTGGGATAACGATTGAGGTTATATAAATCCGAAACAATATTTATAAAAGTAAATTTATAAAGTCCAGTATGGGAATGAGAATCATTTGTTTTTTTATATACTAATTGCCCTAACCTCCTGAGTAACTCACTTTGGTCAACCCTTAATGATTCACTTTCTCTCCCTCTATGTGCCAATGATTTTTTTATTGCAATACTCAAATCAGTGTAGTCCCATTGATGAATGAGTACTTCCACAGCTTTCTCTAACAACTCTTCGCGAGTCTCAGGGAGGAATTCTCCTTCCGAGATATTTATATAAACCATAAGAGTTAGCATCAAGGGATTCTGTATTAATTGGAAATGTTCAATATTAGCGTCTATCCAATTATGGAAATTTTTACGTTGGATCGAAGAAACATTCTCATCAACAACCTTATGCCTTATAAAATATTCAAACCAACGTTGAATAAAACGATTGATTTGCATATTATTAAAAGGCGAGATCTCGGCAACTGTGAAGCCTGACAAATACTTATTTTGTTCCCAATTAGTTTTATCCCCATTTGCAGCGATAATAACACGGCTCTTAGGGTATATATGGATAAATTCAGGTAGTTCGTTAAGAACTCGATAATACGAGTTATTATTATGGATAGCGACATCATCCAATCCATCTAAAAGAAATTGGATACCCATCTCCTGTAATTCTTCATGAAACTCTGAAATAAATCCTTCCAGACCAATTTCTTTTAAATAAGCATCACAATAATTTAGAAGGGAAAATGGACCACGCCAATTTGTTTTAGCGGCGAGATCGGTGATATCTTGTAAATCAATCTTCAGCGGCAGCATTGGCTGACTATCTAATGGATTCGCATTTATCTCTTCACTCGATTGTTCCTCTTTATAAAGTCGGTCAAGGTCCAAACCCGGAATTTTTAGGCATCCACCAGCCAGAGATAGATTGATAGCATGCAGAAACGTACTTTTACCTGCCCCCCCACATCCACAAAGAATGAGATAAGGTTCCTGAAGATATGTTTGCAAGGCCGAGATATGAGGATTCTCGCGAATAGGCTGCAAATCTTTAGAGCTTACTTGCTTCTTGTCCGGAGTGGGGGTTAATAGGGGAACATATAAGTCCAACCAATCCTTGTTGCCATTGAAATTTTCTAAACCCCTCGCCAGATTTAAAAAAAATGGTGAGGCATGCATATTACATAATATGTGTTTAAGATATTCACCACGTGAATCTATATTGCCCACCATTTTCCTCTATTCTTGTTGTCTGGGTTGACTATGAGATTTGTCAGGATATTTACCTTCGTGCACCTCTGAAATAAAAGATCTAATTGCTTCAGAGGTAAGCTTACCCAATTGAGCATACTGCTTTACATAATATGGGTGATTACGATAGGTCAATCCGAGCAGGTCTTCAAGTACTAGGATCTGCCCATCACAATCCGGACCAGAGCCTATACCAATAGTAGGGATATCAACAGAGCGCGTTATGGCAGCAGCGATAGAAGGGCGGATCTTTGATAACAACAGAGTACTTGCGCCCTTTATCTCAAACTCTTTCCCAAGAGCAAGCATGGCTTGGTAGACTGCTTCTTGGTTTGTCTGCTGCTTAGCATGTACACGATCATCCTTGATGTCCAGCATAGTGAAGTGACCAACAACCGGGATATCGGCATGCGCTATTGCTGCAACGATATCCAATGCGAGTTGTGAGCTGCCCTCCACTTTAATGCTGTGTGCTTTTCCTTCTTCAATAAGCCACCTGGATGCTTTCACAGTTGCTTCAATTCCCTCTTCCATAGTAGCTTGGGGTAGATCTACCATTATTTTTACTCGCTTACATGCACGTGCCACAGCTTGGGTGTGATAAAAAATCTGCTCTAGGCTCATATTTCTGTGGTCAGGCAACCCTGAGAATACTCGTGTTGCGGAATCCCCAACTAGGATCATATCCACTCCAGCTTCCTCAGCAAGATGCGCCATTGTGTAACTATAAGTGACTACCGCGCATAATTTATTAGTATGTGCTTTCATAGCTTTCATATCCTTGAGAGTGTTGATATTCGTATTTTGTCTAACCCTGTCTTACAATTAAATGAATCTTTGCCTTACCAATTCAACCATGCGAGAAACAGCTTCGGGTTTAGTGAGCCCGGTGCTTTTGTCAATAAGAGAACTGAATACATGTGGCAGAATGAAAGCACACCCACATTTCAAGCCAGTGTTAATAACCTCATTGATATTTTCCTCAGTGATTCCTGAACTTGGTTCTACCAATTCTAAACCAGCTTCCTTTGCAGCCCTGGTTATATTAGCCAGCCAATTGAAATTAACACCCTTCTTGGTGAATTGAGCTTTTACAGACTTAATACCCCATCCAGAAATGAGCTCCATAGCATCTCTGATTTGGAGAGTAATAATTCTTTCTGCATTTTTTTTACCAATTTTGATGATTACCTGATCCTCACGATTAGCTTCTTGTACCAGGGCATTAATGATTGTATGTTTAACCCCAGCTTGGTGTAGTCTGCCTTGTGCATAACCTGACAATTCAAAGGGTTGGTTGATGTGATCCGGCTTGGAAAGTAGGGCGGCTTTGATCACTTTTTCTGCCTGTGAAAAATCCGCTTCTCCAAGCGCTATTGAGATCACACCCAATTTATCTTGCATCTGTTTTGCTTCCTGAGCCAATGATTCAGCACTTGAATATTTATTGGCACTTACTGCCACGAGCCCGGCCCCATTCAGAGCTTGATTCACCTTAATGGCATTATCAATATTCAGGGCGGGCACAAGGAAAAGAATACGGGAGTTAATTGGTTTTAATCTGGAAAAAAGAATATTAAGGATACTTTCTTCCATCTTTAAGCCCTTTCTGATGTTGCTGAATTAAATTAACTGACTTGCCAACCATGAATTCTAAGAGTGCCTTTCCTTTTTCTGCGGTTGCAACAGTTGCATCTCCTACAACTCCGCTCTTGCAGAAATCACTCCACGGGATCGAGATGGATCCGAAAAGTGGATCGACCTCAGGGTATTCACTTACAGCTTTGCTCATGTCTACCAGCTCAGGTCGCAGCGCTAAAACACAGGAGGTTTCAAATTCCTCTGCGTGAACATATTTTGAATGCCAGCGTTTGGATTTACAATATTTTGCCATGGCTTCATATATCCCTGGGAGAACCAGATTAACAATGCGTGCCTGTGAGGAAAGCAGCAATTTTCGCTCTGCTTCTTTACAAGCTGCTGCAGCCCCCACATGACTTTGGAAAATATATATAGTATTAATCCCATGTATATACATTGACTCGCTGATGTCCACAAGCGTCTCAACAAATGTAGCATCAGACACACGCACGGTTCCAGGATATAGGCGTAATGAAAATGATGGAGTATAACGCAGAGTAGCCATTAAAAGCGCGCCAGTCTCCTCAGCAATTCGCTCACTTAGATAATCAGCAATAATCACATCACAGCAGAACGGCAGGTGTGGTCCATGCTGTTCAATGGCAGCCACCGGCAGTATTGCGTAGTCCGTATGCTTTATGAACTCTTCAAATTCCGGTCTTTTCATTTCCGTATGACGAAAAATTGTGTTTTTATTCATGGCATTTTTATTTTAGTCAATTATTTATTGGGAATATAGATGATCAAGATCGGACATATAATCCGATCCTGATCACAAATCTTTCATTATCTAGACTTTTGAATTTTGTTATTGAATTTACCACTCATCAAGAAATTGTTGCCTGTTTGATACCACGGATGAGTTCTTCCAGAGCCTTGAAATCCCCCGCTTTAATTCTTTCCACCATGGCTGTGCCGACTAATATACCATCTGGTCCTATTTCTACTGCTTCTCTAGCGCTAGTTGGGTTTCTAATACCGTACGCAAAAGTAATTGCAGCTTTGGTTTTTGTATCGCGGATACTCTTCATTAATTTACGATTTTCCTCGGCTACATTCGGACGATTGCCGGATTGATCAGCGAAAGATTGCATAATCATAACCCCGGCAGCATTAGAGCCTATATCAGGAAGTAGTGTGTCATCAAAGGGATGCGGCATAAACCTAATCCGGTATATCCCCGTAGGAAGTAGTAATGGATCCATCTCTGAAACTACATCTGGTTGAATTACAGTTGCATTAGCCAGAAGGTGAGCATCGATATCTGCAGATTTCAATTCTTCGACGAAATTTTTTACACCATATTGTTTAACGAAGTCTGAATAAGCCATAACCTCGAAAGGCTCGTCTGGATGGTCCTTGCGGATAGCACGGATAAGACCAAAATACTTCTTAAGATCCGGTTCAGCCTTGAACGAACGCTGGTTTGATTCAGCAATCTGACGGCTATCGCAATAGGGATCATTACTGGGCAAACCCAATTCAACTAAATCAACACCCGCTTTCATATACAAATTCACCAATTCGCGCGTTGTTTTTAAATCCGGATCACCCATAGGCAAATAGCACATAAAATATTTTTCACCTTTTTCCAATACATCTTTGACTCTTTTATCTATTCTATTCATTTTTTTATCCTTTATTAATCTTATATTAAACTAATACTCAGGTAATTAAAAAGACAACCAACGTTTAGGATTCTCGACTAAAAATTCATTGATTACTTGTTGGCTGAAACCCTCAGATATTAAACGCGGGACGAAATTAGTTAACAACCAGCCATGTCCTAAGCCACCATATTTGACCTTGCAATCAGATTGGCGTCCAATATCCATTCCCAATAAAATATTTTGTTCATAGCCAGCATCTACTAAGGTGCGTAATACCTCTACCCTTTGTGAATCGGGATGATATTTTGCTTTACCAACGCTATCGTAAGCCACAAAAGTTCCACGCTTGGCAATCTCTTCAGCTATCCAGGGATCAGGATTGAGGTCACAGTGTCCAATTGAAACGTGTGACAGGTCAACTCCTTCTTTTTCAAAAACATTCAGTTGTTCTAACCCCATTGTTCCGCCGGTGCAATGAGTTACAATGGGAGCACCAGTTATTTTATGGACTCGCGCGACAATATGCAGTACCTTTTCTTCAAGAGGTGTTACACGATTATAAGAGGTCGCAGCTTTTAAAACACCACAACGAACACCCGTATCACCTACTCCTTCTGTTATTTCTTTTACTAGCTGTTGCTCAATTACTTTATCTTCGAACGCCTGATTACCCAACCAGGCTTTGATAAAAATATCTTCCTTGAAACCTGCAACAGCAATAATATTTACGCCTGTTTTTTTTGCAATTTCGTGCAAAGCGAGAACATCACGACCTTAGTCAATTGCTGTACAGTCAACAACGGATTGCCCCCCTGCTTGTTTGAATAATTCCAATTCCGCTGTGCTCAACTCAAGATCATCGAGTGCTAGATCAGAATCCTTTTTGCGAACCCATTCGGGTAGCGCAATAAAAATGTGATTATGGGCATCGGTTATACCAAGGTCTTCGGGTTTGATATCCCCAGCAACAGTTTGAATTTTCATATAATGCTCCTATTGTAAAGTGTGGGGAGCCATATGAGTTGGCCCCCCACACTTTAATAAAATTTACATACCAAACAGTTCTAATTATGTGCCAAAAACCGCTTTGAGCAGATTACCGATAGCATTGAACACCACGGTGTAGTCAGAAAGTGAGAATTGGCGCAGATAATCTGCCATTGGATTTGCTACAGCTACAGCAAGTGGCAGGAAGGTGTAACATAGGATTGCGCTAATAACTCCACCCAGGATGGCTCCACGCTTGCCACCGGTTGCATTGCCAAAAATGGCAGCCGTACCACCCTCAAAGAAGGATGGCACAATAGCGGGGAAAACCACATTTTCTGGTGAGACAGCAGCCATGACGAACATGATGATTGTACCAACGACCATATGGGTAATGAAACCAATCATCAAAGCGGTAGGAGCATATCCAAAAAAGACAGGCATATCCAGGGCTGGAATTGCACCTGGGACTAGCTTTTTGGCAATACCCTTGAAAGCAGCAAGGATTTCTGACAACAATGTTTTAACGCCGTATAGCAGGATAGATAAACCCGTACCACCATAAACAGCAGACATGATCATCCAAATCCAGGGATTCTTTCCACCTGCGTAGTTCTCACTGACCCAATCGGGACCGGCAAAGATCAAGCCAATCAGAAACAGGAATAGGAAAATAATGGTGGTCATGATGTACGGATCATCTAAGAAGGCTAAACGCTCAGGAAATTTGATCTTCTCTGCGCTGTCGTCCTTCTTGCCAATTTTTGAAGCGATCCATGCGGTCAGGATAGTGGAAGTGTGAATGCCATGACCCAAAGTAAAGTCATCATTTCCAGTTACTTTCCTGGACCATGGAAGAGTAATCCATGGGACTACTGTTTGCCAAATTCCCAAGAACACTGAGGCAACAATTACACGGACTGGAAGGGTCCAAGGGGTCACGGTGATCAGAATAGCTAAAACTACCCAGACATTCTGTAATATCAGGTGCACGGTCATATAGACAATCTTCCATGGCGAGAAGCGCGCGACAAGAAGATTTACCAAAAAAGCTCCAACCATGATCATACCAATTTCGGGACCATAGTCTTTGAAAAATACTGCCGACTGGCCTTCAGCGACGCGGGCAAGAATACCTGCCTCGTACTCTCCTGCAAAGCCATGGCGCAGGATCTCCGTGATGGGATTTATATTAACAAAAAGCAAATTTACACCAGCCATTAATATGAGAAATCCCATCATACTGCGCACAGTACCAGTGAAAACCTGCTCGATTTTCTTCTTCTGTAGAACCAAACCTAAAAATGCCACCAAACCGAATACCTTGGCAGCATCATTAAATATTTCACTAGTTAAGAAGGTTACAATAGAATTTAGAGTATCCATTTTTTCTCCTTTTTTTGATGTTTAAACTACAATTATTTAACTTTCTTTTCTTCTTACATCGCTAGTTTATTTATAATATTTTCACCTCCTTCCTTGATTTCAGTATATTAAACAATACTTTTGCAAGGTAATATTTAATTTATATTGCCAAAATAAATTATTTCTTTTCGTTCTTTTCTTCCTTCTCGAGTGACTCATAAATCACTGGGAGAAGTTTCTCTTCGTATTCCTTTGCGCTCATGACATTCATTATTCCTACTATTGGGATCGTGACCATTTTTTTGAACATCTCTACCAAGTTCATGGTGCAAACTACAATATCACAAGAAAGATCTGTCACTACGTTGCAGGCAATCGCATCCAATTCCACTTTATTAGTCAAGCCATGCGCATCAATTACATCCTGTGCCTCCAGTTTTATTATTGTACCTGAGCCTGCCCCTGCCGGACATGCGAACCAGACCAACAACTTGCCTCGTCTACCTTTACCCATTATCTTTTCTCCTTTGCATTTTATTTACCTGCTAAATGTTCTTGTGTAATAACCTTCAGTAGATCTATATCCTGATCAGATTTGTGCAATGACACAATGAATTTTATGCGGTCGCCGCGGTAATAACTTCGAGAAAATTCAAAGGGCGCCCCATCCTTCAAAAAGCATACACTTTCCATTATATTAATCGGGGTGCCAGGAACTACTCCCAGGTAATTCGTGTCACGGTTTGTGGCTAACACCGTTTCAATTGTGCGTACCGTATAATCAGGTGATATGCCGTATTCATGTTCAAGTATTTCAAAGAAAGACCGGGTCTCAAAATCATTGTTAATAAAGTTCGGACAAATCTTATAAGGCACGTAGGCTGTACTCCAGAACAGTGGTTCTTCCTTGGTATAGCGTACTCTTACTAGCTTGGTGACTTTCTCACCTGTTTTCAGTTTTAATATAATCCTTGCTTTTGCCGGGGATTTGATGATGGTCGATTCTAATACCTTGGTAGAAAAATCACAATTCTTGCTCTTAGGGTCTAAACCAGAATAAGAACCGCTTACTGATGTTAAAACAAACTCACGCACTTTTGATTGAGACACAGTGGTCCCTTTCCCTGGCATGCAGTTGATTAACCCTTCCATTCTCAGTTGTCGGAGTGCATTGCGAACAGTGATGCGGCTGACATCAAATTGTTTACATAATTCTTTTTCAGTTGGAAGACGTTCTCCGGATTTCCATACACCATTTTCGATCTTATCACGCAGAATTTCCTGTAACTGATAATACAAAGGTATTGGAGTATTGGTGTAAATCAATTCCGCCATTTAACCCCCTCACTATTTATAATACTCTTCCATATCTGAAAACTGTAATTCCACATATAAAATTGTTGTATTTTATTATAATGTTATAACAACATAATATCATAAATAAATCCAGAAGTCAACCACTGCGAGTAAATTTAATATAAGCAAATACTGACAGCATTGTGAAATTCATTAATTACTATCAACTTCAAAAAAAGTTTCTGGTATTAACCATGATGCACCTCAGTTAATTTTTAACCGTCTACCACCAAACATCTCGCGTAATTCAGATATCCTTTCATCCCCACCGGGCATATTAATGCTGATCCACACAGGCGGTATTACCCCATCCCTGTACATGCGTGTTGCTACTTCTGCCATTATGCTTTGTAAAATTGCACAGCATACCACAGTTGATTGTGGCGCAACCTTTGGTAAACCTTCTCCTATTTCTATGCATGCATCTCCCACCTCTAAGCAGCTATCGATTACAAGGTCTGCAAATTCATATAACTTCTTTCCATTCGAATGCCTTGACGTTGAACCCTGTGACTGCTTTAAGTTTGTCAGTGCAATTACCTTCAACCCTCTCTCCTTTGACAGCATTGCCGTTTCGATCACGATCGGGTTAATACCAGATCTTGAAATAACTATGATGATTTCCCCTGCACGTAGGTCATAGTTATCTAGGACAATACGAGCATAGCCCTCCATACGATCTAAATTTAACTCACGATTAAGTGACCCACCCCCATGCATCGTTAGATTAACGTCTAGGATAGCATTGACTGGCGCGAATCCCCCTGCCCGAAAGAACAGGTCTTCACTAATAATATGGCTATGTCCTGTACCAAATACATGTAAGACACCGTTCTTTTTGAATAACTCTACTATCCAATCACTTGCTTTCTCAATTGAATCTGACTGCGTTTTCTGTACCTGTTCAAAAACTGCAATCACTTTGTTAAAATACGTTTTGCTGGCTGATAGAGACATAATAATTTTCTCCTATAAGATAACTTTATTACTTCCAGTATAGATAATTTTAAAACAACCGTCAATGTGCAGGTATGCTTTGGAAAATCTTGCCAAATAATGCAGTTTGTAGGGCGCCTTTCCATAGGCGCCATCTTGTTTCGGTGGGACATGAATCCTACCTAATAATGTTGTTAGTATTCGTTCCTTAGAAACGAATCAATAAAAAAACGTAAATATGTCAACTTTTGTCAAGTAAGGGGGGTTAACGCGACCGAAGGGAGTCTCGTAGAGGCGACCGAAGGAAGTCTCGTAGAGATCATCGCTATCATCGCAAAGCATGCTGCAAAGTATCGCGAAGCATACAGTAAAGTGTCGCGCAGCACACTGCAAAGTGCCACGCAGCATACCGTAAAATAAGAAAACGTGGGAAACTCTAGTTCATATCTGGCACAATTAAGAATCTAGAACAACGTGCATTTCAGAGATAAATTTTTCGGCATAGGATTTTAATGTGTTTCTATCTAGCTCTTCTGAGCTCATGCTGAGAGCAACAGGGGCATTGTACCTGGCAATGAAGTTGCTGGTGATGGTTGCATCGCCGCTGCTTGTATTGGCTATCACCAAACAAGCCAATACCCTGGTTTTCCAGATATTGAATCCGGCTTGTGGATATGCTGCCAGGGCTGCTTGATACAGCTCTTTAGGCGTTTTACCGGCAAAGTCTAGCTCCTGTTCAATTGAAGCCATCAATTTCCTCCGATGTTCTTGTGATTAAAACCCCTCTAATTTTGAAAAGTCTGCCACTCCACAAGTGAGTGCCGCAATGTCTTGCAGTAATCCCAGTCGGTTCTGGCGCAGATTCTTGTCTTCGCACATAACCAGCACCTTGTTAAAAAATGCATTGATATTGGGAATGAGCGGTAGAAAATTGTTGAGCATATCATTGACAGACCCATACTTGTGGGGTTTGCCTTGTGCTTTCTGCAGGGCTTTATACAAGCTTTTTTCTTCAGATTCAGTGAATTTATCTGTCCTGACATCGAATTTATCTTTAAGATCGCGAGTGATGCGCACACAGCGTGCATATGCGGGTAAGATTGTGTTCCAGTCTTCCCGCTCTACCCATATGCTTAATTCATTTACTGCCTGATACGCACGCAAGGAATTATTGCCCTGCTCGCAAAGCACTGCAGCAACAACGTCATAACGGAAGCCTTGTTCGCGCAGGGTATTATCCAGGCGCCCCGTAATGAACTTCAGGCATGCACAAAGTGTCTTTTCTTCTATTTTAATCGGAAGATGGGATGCTGAAATTCCAGCCGCTTTTTTCAGATCAAAATCGAGTTCCCACTTAATCAGATTTTGCACCAGCCCGATGGCAGTCCTTCGCAAGCCAAAGGCGTCTTTGGTGCCGCTGGGTGCCATGCCAACTGCAAATAGACCGGTTAGTGAGTCAAGGCGATCTGCCAATCCAATTATTAGTCCGGCTTTCGATTTGGGCGCTTCATCGCCGGAGAAGCGTGGCAGATAATGTTCTCCAATCGCATCAGCCACAGCTTGGCTTTCACCTGATAATTTTGCGTAATAGCGTCCCATTGTTCCTTGCAGAGCGGTCATTTCAACTACCATGTTGGTGACCAGGTCAGCTTTGCACAAATGAGCTGCGCGTAAGGTTGTTTTGGTTTCTTCTTTGTTAATTCCCAGTACTTTTACGAATTCCTCAACACTTTTTTCAATTCTTTTGGCCTTGTCCAGCATCGAGCCGAGCTTGGCGTGAAAAGTAAGCGCGTTTAGTTTTAGTAAATACTTTTCGAGCTTGAATTTTCGGTCTTCTTCGATAAAGAAAGCAGCATCAGCAAAACGCGCCTCGATGACCTCTTCGTTTCCACGTGCCACAATATCTAAATGCTGATTGTCCCCATTACGGACAGTGATAAAGTTAGGCAGCAGGTTTCCATCCGCTTGCTTAATGGGGAAGTAGCGCTGGTGCTTTTTCATTACACTAATGAGCACTTCCTTGGGTAATTCAAGATGTTTTTTATCAAAAGAACCCAGCAATGCTGTTGGTGCTTCCACCAGATTGGTCACCTCTTCTAAAAGAATTTGGTCAACCTGATCAGCCCCTTTCACGGTTCGGATTAAATTCCTAACCTGAGTAGAGATGCGCTCTTTACGCTCTTGCGGGTTGACGAAAATACCCTGATTACGCAATAAAGCCAGATATGCTGTTGGGTCAACAACCTCAAAAGTCTCCGGTTCCTGGAAATGCAACCCCCTTGTTATTCGGCCTGAGGTGAGGCCAGCGTATTCAAATTTGACAATGTTTTTACCAAACAATGTCAGCAGCCAGCGGATAGGTCTAGAAAATGCCACACTGCTATCGTTCCAGCGCATGGATTTCTCAAAATGAATGTTTGCCAGCAGATTGACCAATGCAGGCGGGAGTACATCGAATACCAAAGCGCCTTTTTGGTGAACGTCAGCGACTAAATATTTGCCGCCGTTAATTTCTTCTACGCGTAAAGTATCCAGGGGAACCCATATGCCTTTTGCAAAACCCTCGGCTGCTTTGGTTGGCTTTCCTTTTTCGTCAAAAGCCATCTTGGCTGGTGGACCTTTGACGGTCTGTGTGGTATCTTCTTGCTTTGAGGCAAGTTCTTCAATAGATATAACCAGGCGCCGGGGTGTTCCCATCACGTTGATTTCACCATGCGTGAGTCTTATTTCATTCAATAGAACCGGTACGCGCTTGGTTAATTGGATCAGGGCGGCTTTTAGATCACTGGCTGGCAGTTCTTCAGTGCCTATTTCGAGCAGAAAACGCTGTGGGGTTGTATCAAATGCTTTATTACTGGTGGTTAGAGCCGCTTGTTTAGGTCTGACCTGCGATTTTGCAGTTACTGGATGCGTTTTCTCAAGCCATGGATACTCAAGCTCTTGGCGTTGATTGATATAGGTTTCAGCTACGCGCTTGGAAAGGTCCCTCATGCTGGAGAAAAGTGTTTGTCGTTCTGTTACGCCTATGGCACTGCGGGTATCGAGAACGTTAAAGGTGTGTGAGCACTTGAGCAGATAATCATAAGCAGGGAGCACAAGTCCTTTATCAAGTGCAGCTTGTGCCTCTTTCTCGAATAGATCATACATTTTCCGCAGTCGTGCAACGTCCGCATCCTCAAAATAATACTTGCTGTGTTCTTGCTCTCCTTGCAAGTTTATTTCGCCGTAAGTGAAAACCTTATTCCAGCGAATGTCCTTGAAGTTGTAATTCTTTTGTAAGGCCATGGCGATGCGCTCAAGACCGTAAGTGATTTCAACTGATACAGGTTCCAGGTTGATTCTGCCAGCCTGCTGAAAATAGGTAAATTGGGTAATTTCTTGCCCATCTAGCCATACTTCCCAACCAAGCCCCCAAGATCCAAGCGCAGGGGCTTCCCAATTATCCTCTACAAATCGAATATCGTGCTTTTGTGGATCTATGCCCAGCGCTTTAAGGGAAAGCAGGTAGAGTTCCTGCGGATTACCAGGATCTGGCTTGAGAATGACCTGAAATTGATAGTGCTGCTGCATTCTGTAAGGATTTTCTCCATAACGTCCATCATCGGGCCGGATCGAGGGTTCCACATATGCTACGTTCCATGGTTCAGGTCCCAAAACACGCAGAAACGTGGCAGGATTCATTGTCCCAGCACCTACCTGTGTGTAATATGGTTGCCAGATAAGGCAATCTCGCTCAGACCAGTAACGCTGCAATTGGAAGATTATCTCTTGAAAATTCAGGGGAGATTGCATATTTTCACCATAGTATCGATATTCGTTCAGCAGTCTTTTTAACGGGTAAATTATACCAACCCTTGTATTTAATCGGTTACCTGGATATTAACCATCGGAAATATTATTAAGCCATGGTTTTTTGGCTGTAAAGGATCATCTCATTTTTTAATCTAAATAGATATGTCCACCAGGCCTGACGGCTCCAATCCTGTGTGAATTTTTCCCAGGTCTCCGATTGAATGCGACGCTTTGCTGTCAAGTGAACCAGATAAGGATTGGGATCAAGTAAATAAACTCTGTCTTTATCGGTTGAAATCTCAACCACGTTTACCCAGTGTGCACCGCCATTTTTCCATACCTTTAAAATAGTCACCATATTCCCAACCAGTGTGTTTTCCAGGATATCTAGGCTAGAGGCATGGCTCTTTCTTTGTGCTCTCCAAGGTAAGCCTAACTTATCAGTCCAGTTATTAAATGCTCTGACAATTCCCCAAGGTGCCATTGCGCCACCGATAATTGGCACAAAGGCAGGAATCCGGTCCCAAAGCGTCAAGCCAGATTGGTTAATAATAGTATCTTTGTTCAGTGTCAGTGTCTGTGAATGTATCTGATCAACCAGCATATTGACTGCCATTGCAACAGTTGTAGGGCCGCAGTCGTTGGATATTCTCTTCGCGCTTTTAAAACCCTGTGATAGGTAGAATTTTCCGTAATTGGAGACCTGCCTCCTGATCTCGCTAATTTGCTTATTTTTGGAAGAAGCATCTCTGCTTTTGTTGTTCATGCTGTAATTACAACATAATAATCGTTAATATTAGTACTATAACACTTTTTAATGACAGGGTGTCCCAAACTGCTGAGATGATTTAAGTCAGCGTTATAATTGTGCGGTAATGAGAAGATGGCAGTTGTCCCTGTTGTTAGTCATTAGCCTGATATCTGCGCAATGCAGTAGATTGGATGATGTATCGCAAAGTAAAGAACTCACCCCTTATGGGATTTATACTGAAACGCAGTCGCTGGATACTGATATTCAAGTAACTGAAACGCCATTGCCCTCTCCAACACCAACACCACACATTCATATTGTGCAAGCAGGGGAGACTATCTCTTACATTTCTTTGCATTATAAAGTGGACATGGCTGCAATTATGGCTGCAAATCCTAACGTGAACCCTAATGCCATGACCGTTGGAATACAGCTAATCATTCCACCTCAGTCTGATAATGAAGCTGGATTGGCTGCCTTTCCAACTCCAGTAGCCGTGAATATAATGCAACCGAATTGCCTGCGGGAAACAAACGGCGGTGTTTGGTGTTTTTTGCTGATTGAGAACAACCAGGAAATGAACGTAGAAAATGTAACTGCTCAAATTGTGCTGGGAGATGAGAATGCACAGCAATTAGTTGCCCGAGTAGCAACTGCTCCGCTGAATGTAATCCCTGTGGGCGAATCACTTCCGCTCGCGGTGCATTTTCCTCCACCAAACCCAGAACCTTTTCAAGTAGGCTATGAATTGCAGTCGGCTTTGTCTGTTACAAAAGAAGACAGCCGTTATGTCGAAGTGGTGCTGGAAAATATAAGTGTGAACATTGCTAAAGATGGTTTATCTGCATATGTGGAAGGTGAAATAGTAATTGGGGATCAGGATTCCTCAGTGAGCCGGGTCTGGATTGCAGCGGTGGCATTTGATGAGGGGGGAGAGGTTGTCGGTATGCGGCGTTGGGAAAATGTGCAAATTGTTTATGTTGGTGACAGGCTGCCATTTTCATTTAGTGTGTATGCAGTAGGACAGGAGATTGAACAAGTGGTATTGCACGCCGAAGCGCAACCCTAGAGGTTTATCAATATTCGATCAATAAAAAGTGAAATGAAGACATCTTTACAGAATAAGACAATCTTAGTTACGGGCGCATCGGATGGAATAGGCAAGCAGACCGCACTGGAACTGGCTCAAATGGGAGCGCGTATGCTTGTTCATGGACGCAGTATTGAGAAGGTTAAAGCTGCATGTGAGGAGATAGCAGAAATCAGTGCAAATGATAATTTGGGGGTGTATGTGGCGGATTTTTCATCCCTGCAGCAGGTAAAGATGCTTGCCGAGCAGATAATTGAAAAAGAGAAAGCGCTGCATGTGCTTGTTAATAACGCTGGAGTATTTTTGCCGCAATGAAAAGATTCTACGGATGGGATTGAAATGACCTTCGCAGTCAATCATTTGGCGCATTTTCTATTGACTTTGCTACTGCTGGATATGTTGCAAACCAGTGCGCCATCTAGGATTGTGACGGTCAGTTCTACTGCCCACAGCGGTGGCTTTATAGATTATAGGAACTTGAAGTCAGAAGGCACCTACACTGGCTGGAAGGCATATCAGGTTTCTAAGCTGGCGAATATTCTTTTCTCTTACGAGTTGGCAGACCAATTGCGAGGAACCAGTGTGACCGCTAACTGCCTGCATCCGGGAGCTGTAGACACCAAGATGCTGCGGGCATCATTTCCTTCCATACGAGGCATTAATCTTGAAGCAGGAGCTGCAACCTCTGTGTTTCTGGCTTCTTCTCCACAAGTCGAAGGTGTAACAGGAAAATATTTCAAGAAAAAGAAACCTGCGCGTTCAAGTTCTGCAACTTATGATCTTCAGGAGAGGAAAAAGCTGTGGCAGGTTAGTATAGAGTTGATAAGTGCTTATTTACACTAGTCGTCGATATCAAATAGCCCCTCACATACGGAAGGGCTCTTTTTTTAATAATAGTCCTTGTTTATGCTGCGTAACTCTTGATTTTCCGGATCACCATCACCACCTTGCCCATTATGCGTAAACTGGCCGGGTTTTCCACATAGATCGGCCCCATACTTGGGTTGGCGGGTTGTAAGCGGATGCGGTTGGGTTCTTTGTAAAAATATTTAAGGGTAGTCTCGTCCTTGTCATCTAGCCACACAGCCACCATCTCGCCATTTTCCGCTTGATTGGATGACTTCATGATGACCAGGTCGCCATCGTTGATCATAGCATCAATCATCGAATCACCCTGTACTTCAAGTGCGAACAATTCTTCTGCTTGTTCCCTGGTTGGCAGCAGGCTGCGGGCGATTTCCACACTACTTTCGGGATCAAAGTAGCTGACATCGGAAGATGGCATAGGGATAGGTTCGCTGGCAACAATGCGGCCTAAAACCGGGATACTGAAAAGCTCATCTATGGCTGATCTGACCTGGCTGATATTCTCTGTAACCCGTGTGGCGACCTGCCTGGCGGCTTCCAGCGGTTTCTTGATGCAGATGCTACGCGAGATATGTTGTTCGCGCGAGATGTAATCCTTTTTTACCAGTTGCTTAAGGTAGTAGTCAACCAGTGAGGTGGATTTCACCCCGATCGCTTCGCCAATTTCGCGGATAGAGGGAGAATAACCATTTTCTGTTTGGAATTGGCCCAGGAATTGCATGATCATCTTATGACGTTTGCCTAAACCCTCAGATTTTCGCGCCATTGGGGCCTCCTTTTTTTGATATAAATCGGACATTTGTACTATATTGAATGATACACGAACATCCGTTCTGTGTCAAGTGACACTTTAAGCATTTTCAAGAAGGTATAATTTTATCTTTGTTGATTATGACTGCGTAAAAATTTAGATTAAGGAGTTATCAATGGCAACCGCAACGGTGAAATGGGTTTATGGAAAAACTTTTATTGGCATAGACTCAACTAGACACTCGGTTATACTTTCCACATCTGCTGAAGATATCGGGATGAGACCATCTGAGTTATTTCTGGTAGCGTTGGCTTCCTGCAGCTCGATAGATGTGGTCGGCATCCTGGCGAAAAAGAAAGTGAAGCTGACCAAGTATGAGGTGCATGTTTCCGCAGAGCAGGATGCTGACCCGCCTTGGACTTTCCATAAAGTCCATCTGAAATATATTCTGGCAGGCGAGAGGATTGAGGAAAAGGATGTCAAACGGGCGATACATCTTTCTGAACACAAATATTGCTCGGTCGCCGCAACAGTTCGTGGAAAAGCGGAGATCACAACTGAATATGTCATTGAGAAATAGGTTTTATTGATTATTGATGAGAATGACGAGTAATTTGGATTAGTCTTATTGCTCTTTTTGGAAAGCGAGTGCGACCCATTCGCCCGATTTTTTTTCTTTTTTCAGTCTTAAGCCGTGCGTTTCAGCGCAGAGAGTTATATCGCTTGCCTGCGAGTCAAGAATCCCGGAGAGGATCAGTACCCCATTATCAGCAACTATATTTGCTAAATCTTGTTCAAGCATTTTTGATATTGTGTTGGCAAGGATATTGACGATGACTAAGTGGGCATTACAAATTGAAAATTGCCCGCTTAAAATTTCCCAATTAGAACCCTTACTGGTTTCGATTTTACTCGCAATTTGATTCAAGGTAGCGTTTTCCTTTGTTGATTGCACCGCTGCGGGGGAAATGTCCACTGCTAAGGCGTGGCTGGCACCCAGTAGAATACTGCTGATAGAGAGAATGCCTGAGCCGCAACCAATATCGATAATCGGCTTACCTTTCTGCGTATATGTTTCAATTAATGCCAGGCAAAGCTGAGTAGAGGGGTGTACACCGGTGCCGAAAGCCATACTGGGGTCGATAAGGATTGGGATGCGATCAGTTTCAATGCCCTTGACCCATGCTGGTAATATCAAAAGTTGCTTGCCAACTGAGATGGGCTGATAGTATTCCTTCCAGGAAGTCATCCAGTCCTGGTCGCGTATTTCACGGTATTTGGGTTGTGAGATGGGTTGGATCTGACTGAGGTGCCAGGTGGCTTCTTCTATTTTTCGCTTTGTTTGAATGAGCTCCTTATCCACCAGCAAGAAAGCATAAACTTTGAGCATATCGGGTGTGTAAGAGTTAGACTCAACGAGTTTTTTTTCTATTGCCACCCCTTGAGGAGCAAAGCGGCTGAGTATTTCGGCGACTGCTTCTGCTTGTTCGTCAGTCACCTGAAAAGAGACTTCTATCCAGTTAGCTTTATCCGCCGAGGACATCTTTCAAGATATCGAAGAACCCCTTTTCTTGTGGAAGTACCTCACTGCCAAGTGTTTTGGCTAATTTTTCAAAGATTTCGCGCTGTTCGCGGGTAATACGGGTGGGGATTTCCACATTGACGATCACCAGCTGGTCGCCTCTGCCTCTGGTGCGTAAGTGCTGAATACCTTTGCCTTTCAGGCGGAAGACCTTGCCGGGTTGCGTGCCGGATGGGATAGTTATCATGGCTTTTTCATTAAGGGTAGGCACCTTCACTTCTGCACCAAGAGCGGCCTGCGAGATATTGATGTTTAAGTCGAGCATAATGTCATCGTTGCGGCGGCGGAAATATCGATGCGGTTTTACTTTAACTTCGATATATAAGTTACCGTTCGGTCCCCCCTTTGTTCCTGGCTGCCCTTCACCTGCCAGACGAATCTGTGTGCCGCTATCCACACCAGCCGGTATCGGTACAACTTTTTTCAATGTGCGGCGTTCGTAACCATGACCGTGGCAGGTTTTGCAAATGTGACGGATGACTTTGCCAGTTCCGCTGCAGGCAGGACAGGTGGTAACTTGCACCATTTGGCCTAAAAATGTTTGCCGTACCTGGCGAACTTCTCCCCTTCCACCGCAGGTCGGACAGGTCTCGGGACTTGTACCGGGTTCAGCACCTGTCCCTTTGCAAGTATTACAAAGCTCATCACGGGTTATGGAAATTTCTTTATCAGCGCCAAAGGCAGCTTCCTCAAAGCTAAGAGTTATCGAAGCATACAGGTCTTTGCCTCGGTGTGGAACGTTGCGCCGCCGCCTGCCTCCCATGGATCCGAAACCGAAGAATTGCTCGAAGATTTCAAAGGGGTCAAAATTGTTAAAATCCCACATACCGCCAGCGCCGCTGAGACCTGCATGCCCCAGGCGGTCATAAATTGAGCGCTTTTCCTGGTCGGAAAGTACAGCAAAGGCTTCATTGATCTCTTTGAAGCGCTCTTCAGCATCTGCTGCCTTGTTTACATCCGGGTGGTACTGGCGTGCCAACCGACGGAAGGCAGACTTGATCTCATCTTGCGAAGCGCTTCGGGCAATGCCCAGCACTTCGTAATAGTCGCGTTTTTCCATAAAAATGACTAATTTAATATGATGGTTTTTAATAGCGTTTTGAAATAAGCTACCCTCAAAACGTCCCTCACTGGTAAGTTATTAAACATTTTTGAATTCGCCATCAACTACGTCTTCACCTTCGCTGCCTTTATCTTTATCTTCCTCACCTGCGCTTTGTTTTTTTTCTGGTTGGCTTGCTTCAGGTTGTTGATAAAGACTGGCTCCAATTTTCTGGATAATCTGGCCAAGTTCTTCTGTCTCACTACGGATATCATCAATAACTTCAGTTTTCATGGTCTCACGAAGTTTGGAAGTTAAATCCTCGGCTTGTTTTTTAATATCCTCAGGGACTTTTTTGCCGCCTTCATGGATGGTCTTTTCAGCAGTGTAGATGGCGTTATCTGCATGATTGCGCGCTTCAATCAGGTCTTTATGCTTGCTGTCCTCTTCTGCATGCGCTTCTGCCTCTTTCTTCATGCGCTCAACTTCTTCTTTAGACAAGCCAGAAGAAGCTGTGATAGTGATTTTCTGACTGCGGCCGGTGGCTTTATCTTGTGCGGTTACATTTAAAATGCCATTGGCATCAATATCGAAAGTAACTTCGATCTGCGGAATGCCGCGTGGAGCGGGTGGAATGCCATCCAGTGTGAATTGGCCAAGTGATTTATTATCAGTAGCCATAGGGCGTTCTCCCTGTGTAACGTGGATTTGCACCTGAGTTTGGCTATCCGAGGCGGTAGAAAAAATCTGGCTTTTGCGAGTCGGGATAGTTGTATTGCGCTCGATTAATGGAGTTGCTACACTGCCCAGTGTTTCCACAGAAAGTGTTAGAGGGGTGACATCTAGGAGGAGGATATCTTTCACCTCGCCACCCAGAACACCGGCTTGGATAGCTGCGCCAACTGCTACAACTTCATCTGGATTAACGCCCTTATGGGGATCTTTCTTGAATTTTTTCTTCACCACACTCTGAATGGTAGGCATGCGGGTCATACCGCCTACCAGTACGATTTCATTGATATCGCCGGGCTTCAACCCGGCATCAGCGAGCGCCTGATCGACAGGCCCAATGGTTTTTTCAACCAGGTCATTGGTTAGTTGCTCCAGCTTGGCGCGAGTAAGCTTCATGACCATGTGCTTTGGACCGCTGGCATCTGCTGTAATGTAGGGCAAATTGATTTCGGTTTCCATAACTGTAGAAAGCTCTATCTTGGCTTTCTCAGCTGCTTCTTTAAGGCGCTGTAGTGCCTGAAGATCTTTACGCAGGTCGATTCCCTGCTGTTTCTTGAATTCGCCAATTAAAAAATCCATCACACGCTGGTCATAATCGTCACCGCCCAAGAATGTGTCACCGCTTGTAGAACGCACTTGAAATACTCCATCACCTACATCCAGGACGGAAATGTCAAATGTGCCGCCGCCCAGGTCATAAACAGCGATGACCTCATTCTTTTTCTTATCTAATCCATAAGCCAGCGAAGATGCGGTTGGCTCGTTGATAATACGCAACACATCCAGACCTGCGATTTTCCCTGCATCTTTAGTTGCATTGCGCTGAGCGTCATTAAAATACGCGGGAACGGTGATCACTGCCTGTTTGATAGTTTCTCCCAGATATGCTTCAGCGTCCTTCTTGAGTTTGCCCAAGATCATGGCTGAGATTTCAGGCGGAGAATATTCCTTGCCGCCCATAACCACACGTAGGTCACCATTGGGTGCCTTGGTGATCTTATAAGGTACACGCCCGATGGTTTTTTGCACTTCCGGATCATCAAATTTACGTCCCATAAAACGCTTGATGGAGAAAATGGTGTTCTCCGGGTTGATCACTGCTTGGTTTCTGGCAGTTCGCCCAACAATGCGCTCGCCATTTTTATTGATGGCGACTACTGATGGGCAGAGTCTTTCTCCTTCAGCAGTAGGTATAACGGTGGGTTCTCCACCGGACATTACTGCAACTACAGAGTTGGTCGTGCCTAAGTCAATACCGATGATTTTTCCCATGCTTGCCTCCTATTTTGCTACTCTCACCTGCGTCGGTCTGATAACCCGGTCGCCGATGGTGTATCCTTGTTTTAGTACTTCGATAATCTGGCCGCTTTCGAAATCAGGATTGTCCTCATTTGAAATGGCTTCGTGCAGAGTGGGGTCGAATTTTGCATTTCCCGCTGGAATGGGCTGGATGCCTTCTTCGTCTAGGATTTTTTTTAATTTATTCAGAATTAAAGTAATTCCTTCCACCCAGTTCTGATTCTCTTCATTATTAGGTACAGTATTAAGTGCAAGTTCCAGGTCATCCTGGATAACTAAATATTTTTGAATTATATCTATTTTATTATTTTGGCGCTGTTGATCCTGGTCGCGCTGAATGCGCTTGCGATAATTGTCAAAGTCTGCACGTTCTCGTTGCCAGCCATCGGAATATTCATCGACCTTACTTTTCAGCTGGTCAATTTCTTCCAGCTGCGCGGCGTAATCATTGAGAGGGATGGTAACCATTTCTTCTTGGGTACCCTTTTGTTCCTCTTTCGCCTCCTGTTCGGCTTTTTTCATTTCTGAAACTTGCTGCTCGTTCTTTTCAGCTATTTTTTTAAGTTCTTGCTTTTTTTTGGTTTTTTCTTTCTTTATCATACAATTTCACCTAATAATCAAGATTTTCTTTACCATTGTTCAGCGACGAGATCGCTCAAAATGTTTGATATGAAGCGAACAACGGAAATGGAATGGCCGTATGCCATACGCATTGGCCCCAAAACGCCTACAGTCCCCGTTGCTGAACTGGGTGAGCCGTATTTAGAAAGAATGAGTGATACTTGTCGTAATTCGTCCCAGTTGCCCTCGCCGCCGATCAAAACTTGCACACCGCTGAAATTGTTGGACAATATCGTGTGGGCAAGCAGGTCATGCAGGAATGTTTGCTCTTCCATTAGGCGAAGAGCTTTGCGTGCTTCTTCCGAACCCAGAAATTCGGGTTCTGCCAGCACGTTAGTAAGGCCGTCTGAATAAATCTCACCGGTCACCAGTGTGTCCGATTGGCTCATTTCCTCAGCAATCCAGTTTAGTACAACCTGTTCTGTGGGGCTAAAAGACTCTTGGATAGAACACACAGCTTTCGTGTCTTTGCCTTGAAGCAAACCGCTGATGCGATTGGCGGCCATGGAAAGCTGTTCCTGGCTGACAGGTTCATTAAAAGACAAGAATCGCTGGCAGATTTCACCGCCCTCTAAAATTAGTACACCCAGCACCTGTGTGCCATGGGTGGAAATTAATTCCAGGTGCTTGAAATGAAAATATTCCGGACGTGGGGTTGTGACTAGAGAAAAAGAACGAGACTGGTTGGCAAGGATGGAAGCTGCTAGTTTCATCCACTGATTGACATCGTTTCGCATTTGGTAGAACTGATGGCTGATTGTACGGCGTGCATCTTCCGGCAATGTAGTTTCGCGCATTAATCGCCTGACAAAATATCGAAAACCTTTTTCAGTCGGCACACGCCCAGCAGAGGTGTGCGGTTGACGTAGGAATCCCTCTTCAGTCAATACTGCCATCTCATTACGCACTGTAGCTGAGCTAAGACCCAGCTCATATTGCTCTACAAGTCGTTTTGAACTAACTGGATCTGCCGTATGTGTGTATTCACGGATAACCAGAGTAAGAATTGTCCTTTGTCGGTCAGTTAATGTGTCCATTTTTTGTAAAATTAGCACTCTAAGCTTGAGAGTGCTAAAATATTGTTATTGATGATACCATGTCCATATTTCACCGTCAAGAAAGGAGACAAGATCCAGGGTTTTTCTTATGAAATTTTAATAATTCTTCCTATGATTCTATACGTTGACCTGTTTTTGCTTTCTCGCTACAATATAAGGGATTAGATTTAATTTAAAAGGAGAATTTGGATGACATTGCCTGTTTTTCCGTCGCAACGCGCGCCTGTATATAAGGATGTGCCAGATGAGAAATGGAATGACTGGCGTTGGCAGTTAAGCCACCGCTTGAACTCAACTGCAGATTTTGAGACCATCCTGGAACTCACTGAAAGTGAAAAGCGTGCTTTAAGTTCCAAAAATTTGTTCCGCGTAGATATCACACCGTATTTTGTGTCGCTCATTGATCCCCAAGACCCTCATGATCCTATCCGCAGGCAGGTAATCCCTACTGAAAAGGAGATCATACCTTATACAGGTATGATGGAGGATTCGTTAGCAGAGGATCAGCATTCCCCTGTGCCAGGTCTGGTGCATCGCTACCCCGATCGTGTCCTGATGCTGATAACTACCCAGTGTGCCTCTTACTGTCGCTACTGTACGCGTGGTCGCATTGTTGGAGATCCTTCCGCTACTTTTTCCCAAGAAGAATTTGATATGCAGATTGCTTATCTTGAGCGCACGCCGCAGGTGCGCGATGTGCTGCTGTCAGGTGGTGACCCATTAGTATTAGCACCCAAGCTTTTAGAGCGACTACTGACCCGCTTGCAAGCCATACCACACATTGAGATTGTGCGCATTGGTTCTCGTGTACCGGTATTCATGCCAATGCGTATTACAGATGAGCTTTGCAGTATGCTGAGGAAGTACCATCCGCTTTGGCTGAATATCCATGTAAATCATCCCAACGAAATCACTGCTGAGTTGGCGCAGGCATGTGCCAGGTTAGCTGACGCGGGTATCCCACTAGGTAATCAATCAGTGCTTTTAGCTGGCATTAATGACTGCGTGCATATTCAACGCAAGCTGGTGCAAGATTTGGTGCGTATCCGCGTGCGACCTTATTATTTATATCAGTGTGATTTGGTTGAAGGCGCAGGTCATTTCCGTACTCCAGTCAGTAAGGGGATTGAGATTATTGAAGGCTTACGTGGCCATACAACAGGTTTTGCAGTGCCAACCTTTGTGGTGGATGCTCCTGGTGGTGGCGGCAAGATACCGGTAATGCCAAATTATCTCATCAGTTCTTCGGATCATAAAATCGTACTGCGTAACTATGAGGGGTTCATCACAACCTATGAGGAACCCCTTGAATATCATGCTCACGATTCCAAAAAGTGTAAATTCTGTCAGAAAAAGAAGCTGGAACGGGGCCAAGCCGGTGTTGCGGGTTTATTAGATGGAGAACGCATGTTCATCAAGCCAGAGGGCTTTGACCAACTGCACATCCGTGGTGGTGAAAAACACCGTTTGCGCCAAAAAACAAAAAAGTGGGAACCCCTGGGGATTGGTCCAGGAGAGATTGATACAGGAGAAATTGATAAATGAGTGTGTTTAATAAAGTGATAAGGGAGTAGGACAATGCATTATAGACGTTTAGGACGCGCAGGGCTCAAAGTGAGTGAAATCTCTCTAGGGGCGTGGGTAACTTTTGGCAATCAGATTGCTGAGAAGACAGCTATTAGCTTGGTGCATGCTGCTTATGATCAAGGCGTGAATTTTTTTGACAACGCGGATATTTATGCGGCAGGAAAAGCCGAACAGGTTCTGGGCAAAGCCGTTAAAGACCTTCCCAGAGAGACATTAGTCATCTCAAGCAAAGTATTCTGGCCTACTATGCCCGGGGTGAACGGCCGCGGGCTTTCTCGCAAGCACATGGTCGAATCCCTTCATGCATCCCTGATGCGGCTTGGCCTGGATTATGTGGATATCTATTTTTGCCATCGCTATGATCCTGATACATCCATTGAAGAAGTTGTACATACCATGGATATGCTGGTGAGGCAAGGTAAGATTCTATACTGGGGCACCTCGGAGTGGGAAGCGGCTTATGTCGCACAGGCGTTTGGTTTTGCACGACAATATGGTTTAATCGCCCCTTCAGTGGAACAACCGCAATATAACCTTTTCAAGCGTGATAGAGTAGAGGTGGAGCTTTCTCCCCTGTGTGAGGATTTCGGGTTGGGATTAACGACCTTCAGCCCATTGTATGGTGGCATTCTCACTGGCAAATATAACGATGGTATCCCTTCAGGCAGTCGTGCCACGCTCGAGGATATGTCTTGGATGCAAGAACGAATCACACCGGAAGCGATTGCTAAAGTGCGAAAACTAACAGCAATTGCGCAGAAATTGGAGGTAACCTCAGCCCAACTTGCTATTGCATGGATATTAAGGCGTAAAGAAGTGAGTAGCGTAATTACCGGTGCGACTCGGTTGGAGCAGCTTGATGATAACCTGATGGCAGCAGATGTGGTCGAGAAACTGGACGATGCTTTTCTGACACGCATAGATGAAATATTTGGAAAAGAGCTGGATTAAGAAACATACAGTGACTGTGTAAGAAAAAGCGCACGATGATCCGTGCACTTAAGTATTTTATTAAGTGTAATGTTACTGGCTGCGGATTTTTGCATCCAATTGCTCCTCTAATTTCTTAATGATCCGTGTGCGTACTCTAGAAACCTGTTTGTCGGTCAAAGTGCGGTCATCGGCTTGATAGGTTAGGCTGTATGCCAGACTTTTCTTTCCGACGCCGACTTGTTTGCCATGAAAAACATCAAATAGGCGCACTTCACTAAGTAGATTCCCACCCGCTTGATGTATTACATCTGCGACCTGTGCGGAGGGCGTCTCTTCACTTACTATGATTGCTAGGTCCTCCAGCACAGGCGGATAAATCGGCACTGCCTTGGATGGGATTGATTCAGGTATGAAGCAGGCCATCGCTTCCATGTCCAGGTCAGCAGCCAGAACTGGCACATTCTGGAAGTCATAGTTATCACAGACATTCGGGTGGAGTTCTCCACAAACGCCAAGATTTTTTCCATCAACCATAATCTGGGTACATTTTCCTGGATGGAAGCTGGGGTTCTCAATTACCTTATAGGTGACACCTGTGATGTGCAGTGCTGTGAACAGTGCTTCGAGAATACCTTTCATATCGAAGAAGTCCATAATTTCCGTTGTTTTTTGATCCCAGGCTGTCAGTTGGCGTAATCCTGCCAGGGCAATTGCCAGGTGCACTGGCTCCTCAGGCAGTTCGAGTCTTTGTTGTGGAAGGAAGATTGGACCAACCTCAAAGAGCATTAGCCGTTCGCGTAGGCGGATGTTCTTTTCCAAAATTTGCAAAATTGAAGCTAGTAGATTGCTGCGAAGTACTCTTCGGTCATGGCTGATTGGATTCTGCAGCTCAATATAAGTGATTGGTTTAACTGCGTAATTGGCTGGATAAATGCGCTGCTCTTCTTCTGGTGAGGTTAGTCTGTAATTGATAATCTCCTGCAGACCCAGACTCACTAGGATATCTTTAACCCTTTGTTCACGTTCTTCTATGAGGTTGCTGCGTTGTGGGGGAAGAGTATCAGCTAGCCGTGAAGCAGGGATTTTATTGTATCCGTGCAGGCGCGCGATTTCTTCCATCAAGTCTGCTTTTCCAGTAATCCCCTGCCCGATATCCGTTCGGTATGACGGTGCTTTAGTGTGCACTACATCCCCATCGACATTACACTCAAATTCCAGTTGTGATAAGAGGTTTTTTATTTCAGAAGCTGCAAGGGTTGTTCCCAATGACCGTTGAACTTCTTGTTCGCTGATATCTAGAATCGGGTCTTGGAAGGGTTGCGGGTAAGCATCCACCAAGTCCTTGGCGATTTTGCCGCCACTCCACTCCGCAATACGGCTTAAGCACAGCCTTACACCCAGTTCTGCCAGTGCTGGGTGAAGGTTGCGGGAAAAACGATAACCTGCTTCAGTCTGCAGGCGTTGCGCGGCGACTGTCCTGCGCGTATTGATGAAATTCCAGGTTGCACCTTCCAGTAAGATATTTCTGGTTTTCTCTGTCACTTCGCTTTCCAAGCCGCCCATTACACCCGCCAGGGCAAGCGGTCCGGTTGTGTCTGTTACCAGAATGGTGAAATTATCCAAACTCCTATCGACTTCGTCCAGCGTGGTTAGCTTTTCGTCATCTTTTGCGGCGCGTGTGATTATTTTTGGTGTCTGACTACCTGCCCGCTTTACTAGAATATCATAGTCAAAAGCGTGCAGGGGTTCACCAATTTCTAACATAATATAGTTGGTCGCATCCACAATGCTGTTGATGGGTCGCACGCCGGCTAATCGTAAGCGCAGCTGGGCCCAGTATGGGCTGGTTTTTGCCTCTGCGCCCCGTACGAGTCCCAGCACAAAGCGCGGGTTGAGGGCAGCATCCGTGACCTGGATATTTACATTGCCTTGGATAGATGGACCGGTTCCGCTCAATTTTTGAGTTGATTTGCGCAGGGGCTTATTGGTGGCAGCAGCGATTTCACGCGCCGCTCCCAGCATACAGGCAGTATGGATCATGTTTGGGAGTATGGCGACTTCGAAGACAGCATCACCCATATAATCAACCAGCGGTATTCCGGTGGGTGCATCTTTATCCAGAATGATGATGCCTTCGTGTTCAGCTGAAATACCCAGCTCTTTTTCAGAGCAGATCATTGAGGCAGATTCCACGCCGCGGATTTTCATACGTTTAAGCGTGGTTTTAACAAAACCGGTCTTATGCCCATCAAATATTTGTGCACCTTCTCTAGCATAGGCGACCTTGGGGGGCATTTCTAGGGCTCCCTTACCCTTGAATTTGAATAGATTGGGAGCACCGGTCAGCACGATGTGCTCTTTTGTGCTGTCGTTCAAGCGGCAAAGAACCAGACGGTCAGCGTTAGGATGCGGTATAACTTCTTCCACCTGCGCCACAACGAATTTGTCACGCTCCCAGGTTAGGCCGCTATATACGTTTTCAAGGTGATTACCTTTCGGTTTTTGCAAACCGATTAGGTGTACCTCTTCGACTTCAAGTCCTGCCATAGTGAGAATTTTCGCCAGTTCTTCAAGCGAGAGTTCAATATCTACAAAGTCCTTCATCCAAGATAATACAAGGTTCATTATTTTTTATCCCTTTTAATTAAAATTGCTCAAGGAAGCGAACGTCATTTGACCAAAAGTAACGGATATCCTCAATGTGGTAGCGCAACATGGCGATCCTTTCCGGTCCGAGACCGGCGGCAAATCCAGAAAAAATTTTCGGGTCATAGCCGCCGTTTTTTAACACAACAGGATGTACCATACCACAGCCTAGGATTTCCAGCCATCCAGTGCCGCTGCAGACAGGGCAACCTTCCCCTCCACACACGATGCATTGCACATCCATTTCAGCGCTGGGTTCAGTGAAAGGGAAATATGAAGGGCGCATGCGGGTTTGCACATCTTCTCCATACATACGGTGTGCGAAGTCCTCCAAAGTGCCGCGCAGATCACCAAAGGTGATGTTCTCACCCACAGCCAGTAGTTCTAACTGATTGAACTGGATTTCGTGGCTGGCGTCCATCTGCTCATAGCGGTAAACCATGCCAGGCAGTACCACCCGCACCGGATTAGGAGCAAATTCACGCATGGCACGGATTTGCCCGGGTGAGGTATGTGTGCGCATAATAACACCGGGAGTGGTGGTGTAAAAAGTGTCCCATAGGTCGCGCGCTGGATGGTAGGCTGGGATGTTCAGCAGTTCAAAGTTATAGGCGTCAGTCTCCACTTCTGGTGAGAGGTATATTTGAAAGCCCATTTCAGCAAAGATGCGGTAAATTTCACGCAGTATCTGCGTGGCGATGTGCAGCCGCCCACGTGTGGCTTTGCGTCCTGGCAGGGTGATGTCCAATTTTTCGCTTTTTAAGCTGTGCTCCAGAGTCTCTTGTTTCAGGGCTTCTAACCGGGTTGAATATTGGCTTTCTAGGGCTTGTTTGACTAGGTTGGCTTTTTGCCCAATCAAAGGGCGCTGTTCTTTCGGTGCCTGCGGGATGTGGCTGAAAATACCCATCAGTTCAGATGAGCGGCCTAGATATGTGACATGCCAGTTTTGCAGTTCTGTTTCCTTATGTGCCTGCTGCAGGTCCTTAAAAGCTTGATCCTGCAAGCGTTCCAATTTATTAATCCAATTTTCTTGTGCTTCCATATTCACTCCGTTCGTTTTTATAAAACAAAAACCCGTCCTAAGGGACGGGGATGACCGCGGTACCACCCTTGTTGGCTATAAACAGCCCACTTGGCCCAACAGTCGGTTCTATTTAGACTATTGGCTGTGCCGT
This sequence comes from Anaerolineae bacterium, assembly GCA_011176685.1. Taxonomy (GTDB): domain Bacteria; phylum Chloroflexota; class Anaerolineae; order Anaerolineales; family Anaerolineaceae; genus A373. Next base: position 88,671 of record DUED01000037.1, read on the forward strand.
TATCGCAGCGCCTGCGGCTCAGACTACTAACTCTAGTGGAGTATTCCCCTGAGCAGCTCAGGAGGGAACTTCTGCCGTTTTCCACTGTGCAAGAGTTTCAGTCTGGGCTCCTGCTTCCCTGTCGGTTTCCGGCGGCTTACTTTCCTCCGTCTCCGCTTATTTATTGGATTGATTCTATTATCTATAAAAGCGAAAAAAAGTCAACCCTTAGAGTGGATATAATAATGTCTTGTCACAATGCCTGGTGAGAGGTAATTCAAGTTAATCCTTGGATACCGAATTCGCTGTTTGTAATTAATATATAAAAATGATTAAATCGATCCGATTGCTAATATTTCTCTATTCTGCTACCAGCGTTCCAATTGTCTCACCGCGAATGGCTTTAGGTAGCGCTTCTGCATCCCACAGGTTGAGCACTAGGATGGGTAACTTGTTTTCCATACAGAGCGATATTGCAGTGCTATCCATTACTTCCAGCTGTAAATTTAGAAATTCGATGTAGGTGAGCTTATCAAATTTTTTCGCTTTATGGTTGTGGTTGGGGTCACTATCGTAGATCCCATCCACTTTTGTAGCTTTGATCAGCACCTCAGCGCCGATCTCGGTGGCACGCAAGGCTGCAGCTGTGTCGGTGGAGAAAAAGGGATTGCCAGTGCCACCACCGAAGATGACCACTCGTCCCTTTTCTAGGTGGCGAATAGCCCGGCGGCGGATGTAGGGTTCTGCCACGGCGCGCATTTCGATTGCAGATTGCACTCGCGTATCAACGCCGATCTTTTCCAGAGAATCCATCAATGCTAGGGCGTTCATCACAGTTGCTAGCATGCCCATATAATCTGCGGTTGCCTGGTCAATACCCATTTCAAGACCATCGCGTCCGCGCCAGAGGTTGCCGGCACCGATCACAATAGCCACATCCACTCCCATTTTATGCACATTGCTGACCAGTCTGGCGATCTCTGTAGAACGCTGGGCATTAATTCTGGACCCCTCTGGACCGGCTAATGACTCCCCACTCAACTTAAGTAAGACGCGCTTATATTTCACTTCTACCATACGCCTCCTTAAAAATGAAAAGCCAACCGCAAGGTTGGCTGGTATTTATTCATCTGAACTGCTTTCACCCAGTGCAAAACGGGCAAAGCGCCGGATGACAATATTCTCGCCCAGCGTGGCGATTTTCTGTATAAGCAGTTCTTGAATCGTGATGGATTCATCGCGAATATATGGCTGGCGAAGTAGCACGTTTTCATCTTTATACTTTTTTATGTATCCTTCTACGATCCTTGGGATAATTTTATCAGGTTTCCCTTCTTCGCGAGCGCGTGCTGTAGCGATTTTCTCTTCATGTTTGAGGATATCTTCCGGAATATCCTCATCGTTTATATAAAGTGGCGAGGTAGCAGCGATTTGCAGGGCAATCTCATGAGCAAATTTATGGAAATCCTCGGAGAGCCCGACAAAGTCTGTTTCACTATTAACCTCCACCATCACGCCCAATCGTCCGTTGGCATGGGAATATAGCTCGATTACGCCTTCCAAAGCTTGCTGGCCTGCACGTTTGCTGGCCGTTGCCAGGCCTTTTTCGCGTAAAGAATCTAGTGCTTTATCAAAGTCACCATCTGCCTGCACTAATGCATTGCGGCAATCCAGCACACCTGAACCAGTTGACTGGCGCAGCTTTTTGATCATTTCAGTTGTGATTTGCATTTTTCCCTTTCTCCAGAGTATGATAATACTGCCTCAGCCCTCTTGCTTGGGTTCTTTTTTCTCTTCTTCACGTTCTTCTTCAGAAGTCTTCTTTCCTTGAGCTTTCTTTTGCCTGTGCGGCTTGGTTTTAGGTTTGCTTTCTTCTTGCTTTTTTTCTTGTTTCTCATTGCCAACTTCAGCTACTTGCTCTTTCTTTGTCTTACGAGGTTTGGCTTTTGGTTTTTTTTCGATTGATTTTTCTGGTTTTTCTTTGTGTTTTTCTTTAGAACTCTTCTTTGCTGGCTCTTTCTTTTTTATTTGTGTTTTAGGTTCGGGCTTGCTATCTTCTTCTTGCTCTTTTTCTTGTTTCTTTTTATCAACCTTAGCTGCTTGCTCTTTCTGGGTCTTACGCGGTTTAGCTTTTGGTTTATTTTCGGTTGTTTTTTCTTCGTGCTCTTCTTTAGGACTATTCTTTGCTAGATCTTTCTTTTTCTTAAGGGGTTTGGCTTTTGGCTTAACTTCGCGCTCTTTTTGATCGGTTTCCTTAATTTGCTCTTTATATTCATCGGGCTGTTTGGCTTCGGCCTTAATTTCCTCAGTTCCTTTTTGCCCTTCTTCAATTACTTTCTCAGAATCTGCCTTCTCTTCATCCTCAACCTTAAGGCGGCTGACAGATAGTTTTGCGAGTGTGGCTTCACCCAACAAGTCCTTGTCTTCTAATTCCTCTTCCATCTCGATCTTACTGCGTAGTTCCTCAGCGCTTTCAGCGCCCTCTAATTTTGCGGCTTCCTCAAGCTCTTCTTCCTCTTTGCGTTCGGCTTTACCCTCGAGTACGGCGTCGGCAATTTTAGATACCAGTAGCTTGATAGCTCGGATAGCGTCGTCGTTGGCTGGGATAATGTGGTCAATAATATTTGGATTACAGTTTGTATCCACTATGGCGACCACAGGTATGTTCTTTAGGTTGGCTTCATGCACAGCAGTGTATTCGCGCATTACGTCTATGACAAAGAGCATTTCTGGCAGGCGTGTCATATGGCGAATACCTCTTAAATGTACAAGCAAACGTTTGATCTTACGCTCAATTGTTAGCACTTCCTTCTTGATCAACAGATCAATTTCGCCGCTCTCGTGCATTTTTTCCAAGCGTTCTAGTTCAAGAATGCGTTGGTAGATGGTAATCCAGTTGGTTAAGGTGCCAGGTAGCCAGCGTTCGGTTACATAGGGCATACCACAGCGTGTGGCTTCATCTAGGACGGTTTCCTGTGCCTGGCGCTTAGTTCCCACAAAAAGCACTGTGCCGCCTTCAGCTACCATGTCGTGTACGACGTTGTAAGCTTCCTCGAGGTATTTAACCGTTTGCTGCAGGTCGATGATATGGATTCCGTTGCGCTCTGTGAAAATATATGGGCGCATTAATGGATTCCATTTGTTGGTGCGGTGTCCAAAATGTACACCGCTTTCCAGCAGTTTTTTCATTGAAATATTCATATCCACGGGGTTTTCTCCTTTGCGTTGTTCCTCCGCCCCCGTTTGCACGGAACTGCCCAACCGATGGACAGCACGCAAAGCTTGCTTGGGGAGCGTGTGTAATATTGCCACTCTTTGCGAATAGCTGCACAAGTATATCATAAAGTATGCGTGTAAAAACAATGATATTTTTATCCATCTTTCCTGGCTTATAATAAGGCTCTTGGGAGTTGTTCAGATTTTTTTATCCTATCCTAGCCACTATGATGATTGAAAAAGGAATGGTGAAGTGTGCATTTTTTAGTTACAAATGACGACGGTGTGAAAGCGCCTGGATTATTGGCATTATCGCAAACTATCCGTGAGTTGGGAAAAGTAACAGTTTTAGCCCCAGACCACAACTGGTCTGCATCAGGGCATGTGAAAACAATGTATAGGCCCTTGCGTGTTAAGCCGGTGAGGTTGGCTGATGACATGCCTGCACAGGAATCTGATGGGGCTCCTTCGGATTGTGTAGCACTATCGGTGTTAGGCCTGCTGGACGAGGCGATCGATTTTGTGGTTTCTGGTATTAACCCCAATGCGAATTTAGGGCATGACCTAACATATTCGGGAACTGTAACCGCTGCTATGGAAGCAGCCATATCTGGCCTGCCCGGTGTGGCGGTTTCCCTGGATGCGCCTGAATATCACTCAGGTCCATTGGATTTCAGCGCGGCAGCAAGAGTGGCGGCGGTTATTGTAAAGGAAGTTGTTAGGAACAAGATTCCTAAGAAAATATTGCTCAATGTGAATGTCCCTTATCTGCCTTTTGAGGAGATAAAAGGCTATCGCATCACCCGTCAGGGTTTACGTGTTTACCGCGATAAGCTTATCAGGCGTGAGGATCCGCGCGGCAGGCCTTACTACTGGATTGGCGGGAAAGCGCCCACTGGCATACCGGAAGAGGGAACTGACGTGGGTGCGCTTAGCGCTGGTTATGTTTCCATCACACCAGTTTCGATGGAAATGACAGCTTATGGCTGTATGGAGAACCTGCAGTCCTGGAATTTCAGCCACAAGTGAGAGTTTTTCTAAAACACTCATATTATCCGCAATAATCCCAATTGAATGGAGTGGCACAATAATTACTATTTTGTTGGCGATTCCCCTGATGTTCATTATGATTTGAGTGTTATTTGATTTCTACTAGAATGATCTGGATTTCTTCCAATCAAGTATAATGCAGCCTATGCGCAAAACCATCTCGCTCATAATTACTATTTTTTCACTTATAGCGGTGTTTCTAATTCCAATTGAAACCATCCAGGCAGCAGTGCCGAGCTCGTATGACCTGGTTACTGCAGTCAATGATCTAAGGGCAAATAACGGACTATCTGCTCTTGTAACAGATGGATCATTAATGGCGGCAGCGCAGGGTCAAGCAGATTATTTAGCTTCCATTGGACCTAATATCGGTAACGGTCATGAAGGACCAGGTGGAAACCGGGCTGTTGACCGCGCTATTGCGGCTGGGTATCCGGTTGTGCAGGGAGTTCAAATAATAGAGTGCTGGGCGCAGACCTTGTCTAGCACTTCTCTTGAAACAGTGATTTACTCTATTTGGAATGATCCTGACCATATGGGAGTAATGCTTCATCAGTATGGCGTGCATGTCGGTGCAGGCGTTGCTGAAGCAGATGGAAAAATTTATTACATCCTCAATGTCGCCACTGTATGGGGATCTTCCAATGGCAGTGGGACAGCCCTACCGACCTCTGACCTGACTCCCAAGGTTGTGCCAGTGGATGTGGCTACTCCTCAGCCAGATGGGTCTATTATCCATGTGGTGCAGCCGGGGCAGGCGTTATGGAGTATCGCTATTGCTTATGGCGTTACTGTTGAACAGATACGATTGCTAAATAGTCTTCCAGATAATGCAATCATTTATGAGGGTCAGGAGCTGCTCATCCGCATGGCTTCGACTGCCACGCCTACACACACTATTACCCCAACACCCAGACAATCAACGCGCACACCAATCCCGCCGCGCACGCCAGATGCGGTGACCACTCCCACGCCTGCAGGAATGGGTTCCTCGTTGCTGGGCGATATTGACCGCCAGACGCTTGGGTTGGTGCTGATCCTTGTGTGCGGGGCAGGTCTGGCGCTGGTTCTGTTAGGAACTTTTCGCAAAGGAAAAGAATAAATTGGGTTTTCAGTGGGGGGTCATTTCCAGAAGAGGTTGCAATTGTCAATATCATCGTTATCGGTCAGCTTTGTTATGTCTGACCCATCTGCGTTCATAACACATGCCTTAGTACCCCCATCACATTAAGGGATGAATGAGGTATCTAGTATGAAAAGTGTCACATTTTGTCTAATGAGGTTAAGTAAAATAAAATTAGATATTACCTCATATGTGCATAAGACAGATTTTATAGTTTAAGAAAACTCAAATACATTTTCAACGTAAACAATAATGAGTGATAATTATTTTTCTCGGAGGTTAATTATGCGACATAGAGTTTTTTTGGGAGTAGCGATCATTGCTTTAGGCATTCTTTTTCTTTTATCCAGCTTGCTTGAGCTGAATGTCTGGAGGTTCTTTTGGCCTTTTATACTGATTACTGCTGGCATCTGGTTTTTATTAGCACCAGCATTTTCACGTAGCGAAGAAGCGGAAGTTGAAAAATATTCCCTTCCTTTGGAGGAAGCCGAGGAAGCAAATGTGCGTGTCGAACATGGAGTTGGAGTGATCAAGATATCTGCTCTAAAGGATAAAGAAAATTTGCTGTCAGGAGAATTTGTGGGCGGCGTGAATCCTCGTGTTACGCGCACCAAAAATGGTGTGCGAGTGACGCTAAGCAGCAAAGCTGATTTTTTTCATATGTTGCCCCATTTTCCCACTGGAAAAGGCTTGGGCTGGGATTTGCAGATTAATAAAGATATTCCCCTCAAGCTTAAGCTTGAAACCGGCGCTAGCGACAATCAGCTTGACCTTACTGATTTGCAGGTACGGGAGTTGAAGTTGGAAACGGGAGCTTCTACTACTAATATCAGTTTGCCCAAGAATGCTGGAACCACGAAAGTGAAAGTCAGTTCCGGCGCTGCCTCGCTGGAAATTCATGTTCCGAAAACCACAGCGGCTCGCATACGTGTGGAGGGATTGGTCACCAAGGACATTGACCAGGAACGCTTCCCGCTCAAGGGAAAATATTACCAATCAGAAGATTACGAGAGCGCCAAAAATAAGGCAGAAATCCGAGTGGAATCAGGGCTCAGCACGGTAGAAATCAAATAATCTGATCAAAGAGAGGAAATATGAACAAGCGACTCTATCGCAGCAGAAAAAATTTTATGATTGGGGGTGTATGTGCGGGGTTGGGTGAATATCTGCGGATTGATCCCTTAATTATCCGCATCTTTTTCACCCTGTGGCTGGTGCTTGGAGATTTTGGTGGTATGGCTTATTTAATTCTGTGGGTATTAATGCCGCCAGAGCAGCTTCAAAATGAGTACTTCCATTTGGAAGATCTGGGAGTGCGTTTTAGATTGATCGCGCGTGAAATTCGTGATATCTTCCGCAACCCCAATCCGCAATTGGTCACATTTGTTGGTGTCTGGTTGATTGGCATGGGTGTGGTTCATATTGTTCGTGAATTTACCTGGCCTTGGTTTGGCTGGTGGAACCCTGCTTTGGTGTGGCCCGCGGTTCTGGTTATTGCAGGTATTTTTATTATTTTTCGCACAATAAATAATCAGCGCTCATAAATAAAAAATCTATTTCTTTATTATTGGGAGCAGTGGTAAGAAAATCAAGCCCTCCCAACCGATTGAGGGGGGCAACCGGCTGGAAAGGCAAAACCATCATATCATGTTACGACAATATCCGCAATATTTCCTCAATATTTTTGGAATGAACAGCCGAATATCAGGGAACATTTTCCAGGATTATCCGTCTTTAAAGTGAAGCTGTTGAGTATTTGGAGGAAGAGATGAAAAGAATGATGATATTTGCTCTAATGAGCATTACCTTATTTACAGTTGTTTCAGCATGTGCACCGGCGTCAACGCTAAGTGCGGATGCGGGGGAAACGATCACCCGTCAGATTGGCGTGACAGGTAGTGGGCAGGTAGTGGTAACGCCAGATATGGCAACTATTAATATTGGTGTTAGAAGCCAGGCGGTTTCTTTAGCAGAAGCAATACGGCAGAATAATGCTCAAGCGCAGGCGATCAAAGAGGTACTGGTGGTAGAGGGTGTGGATGAAAAAGATATCCAAACCTCAAATTTTAATGTTTATCCACAATCAGATTATGATACTGATGGGAATATTGTCAGAACTTATTTTGAAGTGGATAATTCTTTGTATGTTACAGTTCGTGATTTGCACAACCTGGGTGATTTACTGGATACAGTTGCAATGAGCGGGGCGAACACGATTTATGGGATAAATTTTGATCTGCAGGATAAAACTGATGCACTGAAACAGGCACGTGAACTGGCAGTTGAGTACGCCCGGGTGCAAGCTGAGGAAGTGGCGGCCGCAGCCGGCGTGGAGCTGGGAGAGGTTATTTCTATCAGAGTGCAGTCTAGTGATGCCCCTGTCTGGGTTGAAGGCATGGGCGGCGGCGGATACGATCCAAAAGCTTATTCCTCTGTTCCTGTTTCTGCTGGTCGTATGACCATTACCACCAATGTGGATATTGTATTTGCTATCAAATAATTAGAGCAAGGCATGACTTTTAATAATTTACTAAATACCACTGCACAATGTGGTGCAGTGGTGTTTTTATTAGAATTAAATAGGCATTAATCAATCAGCAGTCTGATTAGCAGGTAACTGATTAATGTACCTATTAGTAAGGTGTCGATGCGGTCCAGCACCCCTCCGTGACCGGGGATGAGGCTGCCAGAGTCTTTGAGCTTGAACTGTCTTTTAAACATGCTTTCAACGAAATCACCCAGCGGGGTGATAGAGCCTAGAATGAACCCCAGACCCACCCCATTTATTAGAGTGATTTGAGATGCATAAGAGTGGATAAAAGTGCCGAATATCAGCCCATATAGGGATGATGCCGCAACACCACCTAAATACCCCTCTACCGATTTAGACGGGCTGACGTGTGGGGCAATCTTATGTTTGCCGAAAGCGCTGCCAATGAAATAAGCGCTGACATCTCCAACCGCTACTGCAGGAATTGCCAGCAATGTCCAGTAGAGACCATCGGGAAGAAAACGTAGTGATATCAGATGGGAGCCGATTAACCCTATATAAGCTAATCCGCCTACGGTGATGTTAAAGTTGATGCTGGCGTTTTTTTTACCTTTTTCATGATCGATAACAGCCGTGAAAGCAGCCAGCATGACGAGGATGCTCAGGCAAGGGGTTGTGTACTGGTCGTAGTCAATTACTCTGGATATGGATATCAGGAACGAGCCCCCGATTAATATGAACAAGTTGGGAGCATATTCTCCTTGTTGGAAGATGCGCCAGAATTCCCATGCGCCAATTGCCAGTATGACAGCAATGCTAAGTGTAAAAACCCATCCGCCCAGTAAGGTGATCAGTACAAAAGCGGGGATGATGACAGCCGCACTGAGAACCCGTTTAGTCAGCATAAATTTCTTTTTTCTGCTGCTTGAATCTCCCGCCAAAGCGCCTCTCGCGTTTGCCGTAGGCAATGATAGCTTTCTGCAGGGCTTCTCGGTCAAAGTCAGGCCACAGGATAGGGGTGAAATACCATTCGGAATAGACGCTTTGCCACAGCAAGAAGTTGGAAGTGCGCATCTCGCCTGATGTGCGAATCACCAGATCAGGGTCGGGAATACCCTCTGTAAACAAATACTTGCTTACCAGTTCTTCTGTGATCTCTTCAGGATTGGGTGCTTCCTTGAGGAGGATTTTCTGAAACGCGTGCACAATTTCGTTTCTACTTCCGTAGTTCCAGGCGATAATTAGAATTAAACGATCATTATTCCTAGTTTTTTCTACAGCGCTTTTAATCTTTTCTTGTAGAGCAGGGGGAAGACCTTCCATCTGTCCGATGTGGCGCATTTGCACGCCCTCTTCATGGAGTTTAACCAGTTCGCGATCAATCACATCAGAAAGAATTTGCATCAATCCATCAATCTCATCTTTGGGTCGTTTCCAGTTCTCAGTCGAGAAAGCATAGACTGTTAAATATTTAACACCGAATTCAGTGCAGGCTCTAATGATGCGCCGCAGGTTTTCTGTGCCTGCACGGTGTCCAGCCATGCGCGGCAGGTGACGCGCTTTTGCCCAGCGCCCATTGCCGTCCATTATGATGGCAATGTGTTGTGGGATTTTTCTGTTTTTTGTTTTTGATTCTTTCTCGGACATAGATGATGAACTCAAATTTCCATAATCTCTTTTTCTTTGCGTTCGCCGATAGTGCTAATCTCTTCTACGATTTTATCAGTAAGCTTTTGGATTTGGTCTTCCCCTCTTTTTAAATCATCTTTGGAAATTATTTTCTCGTTTTCAAATTCGCGCAAATCCTTGATGGAATCACGTCGTATGTTACGAACGGAAATACGCGCTTCTTCAAGGCGATGATTAACTATTTTGGTTAGTTCATGGCGCCTTTCCTCGTTTAGCGGCGGAATGTTCAAGCGGATAACTTTGCCGTCATTCATTGGCGTCAGGCCTAAATCAGATGTCATTATTGCACGCTCGATGTTTTGTAAAGAAGAGGCATCAAAGGGGCGTATGAGTAGCTGGCGTGGCTCGGGAACGCTGATAGTGGCTAGTTGCATAAGTGGGGAAGATGACCCGTAGTACTCAACTAACAGTTTATTCACTAGCGCGGGACTAGCGCGGCCAGTTCTCACACCTGCCAGATCTTCTTCAAGTGTTTGGATAGTGCTTTTCATGTGTCTTTCTGCATCTTGGTAAGCTTCTTTGATCATATTTACCTCCTGTTATAGGTTGTAGATTGTTCAATAAAATGGTTTTATTGTTCTTAATAGGATACCTTAAATGAGTAAAAAATTCCATTGAAAATGCAGGTAGTTAAAATGTTAATTTATTTATTTAAGGGAACTTGACAATATAGTACAAGTGTTCTATAATATTAGAGAGGATTGGATTATAAAAATTGAGAAGAGGGCTTTTGTGACATGAACGAAGGTATACTTTGGTTTGATGATAGCAAGCAGGTGGATTTAAAGCACAAGATAGAGCGTGCAGTAGCGTATTTTCAACAAAAATATGGCTATCCGCCTGCTCGATGCTTTATCCACCCTAGTATGCTTTCTGATAAAAAAATAAAAAACAATGGGGTTGAAATTCGCACCAGCTTGTATGTGCTGCCATACCACTTCTGGTTAGAGTTTCAGAATAAATTTATAAGAGATAATTAAGCTAACTATTTGAACATTCCCTTTGATTGCTTTTAGAAGTATATTCCAGAGCTTTTTGATCAGGTTAGGAGCAAATTTTCTACTGAAATGAGATGCTGCTTCCTCAAAACTGACATCTTTTTGTTATTCCTCTTTGAGAAAATTTAAATGTTCAATGATCCATAAATAAAGGTCAGCTTCAGTCATGCCTGGGGATTTATTAAGGATCTTGTTCTCATTGATAATCTTTACTAGTGGGGAATAAATGTAATCATGCCAGCTGGTTACGGCTTCTTGGTAGCTTATTTTCTGCTTTGGGTATTCGCTAATATAAAAGCTGTGCGCTGAAATATGCTCTAATAGTCGAATATTTAGTGCAGGAATAGTTTATTTAATATGAACACTAGGGTGCAAATTAGCCAGATTTGTTTGCTCATAAAATTTGGCGAGTTCTTTTTTCAAGATAAGTGAATTGATATTGAAGTCTTCGTCAATTTTATATGGAACTTCAATTATGATCATATTTGTGTCGATGAATTTTTGACCCTTTTCTTTGGCAACTGCAACGTGGTGATTGCCATCCTTTACAAAATAAAATGATCCAATCTCATAGACCTTAACGGGTGGAAGAGTCACATCGCACAAGAAAGCCTTATCGATATTTTCCCAGCGGCCGCGGGTATGAGTTTGTCGTGGGAGAAAGGCATCGTCAAAATCATAGTAGCGGTTGACGCTGCCAATGACCTTTTCAATAGGGATTTCTTTTAAACCAGCGTCATACTGACCAAGCATGACAATGTGTTTTTTTACCTCATCTTCAGTTCAACATCGCTGGTAATTAGAATCTTTAAAGACATCATTTTCTATTGTGTTTATTACTGTAAGCTACTGCCAAGGCGATGGCTTGATTTTTGGTATGGCTGATGCTGATCGACCAGTCTACAAGTCCTTGTTCTTGACTGATAAGCAGGGCGTTTTTATTAAGTGAGAGCAATGGCTCACCACGTGGGCCCCGCAGGATTTCTACTTCCTTCCAGCTGATTGGTCCAATACCGCATCCCAGAGCTTTGGCCACCGCTTCCTTGGCTGCAAAACGTCCGGCAGCAGATGTAAGTGAGCCCTGAATTTGTGCCAATTCACGTTGGGTGAAGACTCTCTGGAGAAACCGCTTTAGGATTGCAGGCTTTAAATTTTCAAATCTCTCAATATCAATTAGATCGATACCTGTGCTAATTTTCATGTTTCTCCCTATTTGTATTTGATCCAGCACTGACGATAACCAGCTTCTCCGGGTGTAAATATCTTCTGGCAGTTTCTAAGATCTGCTCTGCAGAGACTCCTTTTAATAATCCCGGATATTTTTGATAATAGTCTAAGCCAAGTTTGAAACGTTCCATTGTGAGGATGGCGTTTGCCACGCCAGCGTTAGATTCAAGTGAAATAGGCAACCTGCCGATGAGATGAGAAGCTGAATCGCTGAGTTCTAACTCGCTGACTGGTTCTATGATGAACTTTTGGATTTCTTGTTTAATCAGGTCAATAGCCGTAATTAAGTTATTGGGATTAACGCCTGCAACGAATTCCCACGAGCCAGCTTTGCTCCAGGCATTCAGGCTACTGGAAGCGTGATACGCGATATTGGCTTGCTTACGAACGGTCTCCCCGATACGGCCCATTAAACCGAACTGTCCTAGAATGTGGTTACCAATAAAAGCGGGCATGTAATCTGGTGATGTGCGTTGAGGACCCAAGGTGCCTAATACGAGATCTGTCTGGCTTTTTTTAGGAATTTGGATATGTTTACATACAGTTTTATGCAAGTGTTTGATTTTTGGTAAACTCTTGGGAAACGGCTGATGGGGGTTTTCCCAATCGCCCAAACTTTTTTTTACCTCTGCAGCCATTTTATCTGCTTGCATTGCACCCGTGATTACAATCACGGCGTTCCTGGGCCCATAATATTTCTTGTGAAATGTGAAAATATCCTCGAGGGTAATACGCGTGATTGTTTCTTTGGTGCCATCCACAGGTCTTCCATAAGGGTGTTGGTCGAAAAGGATGCGGTCATATTCAAGGGAGGCAACCTCTGCAGTATCTTGATCACGAATAGCAAGAGAAGCAAGTAACTGTCCACGTAATCTTTCCGTATATTCGGGGGGGAATGTAGGATTGCGCAAGCAACTAGAGAGGATATCCATCAATAATGGCAGATCTGTTGCTAAAGCTCTACCCCGGAACCAGGTATTCTCCACACCGGAATTAAAGCCTAGGCTTGCGCCGGCGGATTCCAGATAATTATGTATTTCCCTAAAGTTATGCTGAACAGTGCCGCGTATCAGCATGGCAGCAGTAAAATGTGCCAACCCGAGTTTTTCTTGGACATCATAAGAGCTGCCGCTGTCTAATAGACCAACCAAAAAAATGGATTCAGTAGCCATATTACTGAAGCATAGGAGCGATATGCCATTTGGCAGAGTATAGCCCTTTATGGTTTCAGGGCCGGGAATTTTATTCCGTAGTATCAAGTTTTGGCCGTGCATGTTAACTCCTTTGTTGCGTTGGCTTAAAAATACCTAAAACGCGCCGTTCAGGATTGAGATATTTTTGAGCAACGTACTGCACATCTTGATCGGTTATGCTTTCAAGTTTCTTAATGTAATCTAGATACCAGTCGTAATCTGCAAACATGTTTGCATATCCGAGCCAGAATGCCTGGTTGGTGATATTTTCACTGCCGTAAGCAAACATCGCCTTGGCTTGTTTAATTGAGCGCTTAATTTCGGCGGGATTAACTGGTTCCACACACAATTTATTTATCTGATTGTCAAATGCCGCGAGGTTTTTTTCAGGGAAACTTACGGGATGGATGGTAATAAGAAATGTGTATTGAAAGGGGTCAATAGTCGCTTGCAATCCTCCCGAAACGCTTACAGCTAAGTCTTTTTCCACCAGACTTTGATAAAGCCGGCTTGTTTTATTGGAGATGCTGCCTCCGCCAAACATGTTTAGAGAAGAAGGACCGGATAGCAGGCTGTCCAGCACAGTGAGCGCGAAAAAATCACTGTCATAAGCTTTCGGTGCCCGGTAGGAAATTTGCAAATAAGTCATGTCACCTGGTCCTTCAACCTCGATGCGTTTCTCCTTTTTGGGTAGCGGTTCTGCATCCCCAAATCGTGCAGGTTCATTGCCTGGTGGTATTTCCTTATACAAATCTTCAAGTTTCTTAAGGATATCATGCCTATTAAAATCACCAGCAAGTGCGATAATGGCATTATTGGGCGTGTAATAACTGTGGTAGTGGTCGTACAGATTTTCTCTGGTGATATTTTTTATATCTTCTAATACACCAATTACCTCATGCTTATAAGGGTGATGTTCGAAAGCGGCTTTCTGAACGGCTGTGTTGAGATGAAAGAGAGGTTCATTTTCATTTCCCTCACGTTCTGAGATAATTACATTCCGTTCCGACTCAATTTCCTTCTCATCGAACAGACTATTCACCATACGGTCTGCTTCCAGTTCTAGTGCGATATCAATTTTGTAGGCAGGCATTGTTTCGAAATAGGTGGTCCAATCAAGATAGGTCATAGCGTTCCAGATGCCACCTTCTCTGGAGATGGCATGATCCAGCTCCTGAATGGGAAACTTCTGTGTCCCTTTGAATTGCATGTGTTCAACCCAATGAGATAATCCAGTTTGGCCGGGTGGCTCATCTCTTGATCCTACCCGGTACCAAACCCACTGACTGATAATAGGAACTGTATGTATTTCTTTGAGCATAAAGGTTAAGCCATTAGGAAGTTTTTCTGATGTGTAATTGTTCTGCATTAAATCGTTCCTTTTCCACTGTTATTGTCGATTTTAGTTTAGAATGATATCCGATTTTATATGAAAATTGGAAATATTTGTAAATATTAACTATATTAGATGAGGAGTATATGAGCGACAAAGCTGTTGCAGTAATCGGCGCTGGCCCGGCAGGGTTATTTGCCTCTCGTGAGCTTGCCAATAATGGGGTGGAAGTGTTCCTGTTCAATCGGGATATCAAGCCTGGCGGCTTGGCGGAATATGGTATTTATCCAGATAAACATAGATTGAAGGCAAGCTTACGTAATATATATTTTGCAATTCTGGAAAATCAACGCATCCATTATTTTGGGAATTTACATATCGGTAATCATCGAGATATAACCTTACAACAAATCAAGGAGTTAGGTTTTAATGCAATTCTCGTAACAGCCGGAGCCCAGCAAGTCAAGCGCACGGGATTAGAAGGTGAGGATCTAAAAGGGATCTATCATGCTTGGGAAGTGGTATCCAATTACAATTTGTTGCCACCCTATTCTCAACGATCTTACCCGATAGGAAAGAAGGTGGTTATTGTTGGTGTTGGCAATGTAATGACAGATGTCGCGCGCTTCTTGATAACCAAACTTAGGGTGGATGAGGTTACTGCCATTGCCAGGCGTGGACCGGCAGAGGTGAAGTTTCACCAAACGGAATTTGCAGAAATTGCCACGAACCTCGACATTCAGGATTTTGAGCGGGAGCTGGATTGTGTTTCCCCCCTTATGAGGAGTTTGGGGCAAGATCCAGAACAAGCCAGAGCATTTTTCGAAAAGGCCTGCGAAAACTGCAAAGAGACTGGCTCAGACACACGTTTGAGATTGCTTTTTCTCAAAGCACCCATACGTTTTGTTGGGAATGAGAATAATTGGGTAAGCAAGCTAGTGGTGGTTGAAAATACTCTGGTCTATAAGAATAGGAATATCAAGCCAGTACCTTTGAGCTCGAAAGATATCTTGAAAGTTGATACTGTAATACTCGCATTGGGTTCGAGTGTTGATAGTCAGTTAGGTCTGCCAACAGCGGGATATAAATTCAATATGAGCCCTGTACCCTCTTATCCAATAAACAATCATTCCCATGAGGTGTTTGATCCTGGGCGGAAAGAAAATATTGAAGGAATTTTTGTAGCTGGTTGGTCGCGCTTGGCAAGCTATGGGTTGGTTGGTATTAGTGGGCGTGACGGAGTTTCGGGGGCTAGAGCTGTTCAGCAATATATTATCGACAATGGGAAACAATGCACTGTCAGTGTCAAGCAATGTAGAGAAAAAATTCTATCATTGAAAAATACTATTGTTGAATTTCCACAGCTCTTGAGATTAATGGAAGTGGAAAAGGAAAGAGCTCTTAAGATGGGTTTGGAGGAGTATAAATTCTCAACTAACCAAGAAATGCTGACAGCGATTGATTTAATTTGAACGGTGCTTGCTGTTCTTGAAAGAGTTATGACGATGATAGGGGATCATTAGGAGCAAACCAAGTGCAATGATGCCTTCTGCGATTTCAACACCGAGTGCTTGCCATTCCCCGAAATAGGGGGCAGATTGGGGATAAGGGTGACTGCCAAGCCCGATGATATCAGCTAGAGTTGCGAAGATCGCAATAACAAAGCCTGTGCTCATAAGACGGATACCAATATCAGCTGCGAGGTTTGGTTTGTAGTCCTTCCACAATCCTCTCATGCAGATTGTACCTCCTATGCAGATTAATGCCAATCCGATTAACATTACAGTAAGCTGAACAAAGCCAATGACGGGGCTACGGTCCAACAGGAACATTCCTGGCCTGATACCTAAAAGGAAAATGGTAAACCCCATTACGGAAAGAGTGATCCCGAATCGGATACGGCGTCTTGGAAAGCCGTTCCTATCAATATTTTTCTTTTTTGGAGATTTCCCTTTTTCTGTTGCCATAAATAGAATTGCAACCCTATTTGAGTTCTACAACATTCGAAAGATAAGACTGCAATGCTGAAAAGCGGATGTTGGCATATTAATTATCGCGAAGGAGGTGCTAATTCTTACGAATCAGTTTTTTCTTCTGATAGTTTCTCTTCAATTTCAGATGTGTTATTCTCTTTTGAATGTGTTTCTGGGCTTTTCGGGGCTTTATCAGGTTTCTCTTTGTCTTTATCTACACTTGATGGTTTTTCTGCTGATTTTTTTTCAGTATCGGTGACTTTTTTATCTTCTGAAGGCGTTTCCGAGCTTTCCGGAGCTTTGTCAGGTTTCTCTTTGTCTTTATCTGCACTTGATTGTTTTTCTGCTGGTTTTTTTCCAGTATCAGTGACTTTTTTCTCTTCCGAAGGCGTTTCCGGGCTTTCCGGGGCTTTGTCAGGTTTTTTGTCTTCTTTTACTGGGCTTGCTTGTTCTTCTTCTGACTTTTCTTTGTCTTCAACCTCTTCCTCGTTAGCAGTAACTTTAATATCAATATTCTCAAGTTCTTTCTGCAGTAGTTTCATGTCAAGATCTTTATAAGCTGCAGAATCAACGCGCCGCAAGCTCAAACCAATTCGGTGAGACTCTGGTTCAATTTTAATAATGCGCAAAGTGACCGGATCGCCTTCATGTAACACTTCTTTTGGATGTTCAATCCGCACATCACTGATTTCAGAAATATGTACTAATCCTTCTAGGTCTTCGCGTATTTTTGCAAAAGCGCCGAACTTGGTAAGTTTTGTTATTGTGGCATCGACTAGCTTTCCGACTCGTAAACCCTTAATCCTCTCAACCCAGGGGTCTTCCTGTAATGCGCGCAGAGAAAGACCGATGCGCTTTTTCTCTTTGTCAATGCTGATCACTTTTACTTGCACTTCCTGCCCTGTTTTCAGGATATCTCCAGGGTGTAGAATGCGATCCCAGGACATCTCTGAAAGGTGAATTAACCCATCTGCTCCATCTATATTTACGAATGCGCCAAAATCTGCCAGGCTGGTAACTTTCCCTGTCAGCACGTCACCAACTTGTAGTGCATCCAGCACCTTATTACGGATAGTATCACGAGTTTCCCCTAACGCTATTCTTTCAGAAAGGATCAAGCGATGCCGTTCACAGTCTACTTCGACCACGCATACTTCAATTTCCTGACCGACCATTCCTTTCCAACGTTCCTCTGAATTGCTGCCACTGGTTTCTTTTACACGAGCAAAGCTGGTCTGTGAGGCAGGCACGAAGCCCCGTAATTTTTCGAAGGAAACTAGCAATCCGCCCTTGTTATATCCGACAATTTCTCCTTTGTAGGACTCTTTTGTTTTTAAGTATGTTTCCGCATTTTTCCAGCTGGTTTCTTCTTGGGCGCGAACGTAGGAAAGTAATAAATTACCATGCTGATCCTCGGGTGTTATTACGTAAACGGGAAGCTCTTGACCAACCTCAATAGCGGCAAATTCTTCAGGAGGAATTAGCTCAAATTCATGCCCTCCAATGATTCCCTCGGATTTTGCTCCAATGCTGACCATGATTCGACCGGGAGAAATGCTGGCGATTGTGCCAGTGCGGATTTCCCCGGCTTTGGGAAGATCAATGCCTAGCCCTTCCTTTTCCAATAATGAAGCCATATTTGTGATATTCTCTTTTTTATTGTCTTCAGTGTTATCCGAAGTGGGAAGTTTTGCGTCGTTTTGAACCATTTAAATTATTAACTCCGTTACGTGATGAATAGCACGATTATAAGGGCTATTGAATAACTTGGCAACCCTTGAAACGTTAGTAGTGTAAGAGAAGGGTTTATTTACTATTTTCAGCCGATAGTTTAACGTTTGCGGTGCCGCTTGCGTTTTTTCTTCTTTTTTGATGGGCTGATTTGCTGTGAAGCTTGAGGTTGTGGAGGCGTTGGCAGTTTTTCTGCTGAGGTTTTTTTCTTGATTGGCTGTACTCTGAATATACGGCTGATCACTGCCATACGAATATCTGCTAGAAGGTTTTTGAATGCATCAGTTGATTGGCTTTTATATTGAACCAAGGGATCACGCTGTGCATACGCCTCCATCCGGATAGAAACGCGCAAAGCTTCCATACGTGTCAGGTGCTCGATCCATAGTTCTGAGATTGCGCTTAATAATATATGCCGAAAGATAGAATTCTGAATGTTTTTTCCAAAGGTCGATTTGAGCTGATCTTTTTGCGCGGCAGGAATTTCTGTTAAGCGCTTATCCTGCAGGGCAAGAATTTGATCATTGTCCAATTCACTTAATATTTTTGATTTAAGAGAGGGGTTTAAATTCGCAAGGGTTAATCCTGCCTCAGCCATCCTTTGCCATTCCATCCATCCCCATACGCTGCGAAGCTTATTTTGCACAGTCTCGAAATGAGCAAGCACGTCTTCAACGACGGTTTCTGGTTTTGTCGTTTCAATATATTTAGCAGTCAGATAAATATAACTTAACAAGTTGATACGTTTCCAACCACGTTGATGGGTGTGTGGATTAATAGCCATTTGTTTGCCAGTAGCCATAGCATTCAGGAGAATGGGCAGATTGGATTTGTTGATTGGGCTGTCTTGAAATTGATGAAAAACAGCTGTAATGTTTTGGTTTATTTGGCTGCTATCATCATGGATTGCTTTAATTTTCTTATTGAACTTTTCCTCAATGGCAGATAAGTACGTCTTATTAATTGCTGTCCAATCCCCTTTTTGTAGCTCAGATAAATTCACGACTAGTGGTTCGCTGATGCGGCGGCTTATTGTTAATGAGATTCGCGTAAGAAATATTGAAAGTAAGTTATTTCTAATTTGTTCCTGTAAAGCTAGTTGTGCTTCCGATGACCCTGCAATCAATTGTCCTATTTGTTCCTGAGACAAGTTCAATTTAACTCGTGCATAATTTTGCAATTCTCGTAAGAATTCCTTATTTGATTGCGAGGAAGTTTCTGGGTTGAGCTCTATCCCATCAAAAAAAGTATTTACGTATTCCAAACGCTCTTGTAGTTGCTGCCTATAGATTTTTGCGGTCCTTTCCAGAAAAACCGAAGTGCTGTTAGCTAAATGATCCTTCTCTGCCTTTAGTGCTTCTTCAGCCAGGTTGTGAAGAGCTGTTTTTAGGGGGATGCTGTCAATTGTTTTTTGATTAAAGTCATGTGGGAAATGATTGATTATTAATCTTAATGGAAATGATGAGATTGCAATTTGTTGTTGGTTGTAGAACATCGTTGGCTGGATTTCCTCTAGGAATGCCAGCAGTTTCCAGAGTTCTTCAGGGTCCTCCATAGCACCCAAGATTCGCTGCTGAAGTTCAGAGTGTAGCATTTCACTCACGTCTTCAGTGAGGTCTTCTTTGGTGAGAGCTTTATCCCTTTCTGTATAGATACGTTCACGTTGGTCATTCAGAACATCATCGTATTCCAGCAGATGTTTACGGATATCGAAGTTATAACCCTCAACTCTTTCCTGGGCTTGCTCAACCATGCGTCCGATCATACGGCTTTCAATTGGAAGAGAGACATCAACATTGAAAAATTTCATCATTGCTTCGGCTCTTTCACCCCCAAAAAGCCGCATGAGCTCATCTTCCAGCGAAAGGTAAAATCGGGAAGATCCTGGGTCGCCCTGACGCGCAGAGCGGCCACGGAGCTGATTGTCGATGCGCCTTGCTTCGTGCCGTTCTGATCCAATAACATGTAAACCGCCCTTTTCGCGCACTTGTCGCATGTTCTGCATGAATTCAAAGAATGCCTCAACGCTCTCTTGATAGATGCCATAGAGTTCACTGTGTATATCTTTGAGTGCCTTTTCCATTTGTGTATTGGACATATCAAATGGGTCTTTCCCGGAATTCTTTAAAACCAGTGTAATATCTGCGTAGATGTGCTCATCAAGTTCACCACCCAATTTAATATCCACACCACGGCCAGCCATGTTTGTGGCGATGGTTACTGCCCCAAATGAACCCGCGCTGGCAATAATCTGCGATTCCTCATCGTGTTTGAGTGCATTCAAGACCTGATGCGGAATTCCACCCCGAATTACCTTTTTTAGGCGAGGGATGTTCTCCTCAGAGAGACCGAGAGAGTGACGGATGCGTTCAAGGTTTTCAGAATCGTCTGGATTGGGTGATGGTAGCCCAGCCTGCCGGGCTATCTGGCGTAGTTCAGGGGATTTCAGTTTTGGAAGCGGCTGGTTTAGGAACTCGAGCTCTGGAATGGCGCGTTCAATATTGTTAATATCATGAGTTTTGCGCCAGGCTTCCTTGATTAGGATAACCTGCAATAAACGTCGGATAGATTCTGCTTGTAAACGTTTTGAAAGGCGCTCAGAGTGCTCGATAGATGTAGTACCAACTAGCTGTGGCCTACCAATGACGTAGTAGCGTATGATTTCCAAGATAATAGCCTGCAGTTTTGCTTCTTCTTTGCGATAAACCACATCTGGATAATCTATTCGCTTCCAGAAAACCGGCTTTTGTTCCGCATTATTCTTATAAGCGTAATATATAAAGGTGTAACCTTCTTCGTCTTTTGCTTTTAGTGTATTGAGGGTAGTATCTGGGAGGGCAGCAATGTAATCCAAATTAGTTGGAATGGGGATAACCTCTAAGCCATAGATAGTGAAAAACTCTTCTGCTTCCGTTAAAGCAGTTCCAGTCATGCCGGATAATTTTTCATATTTCCGGAAGTAATTCTGTAGCGTAATGGTGGCGTGGGTAATGTTCTCGGGGTTGACTTTTACGCCTTCTTTAGCTTCTACTGCTTGGTGTAACCCCTCGGACCAGCGGCGGCCAGGCATCAATCTTCCGGTAAACGTATCTACAATGATGACCTGCCCACCTTGAATAATATAATCCTTATTGCGCATATAGAGCAGCTTTGCTTTGAGCGCCTGCTCCAGATACCCTAGAATTCGTGCTTGTTCATGGGTGATATCTTCTGGTCGATCAGGATCGCGCAGAGGGATTCCTAGCAGATCCTCTACGTGTGCTTCACCCACTTCCGTCAACGCGACGCTGCGGTCTTTTTCACTGAAGTCGTAATCTTCTGTGTTGAGTTGGCGCACGACCTGTGCCATGCGCTCGTACCAGGAAATATCCTCTGATGCAGGACCTGAAATAATTAAGGGTGTTCGGGCTTCATCAATTAAGATGTTGTCCACCTCGTCTATGATCGCATAGTGATGTCCATGCTGTGCCCTATTTTCAATACGGAGTACAAGATTATCACGTAAATAATCAAATCCGAACTCGTTGTTAGTGCCATAGGTGATATCTGCCTGGTAAGCTTCTTTTCTGGTTACTAAACGAAGTTGATGCTGATCTTCATGATTAGAAGTAACCCCGAAGTCTACTAGATAAGCGTTGCGACCATTTCCAGTGCGGCTAGCCATCTGCAGAACGCCAACGTTGAGGCCAAGCATGAAATAAATGGGGGACATCCAACGTGCGTCGCGACGGGCTAGATAATCATTAACGGTTACAAGGTGGGCACCTTTTCCGGTCAGGGCATTTAGATATAGGGGCAGGGTCGCCGCGAGTGTTTTACCTTCCCCCGTGCGCATTTCTGCGATCTTGCCCTCGTGCATCACGATGCCACCGATCAACTGGACATTAAAGTGGCGTTGACCTAGTGTTCGCTTGCTTGCCTCGCGTACAGCTGCAAACGATTCAGGCAGAAGATTAGTAAGTGTTTCGCCTTTTCCCAACCTGGTGCGAAATTCGGTTGTCTTTAAGCGCAGTTCAGCATCACTGAACTGCTCAAATTGTTTTTCAAGCTGGTTTATTTGTGCAGCTATGGCTGATAGTCTTTCCAATTCGTGTTTTTGGGGATCACCACTGAGAACACGTGCCACTTTTCTAAACATCATTCTATCTTTCCGCAGCGATTATAGCACAGCGGCTTTTTTTAAATATTTTCATATGTATGGAAATAAAAAGGGGGGAGTAAAACCCCACCCTTATTAGGAATAAAAAAATTACATGTGGATAGCGTGGCCTTCTACCGCCTCAGCGGCTTCCATGACCGTTTCACTCAAGGTCGGGTGTGCATGTATATTGTGTGCGATATCTTCTGCAGTGAGTTCCATTCGCTGTGCCAGGGTTAGTTCAGGCAATAGTTCGGTGGCTTCTGGGCCTATCATGTGTGAACCCAGAATTCGGCCGTTTTTCGCATCCGTGATGATCTTAGTAAAACCAACGGATTCACCTAGGCCAAGTGCCTTGCCGTTTGCAAGAAATGGGAAGCGTCCGACTTTAATTTCATGTCCAGCTTCTACCGCCTGGGCTTCCGTCATACCGAATGATGCTACTTGGGGATGACAGTAGGTTGCACTAGGAATCATCAAGTAGTCAAGTGGATTAGTTTCTTTTCCGGCAATATTATCAGCACAGAGGATTCCCATTCTTGAAGCAACATGTGCCAGTAGTAGCTTGCCAGTTACATCACCAATTGCCCAAATGCCCGGCACATTAGTGGACGTGTGTTCATCAATAACCACAAAGCTATTTTTATCTAATTCTACGCCCACCGCTTCTAAATCAAGCTCATCAATACTTGCTTTGAACCCAATGGCGACCAGCACCTGTTCTGCTTCCAGAGTTTTTTCGCCACCTTCATAAGATACTGTAACCGTCGCGTTTTTATCTCCTGCATCGATAGATTGCACACGACAGCTTGTGAGTGCTTCAATGCCGCGTTTTTTGAGTGATTTTTCTAATTCGACGCTGATTTCCTCATCTTCAAGCGGCAACACGTTGGGCAGCATTTCCACCAGGGTAACCTTGGAACCGTAAGCATTCCAAATAGTTGCGAATTCCACCCCAAGCGGTCCGGCACCGATGATGATGGCAGAAGCGGGCAGAGTTTCCTGCAAAATAGCATCCCTGTAAGTGAGTACGTGTTTTCCGTCGATTTCCCAGCCAGGAATAGGGAAAGGGTGAGTGCCGGTAGCAACCACAATGTTTGTGGCTTTTAGATCTTGAGATTTTCCTTCTACGTCAGTTACCTGCACTCTATCTGGGGCAGTAAATTTTGCAGTGCCCATAAACACATCGATGTTGTTCTTCTTCATTAAAAAATTAACGCCGCGTATGAGCCGTTTAGAAACCCGACGGCTGCGTTTAACCGCGGCTGCATAATCGAGTTGCAAGTTATCAAATGAGACGCCGAATTCCT
The DNA here is from genome assembly GCA_011176685.1 of Anaerolineae bacterium. GTDB lineage: Bacteria > Chloroflexota > Anaerolineae > Anaerolineales > Anaerolineaceae > A373. Next base: position 112,122 of record DUED01000037.1, read on the forward strand.
TTGCTCTTTCCCGTAGTGTGTGTGCAATTTCGGCATTCTTGAGCAAAGCTTTCGTGGGAATACAGCCCACATTCAGGCAAACGCCGCCCAGCCACTCCTTATCTATAATTGCTGTTTTCAGCCCCAGTTGTGAAGCGCGGATAGCACAGACATACCCACCGGGTCCTGCTCCGATGATGATGACATCATATTCATTCATTGTTCTTCTCACTTTCAATAGATTAGATATGTTATTTTATTAAAGTATAGGCGCACCTGAAAAAATAAAAAAAATTATACTGCCATTTTTCTAGGGTTTAATAAAAATATAAAAATGACTCTGATAGAGTTGAATATAATTTAAGGTGGGGGCATTTCTATTGATGAAAAAGCGAGAGAGAGCGAGACGATCATTTTCGATTAAATCATACAAAAGAATTGATTAATAAGCAACGTGTTCTTAGAGTGAGTAAATATTATGTCATTGCCTGATAATTGCATCCGTCATTTTGGCAACCCTGACCATTTCCTTTACATCATGTACACGGACAATATCTGCTCCATTTGCAATACCGATTGCAACAGCGGCGGCAGTACCTTCCAGCCGGTCCTCGGGTGAAAGGTTGAGCGTGTAACCGATAAATGATTTACGAGATGGGCCTATCAATAATGGATACCCCATTTTTTTAAAGCTTTGCAACCTCCGCATTAATTCGAGATTTTGTTCGACACTTTTCCCAAATCCGATCCCAGGATCTATAATGATCTTTTCTTTTTCAATACCATGCTTGCGTGCAGTTTTGATACTATCTTGCAGTTCTGAGATTATGTCTTGAATGAGATCCCGATATTTCATATGGGTATATCTGTTACCGAGTTTCTGGCTGCTTTCTACCTTTTTCCTTTCACTACGGTTGTGCATTAAAATGATTGAAGACTGATACTTGGCGACCACTGCGCCTAAATCAGGATCGGCAGTAAGCCCCCAGATATCATTGATCCAATCAGCACCGCGTCTCAGCGTTTCTTCTGCTACCCTAGATTTGTATGTGTCGATTGAAAGAAGTATATCCAGATCAGCATGAACAATGGCTTCAAGCGCTGGTATCAGTCTTGCCAACTCAGTCTTTGCATCAACTGGGTCAGAGCCAGGTCGGCTGCTTTCTGCACCCAGGTCGATGATGTCCGCACCTTCATGCACAAACCGCTGCGCTTCCAGCAGGGCTGCATCGGCAATGTCACCCCCTTTGATTAAGCCATCGCCGGAGAAGCTATCTGGTGTAAGGTTAATAATACCCATAACATAAGTGCGCTCGCCCCATTTGAGAGTTGTGTTTTTCCTGCTCATCTCATTTTCCAGTTATTATTAAGAGTTTTTCCTTGTCGGTACAGAGTGACTCCTTCATTGCTGATGGAGCCACATAATTCACGAACAGTCTTTTTAAATACTGGGTGGTAGAAATCAGGCGCAATTTCCACCAGCGGTATTAGCACAAAAGCACGTTCGTGCAAACTGGGATGGGGAATAGTTAATTCTGGTGTTTTCTTGATGAGGTCATTGAAGAAGAGTATATCTATATCCAGGATTCGAGGGCCATATCGGAATGTATTCTGCCTGCCTATTTTCTTTTCAATACCTTTCAACTGAATGAGCAGTTCCAATGGCTTGAGTTTGGTTTGTATAGCAATCGCCTGGTTCAAAAAGTGAGGTTGATCGAGATATCCCCAGGGAACAGTGTCGTAAATGCTGGAGCGCCTTATGATTTTCGAAAACCCCTGAAGTTCTGAAACCGCAGTTTGTAGGTTTTCATAACGGTTTCCCAGGTTGCTACCCATACTTAATAATATGTCATTCATACTTCCCATTTGTTATTTCTGATAGATTGATATTAAGTCAGCTAATAAACCATAAGCAGTAGTTTCCGGTCCGGGGTTTCCTTCGAGAAGTCCTAGACCTGGGAGCACATCAGTGTGAAAATGAATGAAGGAGCTGGTACCGTTCACGCTGAAAAGAGGTGATCCAGCAACCACTAATTCTGGGGCAACGCTGGCATGCAGTTTTTCCCCTTGCATTTGAGCACGGCAGACCAATTTCCAGCGCTTCCCTTCCTTTTTTGCGCGTTTGACGGTCTCGGATGTAATATCACGAATGCCTGTTCGGTTAACTTCCTGTGGTTTGAGGGGCATGTTCATCAAAACCGTAACAAGAATGGCTACTTTTATGGCTGCATCCCATCCATCTATATCACCGCTGGGATCTGTCTCCGTAATTCCGATTGACTTAGCGTAGTTAACAGCTTCATCGAAACTTTTCCCATCTTCCATCTGCTCAAGAATCAAGTTGGTGCAGGAGTTCAAGATGCCCTCAAAACTAATAAGTTTCGCTGCTGGTAGTGTTTGACGGAAAAGTGAAAAAATTGGGGCACCATCCATAACAGTGGATTCGAAGAGTAAGGTTTTTCCAACTTTGCCTTCTAGGGATGTAAGTTCTTGGTAGGCGTGAGCAATCGGGCCTTTATTGGCGCTAACCACATGCATGCCATTCGACAGTGCAGTTTCAATGTGTTTTACAGCCGGTTGGCCGGATTGGTAATTAACAGGTGTGTTTTCTATCATTGTGTCTGACTGACAATTGCGAATGAGTGCAAGGGTATCGGCAAAGGATTGTTGTGATAAAGTCGTCAGGGGCTGGTTTGTGTTCATCAGCGCAATCGCTCTTCGTGTATCTAACCCTTCTTGGTTCAAAACACAGCCATGCGAGCCAGTTGCAATGCCAGTTATGCGAAAATTCAGGTTTTGAGTACTTTGTAATTCCTGCCGCTTTCGTATAAGGAGATGGGCAAATGCCTGCCCTACATTGCCGAACCCGATCATGACCAGAGAAATATTATTCATGAAAATTCAAACACGCAATATTATAGATTAAGTAAGGGACGTTGTTCCTTGATTACTTTGCATGGACTAATTTTGAAGCTTGCCATTTTATTCCTTCCACTGTTGTTCTGATATGTAGCAGGTCAAAGATGGCGGTTTGCAGCTTATCTGGATTGCCAGTAGTAACAGCGGTCAGAATACCATTCGCTTTTCTTTTTGCCAATAATTTGTTTTTTTGTAGTAAAAACTTCACACGTTTCGCAACTGCTGGAGCAGGATTAATAATGGTGGCTTCCTCGCCGGCGATTTCGCGAATAAGGGGCATAACGAATGGATAGTGAGTACAGCCCAGCACAAACACGTCGGCACCTTTAGCTATCATTGGCTTAATTGCATGGGTGAGTATTTGACGTATCCGTTTATTCTGTAAATTACCAAGCTCGATCTCTTGCACTAGCCCTTGACAGGGTTCTTGCAGAATTGTTACACTCTTCCCAAAACGTTCTACTAGGGAATTGTATAGCTCTCCTTGAAAGGTGGCAGGCGTTGCCAGAACACCCACAACCCCACTTTTTGTTATCGCTGTAGCCGGTTTGACAGCAGGTTCCATGCCCACTATTGGGATGTCAGGAAAGATTTTCCGCAGATGATGCAAAGCAGCGCTGGAAGCTGTATTGCAAGCAACTACGATTAATGCCGCTCCACGCATGATTAAAAACTCTGCAATACCCACTGCGAAAGTGAGGACTTCATCTAATTCTTTTTCGCCGTACGGAACGTGCGCCTGATCAGCCAGGTAAAGGATGTTTTGTGATGGTATGAGTTTGCGGATAGCGCGGACAATGGATAATCCACCGATTCCGGAATCAAAAGCAGCCACAAGGGAGAAAAGTATGTTTGAATTTTCTAATGTTTCCACGTCCTGCATTATAAATGAAAAGGGCGCAACCTGGTGTTGGCTGCGTCCTCAAGAATATGTCGTTTAAATATTTTATGAAAATTTCTGTTTAAGTCTTGCCTTCTTACCAGTACGTTCGCGCAAGTAATATAGACGCGCGCGTCGTACTTTGCTATGGCGTTCAATGACTACCTTATCGATTCTTGGAGAACGTAGCAAGAATGTGCGTTCAACTCCAATGCCATTGCTGGCAATGCGCCGAACGCTGAAGGTGGCATCATTACCATTTTGTGTTACATATAGGACCGTTCCTTTAAATACCTGAATCCTTTCCCGGTTACCTTCGGTGATCTTCACGTGCACGCTGACTGCATCACCCGCAGACAGTTCGGGAATATTCGGATTAGGTGCTGCTTCAATTGATTTCAATAAATCGTTCATGTTTACTTCCCGTTTATATTACCTTATATTACCTATAGTCTTGCGGAACGAGGGCTGATTTTACCACGAATACAATACCCCGTAAAGCATTTGTATAGGTTCAATAGATATGAGAAAGATCGGGGTGTATAAGTTCAATAGAGAGGATGCAAATTTCTGGATTAAGATGTGTAGTAGGATTGAATGTTTTCTGAAGTGGTCAAATTGTCCAAGATTGTGCTGCTCTAACCCGCTAAATATTCATTGATTTCTCGTGCCAGCTTTTCTGTAATGCCTGGAATCTCCACGAGTTCCTCAACTTGGGCGTTGCTGATGTTCTTCAATGAACCAAATTTTTGCAGCAGCACTTTTTTACGCGCTGGTCCAATTCCAGGTATGCTATCTAACTTGGATAAAAGTCCACGTTTTTGCCTGAGTTTGCGGTGGGCTGTGATGGCAAAACGATGTGCTTCATCGCGGATTCGTTGTAGCAGATATAACCCTTGTGAATGCTTGGGTAAAGCTAGGGGCAACCTTCGATTAGGCAGATACAGCAGTTCCTCCTCTTTCGCGAGTCCTGCGGCTATGAGGCGGTTCTTCAAACCGAATATGCTAAGAACAGCGAGTACACGGTTGAGTTGGCCTTTTCCACCATCCACAATCAGCAAGTCAGGCAGTACTGCAAAGGAGGGGTCACGCTTCTCTCCAACCAGTAGCTTTTCCTGAGATATCTGCCAGCGGCGGAAGCGGCGTGTAAGCACTTCTTCCATGCTGGCATAATCATCTGGTCCCTGTACAGAGCGAATGTTGAAGCGGCGGTAAAGTTTCTTGCTAGGGATTCCCTGTTCAAAAACTACCATACTGCCAACCGCGGCGGTGCCCTGGATATTGGAAATATCATAGCATTCAATGCGGTTGGGTGGCTGTTTTAGACCTAAGGCCTGCTGTAATTCGTTCAAGGCAGCGCTTTGCTTATGCTTATCTGCTTCCCATTGGGTTTTAAGTGCCTGCAGGGTCTCGACGGCGTTTTCAGTAGCCATTTTAACTAACTGTTTGGGTGTTCCCCGGCGTGGTACCTTTAATTGAATTTTACGGTCGCTTCCTTGCTGGTTAAGCCAGTGCTGGATAACAAGTGCCTCATCTACCTCGTTGGGCAACAAAACTTCAGAGGGTATGAATGCAGCTTCAGCGTAGAATTGCTTGATGAATTGAGAAATGACTTCACTGTCCTTTTCGTCCTCTGCTCCCTCGAGAATGAAGTATTCGCGCCCGATTAATTTTCCATTGCGTATAAAGAAGATTTGCACGCAGGCATCCCCATTGCTGCGTGCCATTGCGATTACATCCGAATCTGTCTGACGGGGGGAAATGACTTTCTGCTTTTCGACGACACGTTCAATAGCTAATATTTGGTCGCGGATTGCTGTCGCTTCTTCATATTGCATATTGGCGGACATTTTTCCCATTTCCCTGCGTAATCTTGTTAGGATGGGATCAGTATGTCCTTCTAGGAATCTCCCCAGGTCCTTGATCATCTGCTGGTATTGTTGTTGGTCTACAGCGCCGATACAGGGAGCTGTACACAGTTTGATGTCGTAATAAAGACAAGCGCGTGTATCTTTGCCTGTAATCACACGGTCACAAGTGCGGTAGGGGAAGATTTTACGCAGTAAGTCGAGAGTTCGGTGTACTGCCCAAGTGCTGGTATAGGGACCGTAATAGCGCGAGCCGTCATTGGACATTTTACGAGTGACAGTAACTTTCGGGAAAGGATCGGACAAGTGGACTTTAATATATGGATAGCGTTTATCATCCTTGAGACGCACGTTATAAAACGGGCGATATTTCTTTATTAGATTCATTTCCAGGATAAGCGCTTCTAGTTCTGATTCAACCACAATCCAGTCAATATCGGCAATGTTGCGGATCAATTTGCTTGTTTTTTTAGTTAATTTTGCGCTGGAGTGAAAATAGGAGCGCACCCTGCTACGCAAGTTGATTGCCTTGCCCACATAAATAACTTTGCCATTCTCATCCTTCATCATGTAACAGCCAGGTTTAGAAGGCAAGGTATTGAGAATGCTTTGGATGTGGATAGAAAATGAAAGCATGAAGCTATTTTAACATGTTGCAAAAGAGTGGTAGAACCCGTGCAAAAACTGGAATGTTAGAATTGATCACTCATTCATATAGGAGCAGTTATGAAAATTTATTTTTCCTGTTCTATCACTGGTGGTCGTAACGACCAGGAGATATATCGCCAACTCGTTAAGTTTCTAATCGACAGTGGGCATGATGTTCCTACTGCGCATCTGGCTGATCCAGATGTTATGCAGGAGGAATCAGTCATTACGCCGCAGATGGTTTATGAGCGGGACATGATGTGGATTGAGAAATGTGATGCACTAGTGGCTGAAGTCAGTACACCTTCACACGGGGTGGGGTATGAAATCGCAAGGGCAATTATTTTAGAAAAACCTGTGTTTATCTGCTACCAAAAGGGGTGCAAGGTATCAAAAATAATCCTTGGTAACACATATGGAAAATTCTATTTGTGTGCCTATGCAAATATTAATGAATTAACGGATTCCATTCTGTCTTTCTTGGAGAAATTTAATGGCAAATGATATTACTCATAGTCCCTTCATTACAGGTATCATTGTCATAAACTGGAGGATTAGGTAATATGAAGTTGGTAACAGATGGAGGTTTTGTAATTAATTGAAAGACCTCATCAATGTACCCTCCTTTGGTATTAGCCGTCGCTGGTTATCCCTCCTTTCTAGCGGCGGCTTTTCTTAAAGTCTAAGAGTACAATTATTGAAAATGGTAAGAAATTCATTAAATCCCTTAGATAGACCTTGACGTTGAATACCAGGGGTAATTAAAATAAACATATGGAATATAAGGATTATTACAAAATCCTTGGCGTCAATAAGAAAGCGACTACTGAGGAGATTAAAAAAAAGTACCGCAAGCTTGCTATGAAATACCATCCTGATCGCAACCCGGGGAATAAGCAAGCTGAGGAAAAATTTAAAGAAATCAATGAAGCTAATGAGGTGCTTAGTAATCCTAAAAAGCGATCTCGTTACGACCAGCTTTCTAACTCTTATCGTACCTGGCAGCGGGCGGGGGGTACGCCAGGATCTTTCCGCTGGGAAGATCTGTTCTCTCAGCCGCAATATTCCACCCATGTAGAAGTAGGCGATTTGGGGGATTTATTCGAAGGTCTTGGTGGTTTTTCTGATTTCTTCAATGCTTTCTTTGGTGGACAAGGAACACGAGGTTCTCGTCGTGCTGGCCGTACGGTTGCCCGCAGACCTGCAGCTTACCAACAACCCGTGAGCATTTCATTCTATGAGGCTTATCATGGCACTACTCGTACGCTTCAGCTAGATGGCAGCCGCATCGAGGTGAAGATTCCAGCGGGAGTGAGGACAGGTAGCAAGGTGCGGATAAAGAGTGCGGGACCACGTACAGCAGGGAGGCAAAAAGCTGATATATACTTACTAATCACTGTAACACCCTATACGAGCTTTGCATGTAAAGGTAGTGACCTGCATAGTGAGAAAAAAATTAACCTCTTAACGGCAGTTTTGGGTGGTGAAGTGAAGATAGCTACTCCGTCTGGCGATGTGGTGTTGACTATCCCACCTGGAACACAGCCCATGCAGACTTTTCGATTAAAAGGGCGTGGTATGCCTAAATTGAAACCGAAGGGTGCTTACGGAGATTTATTTATCAAAGTGGAAGTGGAAATTCCACGCCGCTTATCAACTAAGCAGCGCCGTTTATTCGAAGATATGAAAGGGGAATAGGAGTTTTATTATGAGAGTAAAAATGGTTAATTATATTTTAATCACCTTGATTCAATTTTTTCTATTTAGCTCTTGTATTCCGGGAATCAACATTCAGCCAGAAAAAATTGATCAGCAAAGTCCAACGGTAGTCTCAGCGCCACCACTTCTCAACTTGGATACAATGGAGAATGAGGACCTGCTCGTGGCTCTTTATGAGCATATCAACCCGGGTGTGGTTGCAATCCAGATTTATACCCAGGCTGGTGGAAGCGGGCAGGGCTCTGGTTTTGTTTATGATACTGAGGGACATATTATTACAAACTTCCATGTAGTTGAAAGTGCAGATAAGATTGAAGTGGGTTTTCCATCCGGCTTGCGCGTGGAAGGGCAAGTAATTGGTACAGATTTAGACTCAGATATTGTGGTGGTGAAAGTAGATGCTCCTGAGGAAGAGCTGCACCCCCTGCCATTGGGCAGCTCCTCGAACCTTAAAGTTGGGCAAACAGTGATTGCAATTGGCAATCCTTTTGGTTTCTCTGGCACGATGACGACCGGCATTGTTTCTGCACGCGGTAGAACTATGGAATCAATGCGCATGGCACCCGGGGGCGGATTTTTCACTGCGGCGGATCTCATTCAAACAGATGCGGCCATTAATCCGGGCAACTCAGGCGGACCGCTTTTAAACCTTAAAGGTGAGGTTGTTGGTATCAACCGTGCTATTCGTACGGATAACGGCGGTGTTTTAACCGCACCTGTTAATTCCGGTATCGGCTTTGCTGTACCGGTTGATATCGTCAAAAAGGTTGTACCTTACCTTATCAGGGATGGTAGTTACGACTATCCTTATCTGGGTATTGTCAGTCGTGATGAACTTTCCTTGGCAGAAATGGCAGCGTTAGGACTTTCGCCAGATATATTGGGTGCATATATCTTAGATATATCACCGGGAGGACCTGCCGAGGAATCAGGTTTGAAAGGCGGAACGGGAGAGACTGAGTTTGAAGGGTTGCTGGCTGGCGGTGATTTCATTGTAGCGCTGGAGGGGCGACCCATCCATAATTTCAGCGAGTTGTTGAGTTATTTGGTGGCGTATACTACACCAGGCGATACCATCACAATCACTGTTTTGCGCGACGGCAAGCAAATGGATTTTCAAGTGACTCTGGCGAAAAGGCCAGATTAACAGGTTAATATTAAAGAGCTCCCAAATTCAGGGAGCTCTGTTTTTGTTGGTGTAAGATAATTAATCAGTAATCTCAAGGTTGTTCGCTAGCAGTAAAAGATCATTAAATAGCAGCTCCAGCTCATTCAATGCTTTTTGGAGGTCTTTTGGAACAGCTTTCTTAACCTCATCCATTCGCGATTTCAGATCAACCGTGATGCCAGGAAAAGATGATATATCCAATGTGTCAATGTCTCTATCGATATAATCCAATGCTTGTGAAAGACGGGTCTGATCGTTCTCTAGCAAGGCGATGCGAGCTATATTCACATTATTCTGGATTTTGAAAATGTCCACTAATGTCACAGCTACCTGATGTTTTTCTTCCATTGTGCTGTAGTCTGTTTGTAATTGCGAGTAATCTGCTTCTACCTGCTGTAGGCGCTTAAGCTCTGTGTCCACCTCACTGAACGCATTTGATTTGGGCATGTAGAAAGCGATATAAACAACCGCCATACCAATAACAAGAAAAACGGCTGCAACTACCGCTGTCTTCAAAAAGCGGCTGAAAGCAGTCTGCTTCTTGATCTCTGGGATGCTTTTTAATTCCACTTTTCTTACCTTCCCGGTTGTTTTTTGTTTAGCTTTCGATTCGACAACAATAGGTTTTTCACCTGTGGCTTTTTTTTGTCCTTTATTGTTCATGAACTCTCCTTAAAATTAGCCTGTTTTAAGTATTATATTACAATTTAGTCAATTGGAGAGTCTAGATTTCCTTTTTCATTCACTGTTTTCTCTAATCACTTTAGTTATGTTTATAAGCAAGTATAATCACGGGGATGTCATCTCAAACGGAAACATCAAATCCAGCCAATCGTCAGATTGCACGCGCAGCCGGCATCGTTATGGCGGCTTTCATCTTGAGTAATCTTGTGGGTCTCCTCGCAAAAACGATGACCGCGCACGCTTTTGGTACTGGTGCGGAAAGCGAAGCTTTTTTTGCGGCTAACCGCTTTTCAGAGGTTCTTTTTAATCTTGTGGCGGGTGGGGCACTGGGATCCGCATTTATTCCTACTTTCACTGGTCTCCTGGTGCAAAAAGATCGCCAGCGAGCATGGCAGTTGGCTTCTGCGGTTGCCAATCTGTTAGTGATTGTGCTTGTAGCCTTTAGCCTGCTAACAATTTTATTTTCTCGACAGGTTGTGCATTATATTTTAGCGCCCGGATTTTCACACGTTGATCCAGCCAAAGAAGCCCTTGCAGCAGAATTACTGCGCATTCAAATTCCATCGGCAGTGATTTTTGGTTTAAGCGGGTTGGTGATGGGTATTTTGAATGCTCATCAGCGCTTTCTTTTGCCAGCGATTGCTCCTGCCATGTATCAGATTGGCTGGGTCGCAGGTGTCCTGGTGCTATCGCCCCGATTGGGCGTGCAAGGTCTCTCTATAGGGATTCTAATGGGCTCCTGCTTTCATCTGCTAGTGCAGATTCCTCAACTCCTTAAATTGCCGCAAGCAAGTTATAAGCTAATTATTGGGTTGAACTTGCCGTCTGTGCATGAGGTGATGCGGTTGATGGCGCCGCGGCTGCTGGGTGTTGCTGTTGTGCAGTTGAATTTCTTGCTCAACACTCATCTTGCATCGTTGCAGTCTGAGGGTTCGGTTACCGCTATCAGCTTGGCTTTCCCATTAATGATTATGCCGCAGGCTGTAATTGCCCAATCCATGGCTATTGCCGCGCTGCCTACATTCTCTGCTCAAGTTGCACGCAATAAGTTTGATGAAATGCGTTCATCACTGGCAGCCACATTGCGAGGTATTCTTCTACTTTCTATACCATCCTCGGTTGGGCTGATATTGCTGCGCAAGCCAATTGTAGCTTTACTGTACCAAGGAGGTAGATTCTGCAGTGAATCTACTGATTTGGTGGCATGGGCGCTTCTATGGTATGCTGTGGGCTTGGTGGGACACTGCATTGTGGAGATTATCAGTCGTGCATTTTATGCCTTGCACGATACCAAAACACCCGTTTTCATCGGTGTGGGAGCGATGAGTTTGAATTTGGTGTTAAGCATTTTATTCAGTGCCTGGTTTGAAAGACTCGGCTGGATGCCGCATGGCGGATTAGCACTAGCGAATTCATTGGCAACCTCGCTGGAGGGCGGCGTGCTGGTATTTATCATGCATAGGCGGTTGAAAGGTATGTATGGACATAATATTCTGCGTAGTGCTTTCAAGGCCTTGCTGGCTGCTTCTGGATTGGGGATTGCAATCTGGTTTTGGATTGAAAAAATGCAGGCAATTGCAAATTGGCAATTAGTTATTGGTGGTATTTTTCTTGGTGTAGTTGTTTATAGCTTGCTGCTTGTTGCCACTGGTATTGCTGAAGTAGGTATAGTAATAAGTTGGTTAAGAAAATATTTCAACCGATAAATTCTTGAATACTAATTATTTAAAGGAAATGGAATGAAAAGTTTCATTCGAAAATCCGAGAGAACGGATGCAATGCAAGCCGTTAAACTGCTATTGATGACCATGGGAGATTTTGGTATTTGTCTTCTGGGTTTTGGGAATAAACATAAAACGCAAAGTGTCGCTAGACAATTTTTTCTATATGATGGAAACCGATTTAGTTTTAGATTTGCGGATATTTTATTAGTTGACAGCAATATCGCAGGTCTACTGCTATCGTTTCCGGGGGAAGCGATGATAAAACTGGAAATGTACACCTTTTTTCAGCTATGGCGTGTTTACAAAAAGATGGAAGCTTTCAAATTTATTTGGCGGATTTTACCGCTAGTGAATTATAAGGAAGCAGAAAAAGATGAGTATTATATTGCTCACCTAGCAGTTAACCCTTCCTATCGCCGACGTGGCATAGGCAAGCAGCTTTTAGAACATGCGGAAGTAAAAGCGAAAGAGAGAGGTATGCACAAGTGCTCATTGAGTGTGGACGTGGATAACACTGCGGCGATAAAACTGTATAGTAAATGTGGCTATGAAATTGTTTCTAAGTACAATCGGGCAAATTTAATGGATAGATTCAACACACGTGGAAAATACCGCATGGTGAAATGTTTAAAGTTTTAAAGTAATTAAACAGGAGGTATTACAAAATGGGTATTGGTCAGGATTTCATGGAAAGAACAAAATATCAAAATTTACCTGAGTCCCCCCAACGCAAAGGGTTCCCTCAGCCGTCATTAGAACTGTCTTGTGCATCCAATGTAGAATTAATTGATCTGCCTGATCCAAAAGAAGTGGCACTTCCAAAATTAGACCTTGCGGATTTAATAGAACGCAGGAAAACTTTACGCAATTACGCTGACAAATCCTTATCACTGGAAGAGCTCTCATTTTTATTATGGACTACGCAGGGAGTCAAGATGGTTACAGACAGACCAGTGGTCAAACGCACCGTGCCGTCCGCTGGCTCTCGGCATGCATTTGAGACTTATTTGCTTGTGAACAAGGTCAAAGGGCTGGACCCCGGGCTATATCGTTATGTGTCTTTACAGCATAAACTTTTTAGTATAAAAATTAAAGCAGATATTGCCAAAAGGTTAGCTGCTGCCTGCCTGAACCAGAGTCACGTATATAACAGCGCAGTAACCTTCATTTGGGTGGCAGTACCGGCTCGCATGACTTGGAGATACAGTGAACGCGGCTACCGCTATATTCACCTGGATGCTGGACATGTTTGTCAGAACCTTTACCTGGCGGCGGAAGCAATTAAGTGCGGGGTCTGTGCGATTGCTGCCTTTGATGATGATGCCGTGAACAAAACTCTCAACCTGGACGGTGAGAAGATGTTTGTGATTTATCTGGCGTCCTTGGGAAAGCGCTGAGGTTATTTGGGGAAACACATTAATACATAAGCTTAAAATATCATCTGTTTTAAGATGGCAAGAATGCTCATTTAGCATCCACATGCTATAATGACTTAAATTAATCCCGTTGTTAGGTTGAAATTATTCACACAAGGTACAGCGATTGATGTCCTTTGTCCATCTTCATGTTCACACTCATTTTTCTTTATTGGATGGCTTTTGTTCTATTAAAAAATTAGTGAACCGGACAAAGGAACTTGGCATGCCAGCGATTGCCATAACAGATCATGGCACCATGTATGGTGTGATTGAATTTTATAACACTGCCAGGGATGCTGGCATTAATCCCATCGTTGGGCTAGAAGGGTATATTGCAGCGCGCGGAATGCACGACAAAAAGCCGCAGATCGACAAATATTCCTCACATGTGGTTTTGCTGGCAGAAAATAACATCGGTTATCAAAACCTGCTGAAAATTGCTAGTGCATCTCAACTGGAAGGTTTTTATTATCATCCACGTATTGATCACGATTTTTTAGCGGAACATTCTGAAGGGTTGATATGTACAACCGCTTGTCTGAAAGGAGAGATTCCGGGGAAAATACTCCGAAGTGGATTAGATGCCGCTGCCTCAGCGTTGGAATGGTATTTGGATGTCTTTGGGCGTGATCGTTTTTTCCTTGAATTACAACGGCATGATATTCCAGAACTGGATCAGGTCAATAAAGGATTGTTAACGCTTGGAAAGCGGTACGATATGTGCTTTATTGCAACAAATGATGTTCATTATGTTGACCGCGAGGATGCTCGCTTGCAAGATATCCTGCTAGCCATACAAACCGGGGCAGTACTGACTGATCCTAATCGTATGAAAATGAATGGCGATACTTACTATCTGCGCTCTCCACAGGAAATGGCAGAATTATTTGCTGATGTCCCTGAAGCCATTACCAACACATTGAAAATCGCAGAGCGTTGCCAGGTTAATCTTGAGCCGACGGGGTATCACCTACCGCAGTTTGAAGTACCCGATGGCTATACTCCGGAATCATTCTTGCGTGAATTGTGTGAACAGGGATTGCAAAAGCGGTACAGTGAGCATGCAACCGACCAAGTCGTGCGCCAGCGCTTGGATTATGAATTGGATATTATCCATAAGATGGGGTTTGATCCCTATTTCATAATTGTGTGGGATTTATGTCGCTTTGCACGGGAAAATAAGATCTGGTATGAAGCGCGTGGCTCAGCAGCCGGCTCGATCGTCGCTTATGTTCTCGGTATCACACTGGTGGAGCCGCTGCGCCATGGTTTGATCTTTGAGCGCTTTCTAAATCCAGACCGTGTAAATATGCCTGATATTGATCTGGATTTCCAGGACGACAAACGCGCGACCGTCATGGAGTATTGTGCGCAAAAATATGGTCACGATCATGTCGCTCAAATCATTACTTTCGGTACGTTAGGCGCCCGTGCTGCTATTCGAGATGTGGGGCGGGTGATGGATATTCCACTGAATGAGGTGGATCGGGTTGCTAAATTAATTCCAAATATTCCCGGTAGACCAGTGCATATTCGAGAAGCTCTTGAGCAAGTTCCTGAACTAAGTGAATTGCACGATAATATTCCTTATCTACATGAATTAATTGATACAGCTGCTGAAATGGAAGGTGTAGCGCGCAATGCCGGCACACATGCTGCAGGTGTAATTATTTCTGACAAGCCACTGGTTGAGTATGTACCCCTCCATAGGCCCACTAATGAATCTGCGGACAGCCCTATCAAAACTATGACCCAGTTCGAGATGTCTATCCTAGATCATCTCGGATTGTTAAAGGTAGATTTTTTAGGATTGTCTACACTGACAGTTATGTCCAGGGCTTGTGCTTTGATAGAAAAGCGTCATGGGGTTTATCTGAACCTCGACAATATCCCCCTTAATGACCAGGAGACTTTTGAGTTCCTGGGTAAAGGGCACACTGCAGGTGTGTTTCAGCTGGAAGGTGGAGGCATGACTCGCTACCTGACTCAGATGAAACCAAAAAACCTAGATAATATCATTGCTATGGTAGCGCTCTACCGACCAGGTCCAATGGAGTCTATCCCCAGATATATAGCGCGTATGCACGGTAAAGAAAAACCTGAATACAATCATCCATTGCTGGAACCAATTTTCAAAGAGACCTATGGCATACCGATTTATCAGGAACAGATTATGTCAGCTGCTATGCAGCTGGCTGGTTACACTGCTTCTGAGGCAGACAGCCTGCGCAAGGCAATTGCTAAAAAAATACCTGAAGGGTTGAAGAAACACCAAAAAAAATTTATTAAGGGTGCTATTAAGCAGGGTATAGAGCGAAAAACAGCAGAGAAAATTTTTGAAGGATGGAAAAATTTTGCCCACTATGGTTTCAATAAAAGTCATGCTGCCGATTATGGCATGATTGCTGTACAAACAGCTTACTTGAAAACCCACTTCACTATTGAATACATGACTGCTTCACTTTCTGCTTATATGGGTGAGACCGATAAAGTTGCTTTATACATTTCTGATTGCAGTGCATTGAATATTGAAGTGCTGCCGCCAGATGTCAATAAGAGCGAATGGGATTTCATTATTGAAGATTATCTTGATGGCCGTTCCGCTATTCGCTATGGATTAGGAGCTGTGAAGAATGTGGGACAGCATCCGGTACAAATAATTGTCGATGCCAGGGATAATGAACCCTTCAAAGATGTGAATGATTTTGTGCGTCGCGTTGACCTTAGAAAAGTTGGGAAACGTACACTTGAATGTCTAATTCGTGTGGGTGCGCTGGATGCTTTAGGTGAACGCCGTGCACTCCTGCTGGTGCTAGACCAATTAGCAGCGATTAGCGAGAGCCACTTCCGCGCAAAAGAAGAAGGCCAGCTCACCTTTTTTAGTGCAGTGGGAGGATTGGAAGAAGAAATTACCCTTCCAAAAAACGTTTCCCTCGACCCTCGCGAGAAATTGGATTGGGAAAGGGAATTATTAGGTCTGTATCTATCCGATCATCCGCTCAACCCATATATGCCAGTTTTGAAAGCCAGGATCTCTCACTATACCGGTCAACTGAAAGAAGCCAAGCACCAACAGACCGTTCTGGTTGGCGGGATGATCACAAAATTTCGCCGTCACACTACTCGCAGTGGAAACCCTATGGCATTTGCTACTCTTGAGGATGTTCAAGGTAATGTGGAGTTAGTATTATTCCCGCGTGTTTGGAAAAAAGTGGAGGCCCTGATTAGGATTGATGAGCTAGTGTTCATTAAAGGCAAATTAGATTGTGAGAATAGAGAACCAAAAATCCTCGTAAATGATGTCCAGCCCGTAATTCTTGAACACAAAAAAGAAGTGAACACGATCATGCCTAATGCACATGACAGTGAAGTGCCGATCGATATGAGTCCTTTTACAGAGGAACTATCACCAGCCGATGAGAGAGACCTTGCAGATATCCCTGAGCCAAAATATTCTCCCAGCAATGTAATGGGTTGGGGGGTGGCGGAAGCAAAACCGGAACAGAAAACCAGCAAATCAGCATCTATCAATGCGACTGCACAAGACAGCGGTGAACCGCGAAATAATTTGGAGGAATTTCAGCAAGTTCAAGTGAATTTGAATGAACAGGCGCCAGTCGCTACAGATGTCTTGCGGACACCAGTTGCGATAACCGCCATTCCCTTTATTGTTCCCCCTGTGATGGTGAAGGAAAGTAAAAAGCAAAAGGATGAACAAGCGCGCATCATAACGATTTCATTGTATTCCACTGGAGACAAAGACCGCGATATCAGACGTTTACGCCAAATTTATGGGCTTCTGCGTTCTGTACCTGGAAAAGACCGATTTTCCTTTGTTTGCTTTGAGCATGGACAACATTATGTGCTGGATTTTCCTAATGATTCAATTGGGATCAATGAAATTATAATTGATCGTGTTATCGCTTTGGTGGGGCAAGAGAATTATCAGATAGAAGAATTATAAAAAGCTTCTTTGCTAGTTGTTACTTGTTCAATTCCTGCTTTTCATCATCTCTTTCGCGTAAGTGCGGGAAAAGAATAACTTCGCGAATTGAGTGCTTGTCTGTTAGCAGCATAACCAGTCGATCAACCCCCATGCCAAAGCCCCCATTGGGCGGCATACCGTAGGACATTGCTTGAATATAATCCTTATCCATAGGGTGCCGCTCTTCGTCATTGGCTGCATAGGCCTTGCCCATTTCTAGAAAACGTTTTTCCTGTTCAAGCGGGTCGTTCAGCTCTGTAAAAGCATTGCATATTTCCATACCGCCCACGAAACCCTCAAAGCGTTCTACTACCTGGGGGTTGTTGGGCTTGTTTTTTGCCAGCGGCGATACGTCAATGGGGAAATCATAAATGAACGTGGGCTGAATGGAGCTCGGTTCCAGAAAATCACCTATCAGGCTGTCAATTAATTTCCCGCGGGATGAGTCTTTTTTAGGTTTTAGGCCAGCGTTTTTCATCGCATTGAAAAGCGAGCGCCTATCTTTGTGCTCTCTAATGTCAATGCCGTTTTTATCCAGAATGCCCTGCCACAGCTCTACTCGTTTCCATGGTGGGTTCATGTTAATTTCTTGCTCATTGAAGGTGAAAGTGCGCTTTCCTAACACCTCATCACAGACATATGCCAGCATTTCCTCAGTTAGCTCCATAATCTTGAGGTAATCCGTGTAAGCCATATAGAATTCCAGTTGTGTAAATTCTGGATTGTGCTTAAAGGAAACGCCCTCGTTGCGGAAATCGCGCCCAATTTCATAAACACGGTCAAATCCGCCGACCAGCAAGCGCTTGAGATATAGCTCAAAAGAAATTCGTAAATATAGATCTTGGTGAAGCTGATTATGATGGGTCGTGAAGGGTTGGGCTGCTGCACCGCCATAAAGAGGTTGCAGGATAGGTGTTTCGACCTCAAGGAAACCGCGTGAATCCAGAAAGCGCTGCAGCGCGCGCACAACTGCTGTTCGTGTACGGAAAACCTGGCGCACTTCTGGATTGACTGCCAAATCGGCATAGCGCTGACGGAAGCGGATCTCGGGGTCGCTGAGCAAAGTGTGGCGTACGACCTTGCCATCCACAATCTCATCCTTTGCTGCTGGAAGAGGAGTGACGGCTTTTGCCAGCATTTTGTAGTCCTTTGCCAGCAGAGTGATTTCCCCAGTGCGAGAACGCATGAGTTCCCCTTTGGCTTGAATGAAGTCGCCCAGGTCAAAGAGGTCAACGAATTGCCGCAGAGATTCTTTTCCCAGCTCGTTTACCCTCAGCATCAGTTGAATTCTGCCGCTACTGTCCTCAACATGTGCAAAGACAAGCTTGCCCAATGTGCGCCTGGAACGCAAACGACCGGCAATCGTGACTTTGGGTTGTTCTTTTTCCTTTTTTTCTTCAGATTCATGCGTTCTGAATAATTCCAGCGCTGCTTCAATACTGTGAGTAACATTGACACGCAGCGGGTATGGTTCCGTCCCCTCTTTACGCATGCGTTTGATCTTCTCAATACGGATTTTCTCTAAATCACTGATTTCCATTTGATCCTTCCTCGTGATGAAAATAAAAAGCCCCGCCGCAGTGAGCGGAGCGGAGCTTAGTTACTTTCTCCGGCATCATACGACTTTGATTATTTTAACCTTAAATGTACCATCAGGGGCAGCAACCTCTACAGTATCACCAGCTTTGTGATTAAGCAGTGCTTTCCCGAGTGGAGATTCATTGGAGATGCGCCCCTTAGTCGGTTGAGCTTCTACAGGCCCAACAATGATATAGGTTTCTTTCTGTTTGCGGCGCGCTTGGATGATGGTCACTTTTGAGCCGAGCTGAACTACTTCGGTTGGAGGTAGGTCCTCAATAATCTTGGCCGTTGCCAGCAGGAATTTAAGCTCTTTGATGCGACCTTCTAAAAATGCCTGTTCATTCTTGGCAGCTTCATATTCCGCATTTTCAATCAGATCCTCACCATCTGATGCTTCACGCAGGCGGTTTGCCATTTCCTGGCGTTTTACGGTGCGCAAATTATCCAGTTCATCTTGCAGATTCTGGAATCCCTCTCTGGTCAAAAATGAATTTGCCATATTTTTCCTTTACCTAGGTTGTAATTCTTTTTCAATAAACAAATGTGAGCGTGTTTGCTGGATAAGAAAATCACTCCTTATGGAGCGATTATTCCATGGATGATATCAACATTAGGGAAATAAATTGGAAGGTATATTACCATAAATTTGGTTCAAACGCAAGTTTAGCGGTTGCTTATGTCTATTGTACTTTATAGCTTGCGCCTTTATACAGTGCTTTAATGTTCAATTCTAGCATTTCTCCCTTTTTCCCTTTCAGGCTTTTCCCTAACGCTTTTTCTATCTTCTTCAGTGGGAAAAAATCTGAGTTGGCGACCAATCCGCCGAGCAGAATGATATTTGTAAACCTTTTATCGCTGAGAGCTTCTGCTAAATCAGTTCCCGGAATATTGATTATTTTTATATCATCTCTTTTCACTTCTCGGTTGACCATGGAAGAGTTGATCACTAAAAAACCGTCTTTTTGAACTAGCTGTTCGTATTTTTCAAGAGAGGGCTGATTCATTACAATGGCCGCTTTGGGATTCAGCACCTGCGGCGAGCCGATTTCCTCATCAGAAAAAACAACAACACAGTTGGCAGTCCCACCGCGCATTTCTGGACCATAAGACGGAAACCAGGTTACTTCCAAGCCCTCATTCATGGCTGCATATGCCAATACTTTACCAGTGAATAATACACCTTGACCACCAAATCCTGCGATTACTGTTTCAATTTGCATCAATGATTTCCTCCTAGAACTTTAATTCTGCTAAAGCTGGTAAAACCTTATAATCACCGATCGGGTAATAAGGAATCATATTATCTTCCAGCCATTTAGCAGCATCCGTGGGTGAAAGCTTCCAGTTCGTCGGGCAGGTTGAGAGCAGCTCCACCATTGAAAAGCCCAAACCGCGCACCTGAGTCTCGAACGCCAGTCGAATGGCTTTCTTTGCCATGCGGATGTTCTTGGGATTGTGTAAACTTCTTCGTACAATGTAACTGGCGCCATCTAATGTTGATAGTAACTCGCTGGCGCGGATAGGAAAACCAGCTCGCTCCACATCCCTGCCGTGGGGAGAGGAAGTTGTTTTTTGGCCTGGCAAAGTTGTGGGAGCCATCTGACCGCCGGTCATGCCGTAGTTGGTGTTGTTAATAAAGATTATTGTGATGTTTTCACCCCTGGCAGCAGCATGTACAATCTCGCAAGTGCCAATAGAGATCATGTCGCCGTCACCCTGATAAGCAAATACGATTTTATCGGGATGTATACGTTTGATGCCGGTTGCCATTGCTGGAGCGCGTCCGTGCGATGCTTCAACGAAATCAAAATCAAAATAGTTGTAAGCAAAAACCGAACAACCCACAGAAGCTACCCCAATTGTTTTTTCCTGTAATCCCATTTCATCTATTACTTCGGCTACCAACCGGTGTGCGATGCCGTGTGTGCAGCCCGGGCAGTAATGCGTGTTGATATCTATTAAAGATTTAGGGTGTTGATATACGACTTGCATATCTTTTAAATCAGTGGTCACCATATTAATTTGCTCCTTCGCTAACAATGCTTTCTAACCGTGTCAGCCAGCGATCCCAGGGGTTTCCTCCAGCAGTCCAGCCATTTGTTATCAACCGCTTTATTTCAGTTGAAATTTCATTTGGGAAAGGAATAACGCCACCCATGCGGCCGTAAAATTCTACTGGAACTTGATTGCCGACTGCCAGTAACACGTCCTCAAGCATCATACCTGAATTCATCTCCACCACTAGCATGCCCTCTAGTTTTTGTGCATAATTCTGCATAACCTTCACCGGGAAGGGGCTTAAACTGATTGGTCGTAACAAGCCCACGGGGATACCTTCCGCACGTGCAGCTCGCACTGCAGACAGTGCCACACGTCCAGCGGAACCGAAGCCCACAATCGCAAAGCGTGCATCGTCCATAAAATATTCACGGTAACGCACCTCATTTTTTTGGATTTCTTGCCAGCGTTTCATCAGGCGCAGGTTAGTGATCTCCATTTCATGGGGGTCGAGATAAATGGAAGTAAGAACCCGCCGTTCTTTACTGTCGCTACCGGTCACAGCCCATTTGGGCCACTCCTTGCGAACCTCCAGCATTGGCGGCATTTCCGCCGGTTCCATCATCTGGCCAATGCTGCCGTCGACCATCACAATTCCGATGGTGCTGTATTTTTCGGCGACGTCAAACATGCCATAGATTGTATCCACTGTTTCCTGGATGCTGGCAGGTGCGAACACGATTGGATGATAATCACCGTGTCCACCACCGTGCACGATCTGGTTGTAATCGCCCTGTGCCGGTGCGATGTTGCCCAATCCGGGTCCACCGCGCATGACATCGATCAACACAATCGGCACCTCTGTGCCAGCAATGTAAGAAAGACCTTCCATCATCAGGCTGGTGCCGGGACTGGAGGTAGAAGTCATTACGCGTGCGCCTGCACAGGCAGCACCGTAAACCATATTGATGGCACCCAGTTCGCTTTCTGCCTGCAGAAAGACGCGCCCTAATTCCGGCATGCGCCAGGACATATATTCCAGCGCTTCAGACTGGGGAGTGATGGGATAGCCAAAGTAGGCCTGCAGTCCAGCACGGACGGCTGCCTCAGCAAAAGCTTCATTGCCTTTCCATAGTTCACGAGCCATGTTTTCCTCCTAAGCTTTCACCGCAGCTTTATGCGGTTCTTCCCGATATACAGTGATGGCGGCTTCAGGGCAAACTATCGCGCAGATACCGCAGCCAGTGCAGCCCTCAGCGATCAAAGTGGCAGGATGAAAACCGCGTGGTGTGATGCGATCCATATCCAGCCCGATCACTTCCTGCGGGCAATTTCCGATGCACAGCTCGCAAGCTTTGCATAAATTATCATCAACAACTATTGTTCCCTTAAGGGGCATAAGTATTTCTCCTTGATGAGGTTTGAGTATTTAGACCTTTTCAGGCATATTTTATGCCATTATTTTATTACAAATTGGAGTTAAATGGTTAGTGTCAACCATCACAACGGGCTGATACAATCTTCATCATTGCAGTAATTAATCACTGAGCCATTCCCGCCGAATAAAGACTTCCTCGCCCCACCTTGGGGAGAGGTTAGGAGAGGGGTTCTTATTCATATGTCGCCGCAAAGCGTGCTTTAAGCAAGCATCCCCGCAGGGTGCCATTAACGCCATTTAACTAATATGTCATTGCGAACCTCGCGAAATGGGCGAGGTGAAGCAATCTCAAACTTGAACTTGCATTAAAGGTTTGCAAAAGCATGAGATTGTCGCGCGCCGCTCGCACCGCGCAGCCTACCCTTGGGATGCCTTATAAGCCGCCCAGCTTCAAAGAAGTTAAACTCAGTAGAAAAGATATATAATCAAACTATGTCCAGTGAACAGATGAACAAGATTCGACCCAATATCGAGCCATTTGAACAACATTATCAAAAATACGAAAATTGGTTTGAGGATAATTGGGCTGTTTATGAATCTGAACTGCGGGCAGTGCAAGCAATGCTGCCAAAAACAGGAACAGGCATTGAAATTGGTGTTGGCACTGGTCGGTTTGCTGCACCATTAGGCATTCAACTTGGGATCGAGCCATCGCATAAAATGAACCGGATAGCTCAAAGCAGGGGAATTGAAGTAATCGGCGGGGTAGCTGAGAAACTTCCTTTTAATAATTCACAATTTGATCTTGTATTGTCGGTAACCACGATTTGTTTT
This sequence comes from Anaerolineae bacterium, assembly GCA_011176685.1. Taxonomy (GTDB): domain Bacteria; phylum Chloroflexota; class Anaerolineae; order Anaerolineales; family Anaerolineaceae; genus A373. The sequence goes on from DUED01000037.1 coordinate 134,905, forward strand.
CTAAATAATATTGAAATTGCTTTTCAAGAAACAAGAAGAGTGCTAAAAACAGGTGGATCTTTTATAATCGGATTTGTTGAAAAAAATAGCCCTGTTGGAAAACAATACCAAAAATATAAAGAGGAAAATGTATTTTACCGGGTAGCCACTTTTCGTTCTACCCAAGGGATTATCCCTCTTTTAAAGCGAACAGGATTTGGCAATCTTAGCTTCGTGCAAACGATTTTCCATGATTTGACAGAGATAAAAACGATCGAACCAGTAAAAGAGGGTCATGGCGAAGGATCATTTGTGGTAATTCGGGCAGAAAAAATTGACTAAAACGACAAAGCCACCATATACGGCTATTTTTAATCAGTGCCCTTGTGGGTCGCGCAGCATACCCGCAGGGTGCCATAACCACCAATCTCCCCCTTTTTGTCATCATGATGAGGACGTTAGTCCGTCGAAGCAATCTCAATAAGCAATATAAACCGAAGCGCGATAACAGGCAGGTTTGTTACTAAACGTTACGCTAAAAGGCACCCTAAGACTACAGTTACTGAGACAATTAAGGTCACAACTCCATAAAAGAAGAAAATACGGCCTTGACTATTTTATGGATGTGTATATAATATACACATCTAATTGGTGCTACCTGGAGGAAGAAATGATTGTTAGAAACCAAAAAAAGCGGGTAAACATTATGCTGGATGAATCCCAGCGGGTATTCCTGGCTCGTATTAGCAAGGAGCGGGGGATCTCGGCTTCGGAGTTTATCCGGGGATTAATCGAAGAACGGAAAAAGCGGGAGCAAGAAGCCCGTTTGGAAAAGGCAGCGGGCACGCTTGCCAAGGAATACCGGCAGAATGAAGAGCTGACGGCATTCACTGCGTTGGATGGCGAGGACATGCTGTGAAGCGGGGAGAGCTTTGGTTAGTAAATTTGGACCCAACAATTGGAGCGGAGATCAAGAAGACCAGACCAGCGGTGATCGTCAGCAATGACGCGATTGGCAGGCTGCCGCTGAAGATCATTGTGCCGGTGACGGGGTGGGAGCAACAATTCGCGCAGGCGGACTGGCATGTGCGTTTAAAGGCGGGGAAGGAAAGCGGGCTAACGAAAGATTCAAGCGCGGATACTTTTCAGGTGAGGTCGGTCTCGGAGGCACGGCTGGTACGGAAGGTGGGGAAGCTGACGGAAGCAGAGATGAGGCAAATTGAAAATGGTCTTAGGATTTCTTTGGGTCTGGAATAAGAGACCGGGAGAGAGTTATTAATAATGGCGAAGAAAAGGGATTACAGCGGGTGGAGCAAGGAAGAACTAGTTGAAGATTCTTGGTGTTGTACAGGGAATATATTAAGGCAGGTTGGATTCCCTCTATGAGAAAATTCGTCTTGCATGGTCTGAAAGTGTTTAAAGATTACAAACTTAAAATCGTCCGATGATTACGTTAGGTATTGATGAACCCTTATGGCACCTTTCAAAATATGGTTGTATCAATCTAGATAAAGAAACCGGAAAATGCCCGTTGAGGGAACAATGTAAATTTAGTGAATTTTGTATACCAGGAAAAATTGATTTAAGGCTGGATTTCGTGCATCACTCCCCTTTACTCTGTGTCATCCTGAGGAGGACGGTAGTCCGTCGAAGGATCTCCGGTTAGAAAAACAAGATCCTTCGCCCTCTATGAGTACTCAGGTCACGCAGTATACCCGCAGGGTGCCATTATCGTCATTTAACTAATATGTCGTTGCGAACCTCGCGGGAGGGGCGAGGTGAAGCAATCTCAAACTTTAACTTACGGTGAGGGTCTGTAAAAGCGTGAGATTGCCGCCCATTGCTCTTGCAAAACGTATTCCGCGCCTCATCTTACAGCGACCTGACGACGCAGTTGATGAGGCATACCACGCTACGCTCTGTACACGTCTCCGCTCTCTGCCCTTGCAGAGAGCCCCGACAAAACCCGACAAAACCCGACACTTTATTAAAAATAAGGATTCGTTCCTTAGGAACGAATGATGGTTCGGGGCGGGTATTCGCGTAGCACCCCCGCGGGGATGCATGCTACCAGCATATGTAGCTTATTGTGCCTACTAATAAATTCAAAAATCATCCTATATGTCCATTATAATTTCTAAGATTTGATATTTGAATGAGGTGGTTATGGTTGCTAAAAATACGGACATTGAGAAACGGTTATGGAAAGCAGCCGACGAGCTGCGCGCAAACTCTAAATTAAAATCCTCAGATTATTCTGTGCCAGTATTAGGTTTAATTTTTCTGCGCTATGCTGAACTTAAGTTTGCCAAAGCACAAAAAGAACTTGAGGGCCAAGCCATAGGACGCCGGCGGGTCGGCCCGGTAGATTATCAGGCGCAAGGGGTTTTGTATATCCCCAAAGAAGCGCGCTATGAAAACCTGCTCAACATACCAGAAGGTAAAAACATCGGCCTGGCGGTCAATAACGCCATGAAAGCCATCGAGAAACATAACCCTGATCTGAAAGATGTGCTCCCCAAAACGTACAACCGCCTGGATAACCGCGTTCTGATCACGCTCCTCAAGAATTTCAATGTGCAGATAGAAATAGAAGGGGATGCCTTCGGAAAGATTTACGAGTATTTCCTGGGAAACTTCGCGATGAGCGAAGGCAGGAAAGGCGGTGAGTTCTTTACCCCCACATCGATTGTACGCCTGATTGTGCAGATATTGGAACCCTTCAAAGGGCGCATCTACGACCCCGCCAGCGGATCAGGGGGTATGTTTGTGCAGTCCGCGCGCTTTGTAGCACAACACCAAGCCGACCCCAGTGAAGCGATCAGCATATTTGGGCAGGAGAGGGTAGCTGAGACTGTACGCCTGGATAAGATGAACCTAGCTGTGCATGGTCTATCCGGCGATATCCGCCAGGGTAATACTTATTATGAGGACATTCACAACAGCGTTGGTAAGTTTGACTTTGTGATGGCCAATCCGCCCTTCAATGTCAATAATATTGACAAAGAACGCATCAAAGATGATCCCCGTTTCCCGTTTGGTATGCCGAATGTAGATAACGGCAATTACATTTGGATGCAGATCTTTTATTCTGCACTTAATCAGAATGGCAGAGCGGGCTTTGTGATGGTCAACTCCGCCGCTGACGCCCGTCATTCCGAAATGGCAATCAGGAAGCAGATGATCGAAGATGGTGTTGTGGATGTGGTTGTTTCAATAGCCAGCAATTTTTTCTACACCGTCACCTTACCCTGCACCCTCTGGTTCTTAGATAAAGGTAAAAAAGGAACTGAACGTGAAGATCAGGTGCTTTTTGTTGATGCTCGTAATATCTTCACCCAGCTTGACCGCGCCCACCGCGAGTTCAACCCCAATCAGCTTTTATTCATTGCCAGCTTAGCACGCCTGTACCGCGGCGAGGATCTCAACGGCTATCAGCTCGACACCTCTGACCTCAACCTGGTGGGTGAGCAACTTGAATTAGTTCAGGCAGCTTTTGCGGAGGGAACGTACACCGACATACCCGGCTTGTGCAGTCTGTCTTCCCATGATCAGATTGAAGAGCAAGATTGGAGTTTAAATCCTGGGCGATATGTGGGGATAGTAGGAAAAAAAGATAGTGATTTTGATTTTATTAGCGGTTTTCAATCCTTAAATAGAGAGCTTGAACAACTGAATCATCAGTCAAGAGAACTAGAAGACCAAATTGCTAGAAATTCAAATAAATTGCTTGAAAATATTGACTGATATTATGAATAAGTACAATCAAAAATTAGGCGATTTTGTAATTATTAACCCAGAGTCAATGGGGAAGGATTATCCTTATACTGAAATTGAGTATGTTGAAATTTCCTCTATTGGTAGCGGTACTTTAGAAGGAACAAATATAACTTCGGTAGAAAATGCCCCAAGTCGAGCAAAGAGGATTGTTAAACACGGAGATACTATTTTATCTACTGTTAGGCCAAACAGAAGATCTTTTTTATTTATCAAGCAACCGCCAAAAAACATGATTGTATCAACTGGCTTTGCTGTCCTCCGCCCAAGCAAAGAACTCGATCCTAGATACTTATATTGTTTAATTCGCCAACAAAAATTTACTGATTACTTGGCTAATAATGCTAAAGGTGCAGCCTACCCGGCAGTAGATTCAGATACTATTAAAAGGGCTGAATTATTTATTCCCCCCCTTCTCACCCAACAGAAAATCGCATCCATCCTCTCCGCTTATGATGACCTCATTGAAAACAACACCCGCCGCATCCATATTCTGGAAGATATGGCGCAGGCCATCTACCGCGAGTGGTTCGTCCATTTCCGCTTCCCCGGGCATGAAGATGTGAAACTGGTCGGGAGCGAGCTGGGGATGACCCCGGAGGGGTGGAATATTGTTGAAGCTGGAAATCGCTTTATTGTTTTATTAGGAGGAACTCCTTCTACAAAAGTAGATAAATACTGGCAGAATGGTACAGTAGCATGGATTAATTCAAGTAAAGTTAATGAATTTCGTGTAATTGATGAAACTGAATTTATTACTGAAGAAGCCTTAAGTAACTCCTCAGCAAAACTATTACCAAAGAGGTCAACATTAATTGCAATTACTGGAGCCACATTAGGGCAGGTTAGTTTATTAGAAATAGAAGCTGCAGCAAATCAATCAATTGTTGGAGTTTATGATAATGAAGGCTATTTTGGTGAATATCTTTACCTAAAGTTCTGTGAAATTATTGAAAAATTGATTGGTAAAGCTAGTGGTAGTGCTCAGCAGCATATAAATAAAGGAGTTGTTGCTGACACACAATTACTGATACCTAATAAACCGGTGATAAGTAAATTTAGGATTATCATACGCCCCTACTTTGATCTGGTTGTGAATTTGATGTATAAAAACAAAAATCTCCGCCTCACACGCGATCTACTGCTTCCGCGATTGATTTCAGGGGAGTTGGATGTGAGGAACTTAAACGTAGGATAAGTGTAAAAATGGCTATTGAAGAAAAAATTAAACAAGCTGATGATGCTTTGATAAAAAACGATCTGCCTTTAGCAAAAGAATTGATTGATCAGCTTGAAATAGATTTTTCGACCTTGGACAACAATCTTCCTAACATGTATTTATTATCAAATTTTGGGGGTATTTTGATTGATTATGGTTCTTGGGTAAATGATTTGAAAATAATAAAAAGGGGCGTGCGAAAAATAAAAAAAATTGAAGATTTCATTCAGAAAACCCAATTACCTATTGCTCATTTTTATAACTTAGCTAATGGATATGCTTCGATGAGAAAATTTACACATTTCAAAGCATTTGAAAACGGCATGATTCCTGTTGAATATACTAATGAAAAAGGAAATTATAGAAAAGCAATACAAATAGCATCTATAAAAAAATTAGAAGAACATGAAAAGAAAATATTGCCAGATCTTTATACAAATTATGGAAATACGCTTGACGCAATGGGAAGGCCAGTTGAGGCTTTAGAATTTTTTAATAGGGCATTAGTTATCAACCCCAATAAACCTGAAGCATTAGGCAATAAAGCTATTACTTTAAAACATCTAGCCTTTTATGCATATGGTTACCCCCATCTTTTCATTCTTGAAGCCAAACGGTTATTGGAGTTGGCGCTTGATAATTCACCTCATCCACAACTAAAAAAATATTTAATTCATCATCAAGATCAAATTCATGAATTCATAAGTACTCATAAATCAGATTTGAAAATAGAACAATACAAAACCTCTACCCCAAAATCGACCTTCCATAAATTTCTAAGAGAATTCTGTTTTAAATATGGTCTTTATTTGACACCATCGACATTAATTGGAGCAAGGGAACATCAATTTTTCGGGGACCCATTGTTCATATCAAAAATGGTGGCCGATCTCGAGGATACAAATAAATTTGATAGATATATCACATTCTTTAATCAAATTAAACAAGATTATATTTTCGCACGTTACTTATTAGTACAATCACAATATCGAGCCAATCACGTTGATGTAATTGACCAGGATGTTGATTATTATTATCCTTTAGATTATTCAATCACTAGTTCCTATGGGGAAATGTTAAAAGTATCCTATCGCTTAGCTGTGGATACATTAGATAAAATTGGCTTCTTTATAAAAGATTACTGCAAAATAATGTCTCCTGCAGTCGATGAGGTGAATTTTAGAAATGCTTTTTCACCGAATAATCGATCTAATGAACTTAGGCCTGAAATTAAGCATATGAAAAATAAATATCTTTATGGGTTGATGGATCTTGCGTCAGATATGAAAAGGGATGGTTATTATTCTTTCATTTATAATCGTAGAAATGCTTTAACCCATCGATTTATATCAATACATAGTGAGCTTATGGTGAAAGGAGGGGAAAATAAGGATATCCCAAGAATTCACCTGCAAGATTTTATTGACGAAACAATTCATGCGCTTAAAATTTTAAAATCAGCAATAATTTACCTTATCCTTTTTGTTGATGTTGAAGAAAAAAAGAGTATTAAAAAAGGTGTAACAGTGCCAATAATACCGACAAAAGTCGAAGGCGTGCTAAGATGGGAACCTTATAAAGGGGATAAAAATGTATGATTTCACCGAAGAAACCTTAGTTGAACAGCCTGCCATTCAGCTTTTTGCTGAATTGGGCTGGGAGACTGTGGATTGCATGGAAGAAGAATTCGGTCCTTATGGCACGCTCGGGCGAGAGCACCGCGGTCAGGTTGTGCTTGCGCGTTTCTTGCGCTCTGCACTGGAAAACCTCAACCCACAACTCCCTGATGCCGCTATTCAAGCAGCCATGGATACGCTCACTCGCAGCCGTGGTCTGAGTACACTTGCCAATGCCAACAAAGAGATTTACACATTTCTAAAAGATGGGATTCTGGTCCATTTTCAAGGTGAAAATGGCGAGGAAGTGCAGCAGCGTGTGCAGGTGATCGACTGGAATGAACCTGAGAACAATCATTTCTTGTTGGCTTCCCAACTGTGGGTGACTGGAGAGATGTACACCCGCCGTCCTGACCTGGTGGGGTTTGTCAATGGTCTTCCCCTTGTATTTATTGAATTAAAAGCAGCCCATAAACGCCTGAAAACAGCATTTGATCAAAATTTGCGTGATTATAAAAACACTATCCCTCATATCTTCTGGTATAACGCTTTCATCATCCTCTCCAACGGCAGCGATACCAAAATTGGCAGTATCACCTCCCCCTGGGAACATTTCAGCGAGTGGAAGAAAATCAACAGTGAGGGAGAAGAAGGCATTATTTCACTGGAAACCGTTATTCGAGGAACCTGCGAAAAGTCACTATTACTTGACATTGTAGAAAATTTTATTCTTTTTGCTGATGCAGAAGGTGGAACTAAAAAACTTATCGCCAAGAACCATCAGTATCTTGGTGTTAATAAGTCTTATAAAGCAGTTCGTAATATTCGTGAAAATCAAGGTAAGTTGGGCGTCTTCTGGCACACCCAGGGCAGCGGTAAAAGCTACTCAATGATTTTTTTCTCCCAAAAAGTGCTGCGCAAGCTGCCTGGCAATTGGTCTTTTGTAGTGGTGACCGACCGCCGGGCACTGGATTCGCAAATTTATAAAAATTTCTCCAGCACGGGCATTGTTACCGAACCGGATCATGTGGTGCGCGCGGACAGTGGGGAGCATCTGCAGACTCTTTTACAGGAAGACCACCGTTATGTCTTCACTCTCATCCAAAAATTCCAAACGGAACATGGTGAGATATATCCTGCTCTTTCTGACCGCTCGGATGTTATTGTGATGACGGATGAAGCGCACCGCACACAGTATGATATTCTGGCTTTGAACATGCGAAATGCCTTACCTAAGGCTGCTTTTATAGGATTCACAGGCACACCATTGATTGCCGTGGAAGAAAAGACCAGGGAAGTTTTCGGTGATTATGTCAGTGTCTACAACTTCAAGCAGTCGGTAGAAGACAAGGCGACAGTCCCGCTGTTCTATGAAAACCGCATTCCTGAACTGCAGTTGACGAATGAGCATCTTCAGGAAGATATGCTGGAGATAATTGATGCTGCGGTGCTGTATGAAGACCAGGAGCGCAAGCTCGAGCGTGAGTTTGCTAGAGAATACCACCTTATCACCCGTGATAAGCGCCTCGATACAATTGGAAAGGACATTGTAGAACACTTAGTGGGTAGAGGATTCCATGGTAAGGCTATCGTCATTTCCATCGATAAAGCTACTGCTGTAAAGATGTATGACAAAGTACAAAAATATTGGCATAAGAAGATCGAGCAGCTAAAGAATCAATTGAAACAAGCGGACGCCTATGACCGTGAAGAGCTTGAAAACCTGATTGCTTATATGGAAGAAACTGATATGGCCGTGGTTGTTTCTCAATCCCAGAACGAGATAGAGGATTTGCGTGCAAGAGGCGCAGAAATCGAAGCACATCGGCGCCGTATGCTCACAGAAGATATGTCTAAGAAATTCAAATATGATGATGATCCTTTCCGCATTGTCTTTGTCTGTGCTATGTGGATGACTGGTTTTGATATCCCCAGCTGCTCAACGATCTACCTCGACAAACCCATGCGCAATCATACCCTTATGCAGGCTATTGCCAGAGCTAACCGAGTATGGAAAGATAAGGTTAATGGATTAATCGTGGATTACATTGGCATCTTCCGTAATTTGGAAAAGGCGCTTGCAATCTATGGGTCAGCCTCTGGGGGTGGGATAAAAGAAGGCGACATGCCAGTTGAAATCAAAGCTGTACTGGTTGAACGTTTACAAGAAGCTATCATTGAAACAATTGAATTTCTTACTGAAAACGGTATTGATCTGGGAGCAATTCAAGGCTCACAAGGATTTGAGCGAATCAAACTTTTGGATGAAGCTGTCCGAGTTCTTAATCCAGATGATGCAGTTGAGGCAGTTTTGGTTAATGATGATACCAAACGCAGATTTTTACTATTAGCAAATAATGTAGGTCGTTTATTCAAAGCTATCTTACCTGATCGTCGGGCAAATGATTTTAGGATAACCCGTAAAGCAATTGTCGTTATTGCAGACAAAATACGATCGTTATCTCCAGAAGTAGATATTTCCAAGGTAATGGAAGAAGTTGAAGACCTTTTAGATAAATCGGTTAGCCCCATTGGCTATAAAATTCGAGAAGGTTCTGGCAAATATGAGAGAGAGCGACTGTATGATTTAAGTAAGATCGATTTCGATGCATTAGCCCGAAGATTTGAAAAAAGCCGCAAGCGGATTGAAGCTGAGAAGCTCCGGGGTATTATCAGCAATAAACTCAAAAAGATGGTGCGCTTGAATAAATCTCGCCTGAATTATCTTGAGAAGTTCCAGCAAATAATCGATGAGTACAACCTTGGAGCTTCCAGTGTTGATGTTCTATTTGCAAAACTTCTTAGCTTTGCCAAGGAATTAAACGAGGAAGAACAACGTGGGATTGCCGAGAACCTAAATGAAGAAGAATTAGCAATCTTTGACTTGCTCACACGACCAGATATGAAGTTATCTAAAAAAGATGAAAATAATGTAAAGAAAGTTGCATGTGAATTGTTAGAAACTCTCATAGCCGAGCGCTTAGTATTGGATTGGCGAAAACGACAGCAGACAAGGGCAGCAGTACGTTTAGCTATTGAAGTAAATCTGGAAAATTTGCCAGCAGTATTTGAAACTGATATTTATAATAAAAAATGCAACTTGGTTTACCAACATATTTATGATTCGTATTTTGGGCTAGGGAAAAGTGTTTATTCGCTAGCTGGTTAAATCTTTAATTTGTGTATTAATTCATTAATTCTTAAGTAGTACAACATTGCGGCTTATCCCTTCATTTGACTAATATGTCATTGCGAACCTCGCGCAATGGGCGAGGTGAAGCAATCTCAAACTTTAACTTACGGTGAGGGTCTGCAAAAGCATGAGATTACCGCGCTTCGCTCGCATCGCGAAGCACTCTGTAAGAGTCGCGTAGCATTCCCTTGGGAAATGATGAACAGCCTCAACATGTCATCGCGTCATCGCGCAGCATACTTTTCTTGTATTCGTTCCTTAGAAACGAATCATGAAAAAACGTAAATGTGTCAACTTATGTCAAGTCGGAGACATTTGCAAGAGCAAAGGTCGCCGCAAGGCGGGGTAAGATCGCCGTAAGGTGGGGTAAGTAAGCACTCTCTTGAGGGCTAATCTTCCCTTGCAAAGGCACACAATATTAACAGCGAATCGTTGCGATTCTTATAAAAAACAAAGACACGATTTACTGTGTCTCTGTTTTAGGTCTTAAATACTTTATGGATGATGAACTTATAACAGTTCTACCACTGCACCGGCAGCTTCCAGCTTGGATTTAGCGTCTTTGGCCGCTTCCTTGCCGACCTGCGTGAGCACTTTGGAGCCTGCGGTTTCCGCCATGGTTTTAGCGTCAACCAAACCCAGACTGGTGAGCTGGCGGAGGGCTTTGATGACGTCAATCTTCTTGGCGCCAGTTTCCTTGAGGACTACATCAAACTCGGTCTGTTCCTCAGCCGCTTCAACAGCGGCGCCGGGGGCTGCAGCAGCCACCGCAACAGGTGCAGCAGCGGAAACGCCCCACTCTTCCTCCAGGGTTTTCACAAGCTCAGCCGCTTCCAAGACGGTGAGTTTGCTCAGTTGTTCAGCTAATTTCTTCAAGTCTGCCATTGATTTTTCTCCTTTCTAATTTATGATTCGTTGTTAGTAAATTGACAATTTATTATCCGGCTGCAGGGGCAGCTTCTTTTTCCGAGTAGGACATGAGCACGGCTGCCACAGCGCGGGCGGGCTCGGCCAATGTGCGCACAAACTGGGCAGCAGGCGCTGCGATCATCGCCAGCAGTTGGGCACGCATTTGCGGCATTGGCGGCAGGTTAGCCAAAGTAATGACCTGTTCAACATCAATTGGGTCGCCATTCAGGTAACCACCCTTGAAAGTGAAAATTTCCCTGACTACTTTAGAACTATTAAAGACCTTGGCTAAACTGGATGGATCTTCAAAAGCAAAACCCACGATAGAACTGCCATCAAAAATACCCTGGTCCTCATAACCCGCATTCTTTAACGCGATATTCATCAAGGTATTCTTAATCACATGTATTTCGCCGCCAATATCGCGTGCCTCGCTACGTAGCGCAGTGATTTCTCTCATGCTCATTTTTGAGTAGGACAGCACAAACACTGCCTGGCTGTCCTTTAACCAATTTTCATACTGGGTTACTAATGCTTTCTTTTGCTCTTTTGTAAATGCCAACGGACACTCACCTCCTTCACAAATAAAATAGTCTCTGCCGATTCTCTCTCGGGCAAAGACTATCAAATCCACGATCTGGATGACACTTCACCTGAGCAGGAGATTAAGCCCTGGTTGGGCACCGGCTGTCTTGGGCGAAAATTGTTAAATGTTCGCGCTTATTATATCACTCCATTTCCATATTCAATGCCTGCTGTGAGTCAACTTTAACACCAGGACCCATGGTGGAGGTAACTGTTACTCTTCTAACATAGACACCTTTGGCTGCGGGTGGTCTAGCTTTGGAAATAGCATTCATCAGGACTGCCATGTTTTCATAGAGCTTTTTTGCCTCAAAAGAAGTCTTACCGATGGGCACGTGGATATTGGCTGTTTTGTCCAGCCGGAATTCAATACGACCAGCTTTGGCTTCTTTGACGGCGCGCGGCAGGTCTTGTGCTTTGACAACTGTGCCGGCTTTGGGATTAGGCATCAAGCCGCGCGGTCCTAAAACCTTACCAAGTCGACCAGCTTTACTCATCATATCGGGCGTTGATATGGCAACATCGAAATCAATCCAGCCGCCCTGAATCTTTTTTATCCAATTATCATCATCTGAAATGTAATCAGCACCGGCTTTTTTGGCGGCTTGAGCACCTTCACCTTGAACAAAAACTAGCACTTTTACAGTTTTACCTAATCCGTGCGGGAGCACAACTACATCACGAACCTGCTGTTCTGCCATGCGGGGGTCCAAGCCCATGTGAAGATGCACCTCGACGGTAGAGTCAAATTTCGTGAAAGACGTTTCTTTGACTAATCCCAGCGCTTCTTGTGGACTATAAGATGTTTCGGGGTTTACTTTTGCTTTTGCTTCTAAATATTTCTTTCCGTGTTTTGCCATGATTTCTCCTTCGTGGTGATGGCGGGCACAAATAGTGCCCTCCCACAAATTACATTAATCTTCGACAGTAATGCCCATATTCCTTGCGGTGCCTTTGATCTGGTTCATTGCGTTTTCGATATCGAGGGCGTTCATGTCCTTTATCTTAATTTTCGCAATTTCGCGAATCTGATCTTGAGTCACGCTGCCAACCTTTTCACGGTTGGGCATATCCGATCCTTTTTCAACACCGGCAGCTTTTTTCAGTAATTCAGCCGTGGGGGGGGTTTTAAGCACAAAAGTGAAGGAGCCATCTACATAGACTGTTATTTCTGCAGGGATGATTTCGCCTATTTTACTTTGTGTGCGGGCGTTATATTCCTTACAGAACTGCATAATGTTGATGCCATGTCCTGCTAGAGCAGGACCAATAGGCGGGGCTGGATTTGCTTTGCCGGCTGAGACATTTAATTTTACGATTGCTTTAACTTTCTTTGCCATAATATTTCTCCTTGAGTGGTTTTAGCGGGTGAATTGGGTCACCCTCCCACGAACCTCCCTGCCAGGAAGTTGTTTACGTTCTTTCCACATGTGTAAAATCCACTTCCACAGGCGTTTCGCGTCCAAAGAAGTTGACCATGATAGTCACTTTGGCATGATCCAAATCAATTTCAGCCACAAGGCCATGGAAATCGTTAAATGGGCCACTCGTAATGCGTACACGTTCACCTTCCTTGAAGGCAACTTTCATAAGCGGCGCTTCCGCCTCCATACGTTTCATGATTTGCTGAACTTCCTCAGGACGCAGTGGGGTTGGCTGGTTGCCCATACCCACAAACCCGGTTACTCCGGGTGTGTTCCTGACTACATACCAGGATTCCTCGGTCAAGATAAGATTCACAAGAATGTATCCAGGAAATACATGCCGTTCAAAAGAACGTCTTTGCCCATCGCGCACTTCAATTTCTTCTTGAGTTGGGATGACCACGTCGAAGATCTGGTCCTTCATTCCCATAGTTTCAATTCGTTGCTCGAGGTTATGGCGCACTTTATTTTCGTATCCGGAGTAGCAGTGGATTACAAACCAGGCACGCTTATCATCGGTTGTATCAGGAACCTCTTCAGTCCCTTGTTCTGAAGAAGAAGGCACTTCACTAGTAGAAGCGACACTCTCTTCTACGGGCTGTGCATCGGATGGCTCCGGGTTTTCTGGAGCGAGTTCTTCTGAATTTTTCAGCTCTTCTTCATTGGCCATTTCATACCTCGATCGGCTTTGTGCTAGATCGCGAATTATGACAGGATAAAAGTGATTAGCCTGGTGAAAGCATTATCCAAAACGCCAAGAATTATGGCAATGATAAATACGACAACTATAACGATTTTTGTTAATTGCCAGGCTTTCTTGGGTGTAGGCCACGTGACTTTACGCAATTCGGCGATAGTTTCATTCCACCAGCGTGCAAGCGCGTTTCGCTTTTTCTTTTTACCTTTTACTTTCGTATCTGGCATGTCTTGCTCCTTCTTATGTTTAAAACGACGCCAATTTCTTCGGCGTCGCTGCATTTGTCAAGCAGGCCAGGTAGGAATTGAACCCACAACCTCCTGTTTTGGAGACAGGCGCTCTGCCAAATTGAGCTACTGGCCTTCAATAATTTGCGGGAGCAATTATAACTTTATTTGCGCTCGCAATGTAAATTACGGCTACTTCGTCTCGCGGTGCAGCGTATGTTTTCTGCAACGCTTGCAATATTTTTTTAATTCCATGCGGCTCGGGTCGTTGCGCCGATTTTTCTCCGTGGTGTAATTACGTTCTTTGCATTCGGTGCATTCCAGGGTAATGACTGGGCGCACATCTTTTTTAGTTGCCATATTCTAATTTCTTTCACCAGCAGCTTTGCCGATTTTTAGAGGATTACTCCAATATTTTAGTAATAACGCCAGCGCCGACGGTGAGGCCGCCCTCGCGGATAGCGAAATTCGAGCCCTGCTCCAAAGCCACAGGCACGATCAGATTGACGGTCATATTGACGTTATCGCCA
>DUED01000038.1 GCA_011176685.1 Anaerolineae bacterium
GAGCGCTGAAATTTGTAATATGGGAGGCATTTCTATTTGGGGCTATCATGCCCCCAAGGGGAATTGAACCCCTGTTTCGGCCTTGAGAGGGCCGCGTCCTAGGCCGCTAGACGATGGGGGCGAACAATGGCCGAATTTTAGCATGCGCCTATTTGCTTGTCAATCAAAGTAAAAGATTTACCTTGGGGAGACCAAACTATGACTAACTATTTAAATGTAAAATTTTTGTAAGAAATATTGATCAAGCAGCTTTGTGTTTGACGAACAGGTTTGCTTATGATATTATGAATTCGTAAAAATTGCTACAGCACATTAACAATTAAACGAAAGGAAAATTCCATGAAGAATATTGTACTTATTTTTCGATTCATAGGACTTATCGTATTTGCCATTCTGGGCGTTTATCTGGGAAATTTCATGGTGGGGGACTTGGGTATCACCGTTATTCCGCTGCATTATGCCATGATTGGAGGCGGTTTCATCTTGGGTTTACTGGGATTCCTGATAATGCCCTATATATCTCTTTACCCCGTTCAGACGATGCGTAATTATCTTTCCAAGGTGTCCGGACAGACACTCCTGTTAGCCTTGGTTGGTTTAGTTATTGGTTTAATCATTGCTGCCCTTGTTTCACTGCCTATCTCGCTGTTGCCGCCACCATTTGGAAGCATCCTGCCATTTGTGGTGGCATTGGTATTCGGTTACCTCGGAATAACTATTGCCGTCACCCGCCAGAGCGAATTTAAGAATATGGCAGCCGTATTCCGCCGCTCAGGGAAGGGCGTATCCACTGATAAACGTCACAAGTGGACTGGTGGGCGTTCAATCTTGGTTGACACCAGTGTGATCATTGATGGGCGTATCGCTGATGTTGCCAGAACTGGCTTTTTACCTGGGACATTGGTTGTTCCCCATTTCGTGCTGAATGAATTGCAATATATTGCTGATTCAGCCGAGAGCTTACGACGGCAGCGTGGACGCCGCGGTATGGAAGTGCTCGCAGAGCTTCAAAAGGACCGTACTATTGATGTTAACCTTGCAGATATTGATGTTGAAGGCACGCGTGATGTGGATGAAAAGCTGGTCATTCTTGCACGACAAATGAAAGCTCCTATCCTGACCAACGATTTTAACCTTAATCGCATCGCTGAATTGCAGGGAGTACAGGTGCTGAATATTAATGATTTAGCCAATGCTGTAAAATCTATCCTGCTGCCAGGTGAAACGATGAATGTTAAGGTCATCCAGGAAGGTAAGGAGCCCGGTCAGGGCGTTGCCTATTTGGATGATGGCACTATGGTTGTGGTGGAGGATGGTTACAGTTTTCTGAATAAGGAGATTGCAATCACAGTAACAAAAGTACTGCAAACTGCAGCCGGTCGGATGATTTTTTCAAAACCAAGTGAGAAAAAGAATAAGCATAAATAAGGAAAAGGTCCAATGGGGTTGCGAGTATATAATACTTTAACACATAAAAAAGACCCATTTAAAACAATTGAACCTGGCAAGGTTTTGATGTATGTCTGCGGTCCGACAGTCTATGACAAAGCGCATGTCGGGCACGCAATGTCTGCACTTGTTTTTGATGTTGTCCGCCGCTATTTAGAGTATCGCGGATTTGAAGTGCGGCATGTGATGAATTACACTGATGTGGATGACAAGATCATTCAGCGTGCTGATGCACTCAAGAGGGATCCTTTAGAGCTGGCAGAAGGATATATACGGGAATTCGACCAGCACTTGAAAGATCTCGATATCCTGCCGGCAACAGTTACTCCACGTGCCACAAGCGAAATGAACAACATCACTTCCTTTGTGAAGAAGCTTATTGATAAGGGATATGGCTATGAAGTGGATGGAGACGTATACTTCCGGGTAAGAAAATTAAAGGGGTATGGAAAACTATCTGGTCGCAAACTGGATGATATGTGGGCGGGTGCACGCGTCGCGGTAGATGATCGCAAAGAAGATCCCATGGACTTTACCCTTTGGAAAGCTGCTAAAACTGGTGAACCCAGCTGGGACAGCCCATGGGGCAAGGGACGACCTGGCTGGCATATTGAGTGCTCTGCTATGAGCATGGCACACTTGGGGGAGCAAATTGACATTCATGGTGGCGGGAATGACCTGATTTTTCCGCACCATGAAAATGAGATTGCCCAATCAGAAGCGTTGACTGGCAAACCATTTGCACGCTTCTGGATGCATAACGGCATGCTGCAGCTCAGCGGCGAAAAGATGTCCAAATCTATTGGCAACCTGGTATCGATTGAATATTTCTTGTCACAACACTGTGGGGATGTTTTGCGTATGATGGTGCTTAACTCCGGTTATCGCAACCCGCTGACTTTCAACGATGAGGTTATTGCTCAAGCAGAAAAAGCTCTGGAACGTTTGCGCTCCGGGTTAAAACCGTCGTTACCAGATGCTAGCGGAGTGTCTCAAAATATATTAGACGAACTTGATAAGCAAGTTGAAGCAGCAAAATCTGGCTTTGAAAGCGCTATGGATGATGATTTCAATACCGCCGGTGCACTTGGGCACTTGTTTGACCTGGTGCGTATGATCAATCAGGCCCGTGCTGGTGGTGCCACGAATGCACAAATTACCAATGCACACGAAGTCCTAAAAAAATTAATCGGGGTATTGGGGTTAAGATTTAAAAAGGATGAAAGATTTGTTTCTGCGCTTAAATTTAAAGATGAATTAAGTGATACTTATGGTTCACTTGTCAGCTTTAAGATATATTCTTCACCCAGTGATTTTAAGGATATGGTGGATTTATTAAGTTCTGATATTGATAATATTACAGCAGATACTGACATGGGTAATTTTAATGATTCATTAGTTGAGTTACGTAATGAGGCTAGAAGAAAAAAGGAATATGAAACTGCTGATTATATTCGAAGCCGATTGGAAAAATTTAGTGTAGGTTTAGAAGACTCAACAAGCGGTACAACCTGGCATTGGGAATGAAAGAGTGGATAACTGGCCGCAACCCGGTTTATGAGGTTTTGCGTACCATCCGCCGACAGGTTTTTCGCTTATGGATTGTGCGGAGGGTCCAGCAGCAAGGGCGCATAAATGACATCCTTTCCCTTTCAAAGCGAGAAAAAGTTCCGGTGGAATGGGTGGAGCGAAAGCAGTTGGATAAGATTGCTGACAACCATCAGGGGGTCGCGCTGCAGGTCGATGGATATCCTTACGCTGCCTTTCAAGATGTTTTACAAAGGGCTCAGGAAAGAAATGAGCCGCTTTTTGTATTGCTGCTGGATCTGATTCAGGATCCACAGAATTTTGGTACACTTCTGCGCACAGCCGAAGCGGTGGGTGTGCATGGGGTTGTCATGCCGGGAAGACGAGCAGCCCGCATTACTCCAGCGGTTGTTAATGCTTCTTCTGGTGCCTGTGAGCACCTTCTGGTATTACAGGCAAACATATCGCAAACAATCTCTGCGCTTAAAAAAGAAGGTGTATGGATTATTGGGCTGGAAGGCAGTTCTGATGCACAGTCAATAGAGAAAATGGATCTATCTGGTCCTCTGGGAGTAGTTGTAGGAAGTGAAGGGGAGGGCATGCGTGAGTTGGTACGGCGCTCATGCGATGTTCTGGTTCAGTTGCCGATGAGAGGCAAAATAGAGTCCCTTAATGCGGCAGTAGCCGGCTCGGTTGTACTCTATAGTGCTTACCTGGCAAGATATCAGAGCGTTGAAGAATCGAGGAATTTATAGCAGCCACTGGTCAGTCAGCCACAACCAGGTTAACCAAAGCCCGATCATAGCAAGCCCAATCCCAAAACGCACAAAAAAGGCACATCCACACCCCAGTGCCATCTCACGGGTTGATTCAAAAGCTTTGCGCCAATCATTTAAGCGTACGGTCTCAATAGTAAATAGCACGATCAATGCAGCGATGAACCCGCCGAAAGGAGGCATTAAAATACTGCCTGCAATAGCGGCAATAGAAGCTGCCAGGATAGCCAGCCAGCTGGCTCCTTTCTTACGTGCCTTGGCACCCATAAGCAAATTATCGGTGAAGTTGCCGACCACCATCAGAAATGTAAGGATGGCAAGGATTATTCCACTGGTGGTATTCAACCCGGTTAGCAAGCCATAAATCAATGCCGCCAGCCAGATGATTGTCAGGCCGGGCATAATTGGAATAGCCAGACTGAGCAGCCCGATTACCATAACGACCGCTACAATAATCTGCAGTGTAGCCAGCAGCGGCGTTTCCAGTTGCTGAGGCCCGCTGAATGTTTCCTCGAGCCAGCTCTGCAGCGGAACACAGCTTGAAAGGGTGATCATAATCCCAAGGGCAAGCAGTATATTCACTTTTTGGTTTATTTTTTTCATCAAAGAAGCATCCCTTCTCATTATTCCTGATATTATCTACGAGGGTGGATCAATTTTAGTTATGCCCCCCATCCAGGGATGCAGCACTTCGGGGATCAGGATGCTTCCATCTGCTTGCTGATAAGTCTCCAACACAGCGATCAGGGTACGCGGCAGGCCCAAACCGGAGCCATTGAGGGTATGCACGTAACCCTTGTGGCCTTCTTCATCGCGGAATTTGATATTGGCGCGGCGTGCCTGGAAATCACCTACGTTGGATATCGAGGATACCTCCAGCCATTCCTGACATCCAGGTGCCCACACTTCCACATCATAAGAGATCATTGCGTTGAAGCCCAGATCACCAGTGCAGAGCTGGAGCACGCGGTGAGTAATCCCCAACTGTTTGCAGGTCTCTTCCGCATCCGCCACCATTTTTTCCAGTTCCTGCATGGAATCCTGCTGTTTGCAAAAGCAGTACATTTCAACTTTATCGAATTGGTGACCGCGCTTAATGCCGCGCACGTCCCGTCCGGCGCTCATCTTCTCCCGCCGGAAGCAGGGGCTATAAGCGCAATAACGGATTGGCAGGTCAGCGGCGGTTAAAAATTCGTTCATATGCAAACCTGTAAGCGGAACTTCGGCAGTTGGCACCATATAAAGGTCTTCTTGATGGTCTTTGTAGAGGTTATCTGCAAATTTAGGCAGCTGCCCGGAAGCGAACAGCGTTTCGCTTTTTACCATGAAAGGTGTATATTTCTCCACATAGCCCTGCTGGATGTGTAAATCTAACATCCAGGAAATTAGAGCACGCTGCAGGCGCGCGCCGACTCCGCTCAGTACATAAAAACGCGAGCCGCTAATTTTCACACCCTGCTCAAAATTGAGGATGTTAAGTTTGGGTCCCAGATCCCAGTGGTGTAGAGGTTTGAAATTAAAAATCGCTTTTTTCCCGACTGTCCTGACCAGCACATTTTCGCTTTCATCCTTGCCAAGTGGCACCTGTGTATGAGGAATATTGGGAATCGTCGCAATGAGCGCATCCAATTTATGCTGGGTTGCATGTACCTTTTTGTCCAATGTGCTAATCTGATCACCTACTTTTTGCATAAGGATGATATTCTTTGCTCGCTCTGCCTTATCCTTGATTTTTCCGATCTCGCGGGAAACAGTGTTGCGCTCTGCCTTTAATGCTTCAACTTCTGTCAGCAGACTGCGCCTGGTTTTATCAAGTTTAATTAATACATCCACTGCATCAGTCGCTATGTGACGTTTATTAAGGCCCGCCTTTACAAGGTCCGGTTTATCCCGAATTAATTGGATATCGATCATAGTTGCTCTCTCCTTAATTTAAGCAAAAAACCCTCGCCTGCAGGACGAGGGGGTGCTCGTGGTACCACCTGCTTTCACTGGATATTTATTCCAGTCTCATTGGGCGGTAACGGGTGCCTCCGGCCCTCTTACGACGGTAATATTTCCGCCCCTGCAAGGGCAGCCAGCTTATAAATAAGCAGCCGGGTTGGAAGTCCGGTCAGGCTTTTACATTTGCACAGATTATACCGTGATATGAGGTTATTAAGTTTAGTTAGTTAGCTGCAATCCTTTATCATATATACTTTATTACGTAGGATATAATCCAAGCAGCATGGACGAGATCGCGTTGGTTTCCGCTGCTCGCAAGGGGGATTTAGATGCTTTCAACCGGTTGGTACTAGATTATCAACAGCAGGTGTTTAACCTTGCCCTGCGTATGCTGAATAATCCCGACGCGGCTGAAGATGCCACACAGCTGGCTTTCATTTCCGTTTATCGGAATTTAAGAGGCTTTCGCAGAGGGTATTTTCGTGCCTGGATCCTGCGTATCGTGACTAATAAGTGCTACGATGAATTGCGGCGCAGGCATCGCCAACCAATACAACCGTTGGAACCAGTGCAGCAGGAAAGTGGGGAAGAGATTGAAAATCCCGCCTGGCTGCAGGACCAGGGTTTATCTCCACAGGAGATTGCTGAACAGAAAGAGTTGGATAAAGTGGTGCAGGACTGTATTGAAGACTTACCGCCGGAATTTCGCGCTGTTGTTTTGCTGGTGGATGTACAGGATATGGATTATAAAGAAGCATCCCGGATTTTGCAAAAACCACTGGGCACCATTAAAAGCCGTCTGGCGCGTGCAAGGAGGAAGCTGCAAGATTGTCTGAAGGGTTTCCGGGAACTTTTACCGGCGAAATTCCGTCTGAATAGTGAGGGCAGCCGATGAGCAAGAAATTAACTCCCAAGGACTGGCAGTTGCTCTCTGCATACCTGGATGATCAGCTTAAAGCAGGTCAAAAAGCGCAGGTGGAAGACAGACTGCGCATAGATGAAGAATTCAAGAGCGCCTATCAGAGTCTGCGGCACACACAGCTACTTTTACACAGTCTGCCAACCAGGCGCGTAACGCGTAATTTCACTTTGACTGCAGCAATGATCAAGCAAAGCAAGCCCTTGCTTCCTTCTTTTGCTGGCGTGCTGCGTTTTTCATCCGTAGCTGCAGGGTTAATGCTGATTTTGCTGTTGGCTTTTGATTTTTTCCCTGGCCTTGCCCCTGAGATTATCACTGCCCGCTCTCAAGAAACAGCGGTGTTAACGGTTGAGGAAGAAATCGGAGATACGAAAGAAATGCCGTTCATTTTCCAGGAGGAGCAATTAACGCCAGACCAATTAGATGACAGGGACACAACCGAACCGGCGTATGGGCTTGGTGGGGGAGGAGCGGACGAGGTAGATTTGGAAGGTGCGCCTGACCTCACCATCCAGGCAGAGGAAGTACCTTTAGTGGAAGGTGTTCCTGCTCCTGAAGAGGAACTGATGCAAGAGCCCGGTCTGTCTTCAGCGGAAAAATCGCTCTGGGAACCACAACGCGCCTTAGAAATTTCCCAAATAAATCTGCGCTTGCTGGAAGTCGTGGTCGGCGCTATTGCGGCGATTACTGGCGGACTGGCTTATTGGCTCAACAAGAAAAAGTAAGCTTTCTAAGTTGATTTCCTTTATTAAATAAAAAAAATATTGTCGTAATGGTTGCAGTGAGTATCACAAAAAAAACGATAAAGGTGCTTGTATCAACTACTTCATGTGGATAAAATGATAGTGCGCGCTGTGCTACAATTAGAACAACCTTTCGGTTTATTAGGATACCAAATTGGCAAAAAAGAAACCCCGCCGGTCTTCTTCTCGCTCATCTTCCTCTAGCGCTAAGAGTAAGCGGAGAACCGTTCCTTCAAAAAAAACCCGTAGCAGCATAAGCCGCCTTTCAGCGGAGCGCAAGCTGGATATATTTGCTGTGGGTTTGACGCTCACCGGTTTGCTGTTGCTGATCGGTTTGATAACCGGGCAAGAGAGTGGATTCACTGCCTATGTTATAACCCTGCTTTACCAGATTGCCGGGCTGGGAGCTTTCCTGCTGCCAGTGGTCTTGTTGATCATTGGCGTCTGGCTCTTACTGCGCAATGAACAGCGCTTGCCGGTCATTTCCAACGCCCGCCTGTTAGGTCTTGTTTTATTATTTTTCAACACTCTCACCTGGATGCACTGGTTTTCAGGTGGAGGGTGGCAACAGGCGCAAGCTGGGGGTGGCGGAGGCTATCTGGGAGCCGTCTTCGAGCAAATTTTAATCATCAGTCTGGGCTGGTGGGGTGGGTTGGTAGTTCTGCTTGCCTGGCTTTTGATTGCTGCGGCACTGACATTTGATCTCTCTGTACCAGACCTTTTCCGCAAAGTGAATAGAACTGTATCCAAAACGGGTAAAACACTAGCTGATAAGTCAGCAATTATCCGGGAAAAAGCTAAGCGCAAACAGGTAGATAGACAGCAGCAAGCGGGTTTGGAGGGATTCACCCCAATTTTTAAGCGAAAAAAAGGCGAAGTTGCAAGAACGGGGCTGGAAAGTACCAAAGCCGGGGCAAAAAAACCTACTCAGTTAAAAGCAGCGCAAAAAACCCAGACCCAGCCAGTTATAAGGACAGGAGTTCGCACGGGAACTGCAAAACCACCATGGAAGCTGCCTGATATGGACTCGATCTTGAACCAGGTTGCTCCTGCTAAAAAGGATTTAAAAGTAGATGAGGAGCGCGCTCGCATCATTGAGGAAACGTTGGCATCTTTTGGTGCACCTGCTCATGTGGTAGAAATACATCGTGGACCGACCGTTACACAGTTTGGTGTCGAGCCAGATTTCGTTCAGACTCGTACTGGCAGAACACGTGTGCGTGTAGGCAAGATCTCTTCACTGGCAGATGACCTGACACTGGCGTTGGCAGCTTCCCGTATACGTATACAGGCGCCTGTACCCGGCCGCCGCTATGTTGGAATAGAAGTGCCGAATTTGAAGCTATCATTAGTAACACTGCGGGAGGGCATGCAGAGCAAAGCATTCCGCCGCATTCGCTCCCCGCTGCGTTTTGTATTAGGCAAAGATGTTACTGGTAAACCCCTTGCGGTGGACCTGACTGCCATGCCGCATCTGCTAATCGCAGGTACAACCGGTTCGGGCAAATCTGTCTGCATTAATGCTATTTTATGCTGCCTTTTAATGCAGCGCACGCCCGCTGAACTGCGCTTGGTATTGGTGGATCCCAAGCGGGTAGAGTTATCTGGTTATAATGGCATTCCACACCTGCTTACGCCCATTATTGTGAAACCCGAAAAAGTGATCAGTGTGCTGAAGTGGATGTCGCGCGAGATGGACAACCGCTACCATAAGTTTGCAGAATTGGGTGCGCGTAATATCCAGGAATATAACAAAGGCCAGCTGGATAAGTTGCCCCATATTCTAGTAGTCATTGATGAGCTGGCGGATTTGATGATGCTGGCTCCAGAAGAGACGGAAAAAAATCTCAACCGTCTGGCGCAGTTGGCACGGGCGACTGGTATTCATCTGGTGATCGCCACCCAGCGCCCCTCTGTGGATGTTATTACCGGCATGATCAAAGCTAATTTCCCGGCGCGCGTATCCTTTGCGGTTGTTGCTGGCGTGGACAGCCGTGTGGTACTGGATCGGCCTGGAGCGGAGCGTTTGATTGGTAGAGGCGATATGCTCTTTCAGGCGCCGGATTCAGCCGTACCCAAGCGCTTGCAGGGTGTATTTGTCTCTGAGGAGGAAATCCAGCGACTGGTTAAGTTCTGGCAGTCACAGGCAGAAGCGGTTGAGAAAACACAGCCGACATCAGTAAAAAGAAAGACTGAAACTATCCCAACCAGCACAGCGACCCTGACCGAGGTTCCCTTATTAGATGAAGCTCCGCCATTGGATGAGGACCCGCTTTTACCAAGGGCGATCGAAATCGTGCGTGGGGAGCAGCGCGCTTCAATTTCCATGCTGCAGCGCAAACTGCGCATCGGTTACACTCGCGCCGCGCGCATGGTTGATCGCTTGGAGGAATTGGAGATTATTGGTAAACCAGCCAATAACCGTGGTGTGCGACCGGTGCTGGATTATGGGGATAAGAAATCATAGGGCTCTTTTCCCAAGATTGCGAAGTATGCTACTGCGGCTCCTAGAAATGATATACCTTTAGATAATGGTGGGAATTAATAGTTGCCCTGCCATGTGCTACAACAATCTATTGTAGGGCGCTTATCCCTAAGCGCCGTTCTTATTATTGCGGGAATAGTGCTTTATGAATATTCTGAGTAAATTCCTAATTTGCCGTACTACAGCCCCGAGGATTTGCGCATGCTTTCAGCTTTGTCAGTATTTTCCCATGTCAAATCTAAATCGTCTCTGCCAAAGTGCCCATAAGCAGCTATCTGCTGATAAATGGGGCGACGCAGCTTCAAGTCACGGATGATGGCTCCCGGGCGCAGGTCGAAATGATCATAGACCAGCTTGGAAATCTTTTCATCTGCAATTACGCCGGTGCCGAAGGTTTCTACATTAATGCTGACCGGATGTGCTACACCAATCGCATATGCCAGTTGGATTTCGCAGCGGTCTGCCAGTCCAGCTTTCACGATATTCTTGGCAGCCCAGCGAGCTGCATAAGCGCCTGAGCGGTCTACCTTGGTGGGGTCCTTGCCACTGAAGCAACCACCGCCGTGGCGTCCCATGCCACCGTAGGTGTCCACGATGATCTTGCGCCCGGTCAAACCGGAATCGCCCATGGGTCCACCGGTCACGAAGCGACCAGTCGGGTTGATATGATAGATGGTGTTTTCATCTAACATATTGGTGGGGATCACAGGGCGGATGATGTGTTCAATTACCTGCTTGCGGATTTCCTCCTGCTCAATTTCGGGCGCGTGCTGGGTGCTGAGAACCACAGTTTCTACGCGTGCCGGTTTACCATAGTGATACTCCACCGTCACCTGGCTTTTTCCATCAGGACGTAGCCAGTCAAGTGTGTGGTTCTTGCGCACTTCTGCCAAGCGGCGGGTGAGTTTGTGTGCCAGGTAAATAGGCATGGGCATTAAAACATCTGTCTCGTTGCAGGCAAAGCCGAACATCATGCCTTGGTCACCAGCGCCTAACGCTTCTACTTCTTCGTCTGTCATTTCGCCCCGCTTGGCCTCTAATGACTTGTTTACGCCCATGGCGATATCCCCGGATTGCTTGGCGATTGCCACTAGCACGCCGCAGGTGTTGCCATCGAAGCCCTTGTCAGTGTTGTCGTAACCAATGCCTTTGACTACCTTACGCACCAACTCGTCGTAATTAATGATTGCATTGGTGGTAATCTCGCCTAACAGCATTACGTAACCAGTCTTGGTAGCAGATTCACAAGCTACGCGTGAGCGCGGATCCTGCTCCAGGCAAGCGTCCAGCACTGCATCGCTGACCTGGTCGCAGAGTTTATCCGGGTGTCCCTCGGTGACCGATTCAGAAGTGAACATGTACTTTGGGGATTCCATTAAAGTTTTCATATGGCTTGAATGTCTCCTTATTAAGTAAAATTGCCCCTTCCGAAGTGAGGGGGCAATCGCATTTCTTGCGGTTCCTCTCATCTTCCAGAATGTCTTTCTGCCGGAATTGGCACCATCGAGTAGCAGCTGCCTTCATCTGCTTGTCAGGTTGCCGAGGTTTCATCGGGCCGATCCCTCCACCTCTCTGGATAAGAGTTCCTTCCGGGGCTCTTCTTTTGTAACCGCAAGGTTTATAACACAGCTTGTAGGGGTTGTCAAATTGACCGTGTGCGCGCTATTTTCTATAAAAGAATTTCTGTTGAACCTTGCGATTGAGTCGAGAAAAATAATTACAGATTAATTAATAAGATGATTTAGTAATGGGAAACCTATTCCTTTTTAATCTGAAAAACGTCAAAGTCGTGAACGACGTTTGTGTTTGGAAAGACTTCCCGGGCTTCTTTCTGGACATCTTTTGCACGATATCGACGTGAGATGTGAGTCAGGAATAGCTTTTTCACATTGGATTGTACTGCCAGTTCAGCTGCGTCGTTAGCCGTCAGGTGTGCATACTTGCGGGCCATTTCGATTTCACCCTGCAGGTAGGTGCCTTCAATCACCAATGCATCTGCGTCTTTGCAGGCTTTCACTAGATTATCTGTTTTGCCGCTATCACCCACAATAACTAGCTTAATGCCTGGCTGGAATTCACCCAGCACCTGGTCGGGCTTGATCATTCTCCCATCGGGTAATTTCACTTTCTTGCCTGCCACGAGATCACGCCGCCAGGGTCCAGAGGGAATTTTCAGTTGCTCAGCTTTTTCTGCCAAAAATGGGTGTCTTCCCCGCTCTTTAAAAGTGAAACCATAACAATCTGGTCCCCGGTGACTGACCGGAAAAGCGCTAATAGAAAAATCGCTTTCTTCAATAAAAACACCCTTCTTGATAGGTATTAAGTCAATGGGGAAGGGCGGATTGATACCGCGGATGACTACCTTGAATAGCAGATCGGCGATACGCTTCAGGGCAGAAGTACCCCCGAAGATCTCCAATTTGTCAATGGCTTCCCAACGCAGATATGTAGATACCAACCCGCCAATTCCTAGAATGTGGTCGAGATGACCATGCGTAATGAGGATGCGGTTTAATTTTTTAAAGCCCAGACCTGACTCAAGGATCTGGCGCTGTGTGCCCTCGCCGCAGTCTACTAGAAAACGGTGCTGGTTGTGTTTGACTACCTGCGCAGGTAATCCACGCTGTATAGAAGGTGCTGATGCGGAAGTTCCCAGAAAGACCAGTTCGAACAAATGTAATAATTCCTTTCGAGTAAAGTGCTTTATTGTACTTCATCTTACTATAGAAGAATTGAGGTAAGATTCTGGTAGTCTATATGAATGTTTGTCTTGAAAGGCTTTAAAACTGTTGCTTATTGGCATTTAACTTGCAACTATAAGGACAGACACAAGAAACTAATCTGGAGGTTAAAATTATCCTCAAGAACATAGAGGAGCGTAATATGGAATTAAAGACTATAGCTATTGAGAAACCCGAGAATGTGAATTTTATCCTTGGACAATCCCATTTTATCAAAACTGTAGAGGATATCCATGAAGCCATGGTGACTGCTGTGCCGGGTATTAAATTTGGGCTGGCTTTCTGTGAGTCTTCCGATAAGTGCTTGGTGCGTTGGTCCGGAACGGATGAAGCTATGATTGCACTGGCAAAAAATAATGCGCTTGCCATTGGTGCCGGTCATAGTTTTATTTTATTTCTGGCGGAGGGCTTTTATCCCGTCAACGTGCTCAATGCAATTAAAATAGTACCTGAGGTGTGCCGGATTTTCTGTGCCTCTGCCAATCAAACCTATGTCATAGTTGTGGATGTAGAAGGGGGACGAGCTATTTTAGGTGTAGCAGATGGGAACAAGCCCAAGGGTATTGAAGGTGAAGAGGATATTGCCTGGCGTAAAGATTTTTTACGCAAGATTGGCTACAAGAATTAATAAATTCACCCTGATTTATTGAGAGGAGAGATACTAATGAAAAATAAATTTGCTCTTGTGATGATACTTATGCTGGTATTAGCTTCTGGCTGTGATATCATCCCCCAGTTTGAACAAATCAAGCAGCAGTATCTGGGAGGTCGTGTGGAAGAGCTGCTGACAGCTATGCCGACTGCTGCGCAGAAGCCAATGCAATCCACGCCAACTGTTGGACTGCCAACCATTGAACCAACTGAGGACGGTGCAGATGTAACTGCAACTGAAACACCGCAACCTGAATCACAACCTACTCCAACCATAACACCGACTGTAGATTCAGACGACCCGGCAGTTTACCTGGGTGAGCCCGCCTGGAAAGATACCATGGATGAAGCCAAATACTGGCCAGTAGGTGGCGACCAATATTCTACAGCTTACTTTGAGAATGGCTATATGCGCATGACAGTGTTCACTACTTATGATGCTTGGAGGTTGGCAACTACTTCAAGTTTGGGAAACAATTATATTGAAACCACTTTTATAGTAGAAACCTGCTCTGGTTCGGACCATTACGGCATCATGTTCCGTGTGCCTGATAGGCATGCAGCCAACCGTGGCTATCTGTTTGGGGTTACCTGCGATGGGCGCTATTCCTTGCGCGAATGGGATGCCACATTGGGTGATAATGGATTGATGGTCTATCTGGTACGCTGGGTGCAGGATGGCAACATCAATACGGGTTCCAATCAGACTAACCGAGTGGGTATCATGACTATTGATGACCGCCTGATCATGTTCATCAACGGCGTTCAGGTGGATGAGTTCAGCGACGATACATTTCCAGAGGGATCCTTTGGTGTGTTTGTTGGTTCAGATGTCACCGAGAAACTTACGGTAAAAATCCAGGAGGTAAGTTACTGGAGCAATCCAACCTTACCTTAGTAAATAATAATGGAGTGATAGAAGCCTGCTGCCTGTTTGGCGGGCTTCTATAATTTAAACGATTGTTTTGACAACTTCAATGCCGTTCAGCGCCATATGATAAAGGAACAACGGGTGCAGCAAGTTGCCCGGGTGCGGCAAAGCACTAACTTCCCTAGCAGTTTCCAATGGCATGTCGTAGGTCTCCACACAGTCCTCTGGCACGATCACACGCCAATCTTTTTCGTACGCATTGGCATAAGTGCGCATATGAATGGCTAAAAGATAGGTGCAGATATCCGTGCAGTCGCCGACAATGATAAAAGTTGTGATTTCCGGATGGCTCTCTATCCACTCATTTAATCCGGTGTTTTGTGCTGGTGAGATGGAATTCTTGTGCAGGATGGTCATCTGGTCGTAAAAAGCCAGTTTCTTAATTTCATCGACCGCTTCAGCTTCCTCTGTGCCGCAGATAGCGTGCGGCGGGTAAGCGTTGAATTCCAGCGCATGCGTTGTATGGCAGTCATGGCTGAGGACAATGTTTCTGACCCCTGCATCCCAGGCAAGCTTGAACAGGCGTACGATGGGCTGGATGATGGTGGCAACGCGCTCACTGGCAAGGTTACCGGATTTGCAAAAGCCATTAGTCACATCCACTGAGAGGATGGCAGTGTGTTCTGGCTGTGCAAAAACATCCTCTGCCTTTAAATCCGTAAGAGACTTCATCCAGTTATCAAGATAGTCTAAAAAAGCTGTATACTCTTTCATCTTTCTTTCCTCAAGAGATTCTTTATTATCAGCATACCATTTTTGCTTACATAAAATAGTTAATATTTGATTAATTGTAATTAATAATCAGGTGCGTTATTTAAATTATGCCTGTGTTAAAATCTTTACCATATGCTACCCCCGGATTCCCTAGTTACCATCTTTTTATTTTCTTTTGGGATGGCTATCGGTGCGGTACTCTCGCCCGGGCCAGTAACAGTGGCTGTCGTCACCCAGTCGCCACGCGTTGGCTGGGCCACCGGCCCGTTGATATCGCTGGGTCACGCTTTGATGGAACTGCTCATGGCAATGTTCATCGTATTAGGCATATCCACATTGCTTGCTTCCTCCGGGATGCAGACTGCTATTGCCCTTTTAGGCGGAGTTTTGTTGATGTGGATGGGCGGAGGATACTTGCTGGCAGCAATCAAGCGCAAGTATCGGCTTCCTACAGCGCAGGAGCATTCCCGGGTTATGAATCGCTGGCAGATTTTTTCGCTGGGTATGCTGACCACCATCAGCAGCCCCTTCTGGTATGCCTGGTGGATCACTGTGGCTGCCACTTATATGCTGCAGGCTAAATCATTGGGCTTAATGCCGGTTGCGGCATTTTATCTGGGGCATATCAGTGTGGACTTCATCTGGAATACACTGCTTGCCACTATGATAGGCGGCGGGCGCAAGCTGTTGACTAACAAGACATACAATCTCATCATGGGCGCCTGTGGGATATTCCTTGTTTATCTGGGTGTTCAATTTCTGATTATGGGGATTAAAGGAATGGCAGGTTAAGTATGGGGAATAAAATTTATTTCGGGGAAAATTTACCTATCTTACAGCAATTACCTGATTCTTATGTGGACTTGATTTATATCGATCCACCTTTCAACACCGGTCGACGCCAATCGCGCACTCGCATCCAGACTGTGCGTTCAGAAAAGGGCGATCGGGTGGGATTCCAGGGCAAACGATACGAGACAGTAAAGCTGGGCATGAAAGGTTATCAGGACATTTTTGATGATTATCTGGCGTTTCTGGAACCACGCTTGCGACAGGCACACCGCGTGCTGAAACCGCATGGTAGTTTATATTTTCATATTGATTACAGGGAGGTGCATTACTGCAAAGTGCTGTTGGACCAGATATTCGGTAGGGAATGTTTTCTAAACGAGATTATCTGGGCGTATGATTATGGTGGACGAACGCGTAAGCGCTGGCCGCCCAAGCATGACAATATCCTTTGGTATGCCAAAGACCCTGTCAACTATATCTTCAACTATGAGGAGATCAAACGTATCCCCTATATGGCGCCCGGTCTGGTGGGTAAGGAAAAAGCCAGCAAAGGTAAACTGCCCACGGATACCTGGTGGCATACTATTGTTGGCACTAACAGTAAGGAAAAAACTGGTTATCCTACTCAGAAACCGCTGGGGGTACTACGGCGCATTATTCAAGCATCATCCAGCCTTGGTGATACGGTATTAGATTTTTTTGCTGGAAGTGGTACTGTGGGTATTGCCTGCCTGGAGTTGAGGCGAAATTTCATTTTGATAGATAATAATCTACAGGCATTAGAGGTTATGGCGCGGCGCTTTAAGGATATATCTGAAATTGAGTGGATAGGATATCCTTTATCTGGTGAGGGAAAATCATAATGAAGTCAAAAATCCCCATCCTGGAATTTAACTTTCCTATATAAATTACAACTGATCAATTATTTATTGTTGAGGTTATTGGCGCGTTGATGATAGAGCGCGTACCTGCTCACCGGCATGGTATGAGGAGCGCACCAGCGGCGCGCTTTCTACCCACTTGAAGCCAATTTCATATCCATAGCGCTTCAGCTTCTCAAATTCCTCCAGGGTGTAATAGCGCTCGATAGGCAGGTGCTTGCGGCTGGGCTGCAGGTACTGGCCGATGGTGAGGATGTCTACATCCCATTCGCGCAGCTCACGCATGGTCTCCTTGACCTCTTGCATATTTTCCCCTAATCCCACCATAATGCCAGATTTGGTCAGTCCTTCAGGATTGAGCTGTTTGGCGGTCGTAAGCACGAACTGTGACCATTCGTGACGGTCCTGCGGCTGTACCTTGCGGTAAAGGCGCGGTACGGTCTCTACGTTGTGGTTAAGGATTTCCGGATGCTCGTCCATTACGATCTTGAGCGCTTCCAGGCTGCCCTTGAAATCCGGGATAAGCGCCTCGATGGAGCATTGGGGGTGTATCTCGCGGATGCGGTGAATGGTCATGGCAAAGATGCGCGCACCGCTGACGTTTTCATCGTCACGGTTGACGCTGGTGATAACGGCGTGTTTGAGCTGCATGGCTTTAACCGCCTGTGCCACGCGCTCGGGCTCTTCCCAATCTAGTGGTTTGGGCTTGCCGCGTTTCACATCGCAGAAACCGCAGCGGCGTGTGCAGATGTCGCCCAGGAGAAGGAAAGTGGCAGTACCACTGCCCCAGCACTCGCCCATATTGGGGCAGTTGGCTTCCTCGCATACTGTGTGCAGTTCCTTACGCTGCATTAATTCTTTGATATGCTCGTAAGTATCACCGCTTGGTGCGCGCACCTTGATCCAGCTTGGTCGCCGCATGGGAGTAGTGTTGATCTTTTCGGGATTAACCCGGTCACGAGTTGGATTTATTGCCATAATTATTACTAAAGGATTATACCTTTCAGAGAAAAGTGTAGCAAGAACATTTATTATAAGTAGGGCGACCATCCCTGGTCGCCAAAGAGATTATTTTATTATGTATATTACCTAAAAACCTATTTGGTAGATAAGGATTTTCTATACAAATTGATTACAATTAGAAATATCTATGCTTTATTTAGTTTCTACACCCATCGGTAATTTGGGCGACATCACCCTGCGCGCGTTGGAGACCCTGCGTATGGCGGACTACGTGATCAGCGAGGATACGCGCAAGACTGGCTTAATGTTCAAGCGTTTTGATATCAAGAAGCCGCAGATATCATTCTATGCCTTCAATGAGCTTAAAACTCTGCCGCGCTTGCTTAGATTGCTCAAAGAGGGTAAATCGCTGGCACTGGTCAGCAACGCTGGCACACCGTGCATCTCCGATCCGGGTTTTTCCCTGGTGCGCGTTGCCATTCAAGAAGAAATTGAAGTTACTGCTATCCCTGGTCCAACCGCATTGATCATGGCTTTGACTCTTTCCGGCTTGCCGCTGCATTCCTTCACCTTCCGTGGCTTCCCTCCGCGCAAGAGTGCTGCTCGCAAGCGTTTTCTGCAGGTGGATAAAGAATCTCCGCATACACTGGTCTTCTATGAAAGTCCGCACCGCCTGTTATCTTTTCTGGAGGATGCTCTGGTTGTCTACGGTGATCGCCAGGCAGCGGTCGCGAATGACCTGACCAAGAAATTTGAGACTGTTTACCGAGGGAGGTTGTCGGAAATTAACAAGCAGCTCTCTGAAGGAAAGCTGTTGGGGGAATACACAATTGTCATCGCAGGATCACAATAAGACTTTATAATAGCCCTATTATTTAAATAGGAGAATATTGCTATTTTTAAACTGACGACACGTAGGGTTGTGCTGATGGCGATGATAGCGGCAGTATATGCTGTACTGACCATTTTCATCGCCCCATTAAGTTATGGCGTGATCCAATTCCGACTGAGCGAGGTTCTCAAAGTGCTGGTGCTGTATAACCCAATTGTCGCCTTGGGTATTGGCATTGGAACTTTTTTCGCGAACTTAGCCAGTCCTTTTGTCGGACCCTGGGAATTAATATGGATGCCTGTCACCGATATATTAGGCGGTTTCATGGCGTGGTTCGTTTATGACAGGTTATTCAGAAGGAGATATCCTGCATTTGCTATGGCGCTTTATGCGCTCACGACCGGATTTGCTGTTGCACTGATGCTGTCTATACTAGGCATAGACCTGTTCAATTTTGCCTTGCTTGCGGTGGGATTTAGCGAAGCTGTTATTCTGATTGGAGGGATTGTTCTTATAGAAGCCATAGTTGATATTTTGAGGAAACGTGATATTCATCTCGAAGAGTGGTAAATAAAATGCACCGCTTTTTTTTACCGTTTGATTGCTTTTCTGGGAAACGTGTGACCTTTCCGCAGAAGACTGCACGCCAGATCCGCAATGTGCTGCGCTTGAAGTCCGGCGAGATGGTGCTTACGCTTGACAACAGCGGTCATGTGTTTGAAGTCCAACTACAATCGGTTGAATTAAAAAATACATACGGTGTGATCCTGGATAAAAGCAAAGTTGATGGTGAAGTGCGAATATTTCTATCCCTGTACATTTCCCTTACGCAACGAGATAAAATGGAATTTATCCTGCAGAAGGGCACTGAGATAGGGGTAAGTGCTTTCATCCCTTTTATTTCACGTTATTCTATGGTGCGCGATATACTCATGACCGCTTCGAGAAGGGCCAGGTGGGAGCGTATCCTCAAAGAAGCAGCAGAGCAAAGCGAACGCGGGAAAATCCCGCTGCTAAACTCGACTCTTGGCTTGGATCAGGCGGTGGAGGTTGCATGCACTGAACACGATGTTTGCCTGGCTGCCTGGGAGGAGGAAGGAGAAAATTCTCTCTCACAAGTGTTGTCTACAGTAAGCGAAAAGCTGGAGTCGCTTTCAGGCAAAGCGCGTATTGCTTTATTCATCGGTCCTGAGGGTGGATTTACACGCAAGGAAGTGCAAATATTTCATGATAATGGTGTGCAGACCTTCTCGTTGGGGAAGCGTATTTTGCGTATGGAAACGGCTGCAGTGGTTGCTCCGGCGTTGATTTTCTATGCATTAGGGGAATTAAATCCTTCAGAACAGGCGTGAGGGCAGCAAGTTCTTTAAGCGATCCGTCAAAACTTTCCCGCGCCCCAGGTTTCTGCCTTTTTTGTCCGTTATCACCACAATATTGCCCCGTTTATAGTCTTTAGCTTCATAACCCGCTAAGTCTTCACCGCGCAGCCACTTTCCGATGAGTGAATCTTCAAGGGTAAGATTCCCGAATTGGAATTGAGTACCGAAGCGTGCTATGAATGCATGCGAAGGCAGATATCCTCCAGGTATTATTTTTGCGATATGCATCCCAGCCGAGACAAGCGGCAGCGTTGGGAATATTTCAAATAACAGAATGGGAATTGCCCAGATTTCTTTCCCGCGTGACCATAAACTCAACATTTGCCTTTCAAGCAATTGTTCCAGATTAAAGCCATACGATGTTTGGAAATATTGCCATAAACTCTTGGTGTCTTTTTTCTGCAATTGGGAGAATCGCTTTGAGAAGCTTGCCCTTTCTTGATGGGTGCTGCTCCTTGATTTCTTTTTTATTGATTGAATTTTGGTAAATCGTGCGCTGAAAAAACCTGAGGTGCCGAAAATATGTGGCCACAGCCGCAGCGCTTTTTCCATGTCATCCGGGTATCTACGGCTGCCATCCCATCTCAGGGCGGGGGCAGGGGTAGGTAGCTTTGTGGAGACATCATCAAGCGTGATAATGTCTTGCATCTCATCTAACACGGCTGAAACAACTGCCTCATCTTCTTCCGGCGACAAAGTGCAGGTGGCATATATAACCTGGCCGCTGGGCTTAACGGTTCGGATAGCACTGCGCAGCAAATTCAATTGACGGTTTGCTAGTTGCCTGCGTTCGCTGGATGTGATCGCTCGCATGGAGTGGGAGGCGCTATTACGCAGATTCTCCATACTGCAGGGGGCATCTAGTAGCACATAATCAAAGCTGTCAGGATACTGCTCTCCGAAATAGCTCCCATTTTGGCAGGTGATGGCGGCATTCATCACGCCCCAGTTCTCAAGAATAACACGCAGTGCCTGGATGCGCGAGCGGCTAGCGTCGTTGGCAATAATCAAACCCTGGTCGCCGATTTTGTCTGCTAAATGAGTGGTTTTCCCGCCAGGCGAGGCAGCCATATCCAGGATTAGCGGCTTGGGGTTTTTCGCGAAATCAAAAAGTTCCACTGGCAGCATAGATACGGCCTCCTGGATGTAATAGAACCCCATACGGTGCTCAATGGTTGCACTGATTTCCTCTGGTGGTGATTTTACCCAGAAGCCGCTTGAACAAAAAGGCACGGGTTGTACTTCCCATCGGTAACGCATTTTCAAACTGCCAATAAATTCCTTGGGATCCTGTTTAAGCAAATTTATTCGCACAGAAGGGATTATTGGCTTTATGAGAAAGGTCGTCAACTGAGTAAATTCATCCCTGGATAGAAAAGTTCGATAGCGCTCCAGTGCTTGCTGAACCAAAGGGGATAATTGATTATTGATTTTGTTGTTTGTGTAATGATTACTCATCTACTTCTCAATGCAAAAGACGATTTCGTCATTAAACAAGGATTCCTCAATTTGCCAGGAATAATTATCTGTAATGCCATAGACAAGTTTGTGAATCTTTTCTGTCAAGTTAAATTTACTGCTCAAACCATATCGGGGAAGCGAGATGATTAAATAACTGACATTTAAAGCTGCCCACAGCTCACGATTGCTTCCGCGTCGGCGCAGTTCCAGACGGTGAGGTTCTTTTAGGAGGAAAGCTACATCGGCGCGCTGGTTGGGTGTCGTGAGGAGCACATCACGCACCTCGGCTAACGGTTCTAAGCCCGATAATTCAAAGAAGCGATTTATCAATTCAATCCTAGGTTTGTGGATATCATATGCGTGGTATTGAATATCTTCTGGAAGATTCATCCAGGGGAGTGCCAATGGATTCAACCCGCAAGCTAAATCCAGGATGGTTTGTGGTTTACCTACTCGCTGAAAAATATTCTCATAAAAACCAGAAAGGTTCGGTAAGCGTTCATGGGTGGAGATATGCTGTGACAAGAGATCGCGGCAAAGTAATCTGATTTTTACTTCATCTTGAGTTTGAAATGCCCCCTCAAGCTGTTGTCGGGCTTGTGCATAATCTAAATCGCCAAGATAGGGCGCCATTATCTGGTGCAGTTTCCTGCGCACAACTCGCAGGACTTGCTTTTGAGATATATGCCGCTTTAATTCTTGTTGAAGAAGATCCATTACTGTCTCGATTGGAATGCCCAACCCCCTATATTTGCGAGATTGCAGGATTTCATCCGCGAGGTTTCTAATGTCGGGATTAGTTTTCATAGCCGGCTTACTTGTGTATCAGGAAAGCTAGTTCGGATGGAAAGTCGAAGCGTTCCACTTCCCAGGATTTATATTTAATCAATTCATTAAGTTGGCGGGTGTAATTTTCTCGCATGCCCTTAGATTTACCACTCAGACTGTGGATCGGGTATGAGACCAACAAATGCCTGGCATTGATTTTATTAAGCAGTCGGCGGCTGATGCCTTTTTCAAACTGCTCTAAGCAAGGCAGACTTTTAAGCAGCAGTGCAATTTGTACTGGTGAATGGGGTATGTCTGTAATGATATTGGCTGTAACTGCTTTCCCCTTAACTGCGGTGTATGTAAAGAAATAGTTGATGAAGGCAATTAAATCATGATAGATGTCATATGCAAGATAACAGCTATTTTTATTTAATGGCATCCAGGGAATTGCAAGAGGGTTGAACCCGCACGCCAGATCAAGCACTGAAGTGATTGGTGTCAGCTTTGCCAGCGTTTCATTAAAAAAGGTTTTCAGGATGGGAAGTCTTTCCCTTGAGGAAGCGTGGTTCTGCATGACCAATTGACAAAATGCTTTGAGTTTATTATTCTCGTTATCTTTAGACAGCCCTTTCATCTGGGCTTGCCGAGCCGAATAATCTGGTTTGCAATCGAAATAAGCTGCCCCAACTTGATGTAATTTACTACGAGTCGCTTTCACCGCTTCTTTGAGATTTGTTCTCTTTACTAATTCTTGCTTGCCAATATGGCGGATGAAATCAGGGTGGATATTCTGATATTTAGGTTTTGTCAAGATGATGGAGACGAGCTGGTCAAGCGGATCTTTCTCTTTCATGCACTTTCCCCGCGTAGAATTGCCATCAGGCGTGTCATAAAGCGTAGGTTATGAATAGTTGCCAGCCGTATATACAGGCTTTCACCCAGCTTATATAGATGGTTAAGGTATGCAAGCGAATTGTGCTGGCAGGTGATACAGTCGCAGGAGCTTGAGATGGGTTCATTATTACGTATATACCGTTGGTCTTTGATATATACATATTCCAGCCAGTCACCTTTTAATTCCTTAGTGTATTCCTTGAAGCGGTACAGCCGCCCATGGCGAGCGTCGCGGGTGGGCATTGCGCAGTCGAACAGGTCATAACCAAACCGATAACTTTTTTGCGCATTATACGGGTGTCCTATGCCCAGGGCATGCATGGGGAATTCCTGCGGAATAAGATCGCGCGTGTAAGCGATAATGTCTTCGAGTAAATTCCCCTGGCCATCCAGCGGCCAGCCTCCGTAACCGTATCCATCGAAACCGATCTCCAGCAGTTCCTGCGCGCATTTTTTTCGCAATTCCTTGGAGCCGCCGCCCTGCACGACTGCGAATAATTTGGGTCGTTGTTGCTGATTAGTTTCCTTTTGCTCAATTAATTGCAGATATTGCTGTTTGCAGCGCCTTGCCCAGGTAATGGTGCGCGCAACAGAAACTTCCTGTTCGGCTTGTACTTCATCCACATGTGTACAGTCATCCAGGCAGAATAAAACATCTGCGCCCATGTTGAACTGCAATTGGATGCTTTTTTCAGGTGTGAGCAATATTTTTTTACGGGTTCCCTCAGGGCGAACTATGATACCGTTTTCAGAAAAGCTGCCGAATTTAGAATTGCGGCGTATGAGTGAATATGCCTGAAAACCACCTGAATCAGTGAAAATTGGCTGCTGCCAGCCGCTGAAGCTGTGCAGTCCTCCTTGGGAAGTGATCACGGAAGTTCCGGGTTTTTTCATCAGATGATAAGAGTTCATCATGACAGCTTGCACCTGGCAGCTTTTTAAGTCCTGCGCATCTAAACCGCGCACCTGTCCAAAAGTCGCGTCGGGCAGGAAAGCAGGCAAGGTAACCTTCCCGTGCGGGATGTTTAATATTGGTGGTTGAACACGCATAGCTTAATACGTGAATTGTATCATTGCGTGTTTTCTATTTGATGGGTGAATATTGCAATGGAACCTTTAATGTGGATTAACCCTAACTGCTTTGGAATTTATAGCTGACAGGCATTCTTTGCCTGCCAGCCTGAGATATCGGATAGAATGCATGTCGCGTTCCATCAGCCATCGGGTCGTTGCAGGTTGCTCTCGAGCGACCCGATCTTTTTTCATCGGTTGTAATGTCGATTTTTATCTAGCGGCGGTGGAAGAAAGCGCTGATAAGGGTAATCACGCCCGCGCCAATTAGGAATAATGGCCACATGTCAATAAATTCCCAATCCAATCCAAAAGCTCCGCCGAAAATTATGAATCCTACGGCACTGATTGCCATCAGCACCAGACCGCCGCTATCAAAGCGTGGTCCACTGCGGTCGATTAAGCCATTTAGGATTACACCAACACCGACAAAACCGGGAATCAGTGTCCAGGCATAAGACCAGCTTGCCCAGGCATTGTAAAGATTTTGATAATATAAAATCCCGCCAATACCACCGACAATACAGCCGGGAATTGCCAGACCACCATTACGAGTCAGAATAGCAGCGAGCAGGAAGAATCCGCCCACACCAATAACTGTGAAAGGCCAGCTAAGGAAGTCGAAGGTTTCTGGCATAAGTCGTGTTGTCAGTAGAAATGCCCCTAATAAGATCAGCAGAACCCCCCATATATATCCGCCTCGGTTTCTCATGTTTTCTCCTTATATTTGTATTTTGTTACTTTTATATACGTCAAATTCTGTTATCAGTTGCTGAATTAACATATGAAAAACAATAAACTATACAAAATCATTGGTGTTATCGTATATACTGCAGTAGCCCTTATTTTATTGAATGGTGATAATGATCAAGCGTATGGAATAATGTGGCTAACCGGAGGATTGGCAGGTATTGTTTTACTAGCCTATAAACATCGTCTTCCTGTTCATTTTTTTGGAAACCTAAGTTGCCTATTATGGATTCTTTATGGTTGGTGGGCTTTTATAATAATACTTGCTGTTTTTATGATTATGGGCCCAATTATTTTATTAATAGCTGTTATTTTAAAACCAAGACGAAAGTGTCCTAATTGTAAGAAAATTATTGATGGAGATGCAGTTAAATGCCCATATTGTGCTTCAGAAATTGAGCCAATAATTTAGTTGATTATCTTTTTCAAATATATTACTATATTTCCTGAATTCAAGTCATAAGTGCAACTTTCATTTCCTGAAAGAATACCATATCTGGAGATGAGAACCCCAAACATTTACGAGGTCGATGGTTCAGTCTCAACATAACTCGTTCAATATCTCTATCAGTTAGGTTAGCAAAATCCGTACCCTTGGGGAAGTATTGTCTGATCAAGCCATTGGCATTTTCATTGGTTCCGCGCTCCCAGGCGGCTTGCGGATGAGCGAAATATACGTTGGCATTCAAAGCCTGTGCGATTGCGATGTGCTCAGAAATTTCTTTGCCGGCTCCCTTTTTTCGATTATCAACTGGTGGCTGGAAGAAGAGCCACCGTATTCCGCGCAGGAAATGGCAAGGATGTTCAGGCAGCTTGTGATGCTTAATCGCACACAGTTAATTGGGGTTTAAGAATTTTCTAGAAGCACTTCAAATTTTGGTCTATTTAATTATTATTCTAAATGAATGTGGGCAGCAAATCTCTGCCCGAAACCTACCCCATTTTTCAATTCTTCAGTAGTGGGTTGGCCCATAAAATCTAACGTGTCCGTCAATTCCCATTTTAATTTTTCTAATTGGCGTTTGAGGTAGCGAATAGCACCGCCGCTCCAGCCATAACTGCCAAAATAAGCGGCTTTTTTATGGAATATTCGTTTTGTCAATGCCATTTCCAATACCTGCCGCATGGTCGGGAATAATGACCCTTCATAGGTCGGCGCGCCAATCAGAACACCTCGCTGAGTCCATAATGCAGGCAGGATATAGCTGATATGCGTTTTGGTTATGTCGAATATTTTCACCTGTGTACCGGTCTGCTTCACTCCTTCAAAGACTGCTTCAACCATCTTCTGCGTGTTTCCATACATGGAGCCGTAAATCAAGCTAATACCGTTTTCAGCAGTTCCTTTGGCATATTGTGACCATTGCACATAGAGATTGAGGATTCGCTGTGGGTCCTTGCGCCATATCAGCCCGTGAGAGGGTGCCACAATATGAATATCCAACTTTTCTAGTTTAGCGGCAGCATTCAGCACTGGCTTGCTGAACGCGCATACAATATTGGAGAAATAGCGCAGTGACTCCGATTCATAAAAACTTAGGTCATCATAATCTTCGTCGAAGATGCCTTCGCTTAGTTTCCCATAACCGCCAAATCCATCACAGGGGAACAGCGTTTTGGTACTGCTCTCAAAGGTCATCATGGTCTCCGGCCAGTGCACCATGGGTGTTGAGAGAAAAAGGAGAGTGTGTTTGCCCAGCGATAAAGTATCACCGTCAGCGACTGTCTGGATCCCCTCTGTGATGCCAAAGTGGTCATCCAGCATCTTACGCGTTTTCTGGCTGCCGATGATGGTAAGTTGGGGGGCTGCATTCAGCAGAGCTTTGATCGCTCCGGAATGATCCGGCTCCATGTGGTTGACAATAAGATAAGATATTTGAGTGGGATCAATCAGCTGACGTATATTTCCAATAAGCTCGTCGCTCATCATATCCTTGCATAGATCGATGAGTGTTATCTTTTCGTCTTTGATCAGGTAGCTGTTATAGGATATTCCCTCTTTTTCTATCGGCCATAAACCTTCAAAAAGCCGGGTCTTTTCATCGTTAACACCAATCCAATAAATGTTATCCGTGATAGGTATTGGCTTCATATCATCTCCTGTGCTGTTCATCTTTCTAATTATAAGGGTTGCCTCAATGAAAGCATCGCTTAATTAGGAGCAGGAAGATAATTGGCTATAAACAAACAGTTCAGGTTTAATCTACGCCCAGGAGAGTACTGATTAAAATAGCGATAATACCAGCAAAAACGGTCTTCATTCCGCTTACAAGCAGGTTTTGTTTGGAAATATTTCCCAGGAAAATTCCCAACCCAAATAAGGTAAGCAGCCCGGTGGCTAGGGACGTGTAATAAACCCATTGGATGTTTGGCAGCAATTCATAAAAGAAGAAGGGCATCAGCACAATCAAAGAAGCTAGGAAGGGGGAAAAGCCATCCACCAACGAAACGATAACCGCTGCGTATTTGGATGCTTTTCCTAGCCGGCTGCCATTCAGGTCTGTCAGGGTTTGCCGGCTGAGGTCATCCAGTTCGCGTTTGCGCTCAGCCGATTCAGTTAAGTAAGACCCCCATAAACC
Organism: Anaerolineae bacterium; assembly: GCA_011176685.1. Taxonomy (GTDB): domain Bacteria; phylum Chloroflexota; class Anaerolineae; order Anaerolineales; family Anaerolineaceae; genus A373. The sequence goes on from DUED01000038.1 coordinate 27,254, forward strand.
GGATATACCCATGGCAATGCAGGTGGTTAGTCCGGTGGTCACCACGATTTGCGTGCTTTCCACATTAGCAGCCAGGTTGCCCATCAGGACGCCCATAATTGTCAGCACGCCGTCAAAAGCGTTCATGGCAAAATAGCGCCGGGCTATCTCGCCAATATCAGCTATACCGTTATATTCACCCACCCGCATAATTAACTGCTTAAGCGGATTTATTTTGTTTTTCATCTCTTGCTGGGGGGATTAATCCTGGAGCGTTTCTGCGTCGTCAATGATCATCTTGCCTGCTACAACCTCATCGATCGAGTGAATGGATCCACCCAAGTCAGTTAGCAGCTTAGCTACAGTTTCGTAGTCAATGTCCTCGCCCTCGATGGTGATTTTTGCGTTTTCCACTTTACGGTCAATTTCCACAATGCTGATATTCACTGCAGAAATGCCGTTGAGGGCGCTGAGCTGTGTGGCTATGTCAATAATGCTTGGATCGAGTGGTTTTAAGGTGTCCAAAACCAACCGGCGTACCTTGCCTATCATTCTCTTTTACTCCTGCGTTCTATTAAATTAAGTAGAACAGTTTGTGGGAATTTACTGATATTCATCAAATCTTCGCTGTGATTTATACCACATATCGAGAAATTAAGTTTTAGGATTGCTTGTCGAACTAAGTTAAACAACCCAATCGCGATTTTACTATAGGGCACAAATACCGCTTGATTCATCCAGCTGCTTACTGTTTTGCCTGATAGTCCTCAGTAGAGTAGGTTTCAAAGCTTCTATTAAGCGCATATCGTGCAATCTGGTAATCTGGCATCTGAATAGGGCGAGAAGGGATATGTTCGAAAGAAATATCATATCTCATACTTGCATACAATAAGATTTCTCTGATTAAATCCTTGAATGGAATCCCCGCAATTCTTGCCATAATTGCAAAAGAGCTTTTTTGCGGGATTAAACTGGGCAGTGCGTTTATTTCAATAACATAAGGGCTGCCTTCCATGTCACACCTTATGTCTATTCGAGCATAATCACGACAACCAACTGCTTGAAATGCATTCAGAGCAAGATTCCTTATACTCTCTTCTTCTTTTTTTGAAAGCCATGCAGGACAAATTGCTTTCTCATTTCCTCCATGTTTCATTTTAGTTTGAAAGCAGCGGAATGGCACATGGTTAGTAAGATTGCTATCAAAAATAAATTCGCGAATGGGAAGTAAGCGCGGGGGGTTATTCCCCAATATCCCTACTGTGAATTCTCTACCAGGAAGATATTGCTCAATTAAAACAGGCTGATGGTTTTTCTCGATTACTTCTTTCACGACCTTTTCACATGATTCTTGCGAGTATACAAGATTTCGTTCATTTATCCCAAGACTGCAGCCACCCGTTATTGGTTTTATGAAAATAGGAAAAGTTAGGAAGTGCGGTATCCGTATTTCATGGCAATCAGTAATTAAGCAGTACTTTGAGGTCGCAACACCTGCATTTTGAAGAATAAGCTTGGTTTTGTATTTGTTGAATGCTGAAATGCATACCTGAGGAGAGCAGCCGCTATATGGGATTTTAAGTTGTTCTAATTGGAGTGGCGCCAAAGCGAGTTGGGATTTCTTATCCTTCCTTAATGAATAATTAAAAGCAAATTGTGGTTCAATTTTTATTAGATGTTCTCTTAATTGACTGTTTGCTTCTACCAGTTCAACCTCATGCCCCAACTCTTCGAGAGCTGAAGTAATAGATCCTATTACCCTGTTATGATGTGATTCAATAGTCCGATTTTCTTGTTCGGAGTAGTAAATATCCAAGAAATCATGAATGAGAGCAATTTTCATTTTTACCAAACCTTTAATGATGAGTGCGATGTAATCTTTGTTGAATGTAGTTAGAAAAATTGGGACAATCGGCTGGTTTTGCTAAGAGAGTCTTTCAAGCCATTGCTTGTTTATATTATACCCCAGCTGGATGTAAATTCCCGCTATAAGCTGATTGGCTACTCGCGGGAAAAGTCCTGGACCAATGGCTTATGCTGGTATCTGTGGGTAATCTCCTGCCTGCGTGCTCATGGTGTCAATTGCAAAATTGTCTTTACCGTGGATCATGGTGAGGAGTTTGGTGGTAAGTCCTGGATGAAAATCAAGGAACTTAGAAAACTCATCTCCGGTTTCGGTTGTAAGCTTATCCAAAACCATAAGGGACATTGTGAGGAAAATGCGCACGTCGAACGCTCTCATCGCACCGATGATGACGAGTTCTACCGTTTGAGAGTTCAGATGTTCAATTCTGAATTCGATCTTATCCTTGAAGCCTCAGGTTATATTTATTATTATAATAACCTCCGCGAGCATTCTTCCCTCAGCTACAAAACCCCTATCGAACACTTGAAACAAGAAATGCCCAATTTCGATGATGGTTTACAATTTATCCAACCCATTATGCTCGATAATGCCGCTGTTTTATTAGGACCTTGGAGTGGATACAATCTCCTGGCACAACACCTCGTGCACCTTGCTCCACCCATTCCTTGGTCTAATAATCGTACCATACCAGCTCAGGTTTCTTGCTCTTTTTCAAAGATCATATCCGTTCAATTAATCTTCCTTACCCCATTCGCTGTAATCATTTTTTGCCATTTTCCCTTCTCCTCCTGTTTTTTCTCATAAATCTACACAAACAAACGAGGATTCACTCCGCACTCTTGACATTTATTAAGCAAACCTGTATAATATAATATATAAGTAGTTTGTTGTCAGACCACTAATATGTAAGCTGGCAGTTTGTTTTTAAGAGTAGATGATGAAAAACGACAATGAAATGGAAATAACTCCTTTAAAAAATAATGAGTTGGTTACCAGTCGGGTATATCGCTATCTGAAGGAACGTCTTGTAGAAGAGCACTTTGCCACTGGGCATATGCTGCCCTCTGAGAACAAACTAGCAAAAAAATTGAATGTAAGCCGTGTTTCACTTCGACAAGCACTTCAACGCCTTGAACTTGAGGGGTACATTGAACGCAAACGAGGCTTGGGTACCTTTGTTATTGATAGGTATCCAAACCATGTGGAAGCTGGCATCGAAAAATTGATTTCGATGTCCAAACTAATACGCTCGCGTGGTCATGAGCCTGGTACGAAAGAGATTGAGATTTTTGCAAAGTTAGCTGACGATAGAATAGCTAAGCGCTTAGGTTTATCTAAGGGAAGCCCAGTAACGCTGGTGAATCGGGTTCGTACGATTGATGGGAAGCCATTGTTTTGGGATAATAGTATTTTCCCGTCCAATTTTTTACCGCCTACCGTTACTGCCAGTGATATAGGAGAATCATTATTTGCATATGTTCTCAAACAGCTTGGAATGGAAATTTCACATGCCGTTGCTCGTTTACTACCGGCAAAGGCAGATGAATTTCTTGCTGATAAGTTAGAAGTACCTATAGGGACTTTATTAATCAAGCTAGATCAAGTGCATTATCTGGAGGACAATTCACCGGTTTGGTATTGTAATCTTTTTTACCTTGAAAGTGATTTCAGTTGGTATATTGTTCGCACCAGATAATTGCTTTTGTCCTTTTTATATGGATGAGACGCATTGATAAATCAAATAAATGAATTGTCTTTTGAAGGAGGTGGTGATACTGTAAATCACATTTAATAAAATGTTGTTCATGTAGTTGCTTTTTGGTGCATAAGATTACTTTGTAAAAAGGATGTAAAAATGAAAACACATGGAATTTTAAATAACGAGCTTGCGAAACAAGTAGCACGACTTGGACATGGCGACATGATTGTTATCACTGACCGAGGGTTTCCATTTCCGAGGCATGACCAGACAGTTTGTATTGATCTCTCTATTGGTAGAGGAATTCCTAAAGTTGCTGATGTCGTAAGGGTTGTACTTGAAGAGCTTGAGATTGAGAGAGTAATAATTGCTGATGAAACTAAGACGGTAAGCCCCAAAGTCTACGATGAGTTTAAAGCAATATTAGCTACAAAGAAGAATAAAGGGAATGATATTGTTGAAAAGAATATTCCCCATCCAGATTTTAAACACTTGGTTTTGAATGGTTCATTGGAAGGACAAGAGATGAAAGTGTTTGTCAAGTGTGGACAATTCACGCCATATGCCAATATCATATTAATTTCAGGCGTAGATTTCTAAAGCCAATAACGCGTGCACTTGGTCTCTTTATTGTTTTAAAGGATTAAGTGTATGCAATTATTCAATTATTTTAAAGCATACGACTAACATGAATACCCTGAATGAAATATTTTTTAACCCAAAACCAGTAATTGGCATGGTTCATCTTCATCCTCTACCGGGTTCTCCACTTTTTAACCCTCAAAAAATGGATATGGACGAAGTTGTACGCATCGCTGTTGAAGAAGCAAAAATCCTTGAAGAGGCGGGCGTAGATGGTCTGCAGATTGAAAATATATGGGATTTTCCATATCAAAAAGGATGTAATGTTGGGCATGAAACGACTGCTGCTATGGCAGTTGCCGCCACTAAAGTGAAAGGCGCTGTTAGCATTCCGATTGGAATAAATTGTCATCTGAATGCTGGTACTCAAGCGTTAGCGATTGCTGCCGGGGTTGGAGCAAAATGGATCAGAGTTTTTGAGTGGGTAAATGCTTATATTTCTCATGCCGGTATATTGGAAGGAATCGCAGCAGACCTCTCACGATATCGTGGATTTCTTCATGCCAATAAGATTATTTTTTTTTGTGATGTTAATGTAAAGCATGGCAGCCACTTCATAATTTCTGATCGAACTATTGCTGAACAAGCTAGAGATGCAGAGAATGAAGGAGCTGAAGTTCTTATTGTGACAGGGGATGAAACAGGAAAGGCTCCAACAATCAAAAAAGTAAAAGAATTATCTGATGCTGTGAAAATCCCGATATTGATAGGAAGTGGAACTACCACAGAAAACGTCGTCGAGCTTTTGGGAATTGCTGATGGTGCGATTGTTGGCAGCAATTTCAAGCAGAATAATGATTGGAAAAAGTCTTTGGATGAAAAAGCAATCAGGGAATTTATGAAAATGGTTGAGGAATTAAGGAAAGGAATAGAATGAATATAGTTGGTTTAAATGGAAAAATTATCAGTATGGGCTCAATAAACATGGATTTAGTAATGTTTATGGATCGCTTTCCGGAGCCAGGCGAGACAGTTGTTACGGATAATTTCAGTACCTTTCCTGGTGGAAAGGGTGGAAATCAAGGAGTGACTGCGTCGGTTCTTGGCGGCAAAGTTAAATACTTTGGCAAATTAGGTGAAGATGCATTTAGTTTGCAGTTGAAAAAAGCACTTAATGAGCGTGGAGTGGATACAGCTTCAATACTTGTGGATAAAACTTCTACTGCTGGTATTGCGATTATTCTAGTGAATAAACAGTCTCAGAATTTAATTTCCTTTACTCCAGGTGCTAATGCATTATTGACCCCAGAAGAGGTAAGAGAGCATAAGGAGCTTTTTGAAACAGGAGCCATTCTTCTATCTTCGATGGAAATAAATCCGGAAACGGTCTACGAATCAATACGCATAGCAAATGAAAATGGCATGTTCATTATTCTTGATCCAGCTCCTGCTCCGAAGGAAAAGTTTCCAGAAGATATACCAGCTCTGGTAAATATTATCAAACCGAATGAAACAGAAGCCTCGTTTATTACGGGAATTAAGGTCACTGATTTTGTTAGTGCTGAATTGGCTTTGAAATCATTAAGCAGGATGGGTTTTTTGTATCCGATAATTACACTTGGCGAGCAAGGCTCTATCGCTTATATTGATGGCAAATCAGTTCGAATTCCTCCTTATAAAGTGGAAAGTATAGATAGCACTGCAGCAGGTGATGTTTTTTCTGGTGCTTTGGCAGCGAGTCTTGCCACAGGTGGCAATTTGGAAGAAGCTTTGAATTTTGCAAGTATTGCTGCAGCGCTTTGCACAACTGTTAAGGGTGCTCAATCGTCGATTCCTTCTCTTGCCCAAGTAAGAGCTCTTTTCTAGTCAAAATTGTAGTTGTTTTATGAATACATTGGTTTGAAGGTGCACAATTGGAAAAGAAAGTAGCCCTCGAAGTTAAGAATATACATAAAAGGTATGGTGGCATTAGAGCGCTAAAAGGGGTTGATTTAGCAGTGTATGAAGGCGAAATTTGTGGCTTAGTTGGGGAGAACGGTGCTGGTAAATCAACACTGATAAAAATTCTGACTGGCGTGGAAAAAAAAGATGAGGGTGATATTCTTCTCAATGGGAAGAGCGTTCAGATTAATGATCCTTTGTTTGCAAAGATGAAAGGTATTGCGGCTATTTATCAGGAATTAAGTCTGATTGAAAGACTAACTGTTGCTCAAAATATATTTCTTGGACATGAGCCTGGTAATGGCATGTTAGGTTGGCGAAATGATAAGGAATTAATCAAGGTCACGTTGAAATATTTAAACAAGTTCTGTATCGACATTGATCCCAGGCACATGATAAGTGACCTGGGGTTGGGTGAGAAAAAGGTTATTGAAATTCTTAAAGCATTATCTGTTGATGCCCAAATATTATTACTTGATGAGCCAACCTCCGGTATGAGCAGAACGGAGATTGAAAGTCTTTTTAAAATCATAGGAGACCTGAAGCAGCATAATGTCACCATGATTTATATTTCCCATCATTTGGAAGAAATATTCAAAGTCTGTGATCGGGTTTCAGTGTTACGCGATGGGCAAAATGCTGGTGTTTTCGATATTGAAAATCTAGACACGCCAACGCTTGTTCAGGCAATGATAGGAAAGAAATTGGAGGATGATATCCGGCCTTCGAAGAAAAAATTACAGACAAAAAGGATTTTGCTTAAAATTATTGATTTTCTGGCAGAGGGTATGAAAGCTCCTATTAGTTTTACTTTGCATAAAGGAGAAATCCTAGGTATTACTGGCATTATTGGCTCTGGAAAAAGTGAATTGGGAAGATCATTATTTGGTACCTCCAAATATATCTCTGGAGAAATTAAGATAAATGGAAAAACCCAGAACTTGGCTACCCCTGAAATTGCCAGGAATAATGGGATTGCATATATCCCGGAGGATCGTAAAAAGGAAGGGCTTTTCCTTTCCCATTCAGTTGGGGACAACCTATCGGTACCAAATCTTGATAAGATGATGATTGCTAATACTTTTATTGTGAAATCAAAAAAGAAGCGACTATGTGAGAATATAAGTGAAGAATTACATGTTGTCCCATTAAATTTACAGATGAAAGCCAGAAATCTGTCTGGGGGAAATCAACAAAAGGTTGTTATTGGAAAGTGGTTGTTAAGTGATCCGGATATTTTGATTATGGATGAACCCACACATGGAGTGGATGTGGGTGTAAAGGTTGAAGTATTTCGTTTGATAGAGTCATTAGCTAATGAGGGTAAGGGGATAATCCTTATTTCCTCAGAATTTGATGAAATTCGACGTCTTTGTGATCGCATCATTGTATTACGTGATGGATTTATAGCAAGCGAAATGTCAGCAAGTCAGGCCACAAACGACAAATTACTCTCAATAGCCATTGGAGGGCAAGCATGGTAAGGAACAATATCCAAGAGGTTCTGAAGGCAGCGAAAATAAAAAAATTATTAAGTGGTGAGATTGGTTTAGCATTAACTTTTTTGGCTATCTCGGTACTTTTTTCCTTTTTATCAGATTATTTTTTTGCTCAGCAGAACTTATTGAATATTACCCGACAGATATCTATAAACTTGATTGTGGCTATTGGTATGACCTTTGTAATTCTTACCGGTGAAATTGATCTTTCGGTTGGATCGGTAGCAGCCCTTTCTGGTGTTTCAACGGCATGGGTAATGATGATAACCAATTCGATTACATTAGGCATTCTAGCCGGTTTAGGAATAGGCTTGGCAATTGGTTTGATCAATGGTTTGTTAACAGTTTATGGAAAAATTCAATCCTTTATTGTGACGTTAGCTATGCTGGGAATTGCACGTGGCATTGCGCTTTATTGGACAAGCGGACGTCCGATATCAAATCTGACTGAAGAATTTGCCATTTTTGGCGCTGGCTATTTAGAGAAAATTCCTGTTTCAAGTATTATTGCCATTGTTTTTTTTATTTTTGGGTTTATTATCCTCAATAAAACTAAACACGGGGTTTATGTACTATCAACAGGTGCAAATAGAGAAGCTGCCAGATTGTCCGCAATTCCAGTGAATCGTTATCGGATTTTGGTATTTCTTGTTTCAGGATTGCTTAGCGCTGTCGGAGGCATAATTATTACATCTCGTTTATTGTCAGCTCAACCTACGGTTGCTGAGGGTATGGAGTTGAATGTTATTGCTGCAGTAGTTTTGGGTGGAGCTTCTTTATCTGGAGGTGGAGGATCTGTGGTAGGGACTTTATTAGGTGCGATGATTATTGGTGTGATTAATAATGGTATGAATCTTACTGGTGTGTCGGCTTTCTTACAAGAGATTGTTAAGGGGCTCATTATCCTGTTCGCCGTTCTAGCAAAAAGAAATCATGATTAATGGAAGATAAATTTTAGAGAAGGAGGTGGTGCGATGGATTTTATTTGTTTGTAGTAAAGAACGTAAAAAAAACTTTTAGGAGGAAGCAAATGTTTAAAAAAGGTACTATAGTACTTCTTGTCATGTCATTAGTTTGTATTGCACTGACAAGTTGTGCTCCCGAACAAGTTGAAGTCGAAGAAGCAGCACCAGTTGAAGAACCAGCAGCCGTTGAGGAAGAACCAGAAGAGGTTTATGTCATTGGTTTTGCAGTATCAACTCTGGCAAATCCCTTCTTTGTCTCAATGAAGGATGGTGGAGAAGCAATGGCGGCTGAATTAGGGATGGAAATAATCACCTTGGATGCGCAAGATGACATTGAAAAGCAGGCATCTCAGATTGAGGATTTAATCAGCCGTGAAGTGGATTTGATTATTGTAAATCCGTGTGATTCTGACGCAATAGCTACATCTGTCATAGATATCAACAATGCAGGCATTCCTGTGATTACAGTAACTCGTCCATCAAACGGCGGTGAAGTTTTACAGCACTTGGATGTTGATAATTCATTTGCTGGTAAGCTAGTAGCCGATGAGATGGTCAAAGTTCTGGATGGGGTCGGAAAGGTTGCCATTCTGGAAGGCATTGCTGGCGCGCCGTCTGCTGAAGCACGACAAAAAGGTTTCATGGATGTGGTAGAAGGAGTTGAAGGCATTGAAGTTGTGGCTAGCCTAACTGCTAACTATGCACGTGAAGAAGGTGCCAGTGTGATGGAAGATGTCCTGCAGGCCAATCCTGAGCTTGATGCCGTGTATGCGCACAATGATGAGATGGCGTTGGGCGCAGTCCGCGCTATTATTGCTGCCGGACGCTTGGATGAGATCAAAGTCTTTGGTGTCGATGCAGTCGATGACGCATTGGCTGCAATTGCTAAAGGTGAAATGGTTGCCACAGTAATGCAGCAACCTTATCTACAAATGGGGAAGGCAGTTGAGGCTGCAAAGGCAGTTCTCGATGGCGGGACTGTTGAGACATTGGTGATCATACCTCTGTTGCTAATTAATGCTGAGAATTTACCTTAATTCGATTTCAATATCACAGCAAGGCGATGAGTGAATTCATCGCCTTGCAGATACATACTGGGCAAGTGTATTTGAGAATTGGTTTGTTGTGAAGAATACGCTTGCCCCTTTTATTATAACAAATATCTTATTTCCATAATATCGACCTATTATATCTAAATAAACTCCATTTCAATCCGAAAATAAAATAGAGTATCTAAGAGTCTACACCGGTGCCACTTTCCACTCTCGCTCCGCCATCATTCGTTTCCTCATCAATCAGGAGTGTCGCACGCTTTAGCTTTCTCCTCCCTCCTCTCATTTCATCTATTGGCTTATTTTTGTCGCATTATTCTATTAGGGTGAATACAAAAGGTGGGCATTTTAACCACCTTTGTTAAATATTAACAATGGTTCACCGTGATGTAATTGTAAATAATTAAATTTCTACAAAGCCTGCTCTTATGGAACGCAGACAAGCTGGAAGTTTACCGGTCCAAAGAATTGGTGGTTCGGTTCATCAATATAGATCTTCATCCAGTGCACGCCTGAGATGGGTGTGAGGGATGTGATGCTAACTTGTTGCGTGCCTGCAGACCCAAAAACGACCGAAGCATGCCCGTATTCTGTGCCGTCACTGCGCTTCCAGTAATAGCTAACCGTTCCTGGTCCGCTGGTGGTGATATCGGCGGTGAAGGCAAATAGAAAAGGACAGGGACCCACGAATGAAGGTGGAATGGCGGTCAGGTTTACGCCCGTTACGGAAAACACGGGTGATGGAACCACGATCTGCGCCCAGATGTTGTGGATGAACTCCTCGTTGCTGTCGCTGACCGCTCGCCATGTGCCTTTATAGGTGCCGCCAGTGGCTGGCGCAGTCAGATTCACGCTCAGGTCCACAGTCTCGCCGGGGGCGACGTTGTTGGGGAAATTCTTGCTGGCTGGTCCCCCCATCTGGTCGCCGCTCTTGAATAGTATCTTATAGCTCGTGTTCCAGGTGCAGGTGCCGGCGTTCTTGAAGCGCCAGGTCTTGGTGAACGCCGTTCCGGGTGCGTACTCTGTGCCGTCCGGGATGGTCTCGCTTATGAATGTTGTCTTGTTGCATGGTTTGGGGGTGTTGGTCACGGTCGCGGTCAGGGTCGCAGTGGGGGTGTCATCATCCGCTTGCTGCTGTTGTTGCTGCTGATCGGGGGTAATGGTCGCTGGTTCCTGGTCACCCTGCAGTGCTTGCACGGTCAAGACGACCGCGGTTTCTTGGTTGATCTTTTCCCCGCCGGTTGGTCCGAACGTGATGGTGCAGGCGCTCTGGCCCACGATGAGCGTAGTGATAATTATCAAGATGCATTTTCTTATTATGTCCATATTAGCTCCTTTGTTATCTTCATTATATAGAAAACAACAATTTTTACAATAGCATATTTGTGTATTTTTGAAAATGGCTGAATACGCATTACAGCTTTTCGTTTGTAGGGGAGGGTTTCAAACCCTCCCTGCGCTGTGCAGTATGATCTGTTATTTGACCTTATTTAATGCGCATAGGTATGTAATTAATGCAAAAAGTGTCAAGTTTTGTCAAGTTTTATTTGCATAAAGAAAAAAAGCCAGTACTTTTGTAAGCACCGCTCTCCAGTGGGCGCGGTGAGACTTGCCTGTCCCCGTGGTTCCAGGAGGGGAAACTCACGACCTTATCACACCCTCAGGGTGCACGGATTATGAAATGATTCCAATAAGTATATAAAATACACATTTTGTCGATTTAGTGTCTTCACCTTGGTTCTTGAGTAGAGACAACCAATTTATACGAAGTCAACATGAAATTTTGTCCAAAGCGTGTTGTATTGTGCATTTTGTGCACAGATTACGTAAAAATTAGTAAATTTTGTCCATAAAGAGTTTTGTGTCCACCTTGAATCAATACGGCCGTACCAGAGGACGTGAAGAAAAGGCGACAAAATACATGTATAATGAATACATAGAAAAGTATATGATTGGATAACAATGACCAAGTCATCAAAACAAAAAGAAATTGATGTTCGTGGTGGGATTATTCTTGAATACAATCTCAAAGTGAGTTATATGCAAGTTCTACCGATTAATGGAAACACTGAGGATATAGATGGAACTATAAGATTGCTTGATGGAAATGGTAATTTTCTTAATAAATTTTTACACTATCAGCTAAAAAGTACTTCGTCAATTAAAAAAGAGAAATATCATTGTAAAAGAAAAGTAATTGATTTTTTAATTTCGACTTCTGTACCCACAATCTTGTTTGTAGTTGATATAACAACAAAAAAAGTATATTGGTTTTTCTTTGATGAAAAAAATAAAAGCAATTATGAAATAGAAAAAGATAAAAGTGGACGAACATTAGAATTAAAAGGTAACGAAGTTAGTCAAATTAATGCTCCTGAATTAAGTAATAGATGGAGTAAATTTGCACAAACTCATTCTTATAGAGAGATAAGCGAATCTCTTAATAAAATGGTCCTTGAATATGCGGAAAATTCAATCAAGTGCATTGGACTGCTTTATTTGATTAAGATTGTCAGAAAAAAAGAAGTAGGGATCTTTTTTAATAAGATTCTAAATATCTCAAAATCAGAAGTTGAATCGATCTTTTCTCGCTTCGCGAAGGAAAAAATAATTTCAGAAACGATTAATTTATATATCATTGAAAATGATCAAATTGGTTTGGAATCCCTCGATGAATTATTAACTACTATCCCAATCCATAAGTTATATGATCTAATCGTAGATAAGGAAAGAAGATTAAACATACTAGATCAACTTTCAACATTAGAAAGTAAAAACGCTGAATCATACCTGCATGACTATGGAAATAAATTATATAAACTAATAAATGAATCGAAAACAAACGATGAGATTTCAGATTATTTAGATTACATTCAGAGATTTTCTTATCGAATACCAGATATTACATTTAAAGTAGCGAAAAAAATAATAAATTCAGAGGCAAAACCTTCGAGAGAATTAAAGATAAAATGGTTTGGATTTAAGGGGATTACTCATGAGAAAATTATATTCAAAATAATTGAGATACTCGAAGACTTATCATATCTGCGCCCGATTAAGTATATTAATCTACTTATCAAGCTATCCATTATTGAAGAATTCCATGACGCATCAATTGAAAAGCTTTGTAAGTTGGCTGAATTCAACTTCGAAATTTTAAAAAGAGCGGGATATTACTTTCAAATTAAACTTCTAGATGAAATCGAAAAATGGGGGAAAGCAAAATCTTTGAAATATAAATATGCAATTATTAATATATGTAAAAAATTGTTAAGGTCTGAATTTGAAGGTATTTCTATGGTTGATTATAAAACTATCAACCTCAAGTTTGGACCCTTACATCCTTCTAACGAAATATCTAAAATTAGACGAAGATCTATAAACCTTCTGATAAATTTATTCCTTTCTGATAAAACGATCAAAATTAGGAAAGAAGTTATTCAATCACTTAAAAATGCAAGTAGACTTCCTTCTCGAGGAAATTACTCATCAGAATTAGAAGAAATTATTGTTGAAAATGTCAATCAAATATTAAAGTTCTATATTGATAAATTTTCTTTATTGGATGAGGAATTGATTATTGATATTGAAGATGAGACATACTGGTTAAGACGCAGATTCGGTAGTGAGCGAATTAAAAAAATTGAAGAATTACAAGAGAGAATTGTTTCGAATGAAGAATATCTTAAATTTAAAACATTCTATGGATTTGACTTTATCATTGATTCATCTGATTGGAAAAAGAACAGGGAAAAAAGAATAGAATCAATAAATAAATTTGTAAAAGAAATAACCTCTAAAAACTGGAATGAATGGAAAGAAAGAATAAACACTGTTGCAAATAAATATTCAACTGAAGAAGCTGGGAAATTCCAGTATTTTAATTATTTTTTACAGAACCTTTCAAAAGAAAAACCCGGGTTAGCTTTTTCTCTTTTAGATCAAAAGAATAATTTTTTAGATCCATTTAAGATTCATATAATGACAGGGATTATGAATAGCCCTCAAAAAAATAAAGGTGAAAAAATTCTTGTTGATTTGATAGAAAATAAAGAAAACCTAGAATTTGCATCGAATTTATATAATCAAGCAGTTGATTTCAACCCTGCGATTTTTAAGAAGATTGTAGAAAATGCAATAAAGTTAAAAAATGTAAATCTCTTATATAACTTATTGAAAACTTGCATAGAAAACTACTCGAAAAATGAAAATTTAAAAGAAATATTTTTCAGAATTATTCGAAAACTAATTCAAGTAAATGATGATTCTTGGGGAACAATGATTTTCTGGGTAGAGGATTATTCCATTTTCAGCTCTCTAACAAGTAAAGAGGCTGAATTACTCTTATCAAGTTTGATTCCTAATCCAAAAATAGATTTCCCGCTGGAGCAAATCCTAACACCTATTTTTATAGATTTTCCTAGAGAAGTAGCTCAATTCTTCTTTAATAGAGTTAAATTCCATTTAGAGAACATGGATGATTATTTATATGACGTCATTCCTTACAGATTAAATGATCTTCAAAAATTATTCCGAGCTAATGAGCAAATACTAGTTCCGGAGATTTTCAAATGGTTTAAAGAAGAAAACAAAGTCTTTCATCTATATGCTAGAAACCTACTAAGGCAGATATATCCAAATATTGATAGTGAATTTTTCATCCAATGCTTAGAAGAAATGATAGACGATGGCGGAAATAAAAACGCATTACAAGTTTTATCTATTTTACGTGCTTGGGAGGGAGGAATTTCAATCCATAGTATATGCAAATCATTCATAAAGCAATATTTAAAAGACAAATCGGATGAAAACTATAATTTTTATAAAACTGAATTATTAATCATCCTTACTCAGACCGGAGTAGTTTCCGGTGAATATGGATTTTCAGAAGCTCTGAAGGTAAAGAAAGATGAAATTCAAAGCTGGAAAAAAGAGAAAGATGAAACTCTGCGAATGTTTATTGCTGACTACGAAGCTTATTTAGATCATTATATACAAATACATCACGATCGTGCAGATGAAGATATTTTATTAATGAAAAAGGGTATTAGATAGATAATTAGAAATTGCAGGTAATTGAATCACTGAATCTTATTATGACCAGCCCCCTAAAATGGATACGTTTTCATTTTATTCACCATAATGTTTTCGCTAATTTCAAGTTATCGAAGCCAATTCATTATCAATGGAATTCACACCGGGAAATATTACTTTTATTTTTTTAAAACTAGATGTGAACCGTCGTCCTCACGGGCTTGGAAAATAATCCTAATTTGTATACAAAAACAATTGCTTATGATCTCAAAAACTCGAACTATTTACCTAGCGGGAAGCAGTTTTACTCTTGTAGGTAGACAATTTCATTCTGCAGTAAAGGGGCTCATGACCAGGTTGATTTAGTATCAGTTCCTATATAGCCACAAATTAAACCTTTTTGAAAAAATACAAAATTTTCCAAGCGGTTTATTGTTAAACTTTATTTGGAATATTTTTTCTAGATTGGATGGTTATTAGCACACCAGTAATGTAGAACTCATATGTATATTTATCCAAGAATTTTCTTAAAAGCGAGCTGTTCAGCAGCATAGTTGCCTTTATTCATTCCTTTTGACGAATACGCAAAACGATAGACTTCTTTATGATGTTCAAATTTTTTTACTTCTTTTACTTTTTTATCAATATGCTCGGGTTTTTCCTGAAGTGACTTTTGCCCGTCTTCGGATTCGACATTGTTACTGCCAGACGATTCAACAATATCGGGGTTGAAAAGGCCAGATTCTATACCATGCAACAGCAAATGAAATGCATTCTTTAATGAAACTTCTCGGAATTGTTCTCTGACAGTATCTTCAATCAATTGTTTTCTTTCATCTGCGAAGTCCGAAATTCCACGAAATGCGATTACCCTCGGTGAAGGAATGCGAAGATTTACTGCATCATATACTCCTGAAGATTCCATATCAATCGCAAAGAATTTTCTATCAACTTGGTTTTTCAACCAATCGGTGAATGCCTTTCCCTTTCCAACTGCAGGTCCGCTTGCAAGCTTTTTATCATCTCCTGCAAATAATTTGACATCGGAACGTAATTCTTCCCCATGCTTATCCAATATTTCTTGAATTTTCTTATTTTCTAATATGTGATTAAGTCGATCATTACTATCCTTTAGCCATTGATCATATATGGGTCGATATCTTGAAAAAAAGTGTTGAAAACGGTTTAGTAATCGAAGAGAAGTGGGTAAATTATTACCTGACGTTTTAAATTCCCAATTATTATCCTCCCCTATTGCCGCTGAATTTGCTAGGTATTCTTCAACACTGTCAGGGATTAAAACATCTCCGGGTTGAAGATCGTTAGAAAGGGATCCGGCGATCCCAAGAACAATAACATCACAAACAGATGACTTTGCTAGAATTGCGGAGGTAACTGTAGCCGCTCGAGTATTACCCATTTTGCCAGCTGGGATGATAACCGTATGAAAATATTTTTCCTGGTTTTTACAAAAGATATTTCCATAGAAAATGGTCAGGGGATAATCCTCCATTTCTTGGGAGATAAAACTTTGATCACTATCACCTAACAAATCATCTACTAGATAATTAAATTCTTCACTTAGAGCTATATATATCAAAATATCTACGGTCTGCATAGAAAACTCATTCATACTATTACTTTACTTTCCATAAGACAGCTAATTGAAACCTAATCGAAGCCATATTTACTATTGAAAGTTGATGAAATAAGGGGGAACAGTTAAATATTTTATTAAATAATTTTAGAAAGTTTCAACTATTCTTTTCGAATCTTTTTTTCCTTCTTTCTTCCTTTTCAAAAAACTTTTCGAAAAATATTTCTGTTGCTAATTTAGGATTCTCATCTGCTCTTAATGCATCAGCCACATCCCACCCAGGATTATATTTTCCCAAATCTTTAATTAATTGAATAGCTAACTTTTTTTGCCCTTCATAAGGTATGTAACGGAAATTGTTAATCAATTCCTTTTCAAGATCGGTTAAATCTTCTTCTTTAGGATCGTTGTCTAAATTATCTTTTGGATAGAAATATGTTATTGGTTTATTTAAAGCATCAGCTAAGTAAACAATAGTCTAAGCGTTTACTTCCACCTTCCCATTTTCCATATCAGAAACAGCAGCTCTTCTACGATATATTTTTTTGCCAATTCTTCCTGGCTTAATCCAGCTTCCTCACGTGCTTTTCGAATTAGCTCACCCATAGCTTTAGTATGTTTATTAGGGGGTTTTACAGTTTCAAAATGCATTTTAGTTTTATGCCCATATTAGCTCCTTTGTTATCTTCATTATATAGAAAAAAACCGTTTTTTCAATAGCATATTTGTGTTTTTTATAAATGACTGAATATCCATTACAGTTTTTCATTTGTGGGGAAGGATTTCAAACCCTCCCTGCGCTGTGCAGTATGATCTGTTCTTTTCCCTTACTTAATGCGCATAGGTATATAATTAATGTAAAAAGTGTCGGGTTTTGTCGGGTTTTGTCAGGTTTTATTTGCATAAAGAAAAAAAGTCAGTACTTTTGTAAGCACCACTCTCCAGTGGGCGTGGTGAGACTCGCCTGTCCCCGTGGTTCCAGGAGGGGAGACCCACGACCTTATCACACCCTCCTATGGGTGCATGGATGTGAACTATACACTCATCAAAGCGAACTGCAGTTCATATAGTTTTGTTATTGGGATTTCCGTGTAAACTTCAGAACAAAAAATGGGCGCGGAGGGACTCGAACCCACGACCTCACGGATGTGAACCGTGCACTCTAACCAGCTGAGCTACGCGCCCTGATGTTATTGTGATTATAGCAGAGCTTGAAATGTTTGGGTAGCTATTAGCCGAAACGCCCGGTCACGTAGTCCTGGGTGCGTTTATCCTTGGGGTTGATGAACAGTGTTTTACCCTTGCCATATTCGATCATTTTTCCCTGAAGGAAGAAAGCGGCGTAATCTGCCATGCGCGCTGACTGGGAGACATTATGAGGAACCAGGATAATTGTGTATTGCGATTTCACCTCATGCAGGAAGCTCTCGATTTTAGCGGTTGTGACTGGATCAAGTGCGGAAGTGGGTTCATCCAGCATGATTACTTCTGGCTTGAGCGTCAGCACTCTTGCCAGGCACAGCCGCTGCTGCTGCCCGCCTGAAAGTGACGCGGCGGGTTCATCCAGGCGATCATGCACCTCATCCCACAGGTACGCCTGTCGCAGAGCTTCTTCTACCTTCGCTTGCAGAATTTTGTGGTCATGCTCTCCCGTAACCTCCAAGCCGAATGCCACATTTCCAAAAATGGATAGCGGCAGTGGGATGGGGCGTGAGAAAACTATCCCAATTTTATGGCGCAGTTGGGTGACATCTGTGTCAAGGTCGAGAATGTTTTTACCGTGGAATAGGATTTCGCCGGAAACTTCTTCCACGTCTGCCATGTCGATCAGGCGGTTAATAGCGCGCAATAAGGTGGATTTCCCGCCGCCTGCTGGACCAAAGATGACTGTGATGGCATTGGGCTGAATATCTAGGTTGATCCCATTAAGACTCTCCAAGCCATCCGAGTAGTGCAGGGTGAGGTTGCGGATGTGAATTTTTGCGTTGTTCATTTCACCACTGCCTTTTTGAGCGTGCGCGCGAGCGGATGATGGTTGCGGTCAGGTTCATGCCCAGCACGAAGACTATCAGTACGAGTACTGTGCCGAATTGAATTTTCAAAGGCATACCCGGGACTTGGGTGGAAATCACAAAGATGTGATAGGGCAGTGCCATGGTTGCATCGAGGGGGGAGCCGGGCAAATGCGGCAGGAAAAAGGCAGCACCCGTGAACAGGATGGGTGCGGTTTCACCGGCGGCGCGCTCCAGCCCAAGGATTACACCTGTGACGATTCCCGGCAAAGCTTCCTTCAGCACAATACGCCAGATAGTCTGCCATTTGGTTGCGCCTAGCGAGTTCCCCACCACGCGGAAGCGATAGGGCACTACCCGCAGTGCCTCTTCAGTAGTGCTGATAATCACGGGCAGGGTCATGATGGATAGCGTGAGCGACGCTGCCAGTATGCTGGTGCCGAATTTCATCAGTAATACAAATAGACCCAGACCAAATAAGCCAAAGACCACAGAGGGGATACCAGCCAAACTGATGATGGCAATGCGCATCAGACGGGTCCAGAAGTTATCCGCTGCATATTCTGCCATATAAATCCCCCCAGCCACACCTAATGGAACAGAGAAAAGGGCAGTTCCTGCCATCAGGTAAAAAGTCCCCACAATCGCTGGAAGAATACCGCCTTCCCGCATCCCATTGGCAGGCATGCTGGTCAAGAATTCCCAGCTAATTGCTTCAGCGCCGTTTATCACTATATAGATCATCATACCTACGATTGGCAGGACTGTAATTAAACTGATGAAGTAAATGGCAGTGTAACCAATTGCTTCGATTGTATGCCTGGGGAGCTGGAGGAATCTAACGCTTCTTGATCGGCTGTTCATGAGACAACCTGCTCTTTTTGTTTTTTCGTGCGAGCGCTGAAATGGATAGAAATGATGTTGATAATCAGAGAAAGGATGAATAACACAATACCAATGAAAAAGAGCACATGGTAGTGCACACTGCCAGTGGCGACTTCACCCATTTCGGCTGCAATTGTGGCTGTCATGGTGCGTACAGGCAGAAAGAATGATTGCAATCGAGTCGGCATCACTGCTGCATTTCCAGTTACCATCATCACTGCCATGGTCTCGCCCAGCGACCTGCCGATGCCCAGCATCACGGCTGTCAGCACTCCGCTGCGCGCGGCTGGCAGCGTCACCCGCCAGATAGTTTGCCAGCGTGTGGCACCTAGTGCATAAGAAGCGTGGCGGTAGGATTGAGGTACTGCATTGAGGGCGTCTTCAGCGATAGATACAATGGTAGGAATGGAGATTAAAGCCAGAAGAATGGAACCGGTAAAAGCAGTTAGGCCGGTAGGTAAATTCAACAGTTCCCTGAGGAATGGCGAAAATGTAATAATGCCAATGAATCCCAGCACTACTGACGGGATACCAGCTAGGATTTCGATCGCGGGTTTCAAGATTTCTCTTACTCGGTAAGGGGCAATTTCTGCAATATAAACAGCGGTGCCGATGCCGAATGGGAGGGCGATGAGGATTGAAGAGATAGTAATGAGCAGTGAACCGAAGATCAACGGCAAGGTACCAAAATAATCTTCAATAGGATACCAGCGCGTATCAACTAAATCCCCAAAAGGGACTTTAACTAATGCAGGAACGCCTTCTTTGATCAGGAAGGCAAAAATTAGCAGGAGGAAAAAGAAGCTGGAATAACCGGCAATCTTGATGGCATAGGTGATGGTTTTTTCTTTCATTTGCTTTGCCTTGTAATCTTCAATCAGCAATATACGGCACGAAGCCAAGCTCCAGCACGAATTGTTGTGACTCATTAGAGGAAATAATCCACTCCAGATAGTCCCTTATGAATCCCTGTGGTTCTCCATTTGTGTACATATATAGGTGGCGTGAGATGGGGTAGGTACCATCCCGGACAGTCTCGGCTGATGGAAGGACAAAAGGACCTTGTGCAGCAATCGCAAGAGCGATTATTTTTACTTCAGGAGTAACATAACCAAGGCCATCATAACCAATGGCGTTGGGGTTTTCACGCACCTCAGCGATAATGCCTTCTGATGAAGGCAGTAGCAATGTGTCAGTCGAAAAAAGTGATTTGTCCTGTTTGTTGCCGAGTCGTACAACTGTCTCCAGGAAATATATATGTGTTCCTGAATTGGTTTCACGAGAGAGGCGCACAATAGGACGATCCTCACCGCCTAACTCATTCCAGTTTCTGATTTCACCGCGGTAGATTTTTGATACTTGTTCTAGGGTCAATTCATCAATGGGGTTTTCGGGATTGATAATCATAGCAATGGCATCATTGGCAACGATGAATTCATATGGCTCTATCCCCTTGCTTATCGCCGTCTCGATTTCCTCTGATTTGATCTGCCGGGAAGCATTAGCAATATCCACTGTTCCATTAATTAAGGCGGTAATGCCTGTTCCAGAGCCGCCTCCGGTGACGGATATTTGTATCTCTGGGTGCAGTTCCTGGTAATGCTCTGCCCAGGCGAGTGCCAGGTTGACTAATGTATCTGATCCCTTGTTTTCGATAAATGCTGCGGAGGAAGAAGCGTCCTCTTTCGAAAGTTGTGTTGTGGATAGTGCTTTGCAACTGGTGAGCAGGATAGCTGCAGTGACAAATATTGTTATCGCTAAACGCTTCATGATGGCATATTATAACTGAACAGCTTTTAAGTATATTTTATAATTAAAAGGTTTGGCTCTCTTGCTACTAAGGTATAATCAAAATCAGTTCGCCTAAAAGGATATTTTTTATGGAAATCGGCACGGTTAAGCGCGTAGACATCGATCAAGAAATGCGTAATTCCTATATTGATTATGCCATGAGTGTAATCGTGGCACGTGCTTTACCAGATGCGCGTGATGGTCTAAAGCCGGTTCATCGCCGCATATTGTATGCCATGGTGGATATGGGACTGCGCTCGAACACAGCCCATAAGAAGTCAGCCCGCATCGTAGGTGAGGTGCTGGGTAAATACCATCCGCATGGCGACATGGCGATTTATGATGCCATGGCACGCATGGCGCAAGATTTTTCTATGCGCTATTTGCTGGTTGATGGGCAGGGTAACTTCGGTTCCATTGATGGCGACCCGCCAGCGGCTATGCGCTACACTGAAGCGCGCGTAACGGCAATGGCAGAGGAAATGCTGGCGGATATAGACAAGAATACCGTTGATTTCGTAGATAATTTCGATGGTTCATTACAAGAACCTTCCGTACTACCAGCCAGTTTACCAGGTCTGTTATTAAACGGCGCTTCAGGCATTGCAGTAGGCATGGCGACTAATATTCCCCCGCACAACCTGGGTGAGGTATTCCAGGCGTTGCTTTATATGATTAATAATCAGGATAGCCCGGAAAATATCACAGTTGAAGAGCTGATGCGTTACATACCTGGGCCAGATTTCCCTACTGGTGGCATTATTGTTGGCAATGAAGGTATCCGTCATGCCTACAGCACAGGTAAGGGCAAAATTATGCTGCAGGGCAAAGCCCAGGTCGAGGAAATCCGTGGTGGGCGCTATGCCATCCGTATAACTGAGATCCCGTATCAGGTAAATAAAACCAGCCTGATTGAGCGTATTGCAGAACTGGTGCGATCCGGACAACTATCAGAGATATCTGATTTGCGTGATGAGTCAGACCGTACTGGAATGCGAATCATCATCGAATTAAAGCGCAGGTCCCAGCCAAAACGTGTTCTAAATAGATTATATAAATTCACACAATTGCAATCTACTTTCGGCATCAATATATTGGCGTTGGTGAATAGCGAACCACGATTGCTTTCTCTCAAGCACTCGCTGCAAATCTTCATTGACCATCGGCATGAAGTAATCACTCGCCGCTCCCAATATGAACTTGATAAAGCAAAACAGCGTGCACATATCCTTAAGGGTTTATTGATCGCACTTGCCAATCTTGATGAAGTCATTGCAACCATAAAAAAATCACCTGATGCGAATACTGCTAAACATCGTTTAATTGAACGCTTTAAACTGACTGAGATCCAGGCGCAGGCTATTTTGGATATGCAATTGCGCCGATTGGCAGCTTTAGAGCGTCAGAAGATCGAGGATGAATATAAGGACTTGCAGGAGCGCATTGCCAATTTAATGGACCTTCTTGCGCATCCCAAAAAGATCCTGGGCATAATCCGTCAAGGTTTGGAAAAATTAAATGAAAAATATCGTGACCCCCGCCGGACGCATATCATCGAGGGAGGTGTGGAGGATATAACTGAAGAAGACCTGGTTTCTGACGTACCTGCATTGGTTACCATTACGCGGCAGGGGTATATCAAACGCGTTTCACCAAGTGTGTACCGCACACAAGGACGTGGTGGACGTGGTGTGATAGGCCAGGCAATCAAAGAAGAAGATGAAGTGGATATGCTCATCCCATGTCGTGCGCTATATAACTTGTTGTTCTTTTCAGACCGCGGGAAAGTCTATTCCGAACGTGTGTATGAAATTCCGGAAACCAAAAGGACTGGTAAAGGTATTCCACTTGCCAACTTGATCGCACTGGAACCTGGTGAGAATATCACTGCGGCTTTAGCTGTGTCGGATTTTAAGTCCGCTAAATTTATCACCTTTGCCACAGTAAATGGCATTATGAAACGGGTGGCACTGTCAGAATTTGCCAGCGTGCGTCCTTCTGGACTGATTGCCATTGGTTTGGAGGAGGGTGATGAGCTGGGGTGGGTGCGGCTCACTAGCGGCAAAGATGAAATTATTCTGGTGACCGCAAATGGTCGTGCGATACGCATTAAAGAAGAAGACGTACGTGTCACGGGCCGTCCTGGCAGAGGCGTGATTGGTATCCGCTTCAAGGACGAAGACCGGTTGGCTTCAATGGAGGTTGTCGAACCGGATTGTTCCTTATTGGTTGTAACGGAGAATGGCTACGGTAAGCGGACTTCTTTGGGAGAATATCGAATTCAAGGTCGCGGTACACAAGGTTCAGCGACTATCAATCGGAAATACTTAAAGGCCATTGGAAAGATTGCCAGCGCGAAGGTAGTGCAAGAAGATGATCAGCTAACCTTGATATCGAACAACGGCATCTTGATACGATTGAAAGTTAAGGATATTTCCCGTTCAGGGCGCGTTACTAAAGGTGCACGCTTAATGAATCTAGATACAGGCGACAGTGTTTCCTCCATCGCGCGCATTAAAAAATTGAAAAACAAATAATCTCTTGTGAAGTTAATGATTCAAAGGGCGGAGGTGCAGGTCTCCAATTGGGAAATGGTTCTTCTGTCCATTTTCATTTTTCAATATTATATATCCCTGCTGGTCAACCCCTATCAATGTTCCCCTTTGGGTTACGTTCTTATCATCGTATAGATATACTTCTTCACCTTTGAAAGCCAATTTTTTTTGCCATTTGTTGAAAAATTCGTTATCACCGAGCTTTTCTCGTAGCGAGAAAAAATTCTCCAGAATAGTTTTAAGTACATCCAATCGATCAATTGCTTTACTGCAGGCAATTTCCAAACAGGTGGCTGGAAAAAGCAAATTGTTCAATGGCGGAACAGATTCAGGGGCAATATTCACTCCAATTCCTACAACCAGACTTTCCAATTTTCCTTCTACCCAACAACTTTCTGCAAGAATGCCAGCAGCTTTTTTCCCATATAGAAGAACATCATTTGGCCATTTAACCTGTGCTGGAACTTTGCATAATGATTCCGCTGCCTCGCTCACAGCCAGTGCTCCTAAGGGGGAAAACAGCGGCAGATGAAGCATCTCATTTTTAGTTGGCTTCAGGATGAGACTGAATGCCAGTGAAGAACCATGGATAGTGATCCAACGGCGTTTTCCCCTGCCACGGCCGGCAGTCTGTTGGTTGGCGATAACCAGCGAATTATCCCCGGCGCCAATGAAAGCCCATTGGAGTGCTTCTTCATTGGTGGAGCCGATTGTTTCAAAGAAGCGCATTTCTGCGATATGCAATCCCTGTAATTTTTTGATCAATTTTTCTTCATTCATAACTAATAGTATTTTAGGTGTTTTTTAAAGGTTTAAAAGAAAAACAGCCCTTACAAGGGCTGTTTGCCTTGTATTGTATCCCTATTGTTTCACCGTGACTTTAATGCTCTTAGGCTTTGATTCTTCTGCTTTGGGAATACGCAGGAATAAAACACCATTCTCCATATATGCATCCGCTTTGGCGGCATCTAATGTATCCGATAAGGTGATCGTGCGGTGGAATTTACCACCTGGTCGTTCCTGTAATATATATTTAGCACTCTCTTCAAACTCCTTTTTATACTCACCTTGTAGACTGACGTTTTTATTGATAATCTGAATATTAATATCCTCGGGTTTCAAGCCAGGCAGCGAAGCAGTGATCACAAAACCATCATCTTCTGCCTTCACATCTACCGGGAAGAAAATATTGCTATCAGCAAAAGGCCACTGCCCCTTGAAGAATGGGTGCATTCTGTGCCGTCCTAGAGACTTATCATAAGGCGTACGAATGTAGAAAGTCATCTTCACACCTCCAGTTTATTGTGAATTTTATTAATGATTTTTATTCTTTTCAACAACCATCGTAAGGTTTGCATATAAAAACCATATAAACAAATTATTTGTGATTTATTAGAAATAATTTTAAAATTAAGGAATGATGCTCCTATGGTATGATTTTGAACCTGGAAGAAAGAACTGTGACTGATAAATTGGAAGATAAGATCACAATCATTGAAGGACCACCGCCGGTGTTTGAATTTGTCACGGATGGTTGGGCACTGGGATTGAATGAGAGCCCCTTTCTCTACGATATCAGCTTAACGCAAGTGCGCACGTTCAATGGGCCGGCTCTGGTCGAGCGTTGCCACCGCATGTGGAAAAATAACGGCAATATGACTCTGCGCTACCGCAATGACATAGGAGTTGAGGAAGAGGCGCCCATCATGGCTGCGCGCTCGGTTGATACGGAAGAAGGGCAGGTATTGCTGCTCTGGATTCGTAATATTCCGGAAATTGGGGGCGAGGAAGAAGATACAGATGATAATAAGGATTCTAGCGAAGAATAATTATCCTGTGAGAAAATAGAAAATAGGTTGCCAAGCAACCTGTTTTTTTTTATGCCCCAGGCGGGACTTGAACCCACAACCTAGGCGTTAGGAGTGCCTTGCTCTGTCCAATTGAGCTACTGGGGCGTTAAGTGTTTAGATTATAGCATTGAGGAATTCACCTTACAAGTTTAAGTATTTGACCGCCAGTATTTCACCGACGGTCAAAAGGAGGGATTACCACCAGTTACCCTTCCCGGGTTTGCTAGCGTGAGGAGGGTCACGCTAATTTTTTTCACTGGTGGCAGATACCAAATTATATTGGTATCTGAGCAAAATTATAAACCGATTTGGTCTACAAGATTATTAACATTAGGTAAAAATTTTATGATGGTGGAAAACTTGTGTTTTATGTTTGACGAATATCCGCTATAATGTCTTTATCTTTAATCGAGAGTAATTACTATTGAATCTAAGGGTTGAAAAAAAGGAAATAACTTATGCCGCAAGCCTATTATCGTAAATGGCGACCTGCTAATTGGGATGAAGTAGTGGGACAGGATCATGTAATTCGCACACTACGCAACGCAGTTCAACAGGATAAGATAGTGCATGCTTATCTTTTCGCCGGACCGCGGGGGACGGGAAAAACTACCACTGCCCGTATTCTTGCCAAGGCCGTCAACTGCTTGACGGAGGATTTAAAAGATCGCCCTTGTAATAAATGTCAGCACTGTCAAGATATCACAACTGGGCGTTTTTTGGATTTGATCGAGATTGATGCTGCATCTAACACCAGCGTGGACGATGTGCGGGACTTGCGTGAAAAAATTAATTTTTCCCCTTCTAACGGGCGCTATAAGGTTTATATTATTGATGAAGTACACATGCTATCCAATGCGGCTTTTAATGCGTTGCTAAAAACCTTAGAAGAACCGCCAGCGCATGCGATCTTTGTTCTGGCGACTACTGAGATTCATAAGATCCCTGCGACTGTGCTCTCGCGCTGCCAACGTCATGAGTTTAGGCGTATTCCTATCAATTTCATTACTGCTCAGCTCAAACAGATTAAGGATCAGGAGAAGTTAGCAGTTGAGCCAGAGGCATTGACTTTGATTGCCCGCCAGGCGACAGGCAGCATGCGCGATGCCATTTCTCTGCTGGATCAACTGGCATCAACTGGGGAGAAGGTGACCTTGGAACTTGCCCAAACTGTTTTGGGTGCTGCAACAAGTGAAAGCGTTTTTAAAATTGTCGATACTCTTCAAGCTAAAAAAGCGGGAGAAGGTGTAACTGTTATTCATAAAGCCTTGGACAGCGGTACAGATCCACGCCAGTATGCACGTCAAATAGTGGACTATTTACGAGCGTTAATGATGGTTAAACTAGGTAATAAGGCAGAAATCGAAACCACACAGGAAGTAAAAAACCGTATGATTGCCCATGCACGCGGATTCTCCATGCCGCTGTTGCTTTCTATGATACGGTTGTTCAACCGTGCTGCAACAACTTCGCGAGCTGGCTGGCAACCGGCTTTGCAGCTTGAATTGGCGATTGCTGAAGCGGTTGGCTTGCGTCATAGTACAAGAGAAGTAGATTCATCTAAGTCGCATCAACCTGAGCAGCATAAAAAAAAAGGTGAAAAAAGGTCTTTTGGAAACCGGCAGTTGCGAAAAAATGAGCCCGGAAAGGCAAAAACCACTGCAAGGAGTGGTGAGACAGTAGAGAAGCTGGAAAAATTTTTCCCCTCGCCAAACAAACTACGAAAAAAAACGGAACAAGCGTCGCAATCGAATATTCCAAAGCAAGAATCAAATTCACAGGATGACCTTGCTGAAAAAAGGTCGCATCTCAGTAAGATTTTAGATAACTGGCAGGAAATTCGTGCGGAAGTTAAAAGGCGGCTTCCTAAAACCGAAGCGCTGTTGAATTCATGTAAGACCACAACCATGGAGCGCGGGACCCTGGTATTGGGTTTCGCCAGCGATCTACTGAAATCAAAAATGGAAAGTGATGAAAATATCGCACTTACAAAAAGTGCTATCAAAGCCATAATTGACCTGGAGGTACCGATTGTATGTAGGGTGGTTAATCCCAATGTGAAGTCTGTACCGCCTGACTTGAATATAGATGGTGATGGTATGGTTAGCACAGCGCTTTCACTAGGCGGCAAAATTGTAGATAAGGAATGATAGAGTAGCTATATGGCTAAAGAAAATCGCGGTTTATTTGGTTCGGAAGGATTGTTGAAGCAGTTCAAACAAATACAGGGGCAGTTAAAAGTAGCTCAGAAAGAACTGGAGGAGCAGATCATCACCGCTGAAGTACGCGGTGGTGCTGTCAAGGTTTCTGTTTCTGGCACACAGGTTTGTAAAAACATTGAAATTGATCCCCAACTGGTCAATAGTGTGGATAATGAAACGCTTCAAGAATTAATTGTTGGCGCTATGAATAAAGCTTTAGAAAAAGCGCGTAAAATGGCACTTAAAAAGCTAGGTCCTCTTGGTGGCGGTCTACCTGGTTTAAAGGGGTGAGATTTCTATTGTAATGTCAATACTACCTGATCCCATTCAGAAACTGATTCTTGCACTTGAGCGTTTGCCTGGAATTGGACCAAAAACCGCCTCGCGTTTGGCGTTTTTCTTATTGCGAGCGCCGGATGAATTATCTGTGAACCTGTCGGAAGCACTTAAAAATTTGAAATCCTCCACTGGTTTCTGCTCTATTTGTTTCAATATCACATTAGTAAACCAGGATATTTGCGATGTCTGTGCTAACCCCGAGCGGGATGCAGCCACTATTTGCGTGGTGGAAGACTCGTTGGATGTACTTGCTATGGAGCGCACAGGGGGATATCATGGGCGCTACCACGTTCTGAATGGTGTGCTTTCACCCATTGAGGGTATTGGTCCAGGGGATTTGAGAATTCGCGAATTAATTGAACGTGTAAAAGAGGGCAGCATCAAAGAGATCATTTTAGCCACCAACCCCAGCATGGAAGGCGACGCAACTGCACTGTACTTACGCCAGCAGTTAGCTCCGTTTGGAGTGTGTATCACACGTTTAGCGCGTGGTTTGCCAGTGGGCGGCGATCTAGAATACGCTGACCAGAACACCTTGCTGCGGGCTCTATCCGGCAGACAAGAGATGTGAGAGGAATCGATAATTGAGTGGGGATTTAGAAATGCTTGAAACAATATTCATAGATACTGCTTTAAAGGTAGCAGGGCTGTTTCTCATGACCATCATTTGCAGAATTGTAGATATGCTTGTTTCTTATAATTTAGGACAACCAGGCAACCCCGAATACTTCAACCCTTATCTTCTGTTTGGTGGGTGTTAATTTAATCTCCTCGTGTTCATCCGCCGCCTCCATCCATTTATCTTTAACTGCCTGCTTTTCTTCCACCAATTCCTGCTGTAGTGCTGTCATTTCTTCCTGGTAATCAGTCTGAACCTGTTGTGCTTCTTTCAGCTTGGCTTCTGCTTGCTGCAACATGCGTCGCTTGGTGAGTGAACTGGAGAGGCCGGTTACTTTTTTCTTCAGTGCCAGGTTGATCAATGCCTGCCCACCTTTGCTGAACATTTCCATGCGCCTGCTTTTCATCTCATCTTTATATTTATTAACGCGCAGTTCCTGGCGTTCGATCTTGTTTTGCAGGGATAGCTTTTTCTTGTCGAGCTTATTCTCTAATTTCTTGATTCCTACCTCGATCTTCTCCTTGGCTGCATTTACACACTGCCTTTGAAACTCCTCCTTTGAGACATCAGGTCCAGCTTTTATGCTCAGAATTTTATTTACATGTACAGACACAAAATAGGTTTCATAGATCCACTGCTTAAAATCCTTTTCTTGGGCTTTCCACCAGGCAGGATTTTTCAGCCAATCTGGTATTTGTGTGAATTTTGCTTTTATGATTGGCTTATTTATTAATAGCTCGAAATCAAACGCATCGTCAATATTACTTTCCCAGTCCTGCCCGCTTTTGTCTATCATTGTTACCAGAGTGGTAATCGTATGGCTGGTGTTAATGCTTGGGCTGCGTGAGAAGAAGTTCACTTCCGCTATAGCTATTAGTGCCGGTCGATATTGTGCGGATTCTTGATCAGCCGGTTTTGACAGAAAGTACTCTTTTACTGATACAGGCAAGGATGGCTTACCGGTGATCTGTTTTCCTTGAGAAGCAGGTTGTGTTATGGTGGTTCTTTGGGATTTCTCTATTGTTTTCTTTACTTTAACTTGCACAGCCCCAGCCAGTTTATTCAGCGCTGGGATTTGAGTGCGTGTAAGCGGACCTGCCAAATAATTCATTACCCAGCGGGTGTGAAAGACCTGCGGTTTCTTCTCATGAACATTGTGATAAAGAAACACGCGCTTCTTCAATGCTGATATAAGCTGATCATATTCGCTGCGTTTGACTCCTCCCGCAGCTCCTTCCAGCCCATCCAACAGGCGCTGTTTGTCTTGATCGGTCTGCAACTTGCCTACCATCCAAGTGCCGGCATTCGAGAGCGCTTTGTAATCCACATCCACCGGATTTTGGGTAGTAAGCATCAAGCCCACACCGAATGCACGTGCCTGTTTGATTAAGCGAATCATAAGAGGTTTAGAAGGCGGATTGGCTATTGGAGGCAGATAGCCCAGTATCTCATCGAAATACACCAATAAACGCAGATTGCCTGTACCGCGTTGGTGGCGCATCCAGGATTCAATCGCTGCGAAAAGCAAGGTTACGAAGAACATGCGCTCTGTGTCATTTAAATGTGCGAGGTAAAAAATACTGTGTCTGGGCTTACCATTTGCGGTCTTAAGTAATTGGCTAATTTCCAGCGGCTGCCCTTCAATCCAGGATTGGAAGGAAGGAGATGCCAGGAAATTGTTGAGTAGTATTGCCAGATCAGCGCGGTCTTTCTTAGGGAAGAACTTATTCACTGTGAAAGCGCCCATTTTTTCCAATGAGGGCTCCTGCGTTTGCATGATCAGGTCCTGCAGGTTTAATGACTTTCCTTTGCGCCAGGAATGTTCAATGATATTGGAGAGCAGTATGTGCTCACGTGATTGTAGTGGGTCAATATTCTTTAAACCAATTAGAGTCAATATTGCAGTGATAATACTGGAGATCTTTTCTCGCAAAGCTTCTTCGTTTTTACGCCAGGGAAGTGCCGGTGCAGAGAATGAAGCTAGGATGTTCACGGGAATTCCATAACTTGAACCTGGCGTGTAGATGGCAAACTTCACGGAATTTTTTAGCGCACTGATATTCTTAGAACCCAACCCCCAATCTTTCAAGCCTTTGCGCCACATGGACGCTGTCTGGGAGGCCATTTCTGGAAGACTTTTATGCTTGCGGCGGGCATAATCTGGATCAATCCAGGGCTTGAAATCTTCGGGCGATAAATCCGGAAAATGCAACACTAGGTTAGTTAAATCCCCTTTGGGATCGATCACGATAGCCGGAATACCCTTTAGGGCTGCTTCTTCCAGCAGGCCAACACATAGGCCTGTCTTACCCGAACCGGTCATTCCGGTTACGATTGCGTGTGTGGTCAGGTCAGGTGGATCATAATGGAGGGGTTTCTCTAAGATTTCTCCTTTTTTAAGGTTATACAATTTTCCAAGGTAAAACTGATTATTTTCTTTGCTCATCTGGATACCTTTGTGGAATATTTCATAAGTTCAAATATTCGAGCGGTTTCATTGATATTATTATATGTAAATATTCCTTACGTTTTTGATTATTTATTAATTGTAAATCATCCTCAGCAGTAGATACAAGTATAATCAGAATCAGCAAAACGATTTAAAATGGCTATTGATTTCCATTATTATTATCTCCAAATAAAGAACGGAATTGAGGTAAATGAGATTCCAGGGGGGATAGTAGTTGCTGCCTCACGAGGTGCCCATAGGCATCGTAGGGGTGATTTATTAGCTTTGCTGTTCACATTCTCTGATAATTCGATATTATCAGATGATGAATTCATGGCACAACCACAAGAATTAACAGCTCTTTTTTTCCGCTCACCCGGATCTGTCACCCGTGCCATACAATTGGTGGCTGAAGAGCTTGGTAGAGCTTTATGGGATCATAACTCACAGGTTGCAGAAAGTGGCAAGCAGGTAACTGCAGTGCTGAATATTGCCGTGCTGCATAGGGAACATTTATTTGTCGGACACAGTGGTGCAACTCACACGTTTGTGATTAAGTCCGGGAGTGTTGAACAATATTCCGACATGGAACCGTTTGAGCGGCCGTTAGGATTAAGCCGGCGTGTAATGGTTCAGTATCGCCAGGCGCCTATTAATGCGGGTGATATTATCATCATTTGTCCGCAACCTCCAATTACCTGGACATGTGCGAATTTGAGTGGCAGCCCGCAAATTGGTATGGAACAGGTCAAACGGAGACTCTTGAACCAGGTGCGAGACGACATGCGAGCTGTGATAATCAAATGCCGTGAGGGGGAGGGAAAGACAGTTGCTGAAGTTTGGAGTGCTGACCAATCGATAACAGCACAAGTAGCAGAACAGTCCATAAAGGAGGTTGTGCCACCCGAACAAGAATCGCATGAATTAGAAGCAGGGGCTGTTTCTGTTCAAGAGGGGAATAGAGATTTTAATGAATTGACAGGTGGACAATCAGAGGTTGGGCTTAATGTAGCTTCAACAACAAATTTGAGTACAGAGATTGTGGCAGAACAGCAACAAGAGCAGTTGGAAAGTCAAGAGGTACCTGTTAAACCAGGGCAAACTGAATTCGTAAAGCCACGGGACTCTTCTCAAATAGAGGATCAAATTATCCCAGCCCCCAATAGCTTATTGGTCTTTGTTGCTAAAGCTTGGCAGGCGTGGAATGGGTTACGTTATAAATTTGCTGAAATAATGAAAAAAATTAGTAGGCGGATTTTTCCGCGTTCATCTTCAGGAGGAGAAAAAATTTCGCCTGTAATCATGGTGTTCATGGTAATTGCCCTGCCAGCTGTGCTTATTGCCGTTTCTCTTACAATTTATATACGCAGTGGAAAGCAAGAGCAGCATGATATCTACCTGACTCGAGCCCAGGAATATGCAGCATTGGCAACCGAGCATGAGGATCTTGACAAACAGCGCGAGTATTGGTCTCAGGCATACGAACTTGTTAGCCAAGCACTGGAATATGGTCAATCGAGTGATTCTGACATGCTTTTTTTGCAATCTCAATCGATCTTGGATGAAATGGATTTGGTTACACGTCTGGAGTTTCGCCCGGCACTGACCGGGTTATTGCCAGAAGGCGTAGAGATCTCTAAAATCATCACCAGCACTTCAGGTGTTTATCTGCTGGATAGTTCCTCTGGAGCAGTCTTGCGTTTATTTTTAAATACTAAAGGTTTTTATGAAATTGATCCTGGTTTTCAATGTGGACCAGGTGATTTTGGGTTGAGCAATATTAACCCAATAGTGGATTTAATCGCACTTCCCGCGAACACGCGCAATTATAAAATCATGGCTGCTGATAGTGACGGCAACTTGCTTTACTGTTTACCGGGAGAAGAGCCGACTCCAACTTCGCTGATTCCACCTGATGATGTTTGGGGGCGAATCGCAACAATTGCAATGGATAAATACACGATGTTCATAGTAGATGCGGAAAAAGATGCGGTTTGGTTTTATGAGGGTAGAGATTTTGAAAATGAAAAGATGGCAGGGGTGGTTTTTGGAGGACAACCGGAGTCGTATCTGGAGGAGGATGTGCCAGATTTGGGTGGCACTTTAGAAATGGCTGTCAACGAGGATGATCTGTTTGTATTACACCAGGATAGCCATATGACCTTATGTCAATTTAATCCTTACAGAGAAACAAAGCGTACCGAATGCCAGGATCCAGCTCCTTACAGTGATAGCCGAGTTAGTTATGATAAGAAACCGCTGGTATATATGGATGCATGTTTTGTTGGCATGCAAGATATGCGCTATCCCAATGCGTCTTTGTATATTCTGGATGCAGCTAATAATGCGGTAATGCAGTTTAGTTATCAATTGAATATGGAACGTGTATTAAAACCGCAGCCTAGCCGCAATTATCCTATCCCAGATAGTTCTCCTACTGGTTTTGGCATATCAGTAGATAAAGAAATATTCCTGGCGTACGGCAATCAGATACTCATTGCTGCTTTGCCATAGGTGAATTTTTTTCAACCGTTAATCCCCAATTATTCTTGATTCTGCTAAAGGAAAACGTTTTATTTCTTCAGGGATTCGATACTTGCAAGAATACGCGCTTCAGATTTTTCACCCATGCCTGATAGCTGGCGAAGTCTTCCAGCGCGTGCTGCAGCTTCCAATTCTTTCAGATTGGTTACATCAGCTTGTTTCCAAAACAAGGCTGCCTTCTTGGGACCCACATCCCGCAATTCTACGATCTCAATTAATGTAAGGGGCACTTCTTTTCCTAAGTTTTCTAAAAAAGAGAGCTTTCCCGTAGAAGATAGCTCCAGGATCTTTCTTGCGATTGCTTGACCAATTCCCGGGATCTCTTTCAATGCTTTACTATCAAGAGTGTCGATATCAACCGCCTGTTGCCGGATGCTTTCTGACGCTCGCCGGTAAGCCAGCACTTTAAAAATGTTTTCACCCTTGATTTCCAGCAGGTCGGCAATGCGTTCAAAAGTTATTGCAATTTCCTCATTGAGCATAGCAGTATTATACTTTTAGTGAATGTATAAAAACTTGGGGGTCATTCTTGGTATATGAGAGAGCTATTCATGAAAGGATATTGAAGCAGTTAACGATGTATTTAACCAAATTTAAACACCCATATTATTACTGGATGAGATAAGGCCGGGGAATTTTTTTTCTAAGCGATGCAGTGGCAGATTGGTGTCTGTGATGCATAGGAAATTGCAGTAGCCGTTGCCTGCCCGGTTGTGGCAAAGCATAAGGAGCGCAGCGAAATTGTGATTTATGGAGGTGCTGTTCACCTTTCCAAGGAGATGCTCTTTCGTAATGAGCAGGCAATTTACGGCTATTTATCAATGCTGGAAAGAAGCGGATGGAGTTCCCCCTTAGAGGGTTTTTTTGTTTCCTCACTTACCCAGGAACACTGGATTATTAAAGTAACGTTATCTATTTTTGAAAAAGTTCAGGTGGGTGATTTGGTCTGTATTTTGCCGGTGCATTCTTGCCTGGTTGTTAGCGCGTTAGAGGGTTATGTCACCACCCATAGTGAAAAGGTAAAGACTCTTAGGTCACGTGATTCGTTATTCTCTAGATCAGCGTGATTGGCACTGGGATAAATATCAAGGTGAAGAAGTGATTTCCCACTACGTCTGACTTTCTTTTCATAATGTTCTTGCCGTCAAGAGGCCTCTTGCTAGACTTAAAATTGTAGCTGTTTCTATTATGTTAATTCAGACATTTAGTGCAACGGATGAGGAGCTAAAATCATTCGTATGCAAAAAGGAAAATATAAACAGCTAACAAATACAGAACGAGAAGAAATTAGTCGATGCTTAGCAAATAAGCAAGC
>DUED01000039.1 GCA_011176685.1 Anaerolineae bacterium
AAGGATTCATTCTTCGCTGGCATACTTGACTCCATCTGAATTCGAGGCTGTCCAGGTTGCTTGTTGAGCGCTTGCATCCTCTCTTATTCACCCCTTAATTCTGTCTGGAAAAACAACCGCAGTACAGCACAGGATTTATTTCAACTTAGAGAAAAAGTGCATAGCAGTTTATGGAATAATTAAAACCGATCGTTTTATGGAGTAAGATTTCAGCATGAATTTGAGAAATAAATATGGATAGAATATTACGATATATAAAAAAGTGTGAGTATTTATGGGTTTTTTTGTATTTTTCTTTATTAACAGTTATATTAACACGATCATTTGTTTCTTTAATAGCAGACCACGTCCCAGGGGCAGTAGGTGATGATGCTTATTTTGTGTGGTTGATTGGATGGGTCCAAAAAGCCCTATTTCAATGGCAAGTAAATCCTATTAAGTCTCCTTTAATAAATTATCCATATGGTTTCAATATATTTACAACGGAAGCTTCTCCTCTCCAAATTGCATTTGCTTTGCCATTTTCTTTAATAAAAGGTCCTGTCTTTGGTTATAACGTATCCATGCTTGCCACCTTTGTGCTTTCTGGTATTGCTATGTATATTTGGGTAAAGCGTTCAACAAATAGCTGGAAGGCCGCCATAATTGCGGGAACTGCCTATGCTTTTCTGCCTTACCATATTACTCATTATTTATCTGGTCACTTGAATATGGCTGCAACACAATGGTTCCCTTTGTACTTCATGGCATTCTATGATGTATTGTCAGCTAGGAATGTCAAGTGGAAAGCAGCCGTAGGCATGGGTATTTTCATTGGCCTCATTGCCCTGACTTCTATGTATTACTTATATATGGTTTTATTTCTGAGCGCATTAATATGGTTGATATATGTCCTCTTTTATGAAAGACAAGTTTTTTTTCAGCGATATTTTTGGAAAAACCTAGGAATAGTAGTGTTGATTTGTTTTCCCTTTTTGCTTTTTGGCTTAGGACCATATGTATATCTTCACGTTAGAGCAGATATGCAGAGTTTCGACTTTGGGTACGTAAGTCAATTTTCTGCCAGTATTACTGACTTCTTACTTCACCCTACTATACATTTCTTATTTGGTAAATGGGTGTGGGAAAATTTTCCTAGAGATTTGTGGAATGAAGCCACTTTGTATCTTGGCTTTGTGGTTTGTATATTAGCTATTTATGCTTTCATACGAAAATGGAGGGGTGACGAGAATAAAATTTTAATGAAATTACTATTTTTTGGGGGGTTATTTGCTCTAATCTTAGCCATGGGTACAAATGTCACCTGGATGGAACAGCCAGTTTTGATAGATACACCTTCATTCTTGTCATCATATATTACAAGTGATAAAACCCCCATATATTTACCGGGATATTTTTTATATCTTTTTTTTCCCTTCTATGGTCGCATGCGTGCCTGGATGCGATTTGCGGTTTTTGTGTCAGTGTTTTTATGTTTTGCGGCCGGGATTGGATCATATCTTATCCTGAAAAAAACCCATCAAAAATGGCGTGTTGGGATTTTTTTGATTATTCTTATGTTGATTATTGTAGATTTTCTACCCCGCCCGTTAGGATCTTCATTATTAAAGCCACGACCTGTTGACTATTGGCTAGCTGAACAGGCGGAGGAGGGAGGATTAATTCAACTACCCTTTGATCTTTCTTATGAATCAGTACATTTCTATTACACGCTCACACATAATAAACCCATAATTGGTCTGCTAAAAGTCATTCCGCCCCATCGTTATTTTGAAATGAAACCTATCATGGATCAATTCCCTGATATGAAAAGTGTAGCTCTCCTGAAGGAGAATGAGATTAGGTATATTATTCTTGACAAGAATTATTTTCCCGATCTGATAAAGCTCCGTAATAATTGTGAGGAATTGGGGTTGGAATTCGGGACGGATTTAGCAGGGCAAATGGTTTTTTTGTTAAGTGATTATTAATAGAAAATTGGGTGTGACCATCAAGTACGTCAGATCACTGATTGAAAGAGTACCACTTCATAGTTAGGAAATCTAGGCACTTTATTAGGTATTTTTTCAGACATTTAATCGCAAATGAAATCTGATAACCCTCAATGGCGAAGAAATCACTATCTTCGAGATAAATTTTAGCGATTAGATTTTGGTTCTCTCGTTTATTCCTTATTTACAGAAGTCGTGAGGATGGGCAAAGTTAATCCCGATATTAAGTTGTTTAACCATAGTTATATATATAATGAATATTTCCCGTCGTTATGGGTAATTATGAATTTTTTTGCTATATCAGGTCGCAAAGGTTCATTGGCCATATTAGCAACTGTAGTGCGCCGGGGATGATCAGGGAGGGGCCCCATTAAGTAGATTCTTTTATATTGTATTAAGTGAAATTCATTTTCCCCTTACTATTTCATATATTATAATTTATGCAGTTTGCAAGTCCGCGTGGATAATGGGTAAAATGTCACTAATTCCTTGTAAACTTTTTTGTTAAAATTAATAAAGTTATGAGCCAGATAAAGGTAAAGGTAGAATTTTCCGGGATTGCCCGCATTTTGACCGGCAGGAATGAATTTGCCGTTGATATATCAGATAACATTTCTTATGAAGAAATTATTACAGAATTGGCTAAAGCGTTTCCTAAACTGATTGGACATATAATTAATGAAGATAGGAGAAGCTTATTTCCGTCTAATGTTATTAGTGTGAATGGGAAGAGTATCCTTCAGCCAGATGATATGAAAGGTTCACCGAGTGGTGGCGATACACTGATTTTGCTG
Source organism: Anaerolineae bacterium (assembly GCA_011176685.1). Classification (GTDB taxonomy): domain Bacteria; phylum Chloroflexota; class Anaerolineae; order Anaerolineales; family Anaerolineaceae; genus A373. The sequence continues at coordinate 2,786 of DUED01000039.1, forward strand.
TCTTTGCTGGCTGGTGGCTAATATTATAAGCAACCTTATTAATAAGGAGTGAGGAGTATGTACGGATACCACGGTAAGTTCCTGCACATTGACCTGACTGAGCGCAAACATTGGATTGAGGAGAAACCCGAAGAATGGTACAAGATATATATCGGTGGGGTTTCAATGGCTACCCGCTTATGCTGGGAAAATATAAAAGTGGGCTGTGACCCTTATTCTCCCGATAATCCCATATGTTTTGCTAACGGAGTTTTTGCCGGAACACCTGTACCTGTTGGCGGTAAGTATGGCTTGGCTTCCAAGTCCCCCATGACAGGTTTTATTGGAGATAGTCTTTCGGGTAGCTGGCTTTCTATTGCTATGAAACGTGCTGGCTGGGATGGGCTAGTAATTCACGGTGCCAGTCATGATTGGGTCAATATCTTTATTGATGATGATCGCGTTGAGTTCCGCGACGCTACTGATTTATTAGGACTAGGCACTTATGAAACAGAAGAGGCCATCCGTGAGCAGTTGGCAGATGATCAGGTCCGCTCTGCCACTATCGGCCCTGCAGGTGAGAATCGAGTGCGCTATGCCAATGTGACCAACGATGGACGCCAGGCAGGTCGCACTGGCCATGGGGCTGTGTGGGGCTCAAAGAAATTGAAGGCAGTTTCCATACGAGGGACGAGAGGGGTTGAAGTTGCTGATCCGGATACATTGATGAAATTGTCCTTTGATATTGTTCAAGCAGCTCAAGGAGAACACACATCGAAATATCGCATCCTCGGTACCGCCACTAATGTACTCAATTTGAATAAATTAGGTTTGCTGCCGACACGTAATTATCAAGAAGGGGTATTCGAGGATGCAGAGTTGGTTAGCGGCGAATATATGCATGAACACAATAAGGTAAAAACTATCGCCTGCGCGCAGTGCCCGATTGCTTGTGAGCAAATGTGCATCGTTAAATCAGGACCATGGTCTGGTGCGATGACTGGCATTGAATATGAATGCTTGTTTGCCAATGGACCCAACTGCGGCATCAATGATATGAATGCAATTATTAAACTGATCGATATTGCTGACCACGCTGGAATGGATGCCATGAGCAATGGCATCACCATTTCCTGGACAATGGAAACCTTTGAAAAGGGTATTTTTAAAAAGGAAGATTTTAAGTGTAAGAAATATCCGGATGGATTTGAACCCCATTTTGGCAACGCTGAAGCAGCTGTAACGCTGGCGGAGATGATCCGTGACCGTAAAGGCATTGGTAAGACCCTGTCAGAAGGAACACGTGTTGCCAGCCGGAAAATTGATAAAAAGCGTGGCTCCGAAACATGGAAATGGGCTATGCACTCGAAAGGCCTAGAAACAGCTGGCTATGATGCCAGGGGGTTGAAAACTTTCTCTCTGGGTTCGGCGGTTGGAACACGTGGTCCTTGCCACAACCGCACGGCTGCATATGACCCTGATATCAAAGGCCAGGTAGACCGCTTCAAAGTAGATGATACTCGTGGTGAGCTTGCCAAGAGTACGGAGGAATATGCAGCAGTGTATGATACTTTGCCGTTGTGCAAGTTTATTCGGCGCTGCTTTACAGGCAAGGCAGATCGTGCCGGTGCCTGGCCGATGATTGCCAAACTCATTAATGCTACTACTGGCTGGGATTTCAAATATGAGGATGTGGATCTCATCGGGGAGAGAGCATTCACGATTAAAAAAGCTTTTAATATCCGTGAAGGTTGGAAACGGACAGATGACACTCTGCCCTGGCGCTGGATGCATGAGCCGATGACCAAAGGTCCTTCGGCTGGACATGTCACCACAGAAGAAGAACTAGAATACATGAAAGACCTTTATTACAAAGCTAAGGGCTGGACAAAAGAAGGTCTAATACCTAAGAAAAAGCTGATTGAGCTTGGCATGCCGGATGTTGCTGAGCAAATTGGCATATAAGCAACGCGGAGGAACATTATGCCTGTATCAACATCAAAGTATAAATATGTCAATTGTGACCCTGACCTGTGCATTGGCTGCCAGCTGTGTGAATATATTTGTTCATATATCAAAACGGGTGAATATAACACCTACCGCAGCCGTATCCGCACTATTCGGGTTGATGAAGTGCTCATCACTGCGATCACCTGCCGTACGTGCGAAAATGCCCCCTGTGTAATTGCCTGTCCACAGGATGCGCTCAGCCAGGATCCCAATACAGGTATTATCCATGTGGATGCCAGTAAATGTGATGGATGCGCCTGGTGTGTGGAGGCATGTGATTTTGGCGCAATTTCAATCAACCCAACTGCGAAGCTTGCTGAAATATGTGATCAGTGTGAGGACCTCGAGGAAGGTCCACAATGCGTCAAATGGTGCCCGAAAGAAGCTTTATCCCTGACCACACCTGAGCAGCGTGCACAGAAATCACGTAGGGAATTGATCAAGGAAGAGGTAGTAGGACCGGAAGCTTTGAAAAAATGAAACATCAAGGTTATTCCTTTCTTGTTTTTATGGATTGCTTTTGAGTTAATCTAATAAAAGATACCGTTAAGGAGCTGTATGACAGACAATCAAGAAAATGAGGAACTGCGTATTGGAGTATACATATGCCACTGCGGCAGTAATATTGCTGGTGTTATTGATCCGCTTGAAGTTGCAGAATGGGCTTCAGATCTCCCGGGAGTTGTGCGATCTACAACAACGCACTATGCCTGTGCCGATAGTGGACAGAGTCTGATAAAAGAAGACATTCAAAAATACAATCTGAACCGGGTAGTGGTTTCTGCCTGTTCCGTGCGTATGCATGAATTGACCTTTCGTACAGTTGTTTCTGAAGCGGGCATGAATCCTTTCCTGATGGAAATGGCAAACATCCGTGAACAGTGCACCTGGGCGCATGGGCATGATCCTGAAGGAGCGTTGCAGAAAGCCAAGGACCTCACTGCAGCAGCAGTTGCCAAAGCGCGGTTTCTAACGCCGCTTGAAATGATGAAAGTGCCAGTTACCAAACGCGCTATGGTCATTGGCGCTGGTGTAGCGGGTATAAGTACTGCTCTGGATCTGGCTGATCAAGGCATTGAAACTATACTTGTTGAAAAAGAGCCGACTATTGGTGGGGTAATGTCACAATTAAACAAGACTTTCCCTACCATGGACTGTAGTATATGAATACTCGCACCTAAAATGGTTGACGCGGCGCGTCACCCCAAGATTGATGTAAGAACCTATACAAATGTAGAACGGGTTGAAGGTTACGTAGGCAATTTTAAAGTACAGTTGCGTGAGAAATCGCGTTTTGTAATCGCTGATCGCTGTAATGGCTGCGGCGATTGTGCTAATGTTTGCCCGATTGAAGTCCCCAATTATTATGAGATGAATCTGGCTCCACGCAAGGCAATTTATGTACCGATGAGCCAGTCCGTGCCGCTGGTTTACACACTGGATGAGGATGCTTGTATTCACTGCTATAAGTGTGTAGAGGCTTGCGGGCCGCTGGAGGCGATTGATTTCAGTCTAGAAGACAACGTGGTCTGGGAAGATGTAGGTGCAATTATCGTCGCGACCGGATTTAACCATTTTGATCCCAGCGTTATGCCAGAGTATGGTTACGGGCGTTTCCCGAATGTGATCACTGCCATAGAAATGGAACGCCTGAATAACGCTGCTGGTCTAACAACCGGAAATTTGATACGTCCCAGCGACAGCCAAAACCCCCAGAGTCTGGCGATTATTAATTGCGTCGGCTCGCGTGACAAGCGTTTCAACCCCTGGTGCTCGAATTTCTGCTGTATGTATGCCATAAAAAATGCTGTATTACTCAAGCAGATGTATCCACAGATGGAGATCTCCATTTACTATATAGACATCCGCACACCTTCCAAGGGTTATGAGGAGTTCTATGACCGTGCACGGGAAATGGGAATTCATTTTATTCAGGGACGCCCCAGTTTGATAACAGAAGATCTGGAAACCAGAAACCTGTATGTGCATTCAGAGGATGTTGCTCTCGGGAAAGTGGTTGAACATGAGTACGACATGGTAATGCTCAATCAGGCTGCAGTTCCGCAGCCAGATGCAGATGATGTCAGTTCAATACTCAATATTTCACAGGGCCCGGGTGGCTGGTTTATGGAATATCATCCCAAGCTGCGCCCAATTGACACACCCACTGATGGCATTTTTCTAGCGGGTGCCTGTCAGGGACCAAAAGATATCCCCTCATCTGTTTTCTCTGGTTCTGCAGCTGCAGCGCGCGCCGGTCGTGTCCTTCATGCTGATGAATGGGAGATTGAGCCAATTATTGCACAGGTGTGGGAAGATCGCTGCATCATGGCAAAGGGCAAGAAATGCGGACTGTGTGCCAAGGCCTGTCCTTACGATGCGATCATCATAGAGGAAGGAAAAGCTGCCGAAGTCATTCCGGCAAAGTGCCATGGCTGCGGTGGCTGTGTAGCTGAATGTCCGCATAATGCCATTACACAAATGCACTTCACTGATGCCCAAATCCTAGCGCAAATGCGTGCCTTGCTGGCAGATAAGCCCGAGGAGAAAATCTTCGCTTTCCGCTGTCACTGGTGCTCGTATGCTGGTGCAGATATGGCAGGCACCAGCCACTTTGAATACAGCTCCAATGAGCGCGGCATTCGTGTGATGTGCTCAGCGCGCATGGATGCTGATTTCATCTATGAAGCTTTTCGCCTGGGAGCTGGCGCGGTGCTTTTTTCCGGGTGCCATTTACAGGATTGCCACTATATCACGGGGCAGAATGTGGGTGCTGTACGCGCTAAACGATTATTGAAGACCTTCGATAAAATGGGTATGACTCCTGGACGCTTCCGCGTGGAATGGATCAGCGCAGCAGAGGGGGATAAGTATGCCAGTATTATTAATGAAATGCAAAAAGTTATTTCAGAGCTTCCCCGCAAGAAGCTCCTAGAAGAAATTGAGATGCTGAAACCACAAATGGAGAAACGTTCACGGCGCATGTATGATGTGCCGGAGGTTAGCGAAGCGGTGGAATATTCAGAAAAGATGATGATGGTCATCACGGCCAAGGAGGTTTCCAGTGGAAAATAAAGCTGTTGAGACCTTCGCAGCTCAAGTGCGGGCAATTCCAGGAGGTGAACATCTGGACCTGTGCTATTCCTGCGGTACTTGTGTCAGCAAGTGCATGATCCAGGATAAGGTTGAGCCGGATTTCAACCCGCGCCGTTTGCTGCATATGGTGATGATGGGTATGCGCGAAGAAGCTTTTAAGAGTCCAACCACCTGGATGTGCTCGGAGTGCGATCTTTGCTACACTGCCTGCCCACAGGAGATACATATCTCGAGTGTAATTGCGGCAGTCAAACAGTTGGCGATTGAGGCGGGTTATGAATCGCCGCTGGAAACAGTTGAAGTGAATGAGGATTTATGCTCCGGTTGTGCGATTTGTGTGATGGTTTGCCCTTATGAAGCACCGCATCTCATTGAGAAAGAGGTTAATGGTGTTCTGGATTGGTTTTCAGAAGTAGATGAGAATAAGTGTATGGGATGTGGACATTGTGTTGCAGCTTGTCCCAGCGGTGCTATCGCGCGTAAGGGTGTGGCAAATGAAGATATTGTTCCCCAAATCAATATTAAGAAACCAAAGAAAAAAATTCCCTCTTTGTTAGTTTTTGTTTGTGATTGGTGCTTGCGTGTTGTAGAAGATGTGGAGATATTAGAATCCTACCCGGAAAATGTACGGGTGATCCATATTCCCTGCACAGGCAGGATTGACCCTCAAATGGCGTTGATGGCGCTTTCATCGGGGATTGATGGGGTGCTGGTTTGCGGTTGCGCACCAGGGGAGTGCCATTATAAGCGTGGAAATTATGTTAGTAGTTGTAAGTTGAACTTGCTGGGAAAGATGATGGATAAAATGGAATTGGCGGATGGACGTGTGCGTTTTGTTCAGATTGGTACGCAAGACCGCGGGCGTATCCGCTTGGAAATGGACAATATGCTGGAAACTCTGGCATTGCTGAAGGAGGTAGCTTGATGGCAAAGAAACCTAAGCTAGCCTTTTACTGGGCATCCTCCTGCGGCGGCTGCGAGATTACTGTTACTGAGTTGGGCATGCGCCTTGTAGATTTAAGCGAATTAGTAGACATCGTTTTTTGGCCAGCGGCTATGGATTTTAAATATGAGGACTTGGAATCCATTAAGAATAAAGATATTGATATTTGCTTTTTTAACGGGGCTATCCGCAATGATGAGAATGAAAAAATTGCCAAATTATTGCGTAAAAAGTCAAAGCTCTTAGTTGCATTTGGCTCATGCTCATATCTTGGAGGCATTCCAGGACTGGCGAACCTGTTTGATGTTGAAAGTTTGTTAGAGCGAGTATTTGATACTGCTCCTTCGCTGGATAATTCCCGTGGAACGCGGCCTCAAAAAATCACAAAAATGCCAGAGGGTGATATTGAATTACCTATGATGTATGATCGTGTAAAAACACTTGCCCAGACTGTAGGGGTTGATTATTATATGCCTGGCTGTCCACCGGTAGTTGATCAGGTTTGGAAAGTTTTTCAATTGATTCTAGCGGACAGGCTTCCACCTAAGGGCTCAGTGATTGGCGTTGATGAAAAAACGGTGTGCGATGTATGCCCAAGGGAAAAAGGAGAAAGTGGCATGCGCATCAAGGAATTTAAGCGTCCACATGAAGTTAGAATTGACCCCAGTAAATGTTTCCTTACCCAGGGAATTATCTGTTTAGGCCCTGTTACGCGTGCAGGCTGTGGTTTGCCTTGTATAAAGGGAAATATGCCCTGCCGCGGGTGCTATGGACCACCTGAAGGCGTGGTGGATCAAGGTGCAAAATTAGCCAGCGTAATTGGGGCATTGATTGATACAGATGAGCCAGAGAAGTTGCAGGAAATCATGGATACGATTGTTGACCCGGTAGGTTTGAGCTATCGTTTTGAATTGGCAAACTCGATAATAAGCGAGTTGAAGTACCGAAAGAAATAATATGAGTGTTATTGGAGAGCAATAACTTGGCAAAGAAGAATGTAATCCATAAGAAGATTTGTATTGATCCTATTACTCGCCTAGAGGGCCATGGGCGCATTGACCTTTTTCTAAATGAAGAAGGGCGTCTTGAAAATGCTTATATGGTTATCCCAGAACTACGCGGGTTTGAAAAATTCTGTGAAGGACGTCCAGTTGAAGAGATGCCGCGTATTACTCAGCGTATCTGTGGGGTGTGCCCTGTTGCGCATCATATGGCGGCTGCCAAAGCAGGCGACGCTGTTTACAATGTTGATCCACCACCGGCTGCTAAAAAGTTGCGTGAATTGCAGTATGCTTCTTTTTTTGTAGCTGATCATGCCACACATTTCTATGTGTTGGGTGGGCCGGATTTTTTTGTTGGACCAGATGCACCTAAATCCAAACGCAATATTATCGGTATCATAAGCAAGCTTGGTAAGGAAATTGGCGTTAAGATTTTTAAATTACTGAGCGAAAACCATGAAGTCTCAGCTATCATTGGCGGTCGTTATATACATCCAGTGAGTGCCATCATTGGTGGTATGAGTAAACCTATCACAGAGGAAGAACGGCAGCGCATTGAAAAAATTGCAAAAAACACGATTGAAACTGCTAAGTTCTCATTAAAATTATTTGAAGATCGTGTTATTAAAAATAAAAAGTATATTGACATGATTCTCAGTGAGGCATTTACCCATCGAACTTATTACATGGGTTTAGTGGACGAGAACAACAAGATTAATTTTTATGAAGGCAAAATACGCGTGGTTTCACCAGAAGGCAAGGAATTGGTGAAATACAAGTCGGAGCAATACCTGGATGTAATTGCTGAACACATAGAACCTTGGACTTATCTTAAATTCTGCTATTTGAAGCAGGTGGGCTGGAAGGGATTTGTGGATGGCCCCAAGAGTGGCGTATACCGTGCTACACCGTTATCGCGGCTTAATGTTGCTGATGGAATGGCAACACCCCTAGCAGAGGCGGAGTACGAACACTTTTTTGATGCTCTAGGTGGTAAACCAGTGCATGCCACGCTTGCCACGCATTGGGCACGATTGATAGAGATACTTTACGCTGCTGAACGCATGTTGGAACTGGCGCAGGATGAAGAAATCACTGACCCGAATGTGCACACTATTCCAACTGAGACACCAACTGAGGGTATTGCAACTGTTGAAGCACCACGCGGCACTCTTACCCATCATTATGTCACTGATGAGCATGGCTTGCTTAAGAAGGTTAATCTCATTGTAGGCACCACCAATAATTATGCTGCTATTGATATGTCTATTAAGAAAGCTGCTGAAGCGCTGGTTATTCCTGGTAAGCCGGTGGATGATACCGTGATGAATAAGATCGAGATGGCATTCCGTGCTTATGACCCCTGCATTGGCTGTGCAACACATGCCCTGACCGGGGAAATGCCGATGATTGTGCGGGTGTTCAATCATGAGCGTGAGCTGCTGCAGGAAATACGTCGAGATTAGGAGCCAGACATGAGTGGACGTGGGTTGACAAAAAAAAGAAGAGATGAGAAAGAGCTAGTACTTGAGCGTGCCATGGTCACACGCCATTATGTTATGCACTGGGACCTGGAGCGCTGTGTGGGCTGCCAGATCGGTCCGCTGGTATGCCCTAAAGAAGCTATTACTCATGTGGATGGTGTGATCGAGAATGGCCGCCTGGTTGAGAAACAGTCAGTGGATGTTGACCCTGATAAATGCATTTTTTGCGGTGAGTGTGTTGAGATGTGCCCGGTGAATGCGATTGAGATAACAATTAATGGTAAGCCGGAGAATCCAGTCATCGAATATGAGACCTTCCCAACCTTGATTCAATCCACTACTTTCAATAAGAGAGCTTTCAATTGGGAGCGTAAAGATTTTGTCATTGAAAATTGTTCTGCAGATGTCATCAGTTATGATGAAAAGAAAAAAACGCTAATTGTAGATGATGCTCACTGTATCCGCTGCCGGCAGTGCGAAGTAGCCAGTGAGGGCGCCTTCAAGGTTAGCCAGCCCTGGCAGGGCAGCGTAATTCTGCGTCGCGAGCTGTGCGTAGAGGGCTGTCTGGCTTGTGCTGATATCTGCCCAACGCGCGCACTGCATATTAATAAAGAAGGCGAGCTGATGCTGGCAGATTACTATTGCATCAAGTGTGGAGCTTGCGTGCAGGTTTGCCCGGTCAAGGCAGAGTACGAAGAGTATGAGGTTAAGGTGGAATCTCAGGGTGTGACAAAAGTGGTCAAGCACAAGCGTGTAATTAATAAAGAGAAATTGCCAGTGTGGGTGGAGCGCTGGCGAGTGCAGCATGCGCCTGTACAGAGCGGCGCCTGGGTGCAGGCATTGCTCATGCTGGCAGATGATAAAGCTGAAATGGTAGAAATGGACCGTAAAAATGCCCTCAAACGACGAGACCTGATCGTGGCGCTCAAAGGGGGCCGGGAAATCGAGCAGGAATAGTTGCTCTTATTATTATCTTGGAAAGAGCGAAGTTTACCCATTGGCAGATTTTTTAAGTAATCATGATGGTTATGGATTTAAATAACGCAAAAAAAAATAAAATCGCAAGAAAAGCGGGTAGCTTGTTGAATCAGGGCTACCATTGTTCGGAAGCGATGTTGCTGGTAGTGGGGACTGAACTGTTAGGTGAGCTTGATCCTTTAGCAATTAAGATAGCAACACCTTTTGCTGGCGGGATTGCCTGTGCGTATGATGACCTTTGCGGCGCGCTGACAGGCGGGTTGATGGTGATTGGTGGGCTATTCGGTCGTGAAAACGCGCATAAGAGCGACAGCCGCTGCTTGTCGGTAGCGAAACATTACCGGGATGCTTTTTTACAGGAATTTGGCTGGCTGAACTGCTGTGACCTGCGTGAACACTGGAGGGGTAAACCCGGACAGGAAGACTGTGCGGAACTGGTTGAAAAAGCGGCTGCCTTGTTGCTGGATATCCTCTCGGAAGAATAAAAAAACTCCCCGAAATCGAGGAGTTTTTCCCTAATTTTTATTGTCGGTTTTTGCTTTGTTAACCCATTTTACTCATCCTCTGCCTGTGATACCTCTTTTCTAGCACGGCGCTTGATGGCTCCCCAGGCGATGAGGATGATGCTGGCTGCAGCAGCCTCACCCGAGGTCATTAAAAAGGAATTGGAAATTCGGTTAATAGCGAAACGGCTGATATCCACTATTCCTGACTTTAATGGTTCGTCAAGTGGAATGTTGGGTGGAAGTGCTTGGTCTATACCGTAGTTTATCAACACTGTGGATAGGTCACTGCGCAGGATTATTCCTGAAATTAAAACTACCAGGGCGGGGATGAACAGTGTCCAATCCAGCCACAGCAAGCGCTCGCGCCAGTTGACTCCACCGATCAGCGCTGTAGCAAGCCAGATGGCCAGCGTTAAAGCGACCAGTGCATAAACCATTATGTTCAAGCTGGCAGGCCTGAGCTTTAATCCTGCAAATTGCAGGTTTCCCAATTCCTCATCCAAGTTCTCGCTGATAGGGACTTCATCCGGCAGACCACTAAGCATTAGAAGGACCATAGGTTGCATTAATTCTATAAGGGCATCCTCTTCGACAGAATCCGGTTTACAGACATACATGCCTGGTTCTTCGGGGTTTACTTGTTGGTCTTCTCCGCAAATTGGCAGAGCTTGGACAAGTGCGTGCAGCAAGGCATCCTGCTGTGGTCCCTGGAGTGCTTGTTTGATGGGCGTCATATCAAACGCGAGATCAAAAGTGTCGGTTTTACCCTCAAGTAAATCAAATACCTCATTGATATTCCTTTGCACCTGACTGCTGAGATACTCGCGAGTGATTAATGAGCGCAAAACCTCGCTCATAACTGCAGTATCTAGTCCCTTGATTTGTGTGAAACTTTTTTCCATAAATTTGGCCATCATTTCATCCGAGAGGTTGTGTTCATAAAGGATCTCATTGTCGAAAACATCTAAATAAAAATGGCGGTCAAGAACCCGTGTGCTAATTGAGATAATAGTCAGTGCTGCAAACACTAACGGTAGGACCAAAAACATGGTCAATACCACGCCGAATGCTTTCCGCATGTTTCCTCCTTTATAATAAAAATTGTATTGGTTGATTATTATTATGAAAAAGCAACCTATTGTTAAGTATAAATCATGATAATTATTTTTGTGGTTTATTCATCCGCTAAACAGTTTGCGCATTAATAAAATAAAACGTAAAATTAATTATGTATTCTTCAGCTTATCCATAAGTGGAAGGTAAGCACCAATGGCTAAAAATATTAAAAAATCAGTCACTGAAGAAAACGTAATGCGTTGGATAGCAAGGATTTGGAGCATTGCCAGCATTTTGTTCATTCTGGTAATGTTTATTGGGTCTCTATTCTCAGGAGATTCATCCATATTCTCTTTACGTGACGTGATTGGGTTGTTTTTCTTCCCTATTGGAGTATTTGTGGGATTAGTGCTCGCCTGGCGTTGGGAAGGGATTGGAGGCGTAATTACGGTGGCTAGTTTTTTCGCCTTTTATTTGACCCTGTGGTCTTTTGACGGCAGGTTGCCACGCGGTCCTTACTTTGCATTGACTGCTGCGCCCGGCTTGCTGTTTCTGGTTAATTGGTGTCTGACAAAAAAATTGAAATGAGAGAGGATATTGATCGGCGATAGTCTGGTTGAGTTTATGTGAGACTAATTAAAAATATCTAATTATTGAATGGAGGTGTTGCGAAAACATAATTTTGGTGTTATTAATTATGAAGAAATCCATGTTATGCTAATACTCGGATTTGAAAATAAATCATAGGAAATACTGAATAAATTGGAGGTTATTATGTTTGAAAGAATCATTAGTGCATTTACTTTCCGGGCAGGTGTTTATAAGGAGGTGGAGGAAGACAGTACTTTTACACCGACTGCCTGGATGATCGTTGCAGCAGCTGCTTTCCTGTCCGCATTAGGCACGAATGCTGAGCTTAACCGGCACCTGGGCACAGGCCGCTGGATATTAAGTGCGGTCATCAGTGCCATCTTCGCTATGTTGGGCTTTGCTTTAGCGTGCTTTGTGGTTGACTGGGTCGGCCGTACCTTCTTCAACGCTGAAGTGAGTTTTGACGAAGTAGTACGCACGCTTGGCCTGGCGTATGTCTGGAATGTGATTGGTCTCCTGGGTATTCTTTCCCTTATTACACCCGTATTGGGATGTGCAACAGGTATTTTTCGCTTTGCGGGCTGGGTGGCTGGTTTCATTGCCTGGCTGATCGCTGCTAAGGAGGCGCTGGATCTGGAATGGCCGCAAACTATTGGAACCATCATTATCGGCTGGGTAGTGACAGCTGTGGTTATGGCGATCTCCGGCTTAATCCTTGGGGCGCTTGGGCTTGCTGGTGCGGCTGCCTTTGGCGCATTCAGTTAAAGAGTTTAAGAGAGCAATAAAAACATAGGCGCAGGTGAGATCTGCGCCTTTTTTTATGGTACAGGATTGCGAGGAACTTACTTGACGGATAATCGTAAATTAAATAATAAGTGTTGGATGTTAATTGTGACCGAGGAGTGTTAAAAATGGCAAAAGTTGTGAAAGAAACCAGGGATGTGGGAGAGTTTGAACATATCACCATGAAAGGTTTTGGGAAGTTGATTCTCAAACAGGGGCCCAAGCAGGAACTGATAATTGAAGCAGATGATTACACCATGAGCCGTATCAGTACGGATGTTATTAATGGTGAACTTATCATTGATGTCGGTCGTGATTGGGTAGAAAAAATCAGCGCTGGTTTGGATTTCCTATCCACGCGCGAGATTGTCATCAACATCACAGTAAAGAAGCTTTCAATGATTGAGATTTCCGGGGGTTGCAAAATTGAAGCAAAGGGCATTAAAACCGAATCGCTTGACCTGAAACTTACTGGTGCTTCCAGCGTGGAGTTTAGTGATCTGACTGCTGACCAGTTGAATACAGACATGCCCGGTGCCGGAAAAATTGTTATCTCAGGGAAGGTGAAGGAGCAGCAGGTCAACCTGACCGGTGCCGGCAATTTCAGCGGCGGCAAGCTGAAGAGTAAGAATACGAAAGTGAATCTGACCGGTGTGGGCAGTGCTACTGTCTGGGCGACTGATAAACTGGATGTGACCATCACCGGTGTAGGCAGCGTGGATTACTATGGTGAACCGGAGATCAAGCAAAGTATTGCTATACTGGGTACGATAAAATCTTTGGGGCAGCCATAAAAAAAGAAATAAAATACAGTCCCACCGTCAGGCAATGTTTCGGTTGGGGTGTATTTATGGTTTGCCTTAACTATTAGTTTAAAATCCTTGACATGGTAAAGTGGCTGGGTGTAAACTAATAATAAGTGAGAAAAAATGCAAGAAGAATTAGCTTTGGACCCTGACCCTAGACGAAGTTTTGCACATTATTCTGTTAATGTCTGTTCACTGGGAGACAGCTTGATTTAAGAGCAACCTCTTTCAGCACCTGTTCACCCTCGGCAGAAAATTTCAGGATAATGCCGAGGGTTTTTATTACAAAGATGGAGGTGAACATGGTGGGTTACTCAGAATTGATAAAAAAGTTTAAGCCCCGCGAAATTATGGAGGAGGGAAAATATGCCTGAATATGTTATTGATGTAGATATTTTGCTTACCCAGGTGCGTGCGGCTCTAAAAAGGGGTGATTTAAGCAGCGCTGTGGGACTATTGGAAGCTCTGCGTCCTGCAGATCAAGCCGGTGTTTTTGATGACCTGCTGCCTGAGGAGCAGGATCGGCTTATTCCCCACCTCAAACCGGAGGATTCTGCCGACATACTTGAAGAATTGGAAGAAGAGGATGCGGCTGAAGTTGCCGAGCGTCTAAAAGCGGATAATTTAGCTACGATCCTTGACCACATGGAGCCAGATGAAGCAGCGGACCTTTTAGGTGATATTAAACCGGAAATAGCCAATCAAGCGCTGGAAGCCATGGCAGAGTCTGAAGAGGTACGGCCCCTCTTGATACACAAAGATGAAACAGCCGGTGGTTTAATGACCACAGCAGATATCACCTTGCGCAGAGAAATGACGGCGGAACAGGCGATTTCTTATCTGCGCAAGTTATCCCCTGAATCAGAGAGTATTTATTATCTTTTTGTTGTTGATGACCAGGACAAACTTGTTGGTGTAGTTAATCTGCGTGATCTAGTAGTTGCGCCGCGAAAAGCCAAGATTAAAAAGGTCATGAATCCTGAGGTGGTCTCAATCCAGGCGAATGCCGACCAGGAAGAAGCAGCGCTGATAATGAAGCGCTATGACCTGCTGGCACTGCCGGTAATAGATAAGAGCAACCATTTGCTGGGTGTGATAACTTATGATGATTCCTTCGATATTTTAGAAGAGGAAGCCACAGAAGATATATATCGATTGGGTGGAGTGGTGGAGGAAACGTCATTAGATGTACCCTTCCTTCAAGCGGTTCGCAGCCGTTTGCCATGGTTGGTGATCAACCTTTTTATGGCATTGATTTCGGCAGCTGTACTCAGCGGGTTTGAAGACACTATTGCCCAGATGGCAGCTTTAGCTGCTTTTTTCCCTATAGTGGCAGGGGTGAGCGGAAGCTCCGGTACACAGACATTGACGGTGACAGTGCGCAGCCTAGCAACGGGCGAACTGGAACCCAAGGATGCTCTAAAAGTTATTCCCCGCTCTCTCTCCCTGGGTGCGGTGAATGGCATCACGATAGGTGCTTTGATAGCTTTAATTGCTTATTTGTGGAAAGGAATTCCGGAATTGGGCTTGGTGGCTGGTATTGCTACCATGCTTAATATGCTGGTTACCTCATTAGCGGGTGTTTTAGTGCCGTTTTTAATGAACAAACTTAAATTTGATCCTGCGCTGGCATCTCCGATTCTGGTGACCACTCTGTCTGATTCGCTGGGATATTTGGTATATCTTGGGCTGGCAAGTACAGCGTTGGTATGGTTTATCTAGGAATCAATCATTAGTTTAATTGTAAGTATTTGGAATGGGATATTTATTATTAGACACAGATTCGGATTATTAGTGCAACAGATTTGACAGAGAAAGGTAAGAAGCTGAGGTAGTGTCAGTAAGTTGGGAGTTGGTCTCTGCGAGACTCCCTGCGGTCGCCTCTACGAGACTTCCTACGGTCGCGTTACCCCACCTTGCGGCGACCTGAAGTCTCCGCTGGTGGAGTACACCACGCTACACTCTGTACACGTATCCGCTCTCTGCTCCTGTAGAGAGCTACCGCGCCTCATCTTACAGCGACTTGATGCCGCAGTTGATGAGGCATCTCCGCCCTTTGCTCTTGCAAAGGTCTCCGACTTGACAAAAGTTGACACATTTACGTTTTTTCATGATTCGTTTCTAAGGAACGAATATTTTCATCATTTTTCGAACGGGCTTTAATTATTTAATGAGCGAAACGGCACCAGCCCGGACGACTTGACCACTTCAGAGTATATTCGACGCCAGTACTCAGATTAGACCCCCGATATGTCTCATGTCTATTGAACCTATACAAGCTATTGACTTACTGTATTTTTAATGATAATTATGTACTGAACCCCAAAAACCGGACATAAAAAAGGGGGGTTTTATTTAATCTCTACAAGCATATTCTGTCTATTCCAATTGTACTCAAATTCAACCGGTGTCAGATATCCTAATGATGAGTGAATACG
>DUED01000004.1 GCA_011176685.1 Anaerolineae bacterium
GAAGAAATAAAAGGAGTCCAAAGAAAGCTAAATGATAGACCTCGAAAAGCTTTGGATTTTTTCAAACCTGATGAAGTCATTAATAATCTTGTTGCACTAAAAGTTTGAAACCACATATGATAAAATCTTTTTGAATTAGGCAAGTAGTTTTTAAGACAATGTCGAAATCTAATATATCCAGAGCCACTAGCAACAAGTAGAATCATGTACTACTCTTTTTCCTCTATCAACGAATTAATTATTGAGTTTTAATAAATCCCCTGCTAAATCAAGTAAATCTTGAATTTCTTTTAAACTTTTAGCATATTTGATTTTTTCGAAGTATTGTTTTTCTGAACATAAAGTGGCTACCTGTCTTAAAGCTTCAATATGTTCATTCTTGTCTTTGGCAGCCATACAGAACACAACATAAACGGGATCATTGAATTCATTGCCGAATTCAACTGGCTCTTCAAGAGTGAGCAAGCTAAACCAGGACTTCTTCACACCTTCCTCTGGACGGGCGTGAGGTAAAGCTAATCCTGGAGCTATCACGATATAAGGACCTAATTCTTCTACAGAATGTATCATTGCATCAATATATTTTGGCTCGCAAGCGTCAATCTTAACCAACATATTTCCACCAACACGCACAGCTTCCTTCCAATCAGATACTTTATACTGTAGTTTCACTGTGTTTTCATTTAGCATATCTTTCAAGTCAAGCATATTTACCTCTCTGTTCTTATTTACTGATTAGGTAATTTCTTCTTCCAAAAAATAATTAAGGCACTCAATGGAGGAGAATTTCATTTATATTAGACTTATCGGGACCGGGATAAATGTCAGGATGAAAACAACAATTGCCAATACCCCTAGCCATTGTCTTTTTTTATCCACCCGGGTGATTTGATCCAGTGGTTCAGCATGTGTTCTGCCGAACATGAAAATCAAGACTGCCCATAACCACCACGTGTTCAAGAAAAACCCCAGTAAGGCCAATCCGCCCAGAATAAACGGTAATATGGCCTTGGCGGCTTTTTTCCCAAACAGCGCATAAAAGATATGCCCTCCGTCAAGCTGACCTGCTGGAATGAGGTTCATGGTGGTTACCAGCAGACCTGCCCATCCAGCCCATGCAACCTGGTGCAGCATTACATCTGTGCCGCCCCAGGGAAAGGGATGTGCGGTGAAGAAAAATTGCAGCCAGTAGAAGACCAATGAGATACCGGATAGATTTACCGGCTCAGGCAGTAGCTTGCCGAATGTGGCATATTTTAGCAAGAGATAGAGGATGGAATTTCCCTCCATTTGCAAACTGAAGCTCTCCTGGGGCGCGAGTGGCAGGTTGTTAAGTGGGGAAAGCCGTAATCCAATGAGCAGTACAATGATCGAAAGTACTAATCCGCATAGTGGGCCTGTGACCGCTAGGTCGAATAACTGGCGTTTGTTCTTTGGTATAGAACGCATATTGATAAAGGCGCCCATTGTACCAAAAACGCTGAAGGGGAAGGGGATGAAATACGGCAGTGTGACTTGTAATCCATGTCTGCGTCCGGCGAAATAATGGCCGAATTCATGGGCTGCTAAAATTGTCAGCAGGGAGACGGCAAAAGGCCAACCATTCTTGATCAGCTCCAGCGCAATTAGCCAGCCGTTGGAAGGCAGCTCGCTTTCAATACCATATAATCCACCAGTTAACAGCACACTGAGCAGTGTGAGGAAAAACAAAATCAGGTTGGTTTGTGGTTTGGTTGATTTTGGCTGTGGCAAGTCAGGAATCAAAATGATAATTTGCACTTCATCTATTTCGCGGAAAAGCGGCAGCAGTTTATGCGATTTGAGTTTTTTCTCCAATCCGGCGTAAGCTTTTGCCGAATTCTTTTGTTTCAGCTTCCCGCGATAACGTACGATAAAATGCTGCTTCGAATTTCCGTAAGTGATATCTTTAATTTTAAAAATGTTTTCTATTGTTTCTTGTATTGCTTCAAAATCGTAATTGTCTGTCATGTTAAATTTATTTTCAATGAAGGGATAGTATCTATTGTAAGCGATACGATTTTACTCGATGTTAATTCCAAATTGAATAGAACCCTTCTGATTTATGATGAAGTCTAAATTCACCTGATTGATAATTAATAAATAGGTTGAGTCTGGCACAAGATATTTTACTTGGATAATGATTTTTCTAGAAATGATAATAATGTGGTAAAAGCGTTGCTTTTTGTGAAATATACGCAATTTGAGCGGGAATGGATGGGAGTCGAACCCACCGCGGCCTGCCTGACAGCCCGCCACCGGTTTTGAAGACCGAGGAGTCCACCGGGACCCTTCCATCCCCACCCATAGCATAATCGAGAGCGGCAGCTTTGTAAAGAAACTCTTTCATTTAGTGGTTGAGAATGGGAAAGATTTCATTAATAAGAGGATTTTAATTGATCATCATCCAATCTTTGGAAAGTAGAGGATATGGGTTTAAAGGTCTTTGCATGGTTATGCGTTTGATGCCTTGTACCTGTTGCAAGATTGCGCCCTGGCTGACTGTGCGCATCACAGCGTTGGGGTTGACGATTTCCACTCCCGCCAGTAAAGAAACTCTATAATCGAACAGAATAGGTGACATGGGGGTGGAGGTGCCAAACATCATTACAAAGGCATTTTCCCTGCACAAAGTCAAAAGATTTACTATAGTGTGGTTAATCATTGTGTTGCTGGTGAGAGCGACGATATCAGATTGCGGGATACGCTTGTACGCATGGTCGGCTGAATAATCTCTCCCACTTGGGAAAAGCTCGAGAACCCTTAAATCTTGCGCTGCTTTTTTAAGCTCAGGGATGAAGGGGAAGTGACCTACTAGTGTAATTGTCTTGCCTGATCCTTTCTTGATCAAAACTTCTATTGCGCTTAATTCCTGGATTTTGCTTCCCTTGATTGAGAGAGCGGAGTTGATAGCTGCCAGACCGATACTGGCTTCAAGAGGGTTATCCGATCTGGTAAAAGATGCTAATTCTTGAGCGCTTTTTTGCGTAAGTTCTCCCACATAGTGCACTTGCTCTTCGCCATGCGGCTTGTTGCCGACAACAGTTGATGCCATGCCGCAATGATGGCTCTCGACAACAGTCTAATATACGCCAACTAGGACTGAATTGACTTGGATATCTTGAGGAATAGTCTGGATTAAGTCCTCAATTATTTTCATTTTGATTTGTATTACATTAAAAAAGAGAACCTCCTGATTTTTCCAGGAGGTTCTTCTTGGATCTTATTCCGGTATGAATTCAACTGGAGTGACATTCATAAGGTTATCTGAAACTGGGCAGCGTCGGTCAATTTCCTCTATGAATTTTTCCTTTTCTTCTTTAGAGAGGTCAGCATCTATATTAATGTGAACTTTAATGCCCTTAAATCCTGCTCGCTCGCTTGTGTCCTTGCCCATCAGTACATCCAGATTTAAGTCGCCCTCAATAGTTGTCTCAATGCCGCGTAGATTGATACGCTGCTGCTTAGCGACAATTTTTGCGATAGTGCCAAGGCAGCCGCCTAGAGCGATGAACACATAAGCCAATGGGGATGGACCTTTATCTGTTCCACCACCTGCTTCGGGTTGATCTACATAAGTAATATGTTTGCCTGCTTTGGTTTCAATTAGGAAACCATCTAATCCTTTCGCTGTGACTTTAACTGTTTCTATTTTTGCCATGATTTTATACTTCCACTCCTCTTCTATTTATTATAGTCACATATTCTAATGATATATGTGAAATTAGCAAATAGGTCAATTGGCATGATTTTGATAGATGAATTTATTAAATGGAATATTCACTTTTTATTTGCCGACTACTGTAAATATGCTATAGACAAATAGACTATTGACAAAATGCTAATAGTGTGTTTTAATATTTTCTATCAGGATATAAGTATGAGAAGACATCGAGGTCAACGAGGTAGGGGCTATAGAGCCAGAATGCTGGAACCAGCCTTGCTTCTGTTAATGCAACATGGTCCGGCTCATGGCTATACCTTGCTGAATCAGATTGAGGAGTTTGGGTTCAGAAACATCGATCCCAGTCTGGTTTACCGTGCGATGCGCCAGATGGAAGTACAAGGACTGGTTACTTCTGCTTGGGATGATACTGAGACACAAGGACCTCCCCGCCGTGTGTATCACCTAACTTCCTCTGGGAATGATGTGTTAGATAAATATATTGGAGAGCTAAAAGGAACACGGGGAATGATTGACCGCATATTGGATGCTTATAATAAGCATACGAGTGGTAGCAAAGGTTAATTTCACAATGACACTATATTATAAGGAAAGGAGGTAAAAGGAAATGCCAGCTGGTGATAGAACAGGTCCGTCTGGAAAAGGGCCGATGACAGGTCGTCAAGCAGGTTTCTGCTCTGGTTACACTGCACCAGGTTATGCAAATCCCATCGGTCGTGGCTTTGGAATGGGCCAAGGCCGTGGTAGGGGCGGAGGTTATGGATGGCGTAATCAATTTTTTGCAACTGGTCAACCGTTTTGGGCACGTTTTGGTTATGCACCTAACCCCCCTTCACCTGAGCAGGAAGCTGAAATGCTTCGTTCACAGGAAAAAGGGTTAAAGGAGCAGCTTGATGCGATTAATAAGCGACTGTCTGACCTTGAAAAAAAGGATTAACTTTAAAGGTAAAAAGAAGTCAATAGCGGATGGTTTTACAAACCATCCGCTGTTTATTGATATTTAATTGGAAGTTGAATTTAAATGGTATAAATTGGTCCTAATGGAGGTGGTATTTTGAAAATTGCTATCTCGACTGATGGTAAGGATCTTGAGTCTTCCACCAGTACAAGATTCGGACGTTGTTCTTTTTTTATTTTTGTTGATACTGATACTATGGATTTTTCGGCTCTTGCTAACCCTGCCAAGCAGGCATCAGGTGGGGCAGGAATACAGGCTGCTCAATTTGTTATGGACAATGGAGCGCAGGTGATCCTAACTGAGAAAGTTGGGCCTAATGCTTTACGTGTCCTTGAACAAGCAAATATTCATATCTTCATCTGTCATAATGGCAAAGTAAATCAAGCTGTGAAAATGTTTATAGATGAAGAATTGGAAAGTTACGATACAAAGAATCGCAGAAAATAATATATTGGAAAGTGAGTATTGGATATAAAGGGAATTTTTGCAAAGGGGTTCATTAACTATAGTAGTTAAAAGAATGAACCTGTAATTTATAACAAGGAGGTTGAACAATGCTAATTGCTGTTTCTTCGAATGATCAAGAGGAGTTAAAGGGTCAAGTTAGCGCACATTTCGGCCGCTGTCCTTACTATACGCTAATTGAAGTGCAGGGTCAGGAAATTCAAAAAGTTAAAGTAATTGAAAATCCTTATTTCAGGACCCATGAACCAGGGCAGATTCCCGGTTTTATGCGGGATCAAGGAGTTAAAGTGATGCTTGCCGGCGGAATGGGTCGGCGTGCCGTTCAATATTTTAAACAATACGATATAGAAGTTTCTACTGGTGTATCTGGTAAGGTTGCTGATGTACTTGATCGGTATCTTAAGGAAGGTTCAACCGGCGCAGCGCCATGTAAAGAGAGTCTATCTCATGCAGAGTAAGTTCATTAATTTTTCTGAACAGGAAATAATTTCAGTGTGATCTAGTACCATTAATTACCAATTAGCAAACTTTAGCATATGATAAAGTTCTAATTTACGCTATTCAGATTATTAAGTCCTTTTGGGGTTGAAGATAAATTAAAAAAAATATGATCATCACCATTGCAAGTGGAAAGGGAGGTACAGGGAAAACTTTTGTTGCAGTCAACCTGGCGGTGAGTCTTTTTTCTTATGAGCAAAGTGGGGAAATCCAACCATTAACATTTCTTGATTGTGATGTGGAAGCGCCCAATGCTGCCCTTTTCCTTCAGCCAAAAATATATCGTAAGAAGAATGTTGAGCAGTATTTTCCTCTCATTGATTTTGAGACTTGCACTGGGTGTGGTAAATGTGCACAAGTATGCCAATATCATGCCATGGCAATTATTAATCAGAAAGCATTTGTTTTTAAAGATATATGTCATGCTTGTGGGAGTTGTGGTCTAATTTGTCCTGAACAAGCCATTCATGATACGCCTGATAAAGTGGGGATTGTGGAGCGTGGATCTGTGCGGGGGATGGAATTTGCAAACGGGATGTTAGATATAGGAAAATTGTCGCCGGTACCGGTAATACAAGAATTGAAAAAATGGATGCAAGGGGCTCTTCAGGGAGAAGGAACCGTAATAATAGATGCCCCGCCAGGCGCTTCGTGTCCAGTGGTGGAAAGTATGCGTGGTGCGGATTTTGTGTTGTTAGTTACAGAACCGACCCCATTTGGCTTACATGACCTGAAAGCAGCCGTAATAATAGCCAAAGATGAGCTTAATTTGCCTGTAGGAGTTGTAATAAATCGAGATGGTATCGGAGATACAGGTGTAAAAGAATATTGCCAATCCAATAAAATTCCAATTCTGCTGAAAATTCCATTTGATCGCAAAATCGCTGAAATTTATTCTGGTGGAAAAATTTTGGTTGAGATTATTCCAGAATATAAAATAGAATTTCAGAATTTATTTATAAAAATTCAGAGGGTAATGAAGAGACAACAGGCGTTTTCTAATGAAGAAGATAGTTATTCTTAGCGGTAAAGGTGGGACGGGGAAGACGACGGTTGCTGCTGCTTTAGCGCATTTAGCTTCAGAAAGAACCTCTCTGGTTCTTGTGGATGCGGATGTTGATGCAGCAAATCTAGAATTATTATTATCTCCACTTAAGCAAGAAAAACATGATTTTTGGGGGAGTAAAGTTGCAGAAATTGACTCGGAAGTTTGCAATTCGTGTGCAAAATGCTTCGAGGTTTGTCGCTTTGATGCAGTCATGAAATTAGATTCAAAGAAAGCAAGAACAAACCCTCAGGGAGATCACAGCAGATTCATTTTTCGCATCGATCCTACTGCTTGTGATGGGTGCGCGGCATGTTTCTATCAATGCCCGGTAGATGCAATCAGATTGCTAGATCGTAAAGATGGTGAATGGTTTCGATCAAAAACTCGCTATGGCGCTCTATTTCATGCCCATCTTTTTGCTGGTCATGAAAATTCAGGCAAATTAGTGAACATATTAAAGCAAAGAGCAAATAATTTCATAAGTCAATCTAATGCTGAGCTGTTGCTAATTGATGGTCCGCCTGGAATTGGATGCCCGGTAATTGCTGCGAGCTCAGATGTGGATTTGGCTTTGCTCATTGTAGAGCCGACAGTATCAGGCATCCATGATTTAAAGAGGATTTTAGATACGACTCATCATTTTAAAATTCCGGCATTTGTAGTAATCAATAAAGCGGATCTGAACCGCAATTTATCTATGCGGATTATTAGGTATCTTGACGATAATGGGTTAATGATGATTGGAGAGATCCCTTTTGATACCATTGTAATTGAAGCGGTGACGCAAGGCAAACCTGTTACTGAATATTCAAATGGGCAGGTATCTTTGGCAATTAAAAATATTTGGAATACACTTGAGAAAGAGTTGTAGTAGATCACTATATATACTTCATCAGAAGAGTATTACGCATATCAAGCTGGTAATTGATATAAATGATTACAGGGTAGCGAAAGGATTAGATTAATAATGATTACTTTTGGGCCTGTTCCATCACGTCGCTTAGGAAGGAGCCTGGGGATCAATAATATACCACCCAAGCGATGTACTTATTCGTGCGTATATTGTCAGCTTGGACGAACGAGGAATTTTGTACTTCAAAGAGATTCATTTTATGACCCCAAGGAAGTATTCAGGGAAGTACGTGATAAATTGAAAAAATTGCAATCTAAAGGGGAGAAAGTTGATTACCTTACCTTTGTTCCAGATGGAGAACCCACTCTGGATAGCCATTTAGGGCAGGAAATTCAATTGTTACAACCCCTTGGAAAGAAAATCGCCGTGATTACTAACGGGTCACTTTTATGGCGCGAGGATGTAAGGCAGGATCTGAATAACAGTTCTTGGGTTTCTCTCAAGATCGATAGTATTAGAAAAGATTGCTGGAAAAAAATAGACCGCCCCCATGGCAAATTAGATTTTGAAAAAATACTTAATGGCGAAGTTGAATTCGCAAGATCCTATAAAGGTGAATTAGTGACTGAAACAATGTTAGTTAAGGGCATTAATGATAATCAAGAACATATGGAGGAGATTGCAGAATTCATAGCCGGTTTAAATCCATCCGTTGCTTATTTGGCTGTTCCTACTCGTCCTCCAGCAGAACAATGGGTACAGACACCTGACGAGGCATTTATTAATCTTGCCTACCATGTTTTAAGCCAGAAACTTAAAAAAGTAGAATTACTTATCAAGTATGAAGGGGATGAATTCGCCGGTATTGGCGATTTCAAGAGTGATCTAATGAGTATAGCTTCTGTTCATCCCTTAAGAAAGGAAGCAATAGAGAAAATATTAAGGCAAAATCAATTGAATTGGTCTGCTATGGAGGATTTAATCGTCGGGGGGTTGTTAAAAGAAATTAAATACCAAGGAAATGTATATTATCTGAGGAGTTTCAAATAAATTGCTGATTATTCCTGTTATTTTTGATTACCATCATCGCTCGTAGTGTGATCCATTTGCTCGGTTTTCCTTTTTGCTCTATCCGTGTGAGGAATCTTCCGTTGTAAGTTTTTTCCAACAGCCATTTTCCATTTCCATCTTGTTTTGAATGGATTATTTCAAGGGATTCTCTCATGCGTGAATCTCCAACCCCCAGTTTTTGCAGAATCAATATTACTTCGAGAATGTCACTGTTCCACATCAGTGGAAAACCAAATTCCAGCCAATCAGGAATGCCAATTTGAGAGATGTCGTGGCTTCTTCGAAAAATGTGGTGCTTTAGCAGATACTCTGAACCGTGATTAATGGTTTCTCTTGCGGCAGGTGACCTTTTCTTGGATGGTATTTCAGCTAATGCTTTCAAACATTTGACGATACCCATATGGCAGGTATGCTTACCCCAGCATTTGTCAAATGAGTAAGGCCAAATTTTTGGTGGTTGACTTTTACCGTCATCGAACCGTAAGTATTTCGTGATCCAGTTGATTCCCTTTTGGATACGCCGGTCTTCCAGATAACCGAAGCGAATCAATCCCCAAAGCACATTGCCAGTCAAGCATGGCAAGGTTTTGGGTGGATCAATATCACCCCGTGGATGAGATCGATAGGCAAATGCGCCGCTTCTAGTATGTTGGGCTCGATTGAGAAGGAATTCACAAGTACCTTTGATGCGTTTGTCGTTTTTATCTGCCCCCATCTCGGTTAAGATAAGAAAAGACCAAATAGTACCCCTATACTTTGATTTGATGTAAAAATCTTCAGGTTTACCCCAACAACCATTATTGATCTGTTTTGCAAGAATTCTTGGAACAATGCCTTTTTCCATGATCTCGTTCTTGCTATTTCGGACATCAATATTATCTTCAGGTTTATCGAGGAGGTGTTTTAGAGTCAAATAGCGAACTGAGGGGTTTTCGGGCTCAAGCAGCCACTCAATTGGATAATTCATCAGTTGCTTTTTCCTCATGTTTTCTTTTTAATACACATTATTTAGACATAATCCAATGCCTGGGATATTTGCTGATATATTGCGCTTATGATAGTCGTTGGCGTAATACTTATACAGTAAGGTATTGGTTAGTGTATTAATCGGATAATAAATGCATCGATAAAAAGAGATTGAAGGGAAATATTGAAAACAATAATGGCTGAATTGCTAATATACCCAGACCGATAAAAATACCTAAGATCCAACCGGCGACCACGTCAATCAGATAATGTACACCTAACATAACTCGAGCCAGACTTACCAATGGTACCCATAAAGTTAGTACAGTTGCAAGTGGTTTTAAACCCAATCCCCAGCACATCACAGCCAGCATAATTGCTCTGACTGCATGTCCGGAGGGAAAAGAGTGTGGATCTGTGTTACGGTAAATGGCTCCCCATTCTCCGGCAGGGCGGCTGCGGCGCACGGTGAATTTGATGCTCAGTACTAATACTGCCTGAATGAAAATTGCAGCTGCCAGCAAGGCAGCGTGGGTATGCCATTCCCCACGGTTCAATAGCCAAACAAAAAATAAACCTGAGAGCCAGAACCACGAATCACCAGAATGCGCAAAAAAGGCTGCCAGAGTTCGCCAAAAGCGCGCTTCCTGTGGAATTCGGATTTTTTTGGAAATGGCTGCATCTGCTTGCAGTATCTTGTTGACCATATATCTGATTTACAATCGCTAGAGCAAATCGCTTTTAACTATTTTATATTGGACAGGTTTGTCCACATCCATGCCAACTTCTGCGTATGGACTGATAATAACTCTGCCGCTAAGCCCCAGCCGCTTGCTGATTAACCTGACGCCATCCGCGAGGGTCATCTTGCGCGTTAGGATTAGAAAGACTACACCCCAACCGATTAATGAGGCTTGCTTTAGAGCATTCTTACGAGCATTCGCGATTTCCTGATAGAGGGTGTTTCCTTGAATTGCGGTCTGAATTTTAACAGCATGCATATCCCCGCCGCAGACCTGGATATCCTTCAATTTAATAAATGTACGATTGGAAGAGGGGAATCGTTTTTCCATCACACAGCGTTCTATTACTGAGTAATACAGGTCGTGGTCGCTGGATTCTACTTCTGTGACCATCCAGTCCACAATCTTGGGGGTGATAGTGGGTATGTCAGATGAAAATAATAAGACTTTTGACGCGTTCGGATACTCCTTTAAAACTGCACGTGCTCCTGCTTGGACGTTTTCTATCATACTGTGGTGGTCTTTTAGGTAATTGATTGGATACTTGCAATTTAATTTTACTGAAGGTGGGAGACCTATAACTACAACGCAATCAATTTTTTTTGAGCCACTGATTGCATCCAATACCCACTGGATCATGGGTTTGCCAGCGATTTCCAAAAGTGCCTTGTTTTGCCCTTGTGTCAGAGGATAGAGCGGTTCACCTGGCTGAGGTATCCCACCGGCAGCGATAATGGCGTGCATTCTCACAGTTCCTGGATTTGGTGAGTCAGCTTCATTTCCTTGATATATGCACGCATCTCTTGAAAATATTTATTTGGGTGCGCATAATCAACTGGCTCTTTTCGGCCTGTAGCAGCCAGGATAGCTGCCTCCATCATATTGGCACCAAAGGAACGCCCGTCCAGCACTGGTGTAGTGGTTACTAAATATTTCACACCCGCTTTACGGAAAAGGTTCACGTCATCCTGTGTAGTTGTGTTGGTAACAATTACCTTACCTTTCAGTTTGTCAGGCATATATCTGGTGATGTAATGGCAATCGCCAGCAATTATACTTGCCCATTGGAAATAACTCTCCATCTTCGGAGTTCGCTTTTCCTGTTCCTCCCCGATGGGATAGACCCACCTGAAGGGAAGGCGTGAAATGATAGGCAAGAGTAGGCGTGCTATGAATTTGACAGCAGTTTCTTTGCGGATGGGGATAGGTAACCCTAAACTGAAGAAGAGATCGCCGAATACGCATTCATAGCCAGATTCTACAAAGCCGTGTGCCAAACCCCAGCGATCTACTGCGGTCATTACCAGTACATTTTTATTTTTTATATATCCACCTAACTTCTGTTCGAGCACAGGTCCGACGGTCGCTTCCAGGGTGGTTTTCAACCCGGTGCCATCAGCAATGGGTGTCTTTTTTACATTTTTAACGAGGGGAAGGATTGAATATAGGGGGTACCATTTATCATCTACTAGCAATCCCAAATCAGCACCACCTACGCCAAAAGCGTCAACTTTCCCGTCTAGCTCACTATACAGGCGGGTAGCTTCTTGCATATCCCCATCTGTACCAATGCGTTCCAGCTGTACTTTTTCCCCTAACAATTCGAATTCAACAGTCTTATCGCGTTTTGAAGAACCAATGCTTATACTGACTGCGCGTTTCATGATGTCTCCTTATGAATCAAAATAACTGTGTCAGTATACCTTGAACTGAAAAATCCCGCAATTTTATCATTTACACTACCTGATATAATAGAATAATCACAAACAGACCTGAGAGGTAACTATTAATGAAAACCCCAATTTTCCAAGTAGATGCTTTCACGAGACATCACTTTAAAGGAAATCCAGCGGCTGTTTGCCTTCTTGATGAGGAAAGAACAGCTGAATGGATGCAGGCAGTGGCTCAAGAAATGAATCTTTCGGAGACGGCTTTTCTAATCCCACTGGAAAAAGAATATCAATTGCGCTGGTTTACCCCAAAAATGGAAGTCGACCTTTGCGGCCATGGCACCTTGGCTAGTGCATTTGTGCTCTTTTCAGAAGGATATTTAAAAGAAGGAGAAGTAGTGTATTTACATACACGCAGCGGTTTACTTACAGCAGAAAGAACTGCTGACTGGATTACTTTGGATTTCCCAGCGTATAATAAAGAAAAACCATTTCAATCAGCCAAGCTGCTTGATGCTCTGCACATGACCCATGGCAAAGTAAGTCAATGCGGCTGGAATTGCATTGTTGAACTTGATTCAGCAGAACAAGTTAGAAATATCTCACCAGATTTTGATGAACTAGCATCCATCTGCTCCCAAGGTGTATCAGTAACCAGCCGTTCAGATGATCCCGATTATGATTTCATTTCACGCTTCTTTGCTCCTGGTTTAGGTATTAATGAAGACCCCGTAACCGGTTCTGCCCATTGCAGTTTAGGACCTTATTGGGAACGCCGGCTGGGGAAAGATGAGTTGACAGCTTTTCAGGCATCACAAAGGGGTGGTGTGGTTAAAATAGAATTACAAGGTGAACGTGTCAAGCTCCTGGGTCAAGCCATAATGGTTTGGAAGGGAGATTTGCTCTGCTAAGTTGAGGAGAGACTATATGAAAACCAAAGTGTCTTCAATTTTATTAATTTCCTTTCTCATGATAAGTATCACTTCCTGTAAGAAGAGTGACACGTTGTCTAATGAGGGCAATATAGAAACCAAATTGCCCGCTTATGAAGTACTCCTCATGCCCAAAGAAGAAGGCAGTGAAATCGTAGATGTATTGCTGGAAAATAGCGAGACTGGGGAAGTTAAGACACTCATTACTCTAAGTGATGCAGTGCAAAGTCATTATCATAATGCTGAGTACCATAATGGAAAGCTTTTTATCCTCAGAGAAGTAGAAAAAGGAACGAGTGATTTTTCTGATGATGAGATCAGCTTATGGCTTTATCAAGAAGATGGGAATGGATACCAGTTCATATCTGCTAAGAGTCTTGATTTCCGTGCAAGTTCAAGTGGAGCTATTGTCGCTGTTTGTGCGGGGGAAGAACTTATTTTTATCGATGATGGGGGTAAAGTGCTGTTTTTGTTTGAGTTGTTTGATATCACTAGCGGGAATGAGCTGCTACTGAATGCTTCTATCGGGTTAGAAGGATGGTCAGCAGACAGTTCGATATTCTGGGGTAATTTATTCCTGGCTGCATATAAGGCTTCCTTCTACCAAGTTAGGATAGATGAAGGCACCCTAGAATCCTATGATTTGACTGGACTTGCGCCAATCGGGTGGGATTATAGTCTAAACAAGAATATTGGAAAGCTTGTCTTCAGCGATCACCCAGTTTTTTTTGATGTTCAATCTTCTGATAATTTCAAGGAGAGCAGTAAGGCCGTGACACTTTATTTGCTGGATTTGAAATCGATGGAAATTCAGCCAATTGATCAATCCTTGGCTGAAGTTTTTTATCCTACATGGATTTATGAGGTTTCTTTCACTTATGAGAATCCCGAGGGAGATGGGAGAATAACGTATACGTCACATTAATTCTAGAAAGTCAATAATTTATTAATGAGATAATCTTTTAATTTAGTCGTGAGTTTGTAATCTTTCTCCAGCAAGGTTCTCAATAATTCCTATCACGGCGGAATTGTCCAGATTTGCCATTCCTGATTGCAGCATGGCGTTGAATAGCTGGGCATTCACGGCTGTGGATGGCAGGGGAATGCCATATTCACGTGCGGTATCCAGGATAATATTCAAATCCTTCGCCTGCATAAATGCCTTGAATCCTGGTTGGCGGTTGCCCCTGAACAGCCGCTGTGGCTTGTTGTCCAGAGTCCAGCATTGCGCTGCGCCTTTGCGGATGGCTTGAATGATTTTCTCTGGATCTGCCCCAGATTTTTGAGCCAGGATTAGCAATTCTCCCATGGCTACCATTTGCGCGGCTACCATGATCTGATTAGCGGCTTTTGCAATTTGCCCTGCTCCATTTCCGCCAACGTGTGTAATGGATTTACCGATAACCTCAAGAATTGGGCGTACTTTTTCCAGCGCTTCTGACGGTCCACCCACCATAATTGCCAATTCGCCTTTGCGTGCACCAACGTCTCCGCCACTGACAGGCGCATCCAAGCAGAAGACATCCAATTTTCCAAGTTCTTCAGCAACTTTGCGCGCTGTTGCTGGTTTAATGGTGGAATTGTCCACGTAAATCAGTCCTGCATGCGCTCCTGAAATGATACCTTTTTCACCCAGTGCAACTTTTTCAACATCCGGGGAATCAGGCAGGTTGCTAAAAACTATGTCAACCTTAGATGCCACCTCAGCAGGGGAAAAGGCAGGTATGGCTCCTTCCGTTGCCAACTCATCAACTACACCCCGGCTGCGGTTGTGGACAACCAGTGTATAACCAGCATTGAGTATATTCCGTGCGATGGGTTTTCCCATTATCCCTAATCCAATATAGCCAACTTTAAGCATTTTCTTCACCTCATTCAATGATCATTTTATATATTATAGATACTTATTATGAATAAATGAAATCTGTTGATAAAATTACAATTGTATAAAAATGAGTAAAGAAAATCTACACAAACATAAAGAAATTTCTAACCTCCGTCTGGTTTTCTTTTTAAACCTCTTGTTCGCGCTAGCCGAAATTATTGGTGGAATGTGGACAAACAGCGTTGCTATCCTGGCTGATGCGCTCCATGATCTGGGTGATAGCATCACATTGGGTTTATCCTGGCAGCTTGAACGGATTGCGCAGCGCAAGGGTGACTTGCGTTATTCCTATGGCTACCAGCGATATTCGCTTTTAGGTGCGGTTGTGAGTGCCATTGTGTTAGTGGTTGGTTCGGTCTTTATGGTTTTAGCGACTGTTCCAAGACTGATTCATCCAGAACCTTCAGATGCGCGTGGAATGTTACTGTTCGCACTGACTGGCATTTTGGTCAACGGCATTGCAGTATTGCGCTTGCGTGAAGGAAAGACAATGCACGCGCGAGTGATCACCTGGCATCTGTTAGAGGATGTTTTGGGATGGTTGGCAGTGCTGATTGTCAGTCTGTTTTTATTATCTGCAGACATTCAGATACTTGATCCAATTCTCTCGTTATTGATAACTGCCTATGTGCTTTTTAATGTGTTCCGGAATCTGAAAAAAACGCTTGCTCTATTCCTGCAGGCGGTTCCAGATGAAGTGGAGATAAAGCATATTGAGCAAGAATTACTGCAGACTCCGAAGGTGAAAGGAATTCACCATACTCACATCTGGTCATTAGATGGCCAGCACCACGTGCTCACCACGCATATCGTATTGAATGAAAATGCCAAGAAAGAAGATATCCGCAATATTAAATCTGTCATCCGTGATTTAACTCAACGATGTGGACTAGAACATACAACCGTGGAATTCGAATACCTGGAAGGGGATTGTTCTATGAGTAAAAAAGGAAGGGATATGTGATGGATACTGATAAATATAAAAAAAGAATATCACTAGGAACGCCGTTATCCATGCGAGGTTGGCCGAAATGGCTGATTTTTTTACTTTCTCTGCTTGGATTAGCTTATCTTACGTTCCCAACGCTGGGGATCTTTGAGTTAATTCCTGATTATATTCCGGTTGTGGGGCACATTGATGAGGGCACTGCAACCATTACCGTTTGGTATGGTTTGCTTGAGTGGTTGGATACCCGCCGAAAGAGAAGAGAGGAGAAGTAAATTTTCAAATTCGTCAGGTGAAAGTTTTCAGCAACCTTCCAGAATTATTTTCGTATATGTGAGTGAAGGAATTGTTCTTCATTACAATTAATTCAGGAATTTTTATTGATGGGAGATTAAAAATGGCAAAAAAAATTGAAAAACCACAAGGAAAGATTGTAAAAGGTGAAAAGAAAAAGACCACCAGGCGTGCAAAGCCCAAAGTTGAAAAAAAACAGGAACCCGATGTTATTGAAGTTCAAATGATACAAGAAGAACCTAAACCTGAAGCCCCCGTCCGCCACTCAGATCGAGGTGCTCTGATACTTGGCGCTGGTTTGCTGATTCTCGGTATCATTCTTCTCTCAGGTGAGCTGCTTGGGTTTCCGTTTGGAGAATTTCTTTGGCCATTTATCTTTATCGTTCCCGGCGTTCTGATTTTTCTCTCAGCGCTTTCCACAAAAAGCAGAAGCGGCGAGGGACTAGCGATCCTGGGCAGCATTCTGACAATGCTCGGTTTTGTGTTTTTCTTGCAAACTACATTTAACCTTTGGGCAAGCTGGGCGTATGCCTGGGCTTTGATTGCTCCCACATCTATTGGGTTTAGCCAGATAGTCTATGGAACCCACAAAGGGCACGAGAGTATGGCACGCTCGGGCCGTCGATTGATGAGTATCGGTTTGACTATGTTCGCAATTGGTTTCATTTTCTTTGAGCTGGTCATTGGCCTAAGCGGTTTCGGATTGGATTCTTTTGGAATACCAACGATCCCTGTAGCGTTAATTTTGATTGGTGTGCTAATTCTCATTCGCACGTTCATTCGTGTAAAATAATTGTATTTGCATGAGGAAGAGACTTTTTAGAAGTCTCTTTTTTCTTTAGTTGCAAAATTTTAAATAGGAATCGCGTATAATTTGCATATGCATAATGATGTTTAATCGGAGGGAAGAATGAACCCAATTAATCTTGTCGCAGGTGCAGCAATGCTGATCCTGGGTCGAAAATTGTTCTGGTTGTTTGTTGGTGGTATGGGATTCATATTTGGTATAACCTTTTTCCCGCAGTTGTTGCCAGGGCAATCTGATACTCTCATATTGACAATATCGTTAATTTTTGGCTTCCTGGGAGCGTTGTTGGCAATCTTGCTGCAAAAGGCGGCAGTTGGCATCGCGGGATTTATTTCAGGCGGTTATATCGTTTATAATTTATTGGGTTATATACCCTTAGATGTTAGCCAGTACTTCTGGCTGGTGGTAGCCGCCGGGTGTATTTTAGGGGCGATATTAGCTGGTTCTATGTTTGATTGGGCGCTCATTGTGCTGTCTTCTGCAAGCGGAGCAGTATTAATAACGCAATGCCTTAGAGATGAAAATTTGAATTTACCCCCTGACCCATTCCCATTGGTGCTTTTGATTGGATTGTTCATTGTAGGTGTGATTATCCAGGTAAATATGAAAAGTAAGGATTAAGGGACTCAATTTTAATCAATCCTTTATAATTCTTCCGCTTTTAATACTGAATAGATAAAAAAATACGGAGTACTAAATGGATTTGGGTGAGGTTTTAAATACGATCAAGCTTTGGGTGGAGAACGTCATCAGTACAATGGGTTACCCTGGTTTGGGACTGGTGATGTTCTTGGAAAATATTTTTCCACCAATTCCTTCTGAAGTCGTGCTGCCACTGGCTGGCAGTTTGACATTAACTGGCAGGTTCAACTTGGGATCTGTGACTATTGTGGGGATGTTCGGCTCCCTATTAGGAGCATTTATATTTTATGGGTTGGGGAAATGGTTGGGTGAGCAACGCGTACGAACGATACTTGAAAAATATGGGCGGTTTGCGATGTTAACAACAGGAGACCTCGACCGCTCATTGGGATGGTTCAGGAAGTTCGGTGAATATGTTATTTTATTTGGACGTATGGTGCCAATCATTCGCAGTCTCATTTCGATCCCGGCAGGCGTAGCATCCATGAATTTAACGAAATTCACATTTTTTACAATTGCCGGAACAGCATTATGGAGCTTCCTTTTGACTTTGGGAGGACGGTTGCTTGGTGAGCAGTGGCCTTTGATTGCAGATTGGATCAGCACTTACCAAAATGTTGTGATTGTACTTCTGGCAGTTACGGTAATAGGTTTTCTTTTCACAAGATATCGACACATCCGCGCAAAGGGATAGTGACAAGCACGGTTTTTGATCGTCCTTTTTTTAAATACAAAATTCAAAAATTGCTAAAATTAAGGAGCGAATATTTTTTATCAAATAAAGATGAAATGAAAGGCTATAGAAGATCATCAATATTAATTTTACTGCTGTGCTCATTGCTGCTAGCATTTTCAACAACTTGCAATGGCGAAGCTATTGCTACAGAGGCGGAACAAGAGTTGGAAGCTGAAGCATCTGCTGAAGAAAACGAGGAGGAAGAGGCCGGTGTTGCAGAAGAAGTTGCAGAGCCAGAGGTTGCAGGGGTACCTGGTCTTGAGCCATTACCACCGAGGCCGCAGAAAGTAGAATTTAAAGCCTCAGATGGGCATCAACATACTGGGCGTTACTTCCCAGCTGCAGTAAATCCTGTACCGGTGATCGTGCTGATGCATTGGGCGCCAGGAGACCAGGATGATTGGGTGGAGATTGCCTACTGGCTGCAGAACCGGGGTCTTGGGGGGAAATCTGAAGGCGGTGACCCTTGGCTGGATCCCACCTGGTTCCCTCTGCTTGAAGAAGAGGAATCCTATGCGGTTTTCACGTTCACTTTCCGTGGTTGTGATGGCGGTTGTAAGGATTTTTTACCTGATGGCTGGGCTTTAGATGCAAAAGCAGCAATGGATGTGGCGAGTCAACTGGAAGGTGTCGATCCACATCAGATTGTAGTGATCGGTGCTAGCATTGGTGCAGACGGCGCGGTGGATGGCTGCTCCTTGCATAATACTCAAGCTACCACATGTGTAGGCGCATTATCGCTCTCACCCGGCAATTACCTGGACATGAGATTTGATGAGATGGTCAACAATCTTGGCAAGGAAGATCCTCCCAAACCCGTCTGGTGCATAACATCAGAAAGAGAATCGGAGATTTGTGAGGAGATTATTGAAGAAAATTACAAGGTGTTCATCTATGATGAACCGTATCACGGAATGGAATTGATCCAGCCGGAATTAACTGAACCGACAATGATGCTTATTTACAAATTTATTCATTTTGCAATAGGAGTGAAATAAAAGATTCATAATTTAATCAGAATTTGCTGATTGAGAATGCTCATAATGAGTTGTGGCGAGAAGTTAAGGTTCAATGAAATCTGAAGTTTTGAATATCGGATTAATAGTACACAGCTTTACAAGAGAGGTGTGAAAAGATGGCAAAGAATAAGTTTCTGAATTCGGTTGGCAATCCCTTCGTACGTGCTTTGTTGCGTTCTCCCCTGCATGATTTCCTCAGTGACGATATGATAGTCATTACCTATACTGACCGTAAGTCAGGCAAAAAATTCTCTGCACCGGTAAATTTTCAGCAAGAAGGAAAATCGCTGCGTATTGTAAGCCAGCGAGACCGCAATTGGTGGTGGAATATTCGCGGTGGTGCAACGGTTAGAGTGCTAATCAAAGGCCAGGAGAAAGACGGTTGGGCAGAATTGATTGAGGAGAAAACTAGGGTTGCTGAAGAAATTAATAAAAATCTCAGAAAAGATCCACGGTACGCTAGATTTTTCAATATACGTTTGAATGAATCTGGTGAAATCAGCAAGGAAGAGCTTGTTAAGATAGCAGGATCCTGGGTGGTTGTGTTGATTCAACTTTCCAAATGAATGCCAATGAGATCAGCGAATATATTTCACATTGCTCATTCGGCAGATTGGCGTAAAGCGCTGGATATGGGAATTTACTCTGCGGATACACTAGGAAGAGAAGGGTTTATCCACTGCTGTTTCTGGGATCAGGTGAAAAAAGTTGGGTCCCAATTCTTTAAGAATGTAGAAGATTTGGTGCTCGTGGAAATTGATGTGTCAAAATTGTCCTCAAAAGTAAAAGAGGAGAATTTGGAGGGAGGACAAGAATTATTTCCACATGTATATGGGGCGATAAATTTGGAAGCTGTAGTAGCTGTGCGGGAATTTATCCCGGAAGATTCTTAAACTAATCATAAGGGAAGTAAAAAAATGTCCGATATTATTATCGATGAATTGATAACCCACCCCATTTCTATCTGGGCAAAACAATGGTTGCTGTTGACCTGTGGGGATCTTCAGAGGAAAGATTACAACGCTATGACGGTTGCCTGGGGTAGTTTAGGAAATATCTGGAATATGCCTTTTGCGCAGGTTGTTGTTCGACATTCACGATACACATATAAATTTATGGAGAAATACAATTCTTTTACATTATGCACTTTCCCTGAAAAATATCGCCAGGCTTTGAATTTGTTAGGGACCAAATCAGGTCGGGATGGAGACAAAATCGCGGAATCTGGTCTTACTCCCATTGCGTCTAAAACTATTGCTGCACCCGGTTTTGCTGAAGCCGAGTTGATTATTGAGTGCAAGAAAATCTACTGGGATGATATGCAACCAGTGCATTTTTTAGATGAGGAGATTCTGAGACATTACCAAAAACGCGACTATCACCGTATTTATTTTGGCAAAGTCCTCTCAATTGTTGGAAAAAAACGAAGCGATTGAAATGATAAGGATCATTGGTTTTAATCGTTTCTATTAATTAGAAATTGGGTGTATTAATCTTAATTCAATGCTACAATAAACCTAGTAGTGAAGTTATGATTGTCTGAATTACGCTCAAAAGGGAGAAAAAATGGCCAATATATTGAAAATCGAGGGTATAGGAGAGGTCTATCGACACAGGTTGATCGATTATGGCATACGTACTGTTGAAGCTTTGCTTAAACAAGGTGCTTCAACTAATGGGCGCGATACAATTGCAGCTTCGACGGGTATCTCTGAGAGGCTAATTCTTGAATGGGTCAATCATGCTGACCTCTGGCGTATCAACGGCGTGATGGAAGAATATTCAGACCTACTGGAAGAAGCCGGTGTGGATACCGTTCCAGAACTTGCCCAGCGCGTGGCTGTAAATCTCTATAAGAAATTAGTGGAGACAAACCGTGCAAATAGGCTGGTCCGACGCTTGCCAAGTGAGAGGCAGGTAGCAGATTGGATAGCTCAGGCGAAGCGATTGCCGCGCGTGATTTATTACTAAAACCACCCATCATTTCAATAGAATAGAAAATCGGAGTGTCCTATTGAGAATTTTGTAGTATTCCGATTTTTTTAATAATGACTATTACGAAATCCATCTTATTCTTTGGTTTAATATAGCTAATGTTATTAAACAAAGTAAGTAGTAAACAGCTTGTGGTAAAAGAAGTAAAGCTGTTTTAATAGATGTTTTATTTGAGTTCTTTTATTTGTTTTTTTAATTTTTCAGCCGTTTCCTGATAATTTTCCAGTTTACTTTTTTCTTTTGCAACAATTTCTTTTGGTGCTTTCGTGGAGAATTCAGCGGAAAGAAGTTTTTCTAATCTAATAATTTGATTTAATGTGTCATCTAATTGTTTTTTTAAATTCTCTTTCCTTATAGGATCGTTGAATGATTCATCATGAAGATATATTACGCTTCCAGTAGAAGGAACACTCATGGAGGGATAGGCTGATAAAGCTTCAGTTGTTTTTATATTATCAGTGATATCAATGATATTTATTGCACCCGTAGATGAAATATATTCTTCTTGACTTTCAACGAAAGTTAAATTTTCGGGTGTAGTTAGTATTGTCCCACCAATATATTGAGAATAAGGTATTCCGAGATCTGCTTTCAGGTTTCGGAATGCTTTTGAATGTTCAATTGTGCCTTTTGTAAAAGATTTTATGGCTTTGTCTTCCCATTTTTCTTTTGATTTTGATTCAGGCCATTTGGCAATAATGAGTGCATCTGTCCAACCACCTTCTACAGTTATTTCATTAGAATGAGATTGTACAGCTTGCTTTACATGCCCCCAAAGCTCTTCAGTTACAAATGGCGTAAAAGGGTGCAGTAAGCGCAGGCATTTATCCAACACTCGTACCAGGGTAAGGGAAGTATAAAATGCGTCATCCCCACCTTTTCTCAACTGCAGTTTGGCGATTTCGATATACCAATCTGCGAATTCACTCCAGAAGAAATCATAAATTTGCCTGCCTGCCTCGCCATACTGGTAATTCTCAAACAGGCGATTCACATCTCTTACAACAGCACGCATTCGTGCATGAATGTATTCATCTGCACTACTCCATTTTGGCTCGGTTTGTGGATTTTGAGGTCCTTGTCCTATTGCGTTAATCACAAACCTGCCTGCATTCCAGATCTTATTAGCAAAATTGCGGTTCGCTTCAACCTTTTTTAAACTGAGATTCATATCTTTCCCGGGTGAGGAGCCAACCAGCAGGGTAAAGCGTAAGGCATCGGTGCCAAGTTTATCCATCACGATTAGTGGATCGATTACATTCCCTTTGGTTCTACCCATTTTTTGCCCGTGTTCATCGCGAATTAAGCCATGCAGGTATACAGTATGGAAGGGGACCTGCCCTGTGAATTCCAACCCGCTCATAATCATGCGTGCTACCCAGAAAAAAAGTATGTCATAACCGGTCTCCAGCATGGAAGTTGGGTAGAAATATTGATAGTCAGGTGTTTCCTCAGGCCAGCCGAGGGTCGAGAATGGCCATAATCCAGAGGAAAACCATGTGTCCAATACGTCCTCGTCCTGATAGATGTTGCTGCTGTTGCAGTGTGCGCATTCTGTAGGATCCTCGCGCGCTACTGTCACTTCATTGCAGTCTTTGCAGTACCATACCGGGATGCGGTGTCCCCACCATAATTGCCGGCTGATACACCAGTCTCGAATATTTTCCATCCAGTTGAAATAGACTTTGCAGAATCGTTCCGGTACAATCTTAATACGGCCATCGCGCACGGCTTCAATGGCAGCTTCAGCCAAAGGTTTAATGCTTATGAACCACTGTGTGCTGATCATTGGCTCAATGATCTCACCACCTCGTTGTGAGCGAGGTATGTTTAGAGTGTAAGGTTCTTCTTTGATTACCAAACCTGCCTTACGCATGTCCCCCCACATTTTCTTGCGGCATTCAAAACGATCTAATCCGTTATACGGACCACCATTCTCATTGATGGTTGCATCTTCATTGAAGATATTGATTGTACCCAGCTTATGTCGCTGTCCGATTTCGTAGTCATTCGTATCATGGGCAGGAGTAACCTTCAGTGCACCAGTGCCGAACTCCCTGTCTACATAATCATCTGCAATTACGGGTACTTGCCGCCCGAGGATGGGCACAAGCACTTTCCTGCCAATGAATTTCTCATAACGTTTGTCCTCTGGATGAACAGCCACAGCTGTGTCACCCAGGATGGTTTCCGGACGTGTGGTTGCAACAGGTATGTATATTCTTGAATCGTCCGTAAATATGTATTTGAAGTAGTAGAGTGTGCCTGGCTCCTGCGAATATTCAACTTCTAAATCTGAAACTGCAGTGCGCAGGTGAGGAGACCAGTTAATCAATCTTAGACCGCGATAAATTAGGCCCTTTTCATACAAATGTACAAACGCTTCTCTAACAGCTTTTGATAGGCCTGCATCTAAAGTAAAGCGTTCCCTGGTCCAGTCGCAGGATGCGCCTAACCGGCGGATTTGACGGGTAATAATTCCGCCGTACTTTTCTTTCCATTCCCAAGTGCGTTGCACAAATTCCTTACGCCCAATATCATCTCTGCTGAGGCCCTCTTTTTCAAGCGCTTTTTCAACTTGCAACTGTGTGGCAATACCCGCGTGGTCTGAACCCGGTACCCATAAGGCGGGAATGCCTTTCATGCGTTTGTAACGGATCATCAGATCTTGTAGCGAAACAAATATGGCATGTCCCAGGTGCAGATAACCGGTTACATTCGGAGGAGGAATGGAGATAACGAAGGGGCTTTTCCTGGGGTCGAAATCGGGTTTTTTAGGATCATTGGATGGCTTAAAATAACCATTTTTCTCCCAAAACTGGTAGATGCGTTGCTCTGTGTTTTTGAAATCATAAGCTTTTGACAGTTTGAATTCAGGCATGTTTTACTCCATTATTTAATAAAATTAAAAACCTTTCGCCTTAGAGGACGAAAGGAATTTCCCTGCGCGGTACCACCTCACTTCGTCATTTTTTCAAATGCCGCTCTCAACTCAGAATTACTATTCTGGCTGCGCGCTAACGGGCTTACCCGTGCCGTTCTACTCTCCTAGATGCGATTTCTTCGGCAAATTTACTGAGCGACTTCAGTTGCGGTATTGCTGTGGAGGTTTTCAGCTGCTAACGCTCCTTCTCTATCAGCTTTCCTTAAACTTACTACTCTCAGAGTGTTTGATATTTTTTAAGTGATTATACAGATTTCAGACTTCTTTGTCAAATACGGTTTTCAACAATTGAATTAATAATCTCTTTTTGCTATAGTGATTTATCAGAGAGAAAGGTGTGTGCGTGAAAAGTCTTCTATCGGTGAGGATAATTAGTTCTGTAATCATTTTATGCAGTTTAACATTTTGCGCTATTGATAACGATAAAATGGGAAGTCTCACCTCTAATGACCAAGGGAAAAATAATTGTTACTTTTATTAAGAATGGAATAGTATATATTCCATCAGGTTGGTTCACCATGGGGGAAAATAATGGACGCCGTTCCAATGAGCCCTAGCGATAAGTATATTTAGATACTTTCTGGATATGGTTAAATG
The DNA here is from genome assembly GCA_011176685.1 of Anaerolineae bacterium. Classification (GTDB taxonomy): domain Bacteria; phylum Chloroflexota; class Anaerolineae; order Anaerolineales; family Anaerolineaceae; genus A373. The sequence goes on from DUED01000004.1 coordinate 24,774, forward strand.
AGATTACACGTGCTGATTTTGTACGATTTATCGAGGTAACAGGATATGATGCACCAGGATTCAATCCGAATTATGCTAAAGAGGCGCCGAATTTACCAATCACAGGTATCCTGGGGGAAGATGCCGTAGCCTATTGCGAATGGGGAGGTATGCGCTTGCCGACCGAGGCGGAATGGAAAAAAACGGCACGTGGTATTGATGGGCGAAAATATGCCTGGGGTGATCAATGGGATCCTGTTCTCACTAATAGTCGGGAGAGCGGAAATGCAAAATTACTACCAGTTGGCAGCATTCCAGAGGGTGCTAGCCCTTACGGCCTATTGGATATGATGGGGAACGCAGCGGAATGGCTGGCGGATTATTTTGATTTCGATTATTACAAAGTGGCTCCCAATCATAACCCGCAAGGGCCAGGCATCATTATGGATCATACTATTCGTGGTGGATCATACTGGTCACCTGCTTATCTGGTGACAACCTATATGCGTGACTCCTCTCATTCAGTCCATCCATATCCACGCGTAGGCTTCCGCTGTGCGAAATCTGCAAATTAATCGAGGTAAATTCCAACTCCTTGAAATCAATAAGAATTCCTACATATTCTTGGTAAGATTAAACACTATGCGGCGCTTATTCGTCTTGTGTGTCTTAGTAAGCATTGCTCTCACTGCATGCTCTTCAGCCAAAGATAGGAGTAATGGAGAGATAGCTGAGACAGTTGTTCCAACCCATGATAAACCCACTAGGACCCCAGTTGCTTCAGTTACTCCTCACATGGAAGCGAGCATTGAAAACGAGATTCCAGATGATTTGAGTGAGGGTATTGAAATCCAATTCTGGCATCCCTGGTCGGGAGAAGCAGCGGGGGCAGTTGATGGGTTAGTGGCTAATTTTAATGAAACTAACCCCTGGGGTATTATGGTTTTCACATCCTCAAAAGCAAACACGGATTTTTTAGTGGAAAGTGTTGTGGGTATCAAAGAACGAGAAGAGTTACCGGCGTTGATTGCAGCCCCAGGAGCTTTTTTGAGGGCATGGTACGAAGAGAATGGTGGGCAAATTGACCTCGAAGCTTATATTAAACATCCACAGTGGGGCTTGACAGAGGAAGAGATTCTCTCCTTTCCACTTATTTTCTGGAATCAGGATGTGGATGTGGAGGGTCGTTTTGGGGTTCCGGCTGAACGTAGTATAAATGTTATTTTTTACAATCAGACTTGGGCACAGGAGCTCGGATTTGCTACCCCACCAATCACACCAGATGATTTTCTTAATCAGGCTTGTGCGGCTGCACGCGGGAATGCCTTTGACGATAATTTCGAAAATAACGGAACAGGCGGATGGATTTTCAACACGGAACCGATGACTGTTCTAAGCTGGCTGCGGGTGTTTGGGGGTGGCGAGCTTCCAAAGGAGGAAGGGCAAAACTACTTATTCCTGAATGACAATAATGAAGATGCTTTTGAATTCTTGCACACAATTTATCATATAGATTGTGCCTGGATTGGCAGGAAATCTACCCCATACAGTTATTTTGCCAAACGCCAAGCGCTATTTTTCAGTGGTGATTCACGGGATATTCTAATTCAGGAGCAAATGGATGAAATCGAGGGCAACCAGGATGAGTGGACTATGCTGCCTTATCCTTCGATAAGCGAAAAGCCAACTATACTTGTAGAGAGTTTATCTTATGGAGTCTTTCCTTCAGATGCAGAACATCAATTGGCAGCTTGGTTATTTATCCGCTGGATGCTTTCCTCACAGAACCAGGCGGTGTTAATTAGAACAACAGGAACATTGCCGATTACAATCACCGCTTTAGATGAGCTGGTTGATTTTCGGAAAGGACATTCAAGCTGGGATGAGGCTTTGCAATTTATTCCCCTTGCACAGCCGGAACCCGTTTTGTTTTCATGGCAAGTTGTTGGGCATATACTACAGGACGCTTCTTGGCAGTTGAAGCAGTTTAATGTTTACCTAGAGGGTATCCCTGATATCCTTGCCCAGATAGAATCCACTGCAAGGGAGGTGCTGAGTGAATAAATATAACCATAAAAAGAATCTGCCTAAGGTTGTTGTTTACACCGATGGTGCCTGCGACCCTAATCCGGGCAGAGGGGGATGGGGGGCGATACTATTCTTGCCAGAGGGGGAAAAAGTATTGAGCGGGGGCGTGAATCCTTCTACTAATAACCGCATGGAACTCACCGCTGCCATTCAAGCGCTAAGGGCTGTTCCTTATCAAGCACAAATCACACTTTATACTGATTCACAATATCTCAAGCGAGGCATTGAGGAATGGCTGCCGGTATGGCAAGCGCGCAACTGGCGGCGTAAGGGCGGCAAATTGGTTAATGTAGATCTGTGGAAGCAGTTAGTGCAGGAAGCGAAACGCCACCAGGTTACATGGCGTTGGATACGTGGGCATTATGGCGAACCGAATAATGAGAGGGTGAATAAGCTGGCACAAAAGGCGATATTTCAAAATAGTTGAAAAAGGCAGATACAAATCGGCCTTTTTAATAAGGCGACGACGGGACTCGAACCCGTGATCAGGGTTTTGCAGACCCTTGCCTTGCCAACTTGGCCACGTCGCCTGATTGTGGGTGGAATTTTATCATAAGTTGTCATTTTGACGCTTTAAAGATAAATTGTTAATATTCTGAGTACATTTTTACAATTTTTGCTAAATGCGGCGGTGATTAGAAGTAAGACAAAGTGAACAATTGGATGTTTAATAAAGTTGCATAATGAGAGACTTTGATGTAAAATTATTATATCCATTTTTAGAGTATATGAGATTAACAATTATAATGAAGATGTTAGAATAAAAAATATAGTCTTAAAAAATTATGGCAATTGTTATTCTCCTCTATGTAAATAAGAAATTATAAAATGACTTTAAAAGCTGTCCATTAATGATAATAAGGGGATGGTTTTATGGATCTTAGGTTTTTTTAATATTTTTACTTCTAAATAACAAAAAGGAGTAAAGACTATGGCAGTTAAAATAGATTTTAGTGGAAATGAATCAAGAGCAATTAATTTGGAAAAAATGGGGGATTATGTAACGTTCCGTACATCAATACCTAAACCTACTAATGAAGAAGCTCATTTAAGGCATATTCTCAGGTTCTATATGGCACGATCTTTTGTGAAATCAGGTTACAAAGAGGTTTTTATCTTACCTCAGATAAAAATTGGTAACGAGAAAGTTGAGGTTGATGTGGCGGCAGGGGATGAGAAGAAGGCTATGATCGCAATTTGTGAGCCGGAATCTGTGACATTTAGCACGGAAGAAATACTTAAAAAATTGGTTAAGCTTCCAAATATACAAATCATTGTTGTGCACTCGCAGTACGGTGATCCAGGAAATATTGAGACTTTATTTAAAAAGGAACTGAAGGAAAAGAAGGTACGATTAATGGCTGTTGTTCCGCCTCCTTTTGATGACGTATATGAATATGATATATGGATGTTTGAGACAACTTTTTCAGAAAAAATTATAGGAGATTAAATTTATTACAGCAGGTTTCGTTATCTATGAGAAAATATAAAATAATAGTTGCTTGTGGTACAGCGATAGCTACATCTACACATGTTGCTTTAAAGGTTGAAGAACTGCTTCAAAAAAGGGGAAAGGAAGTTAATATTGTCCAATGTCGTGTTCAAGAAATTCCCAGCTTTCTTGATGGTGCAAGTGTTGTTATTTCAACAACAATTGTTCCCTTTGATCTTGATATTCCTGTAATCGATGGCATACCATTTCTTACAGGGGTAGGCATAAAGGAGGTGATTAATAAGATTGATGATGTATTAGAAAAAGAAGCTGATAATTCACAAAAACAATAAATATTTTAGGAGATAAAAATGGAAACTATACAAGCGATTGGTAATTTTCTTACTGGGTTAGGCTCATCCGTTATGCTTCCAATAGTTATTCTTGTCCTTGGGCTGATCCTGGGTATGAAATTTCAGAAAGCCTTAACCTCTGCCCTTACAGTGGGCGTTGGTTTTGTTGGTTTAGGCTTGGTGATTGGTTTATTAATTGGTGCATTAGATCCGGCTACAAAGGCCTTAATTGCAAAAACAGGAGTAGAGTTGGAAGCGGTTGATGTTGGGTGGGGTGTGGCAGCCGCAATAGCCTTCGGCACATCAGTTGGTGCTCTTGTTATTGCGGTGGCGTTTGGTGTTAACCTGCTTATGCTTGTATTTGGGCTAACAAAGACATTGAATGTTGATATTTGGAACTTTTGGCACTATGCTTTCTCAGGTTCATTAGTATACCTAGCTACTGGGAGTCTAGTAATGGGCTTGGCTGCTGCAGCAATTCACAGTATATACTGCTTGGTGATAGCTGACTTGGTTGCAAAGAAGGTTCAGGAATTCTTTAATCTACCGGGTATTTCTATTCCACAAGGATGGGCGACTACAAGTGTTCCTGTTATCCTGATTCTTAACTGGATTGTTGATAAGATCCCTGTTTTACGTGACATTCACTGGGAGCCAGATGTCATTCGTAAAAAATTTGGTATTCTCGGTCAGCCGCTAATTATGGGCGCTTTTCTTGGTCTTGTACTTGGGCTTATCGCTTACGGCTTTGATAAAGCTGCTTTAACCTTGGCTGTCCAAATGGGCGCGGTAATGCTAATTGTTCCTCGCATTATTGCTATCTTTATGGAAGGTCTTACACCACTATCTGAAGCCGGACGCCAGTTTATGACCAAGCACTTCAAGGGGCGTGAGTTCTATATCGGTCTAGACTCTGCAATCCTAATAGGACATCCTATCACTATTGCCACTGCTATTCTCTTGATTCCGATCACGCTCTTCCTTTCCTTCGTTTTGCCAGGCAACAGAACTTTACCCTTTGCTGACTTAGCCGCAACTGCTTTCTTCGTTGCAATGGTTCCACCGCTTACTAAGGGCAACTTCTTCAGATCAATTCTATATGGGACCATTATTATGGTCATGGTGCTATATATTGCCAATGCATTTGCACCTGGTTTGACGCAAATTGCCCAAGATATTGGCTATGAGATCCCAGAAGGTGCAACTCTGATAACTGGATTGTCAGGAGGTAACTGGGTTGCATGGGTTCTGAACGCTCTTGCGTCACTTTTTAAATAATTTACTAGATTAAATTAGGGAGGGAGGAATCTAACTTAGGATTCCTCCCTTTCATTTTGAATAGGCAAAACTCCCCTAAAGAAAAGCAATGGAGAAAGAAATGAATAATAATTGGGAATTATTAAACGAACTTTGTGCAGTACATGCTGTGTCAGGTCGTGAAGATCTGATGATTCGATTCATCTACAATTACATCAAAACATTGGTTGATGAAATTGAGGTTGACCGAATCGGTAATGTCATTGGTGTTATTAAGGGGAAATCTGAGCCTGATTGTCGTTTAATGTTACAAGCGCATATTGATGAACTTGGCTTGATCGTGAGAAATATCACTGATAATGGTTTTTTACTCTTGGAGAGGGTAGGTGGAATGCCAGAGAAGAGTCTATTAGGGCAATGGATGGATGTGCTAACAGAAGAAGAGAAAATATTTGGAGGTTTTATTGGCACGAAATCTCATCATATTACAACACGTGAAGAGAAATATAAAGTGCCAAATATCCATGAAATGTATATAGATATTGGATTATCTACTCGTGAGGCTGTTAATAAAGCAGGTATACAAGTGGGAGATCCAGTAACTTATCATCCAAACTTTAGAGAATTTGGGGAAGGTCTTATTTGCTCTAAGGCATTGGATAACCGAGTGAGTGTTTATGTATTATTGAAGGTGCTTGAATTTTTTAAAAATAATCGACCCAATTGTTCGCTTGCGTTTGCGTTTACTGTTTTGGAGGAATTCAGTATTCGTGGATCCACACCGGCTGTTGTGCATATAGATCCGCATGCAATAATCTCTCTGGATATTACTATTGCTGTGGATGATCCATACTCACCTCACGATCTTCAACCTGTTGTCTTAGGTGGAGGTCCAGCGATAAAAATGATGGACTTTCATGGACGAGGTACCTTAGCGGGTCATATTTCATCTCCTCCATTAAAGCGGTATATAGAGAGAGTCGCAAAAGAAAGAAAAATCCCATTGCAGCGTGAGGTAATTGTGGGAGTCATTACGGAACCGGCTTTCCAAATTTATTTAGGCGAGCATGGGTACACAGTGGCAGCTATTTCCATTCCTAGCCGTTATAGTCATTCAGCTGTTCAAGTTGTTAATAAATCTGATGTAGAACAAACCATTAAATGGGTTATTGGTATTTCAGAAAAATTTAATAAAGATGTTGATTTGCAGAGGGGATAATATATAGAAGTTAAAAAAATAATCAATAGTAAGGAATAGATATAGTGAAAATTTCTGCATCTTTGGCATCGGCGCCACTAGATAAATTGGGTTGGGCAATCGGGGAATTGGAAAAAGCAGGCATTAATAAAATCCATTTTGATGTAGAGGACGGCAGTTTTGTCCCTGTAATGACTTTGGGTACAAAAATAATAAAAGACCTGCGCCCTTTAATCGATCTTCCATTTGATGTTCACTTGATGATGAATAACCCTGAATGGATTATTGAAGAAATTGTAGATTATGGAGCCGATTCTATCAGTGTCCATTGGGAAGCATGTCCTTATCCACGCAGAACATTGCATATAATCAAAGAGACTGGTGTAAAAGCAGGCATCGCTTTTAACCCAGCTACATCATTACCAGACTTAGCTTTTCTTAAACCGTATCTAGACTATGTATTAATCTTATCTTCTGAACCTGAGTTGCCTGATGCACCATTCATATCGGATACTCTCCATAAAATCACGCTTGGAAGGAAGAATCAAAATTCAGATGGAATTGAGTGGGTGATAGATGGGGGAATTAATCTTTCTAATATTCGAGAAGTTACAGATGCATATCCAGATATGATAGTTATCGGGAGAGCGATTTTCAAACACGATGCAATAATTGATAATCTTCTTGATCTAAGAAAAGCAATTGGAAAGTAGAAGATCCATGCAGTGTCAAATATCCGATCTTATAAATGAACAGCGGATTGCCGTTGGTTTAAATGCCAAATCAGACAAGGAAGCAATTCAAAAAGTCTGTAATATTTTAGTTAGAACAGAAGATATAGAAGAGGAATATTGGGAAGATGTTTATCAGAGGGAAAGGGAGTTCCCTACAGGATTACCGACGATGCCAGTTTCTATTGCCATACCGCACGCTGATCCTGATCATGTGACAAGAACATCGATTGCCATTGGCATATTAGAAGAACCTGTTGAATTTCGCCAGATGGGCGCAGATCCAACTAAAACAGTTCAAGCGTGGATTGTATTTTTACTAGCAATTAAAGAGGTAGAAAAACAGGTCGATTTGATCAGAAGTCTAATGGTGTTGGTCCAGAATCAGAATTTACTAAGAAAAATAATTGCTTCAAAGACACCTGCTGGAGTCTTGGAAGTAATAAACCAATCTCCATAGCAATATACTTACATACTTATAAAAACAACCAGCTTTTTTGCTGGTTGTTTGAGCGGGCGACGGGGCTCGAACCCGTAAACATCTTCCTTGGCAAGGAAGCATTCTACCAATTGAATTACGCCCGCAAGTGTGCTTGATTATATTCGCCTTTGTTTTACCTGTCAAGAAAATTGGGATGAATAATATGCTATGCAGCTTTAAACTGTGTATTTCTCTCCCTGAGCAGATTTTCCGCTTTTTCTGGGATGTTTGTATCCGTAATAATCAGATTGATATCTTCCAAGTCACAGACTTTCGCAAAACCTTTGACATTGAATTTTGAAGAATCAACTAATAAAACCACTTGTGAAGCGGCTTTAATCATTGCTTGTTTAATAGCAACTTCCTCGATGTTCACGTTCGCAATAGTGCCATCTTCATGAATTGCATCAGCGCCAAGAAAAGTTTTATCAACACGCAATGTTTCTAGGAAAGATTCGACCTGGGCACCCTGCAAGGTGTAAACATTTGCTCGCGCGATACCCCCGGTGCAAACTAGATAAATATTCGGGTTTGCCGCTAATACAACGGATATTTGAAGGTCATTAGTTACAACAGTTAGGCGCTGTTTAGAAGATAATAACTGTGCCAATGTGTATGTGGTTGAGCCGGCATCCAAAATTATAGTGTCGCCGTTTTCGACCAATTTAACAGCTTCGTGGGCTATGCGGTTTTTCTCCTCTACAAAGCGATGTTTTTTAACCTCATAGGGAAGCTCAAGAGTTGTACCTTGCGCTGATCTGATAGCCCCACCGCGTTTGCGGATGCAGAGTCCTTCTTTTTCAAGTAACGTTAAATCACGGCGGATTGTTGCCGAGGAAATATTCAGGGATTCTGCCAGTTCAGAGACTTGAATATATCCATTCTCGCGTAATGTATTGAGAAGTATTGCTCTCCGTTCTTCTGCTAACATAAATCATCCTAAGGTTTAAGAGTAAACAGTAACAAACAAGGAAAATGAAAGAATATGATTAATTAGTAACATTATATCATGTGAAATCAATTTATTAAGAAATCGAAAATGTAAAGAGGAATTAATTAGGATTTTTAATTAAATTTGGTTTTTTATTTTTTTGAAGCAGATTTAATACTATATCCGCATAATGATAACCCATATCCATCGGTCCGTAAGCTTTGAGAGCTTCTCTTGTATCATTTGATTTATTTATTAATCCTGTCAGCATACGAGATCCATAATCAATGTTGAAATGAGGATCAAAGAGCTCGGTCATGGAGGGTCTATTTTGAAAGCAGGGGTGATTTCCGCAGTTAAAGTTGGCAGCAATTCCGTCTCGCGGCATTACCTGCATTAAACCCACGGCACCGCTGGAAGAATAAGCACGGGGATTACCGTTGCTTTCCTGAAGCATTACGGCGGCAATCAGGTTGGGGTCCAGGCTGTACATATGTGCTGCTGTTTGGATTTCGTTACGCCATTGTTGAATTTCTGCGGGGAAGAGTCCACTGAGTGTTAATGAGTCAGAGGTCATTGATGCGGGCGGCTGCTCTGGTTTTTCTTTTTGACCTGCTGCCCAAACAATGTTTGGTGAGCTGATAAGCTTGGTGAATATAATTAGGAATAGAACTCCAGCGGTAAATGCTGGAAAGATTGCTCTTTGGGGTTTCATAGGAAGCAGTATAGCACAAATATTCTAATTCCTCAAGATAAATATAGAATATCATCTTATCGGGATTCCACTGTTTAAAACTATTAGGTCCTTTTTAATGATTGGATTTTGCCAGGTTTATTATCTTTTGCATCCCCTGGGATAAATAACTATCGATTATGTCGGCAGTTCTTTCATAATCTTGTTGAGTGAGCCCTATCGGATCTGAAATATCTTCGACCTTGGCGGTCATTTCGCTTAGTAGAAAGATACGTCTTGCATATTCAGGAAAATCTTGTCGTAAATGGTGTTTATGGTCTTTTGTCATACATAAGATTAGATTACTTGAAGAAAGCAGCTTCTCAGTTATGGGTTGAGACAGATGGGAGGAGATATCGAGATCGCGTGCGTGTAAAGTTGTTTGTGTATTGAGAGTGGCAGGGGAATATTTGTCTGCCCACAGGCCAGCGGATTGAATTTGCCAGTCTTCCAAGTTCTTCCCTAAATGGCGAAGATACGCTTTGAATAGGGCTTCAGCCATAGGTGATCGGCATTGATTGGCAGTGCATATAAAAAGGACAGATCCTTTTGGCCCGTCCTTGATCTTTTTCATTTCATTTTTCCATGCTAATAATTTGGTTCTCCCAGCGGTGCCAACCGCCGAAATTATCCTTCAATATCTTTCTGCCTTTTCCTGGACAATCCAGTCCTATTAGTTCCATGTCTGCATCTACCATAATGCGTACTAATTCATGGAATTTTATCTTTGGAGCCCAATTAAGCTCCTTCTTGGCTTTGGTAGGTTCTGCGAGAAGATAGTCCACCTCAGTTGGACGGAAATAACGTGGATCAATTTTCACATAATCTTTCCAATCAAGATCGGCGTAACCGAAAGCCTCATCCAGAAATTCTCGAACGGTATGAGCTTCACCGGTGCCAATTACGTAATCGCGCGCTTCATCCTGCTGCAGCATAAGCCACATTACTTCAATATATTCAGGAGCATATCCCCAATCACGTTTTGCATCTAGGTTGCCTAAATATAGGTGACGCTGTTTTTTTGCCTTAATAGCAGCAATAGCACGTGTGATCTTACGGGTCACAAAGGTTTCGCCTCGGCGGGGTGATTCATGGTTGAAGAGGATTCCGTTACAGGCATATATGTTGTATGCCTCGCGGTAGTTGCGTGTCATCCAGTATGCATATACTTTTGCTGCTGCATAAGGGCTGCGTGGTTCGAACTGAGTTTTTTCGTTTTGTGGGGGCTTAGCTTCACCAAACATCTCACTGGAAGATGCCTGGTAAAACCTGGCTTCAATGCTACTCTTGCGAACAGCCTCCAAAATACGAATAGTGCCTAATCCGGTCACATCGCCTGTGTATTCAGGCATATCAAAGCTAACCCGTACGTGGCTTTGGGCTGCCAGGTGATAAACTTCATCTGGATGGAGGTTATAGATAATATGCTGCAAAGTTTCACCGACAGCGATATCACCATAATGCAAATACAAATTGACTTTTTCCCCATTATGAGGATCGTGATAAATGTGGTCGATGCGGCGCGTATTAAATGTACTGGCGCGGCGCATTATTCCATGTACCTCATATCCTTTTGAAAGCAGTAACTCTGCAAGGTAAGAGCCATCCTGTCCAGTTATGCCTGTGATTAATGCTTTTTTCAATCAATTTCTCCTAAATTGAAATTAAATACAATATAAGCTGGGTTGATCAAGTATAATCACCACAAAATATACTGTCAAATTGTACCCACGATATTTAAGGAAATTTGGATGTGAGCTGTCTAACTAATTTCAAATTTCTTGCCTTTTCTTTTTTTACCCTTTGTGAAATACAAGATTTTTTTTCTCTTCATCAAGATCGACAATAACCAAGTCGCCTTCTATGAACTCACCTGCTAATATATCAATGGACAAGGGGCTTTCAATATGTTTTTGAAGTATTCTTTTAAGCGGTCTAGCACCAAAGTCAGGATCATATCCTTCTTTTGCAATCCACTGACGCGCTTGCTTACTGAGTTTTACTTTCAAATTGTGTTCCTCTAACCGTTTTTTAATCTCTTCCATTCGTAAGTCAACGATCTTATACATTTGTTCTTCGGTAAGTGGTGAGAATATGATGATTTCATCGATGCGGTTAAGAAATTCAGGTCGAAAAGTGCTTTTGAGTGATTTCTCAATTTTTTTATACGATTCACGCTCCTCACTGTTTCCTTCTTGCTTTAGAAATCCTAAAGTTCCGCCGTGGTGGATGAATTCAGTGCCCAAATTAGATGTCATGATAAGAACTGTGTTGCGGAAATCCACAATTCGTCCTTGCGCATCAGTAATACGGCCATCATCCAGTATTTGTAAGAGCGCGTTCCACACCTCAGGATGAGCTTTTTCAATCTCGTCGAAAAGAATTACACGGTAAGGACGACGGCGCACCGCTTCAGTTAATTGTCCTCCCTCTTCATAGCCAACGTATCCGGGGGGTGCTCCGAATAATCGGGAGACTGTATGTCGTTCGCGGTATTCACTCATATCCAGCCGTACTAGGGCATCTTCATCATCGAAAAGGAATTCTGCCAATGCTTTAGCCAATTCTGTTTTACCTACACCTGATGGCCCGATAAAGATAAAGGAGCCAACCGGACGTTTCGGATCTTTTATTCCGGAACGGGCTCGGCGAATGGCATCTGCGACTGCATGGATGCCTTCATCTTGACCAATTATCCTTTTATGCAATTCTTCTTCCATTTTTAATAAACGCTCTGACTCAGACTGCATCATCTGGCTGACCGGGATACCTGTCCACTGGGCAACCACCTCAGCAATGTCATTCTCATCAACGACTTCGTCTAGTTTGTGTTCAGATTCCCACTGATCGCGTTTCTGATTGAATTCCGCTTCTATCCGTAACCGATCTGCTTTTTTCCGTGCAGCACGCTCATAGTCACGCTCAATGCCTGCCTGCTCTTCTTCTGAGAGCAATTTGTCAATTTGGTTTTTCATCTTTCTTAGATCTGGAGGCAAGGAGTAAAGGGCAACCCGTAATTTTGCGGCAGCTTCATCCATTAAATCGATTGCTTTATCAGGTAAGTAACGGTCAGTAACGTAGCGAGCAGATAGACGTGCAGCGGCAACTAATGCCTCATCGGTGAAGTGGACTTTATGGTGTGCCTCATAGCGGTCACGCAAACCACCTAGCATTTCAATTGTTTCGTCTATATTGGGTTCTTCTACGAAAATTGGTGCAAACCGTCTTTCTAATGCGGCATCTTTTTCAATATGTTTTTGGTATTCATTCAATGTTGTGGCGCCTATACACTGTAGTTCCCCACGAGCCAGGGCTGGTTTTAGCATATTAGAAGCATCCATCGCTCCTTGTGCAGCACCAGCTCCAACCACTGTGTGTAACTCGTCTATAAAGAGAATAATCTCACCAGAAGAACGCTTCACTTCTTCTAAAGAAGCTTTCAGGCGTTCCTCAAACTCGCCACGGAAACGTGAGCCAGCGATCATTGCACCTAGGTCGAGAGAAATTACACGTTTTCCCATCAGGATCTCAGGAATATCATTGTTGGCTATTTTTTGCGCTAAACCTTCCACAATAGCTGTTTTGCCAACGCCTGCTTCTCCAATTAGAACTGGGTTGTTTTTCGTCCTACGGGAAAGAATCTGGATAACGCGTAGGATTTCACCATCGCGACCTATTACAGGATCGAGTTTATTATCATGTGCCAGTTTTGATAAATCACGGGAGTATTTTTCCAAAGTGCGGTAGCGTGTTTCAGCTTTTGAATCAGTAACATGTTGTCCTCCCCGCAGTTGGTTGATGGCATCAATTACGCGTTTGTGATCAATGCCGTTTTCTTGTAATATTCGAGCAGCAGGGGTATTCCTTTCGCTGAATATTGCGAGAAATAGATGCTCTGTTGATATATATTCATCTTTTAACTTACTGGCTTCTTCATTCGCAATCTCCATGATTCTTTTAACGCGAGGAGTGATGAAGATCTGGCCAGCACCTTTACCGAAAATGCTGGCTTTTGGGCTGCTACGCAAAGTGGTGTCCAATTTTTTTTCCACTACTTGTGGGTCGACAGACATAATCTCGAGCAATTGCCTAGTGGTACCCTGGGGCTGTTCGATTAGCGCAAGCAAGATGTGCTCTGTGTCAATTTGGTTGTGTCCATAACGTTGGATAATCTCAGCTGCTCTTTGTGCAGCTTCTTGGGCACGTTCTGTAAAACGATCAAATCGCATCATAATTATTTCCACTATAACTATTATTGGGCATTATATCATTCAGCGATTTTTATAATACTCTTTAGATATTAATAATTTATAAAATTAAGAATAGAAATGTTTATGAAGTTTTCTACAAAAAGAATTTTTTTTTAAAAAATTCACTCTAATTAAATATAAAGGAAAAGGGAATTAGAACTTTTAATTTGAAGACTAATCTAAATGAAATTGCCAATATAATTGAGGGTTGCTTTAGCCCTTCTATGGATGCAGATGGTAAGAAATACATTACATTTATAAAGAATGTCTCTCAAAGTGGATTGGTAAAAAGAAGTAGCGCAAGTGGTTCGTTACGCGGTTCTCCGCTGCTAAAGGACGGATTTGTGTTTCAGCAAGATGGGAGAATTGTCGGAAACCTAACTCTTACTCCTTTAAGAAAAAGGGGAGAATGGATCTATTTTCTCTCCAATGTTGCTGTTCATCCAGATTTTCGCAGTCTCGGAATTGCTAAACATTTAATAGCAACAGCATTGGGTTGTCTTGGGAAAAATGAAAGTGATACAGTTTGGTGACAAGTATGCTGAAAAATAAAGCTGGTCAGAATATGTATAAATCATTTGATTTTATGGTACGCGCAAGACGAACTACCAGGGAAAAAAAGGAAAGGATTTAATGGATTTGAAAAGGACCCTTCACTCCAAATAATTCCGAGGCGAAGGAAAGGCTGGGGTAAACAAAAGGGGTGGCTGCTGCATTTGTATCCAGATTCCATAAATTGGTTTTTCGATTTCAATCCACAAACTCTTAAGCCATCAGTCTCCAAAAATATAATTAATTGGTTATCTGGATAAAATTTTTTCACTGGGTAGCAATAAAAAACGCCTGGTGGGGGTGCTGACATATGAACAGGCCATGCATTCTTTAGATTACCTATGGTTAGCCACATCAACGAACGACGAAAACTACACAATCAAGCATCTAATCCCACATAGTGAGCTAGTAATGAAAAGATCGAAACTGATCCGGATTGATTATCCCGCAGATCAAGGAATTTGTGCATTTAGAGAAATTGGCTTTAATCCTATTAATTCATTAGTATGGATGGAAAGACGATTATGATACGGTTTTCTGATTTATCATGGCAACGTAAAAATCAGAATCATATTGCTGCTGGCATCGCTAACCCACAGATCATCATGTATATCAAAGACTAAGTCAACAGGTTGGCTGATGATATCTTCGGACAAAGATAATATTTCCCAACCTCGTAGAAATTCGCCTGAAGAGGAGAACTCTAGGATTCGGGAGCTTTCCGGGTCGGTCACTAACACATTGCCAGTTGGGCCGATTGTAAGAAAAGGTTTGTTATTCAGTGACTGACCATACCATCCGTCAATGTCCCAGCTTGCTATGGCAGAATATTCTATGCCCTCAGGGCTTGGTTGGAAGACCTGCACTCGGCGGTTCCAAGTATCTGCAGTGTAAAGATATCCATTTTGGTCGAATGCCAACCCAACTGGTTCGTCAAATTGTCCCAGATCTAACCCACCAGTGCCAAATTGTGTAACATCATTACCATCTTTATCGAAAACAACTATACGTTTATTGCCCGTGTCCGTGACAAATATTAGGCCATCTTTATTAATAGTAATTCCCCGAGGTCCCCAAAATCCTTTTGGACTTACACCCTGAGCGAAATAACCCCACATTTTAATAAATTTTCCATTGGAAGTGAATTTTTGGATACGGTGGTTCCAGGTATCAGTTACATATATATTCCCTGCTGGCCCGATTGCTATATCCCAGGGCTCATAAAAAGTTCCGCCAGGTGCATTGCCTTCTGCAATGCTTGCGAAGCTGCCCCAAGTATGGAGCAATTCGCCTGATTCCGAGAAGTGTTGTATGCGGTGATTTTTTGAATCAGCCACATAAATAGAGCCATCAGTAGCGAATGCGATTCCACGAGGAGTGTCTAGTTCCCCAGGAGTATTTCCACCACCAGAAATAACTCGTGTAGGCATTAAAGGATTAATTTTGCCTTGGTAAGGATCTTCTTCTAATATGTTTTGCAAAGATTCAGTTGTGCCATATTCCCAAATTTTTGCAGCAATATCCTTACGAATATAGAACCGCATTTTTTCGCTTGGTAGCCAATTTTCAATTGTTAAATGAGGATTATTTGTGACTTCAGCGTAAAGTGAATAGTCGCGGTCGAACCAGATATTAAAAAGTGCCTGGCGCATATCGGGAGATGTCAATGCATTGATTATCCTTTCCCAGGTGAGGTTGAAATAATCTTGATTTGGCCACCAAAGTCGCATGTATTCAAGGACATAGTAATTGTCACGAACAATGGGTTCAATTTTGCCATAATTTGCCTGACCGGCAATAATAAGAGGGGCCTCTTCAAGATTGCGAGTGGGAGTTTCCATGTACCCAATGCGGTTGGGAAAATTCCGGAAATACCACCAATAAGGATAAAGCGCATGGTTATCATAGCCAACTTTAATATCCAGACCTCCTGTGATGCGTCTTGAAATTTCTTCTACTTGAGCTAGAACCTCTTTTGGTCCTGGAGCTGCGTGTGCATATACAAGGAATTCAGTCGGATAATCATAATTAATAAAAGATGCCCTGAAAGCTGTCCGTGTTGTTGTTAATCCCAATAGAATAATGGCACAAATTAAACCTAAGTGAAGGATCTTTTTTAAACCCCATTGATAAAAATATTTGTTAATCAAAAAACCGATGGCTGTTGCTAGTATGAGTGAGAATAGAAAATAATTCGTCGCTTGTATCTGTACTTGAGTTTTTCCTTGAAAGGGTGGGTGGTTACCGAATGTGTTAGTCAGCAAATTCGAAAATGCTAACAAGAATGAGATGATTAAAATTGACCCAATAGCCTTTTTTTCTGTCCGTTTTTCATTAAATTGGAAAGAATCAATTAAACGTCCGAAACCCCAACTTGCACATAGCAGCAAAGGTAAGCAAATGTGGACCGTTAGCCATGGCATCTTTTCTCCGGCGAATGTGTATGCCAATAAACTAGTAATTAACCAGTAAATGAAAAAGGAGAGAAAAAAAGATGGCTTGCGATGGTTGCCTGAGATTACACCAGTTGTGTCAACATGTGATGCTTGTTTCTTGCTGTTTTTATTTGCATTTCTTATAGTTGATGATGCAAGCTTGCTAATTCCAAAATATGCAGCAATCACTGTTCCAATAATTGCAAGGTATTCGTAGAAAGGCAATTGCAGGAAAACATAATAATATAAAGGTTGGCTTCCGCGGTTGATATCTTGTTGAGCGATCCAATATCCGAGAGATCCGACAAAGCCGGTCAATATTCCAAAGATGTTAGTAAAGAATGTGGAATAGAAAATTATGAAAATTATGTAAAAGACAAGAGCAAATTTCCACCAATTTTTCAGATTCCATATTGTTCCCAATATAGCTGAAACTGCAACCAAATATGTTAAGTAAATCATTGTTACAATAATATTTTGCTGATCTGTATATTCTATTGGATTGAATCCAGCGAAATTAACAGGGAATGCGCTTAATAGCGGCAAAACGAGTGTACTGACTAGAATAAGAAGATTAAAGGGACGTGCATTCCTTAAGTCTTTCCATTTCAATTTACTCTTTAGAAAAACAATCAGTCCCAAGCCCGTCATGAGTGGGAACAAGATTGGTGCAAATGTTTTTAAGGTTGTGGATAGGAAAGAGATCTGGCCGATTAAAGAAGAGCTAGACGAGAATTGTCTGCCGGGTTGAAACTCGATTGCTTGAATTGGCAAGATCATTTTCCGGGAAAGTATGATTGATGAGATTAATGCCCCGAAAATTATTACCAAGAGCATGGAATTCTTAATTATAAATGTTATCCATTGCGAATTACTACTCCAATTCCCTTTAATAATTTCTCGCAGTGTTAATATAGCCAGGTAAATTAACAATTGCGCAGTGTATATATATGCAGTTTCCTTTGAGGTGAAGTGCAGGGCGAGTGCAATAGTTAATAAAAATAGAAATCGATTTTGCCCACAATCGATGTATTTCAAAACTCCGAAAAGCAATAGTATTCCAAGAAAAGCAACTAGTGCCTCATTTCGTGCATAACGACCATAAAAAAGCATAAATGGTGAAATTAAAAACAATATTCCGGCTATCAGGGATCCAGTTTTCCCTAAATAATCACGGAAATATATTAATAGGAAGGCGACTGTCATGATGCTGAACAAAGCGTGAGGCAAACGGGAGCTAAAATCGTTATCACCAAAAAGGAAATACGAGAATGCCATTAGGTGAAACTGCAATGGTCCATGAGAGACTGGATCATGTCGGTATCCCCTGCCTGAGTATAAATCATAGGCAGGTACGACATGGTTCACTTCATCATGACTCATCACTCGTAAATCCAAGTTGTATAAACGGGAAATTATTACTAAAAGTAGGATGAAACCGATTAGAAGTTTATCTAAAGTTATTTTGGAGAGATACTTCCCGATGGGGTAATCTATCCAGCTAATGCTTTCTCTATTTAAATCCATTTTATTTAGTTTATAAAGAAACGATTTAATAATTCTATCCGAAATTTTTGGGAATTTATATTATTCAATGACTTTTTAAATAAGAAATGGAGACATGATATTATTTGTTAGTTGAAGAAACTGTCATTCACCAGTGAATATGACACCCTTACTCACCAATAAAAATGTCATCCTGGTTCAACCAAATTCTTTTGGTGAATTAGTTTACCATTCAACCGATAACCATAATCCTGTTTCCAAGGATGGTCTTTTCCTGGTGAATAATTGATGATTGGCTTTTGTTTATTCATGTCTATCTGGGCCTCTCTTTCTGATTGAACATCTTTATGGGAATAATCATGCGCGGGGGTGAACTTGCCAATTTTGAGAGGCACGCCCAATTTGTGTGCAAATCGGGCGATCTGAACATCTTTGAAATACACAGTCAATCCACCATCCAGATGGTGATGTAATGCAACTTTTGCTTTGGCAAAAGAACATCTATCCCTGCCGGGTGTCAGCTGCAGTGGATGATTGTCAAAAGATATGGTGTTGTCATTCTTTACCGTTCGAGTGTATTTGAACGCAAACAGATTGTAAGGATTTCGCGGCTCGCCCCATGGCACAAAAGCTTACCCGTCCTGCTGCGCTTTCACCATAAACCGTTGATTGTAATTATGCAGAAATCTTTTCAGCACCCCATTAGCTTTTTCCAGGCTGTCGGCACTGGCTTCGCGTAAAGCCTTGACCAACCGGTCCTGCAGGGTTTCAAATAACCGCTCTATGCGCCCTTTAGCCTGAGGGGAGTGGGCTGGGATTAGTTCAATGCCCAATTCTTCTAAAACACGCTCAAATTGGCTTTTGGGCTCTTTTCCCGCCAATTGTTCCACCAGACTGACTCTCTTGCGGCTCGTGAGGCGTTTATCCATATATATGCTTTGCGGGATGCCTTCTGTCAAACATATTTCCTGAAGCACCTCCAGGTATCCGGCCGCATCCTCTTGTTCTCTGAATGTCGCATACACTTTATTGGTCGCGTCATCGATATAGGCGATCAGCGTCAGTTTCGGCCCCCGCCCTTCTAGCCAATCATGAATGCTGCCGTCAGCCTGCAGCATCTCTCCTTGCATCGGTTTTCTCTCCCTCCGGGTATAATACTTTCTGCTCTTCTTATGGTGCAGTGTGGGATAACCAGCCTCCTGGCGGATGCGTGTCAGACTGCTGGCTGATACCCTGAGTGCGTGTCTTTCTGCAAGGATTTCGGTTAAATGCAGGGTGTTGTAATCAGTATATTTCTCTTTCAATAACTGTTTGATTGTTGATGTTAGGGTTGGATCAAGCCTGTTTGGAGAAGGTTTACCGCGGTTCCCATGCGCCAGGTTTACTGCGCCTCCTTCGCGGTATTTCTTGATGATCCGCCTGGTTTGCCTCAGGGATGTGCCCATCATCGTAGCTGCCTGGCTGCCAGTGATCTTTCCAGTCTCTACCAGAATCATTACTTCTACTCTTTTGATTTCTTTTATTGTCATTGTCACCTTTATATTGTCCATGGTGACATTATTACTGGTGATTCACAGTTAGTTGAAGAAACTTGACCAATTTCACGAGTATTGATAAAATAAGAGATTATTGTGTATTCATGGCTTAGTTATTTGTTTTAAAAGGAATTCTATTTAGGAGAAATTGATGGCTTCAGTATTGCCGATTAAATCATATGCTCGCATCCATTCAATATTGGATTTACCCGATCTGATTGAGGTACAGAAAGACTCCTTCAATAGGTTAAAAACGGAGGGTTTATCTAACCTGTTTGATGAAATCTCTCCTATTGAATCATACAATAAAGGGATAAAGCTGTATTTTCCTGGCAGTTCTTCGGAAAGTGAGCATTGGGAATTGAAATATTGGTTCGAAGAACATAAACATACGATAGATGAATGTGTAGATCGTGATCTCACTTATGCCCGCCCTTTATTTGTTTCTGTTTTATTGGCGGGTCCAGAAATTCCAGATCCGATTAAACAGGATATCTATCTTGGGGATTTCCCAGAAATGACTATAAAAGGAACCTTTATTATTAACGGTACTGAACGCGTGGTTGTTTCCCAACTTATTCGATCACCTGGTGTATATTTTGATGCTTCATTCGAACGGGCAACAGGTAGGAGATTGGCTACAGCAAAATTAATTCCAGATCGTGGCGCGTGGATGGAATTTGAGACCCGTAAAAATAATTATCTTATTCTTAAATACAATCGTAAGCGAACAGTTCCCGTTACAATTTTCTTACGAGCTTTGGCTGCAGTAGATGATGGCATAAAGGAATCTCCTTTAAATTCGGGCACAGATGAAGAAATACTTTCTCTATTTGAAGATATCGATAATAATACTGATAGGTTATTTATTACAGCAACATTTAGACAAGAGCCAGATTGGGATCTATCTAATGGCAAAACAATCGCTGAAGCAGCCTTGCTGGAGTTTTTCCGTCGCATGCGGCCAGGCGATCCAGCGACTTTAGAAAATGCATGTGAGTTCATTGAGGAACAGCTTTTTAATAGACGTCATTATAATCTAGAGAAAGTGGGGCGATACAAATTGAACCAGAAATTAGGTTTGTCCGATCGGATCCCAATTGATCATCGTACAATAACTAAATGGGACATTGTTTTTCTAATTCGTAGAATGATTGAAATCAATAATGAGATGAAAGATAAAGATGATATTGATCATCTCGGCAATCGCAGAGTTAAAACAGTTGGTGAACTGATTCAAAATAAATTACGTATTGGTATGCGCAGAATGGAAAGGGTTATCAAAGAGCGCATGTCTATTCGTGAGCAAGATCAACTTTCACCGGTAAATTTAATTAATATTCGGCCATTGGTTTCTGCATTAAGAGAATTTTTTGGGTCAAGCCAACTATCTCAGTTCATGGATCAAACTAATCCACTTTCAGAACTTCGTCATAAGCGCACATTATCTGCTTTAGGACCAGGTGGATTAAGACGTGAGCGTGCAGGTTTTGATGTAAGAGATGTTCACCACTCGCATTATGGGCGAATTTGCCCAATCGAGACACCTGAAGGACCAAATATTGGACTCATAGGTCGTTTGGCAACATATGCAAGAGTCAATGAATATGGCTTCATTGAAACCCCTTATAGAAAGGTTATTCATGAAATTGAACTTAATGATCCACGGTTAGAAGGAAAAATCTTGAGGAAGACTTTTAGATCGCCCAAGAATGATGATGTTATTATCCAAAAAGGTAAAAGAATAACGAAAGATCAATTAAAGAAAATTAGAAAATTCAAAAAGGAGATTGATAAACTGTCAATTATCCCGTTTATTTCAGAAGAAATTGAATTTCTCTCCGCTGATACTGAGGACAAATATTTCATTGCTCAAGCGAATACGCCTCTAAATGAACATAATGAGTTTGCTTATGAAAGGATCTCGTGCCGCTTTCACTCAGATTTTGTAATTTCATCATCAGACAATATTCAATATATGGATGTTGCACCTCATCAAATTGTAGGAATTAGCGCTTCTTTGATTCCATTTCTTGAACATGATGATGCAAACCGCGCATTGATGGGCTCAAATATGCAAGCACAGGCTGTGCCACTCCTGCAACCAGGTCTCCCAACTGTTTCTACCGGTATGGAAGCATATGCAGCCCTTAACTCTGGTCAAGTACTGGTGTCAGAGGAAAAGGGAGTGGTTGTCTCTGTTACAGGCAGGAAAACAATAATTCGGTCGAATCGAGGTAACAAGAGCTATCAATTGCGAAAATACCAAAGGTCAAATCAGAGTACATGCATTGATCAGAGACCCATTGTAGTAAAAGGTCAGCGAGTAAACAAGGGTGATGTATTGGCTGATTCTTCTTCAACTGTAAATGGTGATTTAGCATTAGGTCAAAATGTCGTTGTCGCATTTTTATCTTGGGAGGGAGGTAACTTTGAGGATGCAATTTTGATCTCTGAAAAATTAGTTCAACAAGATAAATTTACATCCATTCATATTGAAAAATATGAAGTAGAAGCACGCGATACAAAGCTTGGTCCAGAAGAAATCACACGCGATATACCAAACGTTGGTGATGAAGCTATTAAGGACCTTGATGAGAATGGCATTGTTCGAATTGGTGCTGAAGTTGGTCCAAATGATATCTTGGTCGGGAAAATTACTCCTAAAGGCGAAAAGGAGCTGACCCCTGAAGAACGTTTATTGAGGGCGATTTTTGGTGAAAAATCGCGAGATGTAAAAGACACTTCCTTACGAATGCCACATGGTGAAAGGGGAAAGGTTGTTGAAGTAAAGGTTTTCACGCGTGATCAAGACAGCGATCTTGCTGCTGGTGTGGATACGATGGTTCGTGTGTCAGTTGCACAATTACGTAAAATCACTGCAGGAGATAAAATAGCGGGGCGCCATGGGAACAAGGGAGTCGTTTCATTAGTTGTGCCAGAAGAGGATATGCCTTTTCTCGAAAATGGGCAGCCTGTTGATATTATTTTGAACCCATTAGGAGTGCCAGGAAGAATGAATATCGGACAAGTGCTCGAAACACATCTTGGGTGGGCAGCGAGTCGGCTAGGTTTAAGGGCAGTTACACCAGTATTTAATGGTGCCAATGAGTCTGAAATTGAAGCAGAGCTTGCTCGGGCATGGCTGATGGATACTGCCTGGAATGAGGTGGCTAAAAGAGCATGGGAATGGGTTGGTAAACAGGGTTTTTCTCCCGAAGAGCTCAGGGATGATGATGAGGTCCGGCTTCTATATTTGGAGTATTGGCTGGGTAATAAAGGTCATGATATCTATAGAATTGCATCTGATAACCTCTATGCCCGCAGAATCAACTTGGAAGAATGGCTTAAAGAACGAGGATATGAGCCTAATAACTTACTTGATTTTGATAACATCCAGCTCAATGACAATACAAGCGATGAAAAGGGAAAGAAAGCTATCCAAACTTGCCTGCGAATTTGGTTAGAAAAGCAGGGTATCAATGTAAGCAGAACAAAGGATGAAAAAATCCGGCAAAAAGCAGAAAATTACATGAGCAAAGCAGGCTGTCCATTACCAATAATTGGCAAGCAGGTTCTACGGGATGGGAGAACAGGTTCAATATATGATCAACCAGTCACAGTGGGTGTGATGACTATAATGAAATTACACCACTTGGTAGAAGACAAGGTGCATGCTCGTTCAACGGGGCCCTATAGTCTTGTTACTCAGCAACCTCTTGGAGGGAAAGCGCAATTCGGAGGGCAGCGTTTCGGTGAGATGGAGGTTTGGGCTTTAGAAGCATATGGAGCAGCATATATATTGCAGGAGATGCTGACAGTCAAATCTGATGATGTGCAAGGACGTGTTGCTTCTTATGAAGCTATTGTAAAGAAGGAACCTATAGAAGAGCCTAGTTTACCCGCGTCTTTTCGTGTTTTGGTGAAAGAACTGCAAAGCTTGGGTTTGGCGGTTGAAGCAGAGATGGATACAGGAGATGTGGTTCGATTTGGAAAAGATGAGGAAAGAAAGCGCCCACCAAAACTGCAAACTGGATTATTGGGATTAGGTAAAAAGTTTGATAATATATTTTGAAAAGTTCAATTACATTGACGGTGGATAACGCGTATGATATACTCGATTTTTAGTGTCTTTACCATAATTAAGACTTAGAGAATTTTATGGAGGCTTAAGAGGGTGCCAACAATTAATCAATTAATAAGAAAGAACAGAAAAAGGAAGAAGGTGAAAAGTAAAGCGCCTGCTTTATTATTTACTTTGAATTCAGTGAAGCAGAGAAGGGTTCGACAACCGAAAGGCGCACCCCAAAAGCGTGGAGTCTGCACTATTGTTAGAACTATGACTCCGAAGAAACCGAATTCAGCCTTACGAAAAATTGCACGTGTGCGTTTGACAAATGGTATTGAAGTTACCGCATATATTCCTGGTGAAGGGCACCAATTACAGGAACACTCGGTTGTTATGATTCGCGGTGGACGAGTAAAAGATTTACCAGGTGTTCGTTATCATATTGTGCGTGGAACGCTTGATACAACTGGTGTAGCTGTTAGGAACCAGGGTCGTTCTAAATATGGAACGAAACGTCAAAAGTCATAATTTATTATAGGTAGGGAGTCTATCGAATGAGAAGGACAAAACCGGAAAAACGGATTATTAACCCCGATATACGTTTTAATAGCGATAATGTACAGGTTTTAATTAACCATGTTTTAATGATGGGTAAGAAAAGTTTAGCAACACGAATTGTGTATAATGCACTTGAAAAAATAAAGGAATCGACGAAGCGAGATCCAGTTGAGGTTTTAGATCTTGCTCTAAAGAATGTTGGTCCTTTAATGGAAGTACGACCTCGCAGGGTGGGTGGTGCTACATATCAAGTACCAATGGAAGTAAGAAATGATCGGCGATTAACTTTAGCAATCCGCTGGATTCTGGAAGCAACTATGGGACGCACTGGAAAATCGTTTGCTGAAAAATTATCAGTTGAATTAATGGACGCGGCAAAAAATCAGGGTTCTGCAATCCGCAAACGGGAAGAGGCACATAAGATGGCAGAGGCGAACAGGGCATTTTCACATTTTAGAATTTGAATTTTATTTGTTTATTTCCGTACTTTAACAGGTTACGATTATGGCGCGAGAATTTCCCCTAGAAAAATTAAGGAACATTGGAATTATTGCCCATATTGATGCCGGGAAGACGACTACTACCGAACGAATCCTTTATTATACTGACAAGACCCATCGAATGGGTTCGGTGGATGATGGCACAACTGTAACTGATTGGATGATTCAGGAAAGGGAAAGGGGGATAACGATTGTATCTGCTGCTGTTACGGCGGCATGGCGTGAACACCAGATTAACATCATTGATACTCCAGGTCACATTGACTTTACCGCAGAAGTACAGAGATCCTTGCGTATATTAGATGGGGGGGTTGTCGTATTTGATGGTGTACAAGGCGTTGAGCCACAGAGTGAAACTGTTTGGAGGCAAGCTGATCGTTTCAATGTTCCCCGTGTTTGTTTTATTAATAAAATGGATCGTGTTGGTTCCTCATATGAGTACTCATTAAAGTCAATTAGGAAAAAGCTGGGTGCAAATCCTATCTCAATGCAATTTCCGATTGGTAAAGAAGTTGAATTTGTTGGTGTAGTTGATTTGCTCACTGAAAAAGCGATTTACTGGGACAATGAGTCAGGATCACAACTAAGGATTGATGAAATTCCAAAAGAGTTGATGAAGCAGGTTTCGGAGAAACGGGCTCAACTCGTAGAAAAAATCACAGAACTGGATGATGGCTTGATTGGAAAATATTTGGAGTCTCAGCCAATTGGTATAGGTGAACTTAAACTCGCATTAAGAAAGGCCGTAATTAAAAACTTGGCTACGCCTGTTTTTTGTGGTTCTGCATTGCGCAATCGCGGAATACCAATTCTATTAGATGCGATTGTAGACTATTTACCATCACCCCTGGATATTCTACCAGTAAAAGGCATCGACCCAAAAAGTAAAAAGGAAATCAAACGTCCCGTTTCGGATGAAGCTCCAATGAGTGCCTTGATTTTTAAGATTGTGTCTGATCCTTATGCTGGACGCATGGCCTATTTCCGGGTCTATTCTGGAATAGTGAAACAGGGATTGATGGCTTTTAATTCCTCAACAGGTAAAAAGGAGCGAGTAGGCAGATTGTTACGTATTTATGCTGACCATCGTGAAGATGTGTCAGAAATTCCGACAGGAGATATAGGAGCAGTTTTGGGGTTAAAGGCTGTTGTTACTGGTGATACGATTTGTGCTGCTCACCATCCTATTGTGCTTGAACGGATTACTTTCCCTGAACCAGTGATATCTGTTGCCATAGAACCGAAAACAGCTGTAGATCAAGAGAAATTAATAAAAGCGCTCGGGCGTTTATCTGATGAAGATCCGACTTTTCAAGTGAGTAAAGATGAAAATACTAGTCAAACGTTGATTTCAGGAATGGGCGAGTTGCATTTAGAAATTCTGGTTGATCGAATGTTGCGTGAGTTCAATGTACAAGCAAATGTAGGCAAACCAAGGGTTTCCTATCGGGAGACAATTACTAAATCAATTAAAGAAGTTGAATACAAATATGTCAAACAAACTGGTGGTCATGGACAGTACGGACATGTAATATTTTCGATCGAACCTCTTGAAAGAGGACAAGGTATTCAATTCGATAATAAAATTAGAAAAGCTTCGGTGCCCAGCGAATTCTTTGGTGCTGTTAGAGAAGGCGTTTTGGAAGCAGCAGAGGCAGGTACTTTAGCTGGATATCCAATGACCGATTTGAAAGTCACTTTCAATAATGGATCATTTCATGAAGTAGATTCTTCCGAAATGGCTTTTAAAATGGCGTCAATTCTTGCATTTAAGAAAGGTGTAGAAAAAGCAAAACCTATTCTTCTTGAACCAGTTATGAGAGTAGAAGTAACTACACCCGAGGAATACCTGGGTGATGTTTTAGCACAGCTAAATGCACGACGGGCTGAGATTTTAGGTATGGGTATTAAACCAGGTAACGCGCAGTCTGTAAGGACTTTAGTGCCTTTAGCTGAAATGTTTGGCTATGCCACTGAATTACGGTCTGCAACCCAAGGGCGTGGTGTATTTTCTATGGAGTTTGAGCACTATGCACCTGTATCTGAAGAAGTTAAACGTAGAATATTACATTAAAATCAATAGTAGGAGATTAATTATGGCGAAGAAAAAATTTAAAAGGACCAAGCCGCATCTCAATGTAGGCACGATGGGGCACATTGATCACGGCAAGACGACCCTGACGGCGGCAATGACCAAATACTGTA
>DUED01000040.1 GCA_011176685.1 Anaerolineae bacterium
TGCTTGAAACTTGAATTGGGCTGTATATCTTTTTGCCATCTTCTGCTCCTCATTTTTTATCTTACCTGTTTTTGAGGAGATTTCACACATTTGCGGGTGGTACAACTTTTGGGGTGCAGCACCTCTTTACTCAGGTACCTAGTCTATACAAGTTTCATTTTCACATTAATAGATGGGTGGTTTTCCCGTCTGCGTGTATGTTCTCAATGAACTTTTCAGCCAGTTGATATTGTATAAATTTCTTTTCAAGCCGTTTGAATTGGCGTGTATGCGCCATTCGGCGGCTGTTTACCATCTTCAGCCCCAGCTTTTTATGCAGCAGCTCGTGATACATGACATACTCCAGAACATATAGGGGGACAGATTGGCAGTCGAGAGCACGACTGATAGTGACTGTGTCCGTATCTGGATGGTAATACCCCAATCGCCTAAGGGCAACCCGGCTGCTCCAAATAAGGCGAGGAGGTTGCATACTATTTCGAAAATATTGTCTGTTCACTCTCTGAAAGATTCGCTTTAGATCGTATAGATGACCTTTAGTGGAGAGCGATGATTGTTCTGTATATCGGCAGAGAGTCTGCATGATGTGCTTATAAGCTTCACTGTGATTGAATTGTCTGATTTTGAATAAATCATCTTTATTCTTAATAAATAGCGTTTGTATTAGACTTATGTTTATTTCTGAATCAGCCGCAATAAATCCTTCCGAAATATGCAGTTGGCAAGTTTTATTCACTAATGTGCTGCGGAAGAGATATCTTGCATTTTCAATGTATATTTGTAGGGCGGTTTTTTTTTGCTTATGCTTCTTTTTTTCTTGACGGAATATTTGGATTAAGTCTGCTAGTGTTGATAAATGTTGCCAAAGCCATTCAGGCTGCGAAAGGAAACGCAACCATAAATACGCGCGGTAGGAGCGGTCAGGCAAGTCAGCCGGAAAGGCATTGTTGCTCTGGCAAATAGTTTCGATTCTCTCAGTGACATTGCAGATTCTTTGTGAGAGGTGCAATATGAACGGGTCATCAAGCCGAATGGGCTTTCCCTCGGTAACCACTGCTTCTACGAAGCGCTGCATGCTGTGATGGTGCTGATTGCAAACACGTATGATGTTCGTAATGCGCAGGGATTGTATTGGTTTCTTTGAAGCCATTTTTAAAGTGGAAATTTTATGCTTTTTTATATTACTTGGATTCAAGTCTCAAGTGCAACTGTGACTTTTTAAGAATACCACAGGTTGCGTGAAAGACAGGCACTTTCTGGGTCTTGTGTTCAATCGGTCTTCAGCAAACTGAATATCTGCCTTTGTTAATTTACAAAAATCAGTGTGTTTAGGAATGTATTGACGAATAAGGCCATTTGTGTTTTCGTTGGTGCCTCTCTCCCAGGAAGCATACGAGTGAGCAAAATAAACCTCCGCGTCCAAGACCCTGGCTATTTCTTCGTGATCAGCAAATTCTTTTCCATTGTCACAGGTAATGGTGTGGACAGGTAAATCAGCCAACAAGGAAATAATCATCGCTTTGACTGCTTGTTTTGTTCGCCGACCAACCAGACCGATGCGCAGAAAACGGCTCTTGCGATCTACCAGGGTCACAATAGCACCCTGTTTACCTTTTCCAATTATCGTATCCGCTTCCCAGTCACCAATGCGTTCTCGCCTTTCTACCACCTTTGGGCGCTCCTCAATGCTCTTGCGATTGGGGATCTGCCCCCGCTTCTCATGGCTGCCATAGCGTTTTCTTCTCTTTTTTCGGCATCTGAGATGCTTCCAAAGCACTCCCCCCGCTTGTTTATCTTTGTAGATGTATTGATATATCCATTCATGGCTGATTCGCAATCTCTGTTCTTTGTCAAGTTGATCGCTGATCTGCTCCGGGCTCCAGTCTAATTTTATTAGCTGATCAATCATCTCCCATGCTGCTGTGCTGATTCGTATTTTGGCTTTACCTCTCCTCCTTATGGCCAACTGATGGGCTTGTTTAGGGCGATATCCTCTCTTTCCCTGGTTGCGCGCAAGTTCTCTGCCAATGGTTGACTTGTGCACCCCGATGGTTTGGGCTATCTCAGTATTTGAATGACCTATTTTCAATAAGGCATATATCTGGTATCTTGTATATGGGTAAGCTGTGTGTATGTTCGCATGAGTGCTCCTTTGATTTAGTCGTTGGAGAGGTTTTCATCTTACACCAGCTTACCTCTCTCTTGACTTTCAAAGTTGCACTTGCTAGTTGAATTCAGCTTACCATTTATTGACTAGTTATTACAAATATTACTTTATCCAGAAATGGAGTTGGTGAATTGTTGTTATCCATTGCGAATGTTAGAATTGATTTACTAAGACATCAGCAACATTTAAATACAATTATTCATGCAACCCATCTTAGAAGCTGTAGATGCATCCTATGCATATGAATTAAAGAATTCAAAGCCAATTGAGGCTTTAAAAGGGGTTACCCTCAAGATCGAAGAGGGGGAATTTGTAGCGCTGATAGGCCACAATGGTTCTGGAAAGACTACCCTGGCACGCCTGTTTAATGGTCTGCTGCAGCCCTCAAGCGGGAAGGTGTTTATAGATGGAATGGATACCAGCTATCCCGCTAACTTTGACACTATTTGCACTTTAGTGGGTATGGTTTTCCAGAACGCTAATGACCAGATATTTGCTTCTGTGGTAGAGGAAGATATCGCCTTCGGCCCATCGAATCTTGGCTTACCACCACAAAAGATCCGCGAGCATGTGGATGCTGCCATCCGGCAAACGCGCATAGCGCACTTGAGATTGCGGCAGACCTTTCTGTTGTCAGCCGGGGAGACACAACGCGTGGCACTGGCAGGGGTATTGGCAATGCAGCCGCGCTGCCTGATTTTTGATGAGACCACCGCTATGCTCGACCCTTTTACACGCCATGCTCTGCTTCAATTTATTAAAGAATTGCATCAAAGCGGGTTCACTATCATTATGATTACTCATTTAATGGCAGAAGCTGTATTGGCGCAAAGAGTGATTGCCTTATATCAGGGCAAAGTGGTTCTGGATGATTCGCCCGGGCAAGTGTTTGCGGATAGGGCTTACTTGCGTAGCATTGGTCTGGATGCATCTCCTGCGGCGCAACTAACTGACCGCTTACGGGTAGTATTTCCTGCTCTTCCCACAAATATTTTAAACTTTCAAGAGTTGCAAAAAAAATTGCCTTGTTTCCACAGGAAAACGAGTATCTCGAAAATTAGATTATATACACCAAAAGAAGATACTGGAAGTGCCCGTGTTATTGATGCAAATGGGTTGGCACACATTTATATGCAGGGCACACCATTAGCGCATCAGGCACTGAAGGGTGTTTCGCTTTCTGTCGAAGAAGGAAGAGTTAAGGGTTTGGCTGGCGCGACCGGTTCAGGCAAATCCACCCTGTTACAGCACCTGAATGGGCTATTACGGCCGCAGGAAGGGGAGCTGAATGTGGTTGGGTTTGACCTGACTGATGCAAAAACTGATGTGAGAACACTGCGCCGCAAGGTGGGCTTGGTTTTCCAGAACCCGGAAGAGCAATTTTTTAAGTACTTTGTGGGAGACGAAGTTGCCTATGGGCCACGCATGTTGGGTTGTAATGGTTCACTGGAAAATATTGTAAAAGATGCTATGCAAAAGGTAGGACTGGGTTTTAATGAGTTTAAAGATCGCCCACTCGCTTCACTAAGTGGCGGTGAGCGCCGCCGGGTCGCCCTAGCTTCCTTTTTAGCTATCCAGCCAGAAGTCCTGCTGCTGGATGAGCCCTTTGCCGGTCTGGATCCAAAGACACATCTAGAAATGCTTGATGTAATGCAAAACTTAAATCAAGCAGGGAAGACAATCGTCCTCAGTACACATAATATGCATGATTTGAACGCTTTTGCCAATCAAGTAACTGTCCTTCATAAGGGAGAAGATGTATTCCATGGTAATCCGATTGAATTGTTTGCAAAGCAAAAAAGGATTTCATCATGGGGGTTAATTCCACCCCTGATCAGCCAGACCACAAAGGAACTTTGCCGAAAAGGCTGGCCACTGGAGATAGAAACCCTCACTGCCCAGGCATTGGTAGCTGAGATTAAAAGGATAAAAGGAATTACACATGGCGGGTAATTTTGAGTATTTGCGCGCCGTGGGGCTGGGATATTATATTCCACGTGAATCCCCGCTGCACCAGCGCGACCCGCGCGCAAAACTTTTAACGGCTTTCTTCCTGCTGCTGTCTATTACGCTTACTCAGAACCCTGCTGGTTTGCTGCTAGGGCTAGTCACGGCGATGGTCGGGTTTATAGTTGCCAGGTTATCCCCCAAGTATGCCCCGAAAGGATTAATCACCCCGCTGCCTTTCTTGTTGTTGATAGCCCTTATCCAAATTATCCTGCATAAGCCGCTTCCTTCTTCACAAATATGGTTCCAGCTTTCCTTCCTTAAGGTTTACGACACTGCGCTACTGACCGCCGGGATGCTCATTCTGCGCTTTGCAGCTCTGGTGCTAATCATCAGTCTGAGCACCTCCGTTATTTCTACCCTGGAGATCATTTATGGTTTGGAATCGCTGTTAAAGCCCTTGAACAAAATTGGCTTGCCTGTGGATGCAGTTGTAATGACTGTTCAAATAATGCTGCGCTTTTTGCCACTGCTTGCCCTGCGTATGGAGCAGATTTCTAAATCGCAGGCATCGCGTGGTGCAGAATGGGATGCACCTAGGGGTGGCCCGATTAACCGGGCTAAATTGTTCTTACCCTTGATTGTGCCGCTTTTTCTTGGCAGCCTGCAGCAAGCTGAGCGTACCACTACTGCCATGCTGGCGCGCGGTTATGGCGTCAGTAAACAGCGCTCTTCACCATATGAATACCGCTTCAACTCAGGAGATGTTTTTTTTCTGTTGCTTGCAGCAATATTAACTGGAGTGATTCTTATCCCTGTAGATTATTTTATTAAGCTGGTGTAAATTACTAAAGGTCAGCCCCTTGGCGTTTACCCATAGGGATCTGCCACCAGGCGCCCACAACTGCCAGCGTAAGGAAAGCAGAGACTAGCAGTTCAGGCAAGCCGTTGGTAACAGCGATGCCACCAATTAGCACCCAGGGTGCATAACCCATCAAGCCAATTACGGAAAGCACCAGTACAGTGTTGGTTAAGCTGCCAACTGCGCCCGCGAACAGCAAACCAGCTGCCGGCCAGCGTTTGAGTAACTGCCAGGCAACCCAGGCGGCAGGGCCAATTATCAGTCGCGGCAGCACCGCCAACACAGGGTTGGTGAACCACACATCGGCTGGACCGGTGGGCGCGATTGCTGCCTGAATCATGCTGAAGATGCCAAATACCAATCCGACTACCATCCCCGCGACGGGACCTTCCAGTACAGCAGCAATGACTGCCGGGATATGCATGATAGTCAGTGCCACACCTCCAAACCAGGGGATGAAGCCCCAGTGGGTAGCACCTAACAGGACGGCGATGGCTGCCATCAAGCCAGTAGTAACGATTTTCTTGGTACGCTCGCGATTCATTCAGCTTCCCTCCGGATTGTGGCATGAATTTTAACACAAGAAACCAGGACAGGTTGTCAATATTCACCCTCAACAAATTGGCGAAAAGTTGTTATCATATAGGCAACATGACCGTTCTGGTAAAAATGTATTTGAAAACGCTTTTCCCGGTTAAAGAAACCTGGCTGGTGTTGCAGTTAAGCTGGTTCTTATTAATAAAATGGCTGCGTACCCAGATGCTTGAATCTGTACTGGGTTTGTTGGTGCTGGCGTTAATCTTGAAGCTTTATTACACCTTATTGAATTGGTTAAAGCCGTTAGTTAAATGTCTTACGCCAAAATACGCTCACAGCATCTCTTATCGACTAAGTAATTGGTTCTACTGCCAGGTTGTGCCGCGCCCCAAGACGCTGCTCAAGTTTAGCTGGCGTATCCTCAGGCGTCTGGCCACGTGAAACAATGTAAAACCGCACAGGCAAAATCCTGTATGGTTTTATTATTAAGAATGTGCGACTCAGAATTGTTATCTAATATATTCAAACCGTGCATTCAATATTTTTTGTTCGACACTTATCATTATTTCCTAGGGTGTACAGTGCAGGTGCAGATTTAGTGGTCCAAATTCCTGATGGTTAGGTTCATCGATATAGATTTTCACCCAATAATCTCCAGTATGACTTAAAGGCCAATCTAATTCAACAAATTTCGTTTCAGCCGATAGGAAATCTATCGAGTGGGTCATTACAAGACCTCCACCGCTTTTTTTCCAGTAGTAAGTTACAGTCCCCGGACCATTGGTGGTAATGTATGCTCTGATGTTGAAGGTCTGTGGACATACTCCTTCAATCCAGGTGTGCATGGCATCTAAAGTAACACCTATGACGGCAAAAGCGGCACCCTTGACATTGATCTTTACCCAGAAGTAAGTGAATAATTCTCCATCTGGGGCTTTCAATTTCCACGTGCCTGTGTAATCGCCGGGATTTGGTGGAGCAGTGAGGTTAACCTCGATTTCCAACACTTCTCCAGGCGCTACCTCATTCGTTAAATATTTGGGGGATGATCCTCCCATCTGTTCGCCGTCTGTAAAGACCAGGCGGTAATCCGTGGTCCAGGTGCACTCTCCCACATTGCGCATTTCCCACTTCTTGGTGAAGTTATCACCAGGGTCAAATTGTGTCCCATCTGGGATAGTCTCTT
Source organism: Anaerolineae bacterium (assembly GCA_011176685.1). GTDB lineage: Bacteria > Chloroflexota > Anaerolineae > Anaerolineales > Anaerolineaceae > A373. Next base: position 6,700 of record DUED01000040.1, read on the forward strand.
CTATGAATTTTGCTTTGTTGCAGGGTAGTGGTGTGTTAGTGATAGTAGGAGTGACGTCGGGCTGCAGAGTGATAGTGGGCAGCTTCTCCTCCCCCTCATCCTGAGTGGGGGGTATTTGTTTTTTGTCTCCCTGTAGAACGCTGAGGGTTTGAGCCACCCCAGTCTCTTGGGCTGATTTTTTATCCTCCCCTTGCAAATTGAACGAGACGTCACAAGCCAGTTGGATTGCAAGTATCGCAACAATCAATAATATTATGGTTGTTTTTTTACTCATGCTCTCTTCTCCTTAAAAAGTTTAATTCATCTTCCAGAGTGTGTTCCCATTAAATATATTCATATCTCCATGGACAATCGCTTAATAAAATTATAGTAGTATTGTCAATTCTATGGGGGACGATTTGCAATCAGATTGTGTGTCATTTTTTCTGTAAAATCAGCCACAGACCCTTTCATTATTGTAGATAATACTCTAACTGCTCTCCATTCTCAAATACAATCTACCACCACTCCATTCTTCGTCATATTCAATCAGAA
>DUED01000041.1 GCA_011176685.1 Anaerolineae bacterium
AATTCCTCAACTTACCCTTTGGCTTGAAGAGTGGCTGCGGTATTATCATTATGTGCGCCCTCATATTTCTTTGGGGATGCGTCCACCGCTTGCTAACCAGGTGTGACATTTTAAAGTGTACATTGCGACAGCCATCAACCCGGCAGGTCCCCCGCCGATAACAATCACCTGATTGGGTTGCACCTTTTCCTTTGCTTGCATTTAACTAGAGCCACATTCAACATTTAGACAATATACCACAACCCGGGTGCACATTAGGCAGCATGCTGTAAAGCCCAAAGCACGCTACAAAGTATGAGGTATCTCTAGAAAATTAAGAGAGGTTCTTATTTACAATATGCTACGCGACACTCCGTTCTGAATAACATTAAGTAAGAGATTCTCCATTTTCCTGATATTTACCTGGTGGGGTAAAATTTAGAGATAATGAAATTTACCGCCACCGCAAGCGCACACCCGAATATTGCCTTTATCAAGTATTGGGGCAACCGCGATGATAACCCGCATCTGCCTGCCAACAGCTCCCTATCTATGAACCTGGAGGGGCTGACAACCACAACTACTGTTTGCTTTGATGAGCGCCTGAAGAGCGATGTGCTTATTCTCAATAAGGAAGGTATCACAGGAGAAGGATTTCAACGAGTCCATAAATTCTTAAATCATATACGGCAACTGGCAAGCAAGAGTACCTATGCGCAACTTGAGAGCGTAAATAATTTTCCTACAGGCGCTGGTCTGGCTTCCTCCGCCTCTGCTTATGCCGCTTTAGCCCTGGCAGCCACGCGCGCCTTGGGTTTGGAACTCACAGAAAAGGAACTCTCACGCCTAGCGAGGCGCGGTTCAGGCTCTGCCTGCCGCTCGGTTCCAGCAGGATTTGTAGAATGGCAGGCAGGAGAGGATGATTCGGACTCATATGCCTTTTCTATTGCCTCACCTGAACATTGGGGTTTAGTGGATTGCATTGCCCTGGTTAATCGCAGCCATAAAAAATTCAGCTCCTGGCAGGGTCACCGCCTGGCGGCTACCAGCCCGCTGCAATCAGCACGGGTGAAAGATTGCCAGCGCCGGTTAAGACTATGCAAAGAAGCAATTCTGGAAAAAGATTTTAAAAAGTTTGCAGAAGTGGTTGAATTAGACAGCAATCTGCTGCATGCGGTCATGATGAGCTCCCAGCCTGCTTTGCTTTACTGGGAACCAGCAACTATCGAAATCATGAAAGCAGTCATCTATTGGAGGGAAACGGGCTTAGCGGTATGCTACACTCTAGATGCAGGTCCGAATGTACATGTTATTTGCCGCTCATCGCTTAAAGACGAAACAAAAGAGAGGTTGCTGAACCTCAGGGGAGTTAAAGATGTGATCGCTGCCAAGCCGGGTGGAGGAGTCAAGCTGATTGAATGAACCCCGCTCTTTTTTTTATTCGACTCCTCATGAACCATTAATAATCCTAAAATATCCCCACAAAAAAAGAGAGTGTATAATAAATTTCAATTATAGTTATTGTGAATTATTTAAAATTTACCTATATGGAGATAAATGAATAAATGATCGTTCTTGAATTCGTGATCGCGCTGGGAACAATAATTTTCTTGCATGAACTGGGACATTTTGTTGTGGGACGATCGCTCAACATTGAAATTGAAGAGTTTGGCTTTGGTTACCCACCTCGGCTAGCGAAGCTCTTCACCTGGAAAGGAACCGATATTACCATCAACCTGATCCCATTTGGTGCCTTTGTGCGTTTTAAAGGCGAGGATGATCCGAAAGTAACTGGGAGCTTAGCATCTGCTAATAAATGGGCGCGCTTGGCAATATTAATGGGTGGCCCGGTTATGAATCTCCTGATTGGCATTCTGCTGTTCAGCATCGTTTTCAGCTCAATGGGATTGCCAGTGGCGGATATCGTTGAAATTCAAGAGGTTGTAACAACTGCTCCAGCAGATACCGCCGGCATCTTAGCCGGGGACATTATTCAAGCAATCTACGGAGAAAAAATCGACAGCATGGAAGAAGTGGGAACAATCATATATCAACACCTGGGTGAGGAAATACCCTTAGTGGTAAAGCGCGGCAATCAAACAACCACAATCCAGGTTACACCACGCACAGAATGGCCAGAGGAGCAAGGACCAATTGGTATTGTGATGACCAATCCTATCGAACCAATTTCTTTCTTCCAGGCAGTTCCACTCGCCTCGAATATGGCAATTGAACAAGGTAAACAGTTATTTGTGATGCCCCTGATGCTGCTGCGGGGCGAGATACAGCCCTCGCAGGCACGCGTGCTCAGCCCCAAAGGAGTGTACGACATTTATGCACATGTACGCCAGGAGGAACAAGCCATTGCCTCTGATACCAAAACAACCCTGATAAATACCGCCTGGTTCTTTGGAATTATTTCTATCGCGCTGGGCTTCTCAAACCTGCTGCCCATCCCGGCTCTGGATGGTGGACGTATTTTGTTTTTGCTACCAGAGATATTCCTTAATAAACGCGTCCCCGCGAAATTTGAAAGTGTTGTTCACTTAATTGGTTTTTCAACTTTAATAATATTGATGTTTTATGTTTTCATGCAGGACTTTATTAATCCTGTAGTGCTACCATAAAACAATAACGTTATGAACGAATCTATCAACCTCACCCCCATTAAGGACTTGATTGAGGCATTACTGGACACCAGCAAACCATTTTCCCCCACCTATCTGTACGTATTTTCTGATATCCCTCCAGAATATCTGAGGGAAGTTAAACTTATCTGGAATAACATTCAAGCTGAAAGGCGCTATTTATTGCTTAAAGACCTGGAAGAATTGATGGAAGCTGACACGTTGATCAACTGTGATGACCTTGGTCATTTTGCTTTAGGCGATAGTGACCCCCGTATTCGCAGCCAGGCAATACGACTTCTATGGGAATGTGATGACCCAAAACTTGGCAGGAGGTTCTGTAAGGTTCTTCAGACTGAAAATGATGAAGAAGTCCAGACAGCCGCTGCCTCAGCATTGGGCAAATTTGTGCAGCTCGGAGAATTAGAAGAGATAACAAAAGAAATCCACGATGAAGTGGTGGAATTATTACTAGATACCGTACAAACCCACCAGTTTGAAAAAGTGCGGCGGAAAGCTTTAGAATCACTTGGTTATTCCAGCCACGAGCAAGTTTCTGGTTTGATCCAACAAGCTATCATTGAGCAGGATACAAAATGGGTTGCCAGTGCATTGTTTGCTATGGGCAGGTCAGCAGATACCAAATGGGAGAGGCAGATAATAGAAAATATCCAAAACCAAGACAATGAAATAAAAATTGAAGCCATCCATGCCGCAGGTGAATTAGAATTAAAAGCAGCCCTGCCCCCATTACTACAGGTTTTACAAAAGAACATTGATGAGGACGATATCCGTCATACTGCTATCTGGGCACTATCCAAGATCGGTGGTGAGGATGTGGAAGAGGCATTACAAGACCTTTTGGAATCCACTGAGGATGAAGAAGAGGTTGAAACTCTTAAAACAGCATTAGAGAACCTGGCATTCAGCAATGATATTCAATTTTTTGACATTCTCTAGGTGTCTGATTTTTTTATTAATCGGTAATTCAGCAGGGAGTGTTTCACATGTCTCAAAGTAAGAACACACGTTTACACGTCTTTGTAGAAGGATATGTCCAAGCTATTGGCTTCCGCTTTTTCACCATGCAGAATGCATACGTTCTGAAAATCACCGGGTGGGTGCGCAACCGTATTAATGGTGAGGTAGAGGTAATCGCTGAAGGTTCTCATGAAGCATTAGAACAGTTTCTTCAGGAACTGCATAGGGGGCCAAGTATGGCACAAGTAAAAAACGTGCGTGTAGAATGGGAAGATTACACAGGCAAATTCACGGATTTCACTGCATTACCAACAGTATAGACATCTTTAGCGGAATTATTCATATTCAGCTATTGACAAAAATTAAAGCTGAAACCAGCCCCTAATTCATTCACAACCTAAGTTTCAAACTCTCCTGAAAGCAAAGCGGCTTTCTTCCAGGGTGGAAGATTCGATTCTGTCACCAAAATTTTGCGCAGTTCAAAGACTTGATCACGCAATACAGCCGCTCGTTCAAATTCCAATGCCTCAGCTGCTGTGTGCATTTTATCCTCAATTTCTTTAATGATGCGCTTAATCTCATCTTTCGGTAACCGGGAAATCCCCTTATCAACCTGATAGGTACCATCACTTTCTGCAACTGCCTGAGAGGAAATTCGTTCTGTAATATCGTATATCTCTTTAATAATCGTCAATGGCTCAATATTGTGATCGCGGTTGTAGGATTGCTGTTTAGTGCGCCTGCGATTGGTCTCGTCAATAGCTGCCCGCATTGCTTCTGTGAAATGGTCAGCATACATAATAACCTTTCCTTCAACGTTACGTGCTGCGCGCCCAATCGTTTGGATGAGAGCTGTCTCGCTGCGTAGAAAACCTGGTTTATCCGCATCTAGAATTGCTACCAGAGAAACCTCTGGCAGATCCAATCCCTCACGCAGCAGATTAATGCCTACTACCACATCAAAAACCCCTAGGCGTAAATCACGTAGAATACCGACACGCTCCAATGTCTGAATTTCGGAATGCAAATAATGCACTTTGATGCCCAATTCCAGCAGGTAATCCGAAAGGTCTTCTGCCATTCTTTTGGTGAGCGTGGTAATCAGCACTCTCTCCCCTTTCTCGGTTCGTAGACGAATCTCATGGATTAGGTCATCTACCTGCCCTTCTATCTGACGTACTTCCACCTGCGGGTCAACCAAACCGGTTGGTCGAATGATTTGCTCAACTACCTTACCGCTCTTCTCCAGTTCGTAGGGTCCAGGGGTGGCAGAAGTATAAACAGTGTAACCCATTGCAGACTCAAACTCCTCGAAAGTAAGCGGACGGTTATCCAACGCGGAGGGTAGGCGGAAGCCATAATCTACCAATGTTCTTTTTCGAGATCGGTCGCCATTATACATACCTCTGATTTGCGGCACAGACATATGTGACTCATCAATAACAAGAATATATTCTGAAGGTAAGAAGTCCATCAATGTCCATGGTGGTGATCCAGAGGGTCGCTGGTCAAGATGACGCGAATAATTTTCAATCCCAGAACAATATCCGATCTCCCGCATCATTTCCAGGTCGTAACGCGTACGCTGTTCAAGACGTTGAGCTTCGAGCAACTTATCATGTTGCTTAAGCCACGCAAGCTGTTCTTCCAGTTCTTGCCCAATATCCTTTAACGCCTTCCGCATGTAATCCTGTTCTGTTATGTAATGCTTAGCCGGATAGATATCCACATCATCTAATTCTGCCAGAATTTCACCACTAACAGGATTTAGTGCGGTAATACGCTCCACTTCATCACCAAAGAAAGTAATGCGGTACACTTTCTGTTTCTCATACGCAGGGAAAATCTCAAGTGTGTCTCCACGTAAGCGGAATATTCCAGGCCGCAAATCCAAGTCATTACGACTATAGTGTTCCTCAATCAGTCTACGAAGCAGTGCGTTACGGCGGTATATGGTTCCTTTTGCCAGATTAATGACAATACCGCGGTAAGCATCTGGGTTACCCAAACCATAAATTGCTGAGACAGAAGCCACAATGATGACATCTTTTCGCGAGACAATCGCCGTGGTAGCAGCAAGGCGCAAACGTTCAATTTCCTCATTAATATCAGAATCTTTTTCAATATATAGGTCCTGTTTAGGGACATAAGCCTCTGGCTGGTAGTAATCATAATAAGATACAAAAAATTCAACCGCATTCTCGGGAAAAAATTCATTGAATTCCGCGTAAAGTTGAGCGGCAAGAGTCTTATTATGGACCATGATTAAAGCAGGCATCTGCACTTGTTCGATTACATTAGCAATAGTGAAAGTTTTCCCGGTAGCTGTTGCGCCAAGCAACACCTGGTGCTTTTTCCCATTGTGAATCCCATCAACTAATTGCTTAATCGCCTCAGGTTGGTCACCCGTTGGTTGATAAGGAGCGTGTAATTTAAATTCCATTCTCTATTCCTTGTGCTTTCGTAATCTTTCAATCAACAGTACAAGCGAGCTCTCTAAATCTTTTTTCCATTGATCATTCTTCGGACCAAATGAAAGCCAATAACCATTTTTCCCAATCCGGTTATTATCACCAATGTCTGGCAACTTTCTGCGATTCACATTTTCGGGCAGAGGAGGAAAGCGTAAGACTAATTTATCACGCTCAGAATTGATAGAAGAGATACCTGCTTCTTTAGCTAATAATTTTATCCGCAACTGCCAAAATAAGTTCCCCAATTCTTCTGGAATATCCCCAAAACGGTCTTTAAATTCCTCACACATTGTCTCAAGCCCTACTTCTTTGTGGATATTCGCCAACCGCCTGTATAACTTCAGACGCAACCGATGATCCTTTACATAATCAAGGGGAATGCCAACAGCGATAGGAAGGTCCACGGAGACCAGTGGTCGAATTTCATCAAATGGCAATCCTTTCCCAAACGACTCGAACCCTTCATTTTTGAACCTAAATTCTTTTATGGCTTGCGCTAATAAACGAGTATAAAGATGAAAGCCCACTGCAGCAACGAAACCATGCTGCTGGGTTCCTAAAAGATCACCTGCACCGCGCATTTCCATATCCCGCATGGCAATGGAATATCCTGCTCCTAATTGCGTATTCTCAGCAATCACTTCCAGGCGTTGCCTTCCTTCAGGTGTCAGTTTCTTTTGTGTACTGTAGAAAAAATAGGCATAAGCGCGTTGGCCACCACGCCCAACCCTACCGCGCAACTGGTAAAGCTGTGAAAGTCCTAGAGCATCACTGCGGTCGACAATTAAAGTATTGGCATTGGGGATATCCAAACCAGACTCGATGATCGAGGTGGCTAGCAAAACATCAATTTCACCTCTTGTGAATTTCCGCATATTCACAGCCAATTCTTTCTCCCGCATTTGGCCATGAGCGATTGCAAGACGTGCTTCCGGTACTAATCTGCGCAAGTGATCGGCAATTGCATAAATTGTACGTACTCGATTATGTACAAAAAAAACCTGCCCGCTGCGATCGACTTCACGCATTATTGCTTTACGAACTATTTGAGAATCATACCCACTCACATATGTGTTGATAGATAAACGATCGGAAGGCGGTGTGTTAATCGCCGAAATATCTCTCACACCTGAAAGTGCCATATAAAGGGTGCGGGGAATTGGAGTAGCTGTTAAAGTTAATACATCAATTTCTGTACGCATTTTTTTAAAATACTCTTTATGCATTACTCCAAAACGCTGCTCTTCATCGACAATTAACAACCCAAGATCTTTGAATTGTACGTCGGCCTGCAATAGTCGATGCGTGCCGATAACAATATCAATGTCTCCAGTTTTTAAACCCAAAATGATTCCCATTTGCTCAGGATGGGAGCGGAAACGAGAGAGCATTTCCACTTTTACAGGAAATGGCACCAAACGCTGCAGGAAAGTATCAAAATGCTGTTGAGCCAATATAGTTGTGGGAACGAGCATGGCAACCTGCTTCCCATCCATCACTGCCTTGAATGCCGCCCGTAGTGCTACCTCAGTCTTGCCATAGCCGACATCACCACATAGCAAACGGTCCATAGGGCGTGGTACCTCCATATCATGTTTCACATCTTCTATGGCACGCGCCTGATCCACTGTTTCCTCATATGGAAAACTAATCTCAAGCTCTCCTTGCCAATCTGTGTCAGTGCTGAATGCAAATCCCTCAACCAATCGCCTTTTAGCATAAAGCTCCAACAGCTCACCTGCAACAACACGAACAGCTCCACGAACACGAAACTTTGTATTTTTCCATTCTTGTGTGCCCAACCTAGATATCTTAGGAGGACGCCCATCGGGGCTTATATACAAACCCAAACGATCGGCTTGATGAATCGGCACAAAAAGTTGATCTTCATCCCGATACTCAACACACAGATACTCCCGCTCTACCCCATCAAGTGGTCGCCTTACTAACCCCTTAAAACGACCAATGCCATAATCAAAATGCACAACCCAGTCATCAATTTGTAAATCTGCATATTGCGTCTCAGGGGTAATAGCTGTCAGATATTGGCGATGGCGCGGTTTAGGATGCTGCCAGCCGAATATTTCATTATCAGTAAACAGATATTCAATACTTCCATCAGGATATTGGACCTTCCAGCCAGCATCCAGCGATCCTTCCAAGAATACGGGCTTAGACCTACAAGAATCCCCCACTTGCAGATTATCCCACAATTCCTTAATCCTTTTGACCTGTCGCGATACAACTTCAACTTTTTTTGCCGTTCTGCACTCTTGCATAATAAAAGTTGTGAAGCCATCAACCTTACCGCCAAATCGAGGTGAAGGTGAGATAGCCCTTGAGAAATCGAAAGCAGAATCCTGCACACCAAAACCAAAATCAATCGTGGCTTTGGATTGTATAGTATCCAGCAGTTCAGACCAGGAAAGGTATGGCTGCGGGAAATCGCGGGGTATAATGGCTGCCGCAATATTCTCTTCCCGTACTTCAAGTGCTGATTTTTCCAATTCATCTGCAATATTCTTCAAAGTCTCTGCATTACTAAAGAAAATGATTGCATCACGAGGTAAATAATCAGCCAGGTTTGCTTGACCCCGATGAATAACTGAAATGTCGCTCTCATTAAACTTCTCTGCTCCTGCTTTTTGTGACTTCCCCGGTAAATATTCCCGTGCAGGTGAAATAAAAATGGATTTGCATTGTTCGATAGAACGCTGTGTTGCAGGATTAAAGATACGTATAGTATCTACTTTGTCTCCAAGAAAATCTATCCGCACAGGGAATTCTTCCTGTATCGGCCAAATATCCAATATTCCCCCACGATGAGAAAATTGTCCTGCTTTCACAACTATTTCCGCGTATTCATATCCAATATCTAGCCACTTGTGCTGTAGGGTATTAATACTCCATTTTTCTTCCACTTTGATTTGATGGCAAGCCATTAGGAAATCCCTACGAGGAATTGTCTTGGTCATCAATGCTTTAACAGATGAAAAAATGACAGGGTTTACTGCTGCCCTCTTCTGGTCTGGGGTGAAATGGAGAGCCAAGGAAATTAAAGTTTTCAACCTTGCAATTCGGGTACTGTCATCCCAACCTGAGCGTTCGTAAAAAAGAGGGGCCGGCTCAGCGAAGAACTTTTTAGGTAGTGAAGAATCCCAAAAAGCAACATTATCAAGATTTGATCTTGCCTCATTAGAATGATTAACAATGTAAAGTATCGGTTTCCGAAATTTACGGTATATCGATATCAGCAGTTGAAGATGTGCAGATCGCATTAGCCCTATCGACCTTACATGCTGTTGTTCTTCTATTGCTTCCAGAAGCTGATTAAAACCATTGAGCTTGCCAAAATCGATCATCTGTTTTTATTCACCAATCATATGACCATTGAATCGGCTCATCGCCATCTCAATACCATCAATGAGATATGACTCCACCGATTTCGAAGCTCTATCGAGGACATTTTCTAATACTTGCGATTCCAAGGATTTAAACTCTTCTAATACATAATCCGTTACATCTCGTTTGCCAGTAGGACGCCCAATACCTATGCGCAATCTTGGAAAACCATTTCCTCTAAGTTCTTCAATAATCGATTCCATACCATGATGTCCTGCAGAGCTTCCGGCTGCCCGCAGCCGAATAATACCCAATTCTAGATCCACATCGTCATGGATAATCAATAATTGATTGAGCGGCAGTTTATAAAAACGTGCAAAAGGCGCTACAGATATCCCTGAATTATTCATAAAGACTTGAGGTTTTATTAAGACAACCCGTTTTCCATAAACCTTTCCTACACCGAAGGCAGTATGAAATCGTGCCCTGGATAAAGGAATTCCCCATCTCTTGCTTAGGTAATCTACCAACATAAAGCCAACATTATGGCGGCTTCTTTCATATTCTTTTCCAGGATTTCCAAGACCTACTATCAAATATCGTTTCATTTCGGCACCCAACAATCTTCTTTAAAAGAATTAATTTCATTAAAAATATTATTACAAGGCAACTTATTAGTTTAACACGAAGATTTAGAAGATTCAAATCACATGAACCGAGGCTGTGGAAAAAAGGGGTTAGGATGAAAGAAAGCAGCCTTTTTTATGATTTTATCGTACCAAAAAGCCGATTTAGATGATCATTGCATCTATTTTCATTGGGTTCGTTATGCTCTATGAACCCTTTCTCACCTCTCTTTCAACCACCAGGCACATTTCACCCTAGGTCATAACAGGTAAGGGATTTCTAAACCCCACCCCATAGAGGAGCTTGACCATGCGTTTCAAGTCCAGCGCCATGGCAGTCAATACCGCCTGAATGATGTAGCGTTCCAATCCGCGATAGCGGCATCTGCCCAAGCCATGCTGCCCCTTGGCCTCCCCAAACTTGCGCTCAATTTTGTAGCGTTCAGCCAATCACTGCTGATAGGCTGGGTTTGCTTTCAGATCCAGCCACACTTCCTTATTAGCATCCTTCTTGTGTGTTCGGTATGTGTTTAGACAAATGGCTGATTGGATGCCCTTCTGTTTCAGCCAAAAATGATGGGCGCTGTCGTCATAGCCGCGGTCAGCCGATACAATCCCCACCGGTAAGCCTTGCGCCAGGTCCCGCTTAATCAGCCCCTGCAAGAATTGTCCGTCATGCCTGTTTCCAGGACTGACTAGTACAGAGGTGATCAGGTGATTCTCCGCATTCAGGCTGGCGTGCAGTTTGAACCCATAAAAGTATTTGACTTTCCCTTGCTTGCCTTTGAATGTTTTCTTCCCTTTTGTGCCCCAGTGGGCATCCGGATCGATAGGTCCCTTGCCCCGTTTCCTGCGCGTATCTTCCTTGCTTGTGTTGACATCCGCAATGCTGTGGGTGCTGTCTACCACCTGAATGGAATCAAAACGAATTCCTTTTTCCAGAGCAGTCTGTACGATATCTGCCAACAGGTTTTCCAGTTTCAGTTCCCGCTTGCGCTCAATCATGCGCTGCCTGAATTTGGTTAAGGTAGAATGGTCAGGAGCAAACTGGTCTACCCCCAATCCCAGAAAGTATTTGGCTGGCAAGGTGTAGTTGACATATTCCTCCACCTGCCGCTCAGATAGGTTATACAGATAAGCCACCAGCAGCATCTTCAGCAGTACCACCGGGTTAAAGGGCGGACGCCCATATTCTGCTCTGCCCTTATACCAGCGCATCATCTTTTGTGTGTGTTTGCGCCAGTCCAGCATCTCATTCAGTTTGCGGAAGAAATGATCTTTGGGTACTACCTGGTCATAGATATATTCCCCATAAAATGTACCCTTGCCTGTCTCGATGAAGCGTTCGCTGGCCATGTCTGCCTTTCTACTTTGGGTTTGAAAGGATTGTATTAAAGTTCCTTCAACTTATCAATTTTGTCATTTGTTTTTCAACAGCCTCATGAACCAAGTGTTCATTAGGATAATTAATCCGGGAAAATATTCAAACCTATGTTATGTTATAATCGTTAGAAATATGACTGAGCAACCAATTCAAGAGGAAACTTTAAGCAGTTCCACTTCAAAGAATAAGGGGAGAGCTTTTATATTAATTTTTGTCATCCTGCTTATACTGGCAGGATCTATCTACGGTGTTTTTTCTCTGTCGCAAAGTGATCCCCAAACTACAAGCCATATAAGAGATATTTTTATTATTGTTCTAGCACTGGAGTCATTAATCACAGGTATCGCCCTAATTATTTTGGTTGTTCAGATGGCTTTGCTCATCAATCTGCTTCAGAATGAAATTAAACCTATTTTAGATTCCACAAAAGAAACCATCCATACTCTTCGAGGTACAACTGCTTTCATCAGCGAGCATGCCATTCGACCAGTGATTAATGCCAGCGGTTACCTTGCAGGAGCGAGAAAATTTTTACAGGTCATAGGAATTCTCCACGATAAGGAATAATCAGAGAAAAATTAAAGATTGGAACAAGGAGGAAGAAATGTCAGAACGTGATGATTTTGGAGCTTTCTTAACAGGTTTTTTGATCGGCGGCATAGCAGGTGCGGTTGTTGCACTTTTGTACACCCCACAATCCGGGGAAGAAACACGCACAATGATTAAAGAAAAAGCAATTGAACTGAAAGATAAGACATCTGGAACGGTTGAAGAAGTCCTGTCTAAAGCAGAAAATGCTGCCAAAGAAGCCAAAAAACATGCTGCAGAGGTTATTGAGAAGGGTCAGGTAATCCTTGAAAAGCAAAAGGGAAAAATATCAAAACCACAAAAAACGAGTGATATTTAATAAAAGGAAATCCACTACTTAAACCTGATTGGTACAGAAGGATTTTGATTAAAAAGCAGCACCTTAGTTGTGCTGCTCTTTTATTTGAATGCCCTTAATACTTTTGGAATGGAATCCAACACATCACTGGCTAGAACTGATGCTGCATGACCGATGTTCTGTTCCGCTTTCTTACCTGCTTGTGCATGCAACCAAGCACCCATGACTGACGCTTGATAGGAATTTACACCCTGAGCAATCAACCCAGCGATCATTCCCGCTAGCACATCACCAGTACCTGCTCTTGCAAGCGCAGGTGTTGCATAAGGAATCACAGCCACCTTTCCCTGCGAGTTGGCAATAACCGTAAGTGCTCCTTTAAGCACCACCACTTTTCCCCATTTCTTGGCGAAAGTTCTTGCTGCTTCAATCCGATCGGATTGAATGCTGGTTATATCTAGGCCTGTTAGAACAGCCATTTCTCCCGGATGGGGAGTGAGTACTGTAGAAGCATTCAAACTTTTATGCCAATTGGGGATGCGCGCAAGTAATTTCAAGGCATCTGCATCTATGATCAATGGCGGAAAGATGGAATCCTTTGATTGAGATTTGCCTTTTCCACCCACAAAACCTAAGGCTGTATCTTTTATAAATTTCTTCCCTGAAAATAACAAACCCCTTAATAATTCGAAGGTTTCTTGTTCCTGCCCCCAACCAGGCCCCAATAAAAGTGCAGTAACCTTACTAATATTCTCATAGATAATTTTTGCCGCATCAATATTAATCACACCCAGAGTTTCTGGCAAGATAATCCAAGTCGCTTCTGGCAATTGTCCTGCAAGGGTATCAAAAATTGATGCTGGCACAGCCATTCTTACTAGCCCAGCGCCTATACGGTACGCGGCTTTTCCTGCCAGAAAGGCAGCACCCACAAAATTAATCGATCCTGCTACAACCATAGCAGTCCCAAAGGTGCCCTTGTGTGCGTTCAATCGCCTGACTGGAAAGTTATCCTCGACAAATTTTTTATCAACCATATATTCGCTGATTTCATTCCATGCAGGCAGTTCAGGAGGAAGGTTAATATCTACAACAGAAATCTCACCCACAAAATTGAAGGCTGGGAAACGCAATAGTCCCCGTTTTACTGCCGCCATTGTGATAGTCCATTCAGCCGGAATACATTCCACAGCCACCTCTCCACTATCGCAGTCCAAGCCTGAAGGGCAATCTACTGCCACTATATGCTGTAAGCTCTTCATTTTTGAAATTGCGCCTAACACGCCAGCAATTTTTCCCTTTAAAGGCAGCCTGGTACCAGTACCAAGCACTCCATCTAGTAACAGATCATCTTCATTTATCAATTTCCGAAGTTTAACCAATCCCTTATCATCTTTTTCGTTGAAAACCTCGCCTCCTTCTTTTTGAAAAGACTTTAGCAATTCATCAGCAGCAGGCCGGTCTTTAATCACATACGCCTTTGCTTTCCATCCCAGTTTTATTAATCGAGTCAGAGCAACTAAAGTATCGCCACCATTATTGCCCGATCCAATCAATCCCAGAACTATCTTTTTTGGAAGCGCACAATATCTATCTGCGACCATATCAGCCAGACCAATACCAGCATTATGCATCATGCGTTCATAACTCAATCCGCTCTTATTTGCCTGCTCTTCCAAGCTATGCATTTGGGAAACACTCACGATGGGAACCAATTTTCTTTACCTCCGATCAATATAAAATTATACAACGCAACAACCCAGAAAATCATCTTTACTGTGTATTAGGTATAATGAAACAAATGCGACGATATCTTTATATGGGGGTTTTTTTTGCTGGCTTGGTAACATTGGCAGCTGAATTATCAGCTTCCAGGTTATTAGGGAATTATTATGGAACCAGCAACCTAGTATGGGCCAGCATAATTGGGTTAATCCTGATCTATCTCACAACAGGTTATACCCTTGGCGGTCGCTGGGCGGATAAATCACCACATTTAAGGACTTTCTTCCTTATCCTTGCGTGGGCAGCCCTGTTAACAGGCGTTATTCCACTGGCTGCACGTCCAATTTTGCGCCTTTCCAGTCAGGCGTTTGACCAAATGCAGATAGGCACTCTGCTTGGTGCTTTTATTTCTGTGCTTCTTCTATTCAGTGCACCAATAATATTACTGGGAACCGCCTCCCCCTTCGCTATCCGTTTGGCTGTTGAAGATAAAGAACACTCCGGCAGGGTCTCTGGAAAAATTTATGCCATCTCAACACTTGGCTCATTCATTGGCACATTCCTACCTAGTCTGATAATGATCCCACTCGTTGGAACATACCGTACATTTGCCATACTCGGCGCTATGCTACTCTTTATAGCAATGTTCGGAATTTGGAAGACAAATGGTACTTCCGCCTTGTTGAAGATTTTATGGATGCCAGTGATATTGGCATTAGCAACACTTATCGGATTAAAAGGAAATGATAAAATCGCTCTTGGATTGGTTTTCGAGGATGAGTCTCAATATAATTATATCCAGGTTCAACACGTGAACAGGTATTATCTTTTGAGGTTGAATGAGGGTCAAGGAATTCACTCCATATATCATCCCGACATTGATACCTATTATGGTCCCTGGGAACTAATTTTAGTTGCGCCGTTTTTCAACCCGGCACCTTATGATATAAAAAGTGTGGAACGCATTGCCATTCTAGGATTAGCTGCCGGGACAAGCGCAAGGCAAGTAAACATAGTATATCCACATGCGATCATCGACGGATATGAAATTGATGCAAAAATTATCGACGTGGGGTATGAATACTTTGACCTAGACTTTCCTAATTTAAACATCTTTATTGAAGATGCGCGCCGAGGTCTTTCCAAATCTACGCATACCTACCAGATTATCTCCATTGATGTGTTTCGTCCGCCATACATACCCTGGCATCTTACAACAAAGGAATTTTTTAGAGAAGTAAAAAATCATCTGACAGACGATGGGGTAATGTTAATAAATATCGCAAGAATCCAAGATTATCGCAAACTTGTGGATGCTCTTGCTGCCACAATCCGTTCTGAATTTCCCTGTGTTTATAGTTGTGATATACCCGGCACCTTCAATACCATCCTTTTTGCATCCAAACAGTCAACAGAAATAACTAATCTATTTGCAAATTACTCCAATTTGAAATCCAATCCGCAAACCCCTAAAACTTTGTTGCAAGCTATAGAACTAACCACTGAGTGTATTCAAACAGCCCCTTATGAAGGAATCGTACTGACTGATGATCGGGCACCAGTAGAGTGGCTAATAAACACAATGATCATTGATTTCTTTGTATCCGGAAAAATCGAAGCGCTACAATGAAAATCCTGCAGAAAGTTGCTATTTTAATCATAATTATCATACTGCCCGTTACACTAGTACTTACTGCTGTCAGAATATGCCTCACGCCTACTTTTCTTGAAGTGGAATACCGTTTGCCAGGGTTTCCTACGGATAGTTATGGCTTTACGCTCACAGAAAGACTGCATTGGGCAAAAATTTCATCAGCTTATCTCCTTGATGAAATCAGCACCTCAGAACTAGCGTCTAAATATCTGCCCAATGGACAGCCACTTTATAACGCGCGAGAAATCGAGCACATGCAAGATGTAAAGAATTTGACCAAAGCTGCATTTGTTATTTTGTATTGTGGGCTAGGTTTTTTAGTATCACTCTGCATAATTGCATGGTTGATCCAATGGCAGAAAGACTACTGGCAAGCTATCCAATACGGAGGAAAATTAACCATATTTCTCATCTTTGCATTAATATTGGGGGTCTTATTGAATTTCAACCAGATATTCACCGCTTTCCATGGAATATTTTTTGAAAGCGGCACATGGCTTTTTCACTTTAATGATACTCTTATCCGCCTGTTCCCACTACGTTTTTGGCAAGACATCTTCTTATTCATCGGGGGGGTGAATTTACTGGTGGCTTTATTTCTTATATTTTTCAGTAAACAGCTGATGAAAAAATAACAAAATAAGCGCAAGCTTCTGCTTGCGCTTATCAGTTTAGCACTTTCCCTACCGAACAGCAATTGGGTTATCTGGATTCTTTTCCGGGTCGAAGATTTGAAAATTGGACATATTGAACGCAACCTCGACTTTATCTTCCACCTTGTATTTTGTACGTGGATCTACTCTTGCCACAACGTTATACTTACCCGCAACCAAGTAGAGAAATATTTCATTACCCATCAGCTCAGTTACATCCACCTTGCACTCCACCAATGACGGCTTGATACCAGCAGGTGTGTAATCTGGATTGTGAATATCTTCAGGGCGAATGCCGAATATCACTTTCCTCCCATCATAACTCTGAAAGGTTTTCATTTTTCCTGCAGGAATCTCTACGCTGAACGCACCTGTATCCACATATAGCTTGCTGTTATCTTTACGAATAGTGGATTGGAAGAAGTTCATCGCAGGAGATCCAATAAAACCGGCTACAAACAAATTATCCGGTTTATCATAAAGCTTTTGGGGTGTATCAAGCTGCTGCAAAACTCCCTGATTAATCACAGCAATACGTGTGCCCATTGTCATAGCTTCCACCTGGTCATGGGTCACATAAATAAAAGTGGTTTTTAAACGATGATGCAATTTCGTAATCTCAGCACGCATCTGCACACGCAGCTTTGCATCCAAGTTGGATAGCGGTTCATCAAAGAGGAAAACTTTTGGTTCGCGAACAATCGCGCGACCAACGGCAACACGCTGCCTTTGACCACCTGAGAGCTCTCGAGGTTTTCGTTTTAATAATTTTTCGATGTTTAATATTTTAGCTGTATCTTTAACACGACGTTCAATTTCTGTCTTAGGCGTTTTCCGCAGCTTCAATCCAAATGCCATATTGTCATAGACAGACATGTGCGGATAAAGCGCATAGGATTGGAACACCATTGCAATATCACGATCTTTAGGAGGGACCTCATTAACCACTCGTTCGCCAATCTTGATCTCGCCTGTAGTAATTTCTTCCAGACCCGCCAAGCAACGCAAGGCGGTGGTTTTACCGCACCCCGAAGGACCGACTAAAACCAGGAATTCTTTATCATCGATGTGGAAATTCAAGTCGTTGACAGCCACGACTTCACCAAACTTTTTAACCACATGATCATAGGTAACGCTTGCCATCATTTTCTCCTTTCGGTACGAATATAGTGGTTAAATTATAGAATATTTTTTATTTTTGTCCCCCTTTTTTGCTCTTGTTAGTTAAAAAAACCGGGGCTATCTACCCCGGCTTATAAAAACTAGTTATTTCCCAAATGCATTTAGCGCATTACAAACCAATGAAATGTCCTGCTCTGTAATGATTGGCGACATATGACCAATGCGAAATACTTTTTGCTTCAATTCACCCAACCCACCGGAAATTTGAATGTTATATTTTTCAAATAAGTACTTTACAACCTCGCTGCTGGGTATTCCCTTGGGGCTGTATCCTGCAGTAAGCACCGGATTCAATTCTTCATCTGGTGTAAAAGGCGGCATACCGGCTGCACGCATTCCTTCACGTAGCTGTAAAGCCAGCCGGCGGTAGCGCTCCATACGATTAACGATACCCTCCTTCATGAGCTGCTCTAAAGCTACTAGCAGGGCATTTACAATATTAGTCGCCATAGTCACTGGTGTAGGATGCCAGTCAGCCCAATCAATTGAATACTTGCGCCAAACTCGCAAATCTGTATACCAGCCATGCGCATTTGTTTCTACTCGATTAATGAATTCCCAGGCTCTTTTAGTTATCGCAATCGGCGCAAGTCCTGGAGGAGCGCCCAGGCATTTCTGTGAGGCAGTAGCGCAAATGTCTATACACCAAGCTCCCATATCATAAGGAAGCCCACCCAAAGCAGAGACTGCATCCACAATGAAAACGGCATCATGCTTCCGCGCAATCGGACCGATCTCCTCAACAGGATTGATCACTGTTGTGGATGTCTCACTATGTACAACTGCAACTCCCTTCGCATCCGGATGTTTCTTGAATGCCTTGCTAAAATCTTGCGGATCAAGCTTCTTTCCCCACTCTCCTGCCACTTCAACAACCTTTAATCCATTCCGCCTTGCAATAGAAACCAGCCTATCTCCAAAGAAGCCGTTGTTTCCCACGATGATCTTCTCTCCCGTCAACAAGCTGCTGCCAATAGCGGCATCAATCGCACATGAGCCCGAGCCCATCATTAGAAAAATATCCCCTTTTGTATTAAAGACTTCCGCTAATAAAGATAGAACCCGCTGATATTTTTCAACCCAAGCATCACCATAATGTGGCTCAACTGGTTCAGCTAAAGCTCTTAGAACATCAGGATGTACCTCCACCGGTCCAGGAATCATCAATTTTTTTGTCTTTTTTGAAATCAAATTATTACTCCGTCGTTCTTTTTTTTTATCATAGCATAAATACTATATTATTGAAATTGAGACTCATCATGGAATTCACGATAAATTACAGAAATCCATCAAGAGAATCAGTCAAATTAGCAGGAATAAGAATATCACTAATAATATCTCCCGCTGAATTCTAACCATAATTGATTCCATTATTGGTGAAATGAAACATAGATAATGGCAAACGAAAAAGCCCCTTTAGTAGCGGGACAACATGAACAAGAACATGGGCAAAGAGCAGCATGCAATTTCAATGACCTACCGATAGGGTTCAATTTCCTTAATTTTCCCAAATCCGTCCAAAGTCAAGACCCAGCGGCTGCCGATGCGGCACTGTGAGAAGAGCGCATAATCATCCATATTAAAGGTTTTGCTTCCCTCATCAGTATCAAACATGATCTTGTAACGCTCAACCTGCTTTCCCTCGCGTTGGTTGTCGATAAGCTGTGACACTGGTGATTGTATTGATAGGGAATCACCTTGCAGCTGGATCGTATCGTAAGTTACCCAATCTTCAACCTCATACTCACAATACTCCTCATAGACCTCATAGACGCAGTCCTGCACTACATCACCAAGGCCATCGCCTGTATCGACCGTGTAAGGCGTGCCGCATACTTCCACTGAATTTTCCGCCGGCTCATCTGAGGTATAGCGATACTCAAGCTCACAACCAAGCAGGGATGCATCCTCCGGGATGTCATCAAACCAATCAGCGTCCTGCACTAAAGAAAGCTGCTCAATCACCAGCGAGCGTTCCCAATGCACATTATGCACCAATCCATCCAGGTCACTGCGGCTGAAAACTCCGCGCAGCAGGAAGAACAATCCCACAGCGATTACCAGCGACACAATCACAAACAGGATGGCTGTCCCTGAACCCAAACGAGCACGTTTAGCAGATGGCACAGGTGACTTGGTGTAACCCAATTTCTTGCGAGCCATACTATCTCCTTATACCCTACTAAATAAGTATTAACTGTACAAATTATATCTGAAACAGCATTGACAGAGCAGTAAAAATGCCTTATACATCATCGGGTATAATAAGAATCCACTTGAAAATGGAGTAACTGTGACTATGTTCAATAAAATAAAAAAATATAGCTGGCTGGCTGCAGTGATGGCATTCACTTTCATATTGAGCGCCTGCACCGGCGGTGCAGCCGCAGAACCCACCCAGGACCCCGATATGGTCTTCACCCAGGTTGCAGAGACTGTGATGGTCAGCATGACCCAGACAGCCGAAGCGGCACCCCCCACACCCACCTCGGAACCCACCGCTACCCAGCTTCCAGCCATGCCACCTACTGCAACTGTTGATCCCAACCAGCCCACCGCTACGCTTTTACCTACCCAGCCATTCGGACCCACACCCACCACACAGCTCTATGGAGATGTTGCCAAATACAACACACAGAGCCCGATGGACGGGAAAGTTTTTTTGCCGTCTGAAATCTTCGAATTCCACATCTGCCTGGGAAATATCGGCTCAACAGATTGGACCACCGAATATTACCTGGAGTATATTGATGGTCAAAAACTATGGGGGGACACTTCAAAATTCTTAGTCGGCGAAACAGTAGAACCCAACGGCAAATGGTGTTTCGACCTGCCCTCAATAGCACCTGATCAAGCTGGCGATTATATCACCCGCTGGTGGTTCAAGAATAAAAATGATGAAAAAATATACGGGGGTGAAGTTTATTTTCACTACTTTGTCAGTCAGTAAAAAATATATCTATTAAAGTAAAAGCACCCGCATGGATGCTTTTTTTATACCTGCGGGTATAACCAATGTCAAAAGAAGTACATATTTACAGGTTCTTTAAAAGATCTTATTCTAGCTATAACAAAAATGCGGGAGAGGGGTTTAAACCCACGACCAGGGGCTTATGGGCTTCTAACTCTCATTTGGAGAGTTAGAAGGTCTTGTCACCTATTAAAGAATTTTTCTTCCAGACGATTTCAACACCCCCATATGTGGCCTTTTTCGTTGTATTCATGCCGTTTTACCCATATATGGCGGTTGTTAAGTTTCAATAATCCTATGCTCTAAATTATATCAAGATTATTTGGGGGGGATTGAAGAACCTACTTATTAAGAGTCAGTTGGTTCACATGTCCATTGTGTCCACACAGGGTTATCCACACAGTCCTGTCAAGCCCCCAAATTTAGTACCACTCATAAGTAGACACTTTCAAGATTAGAAGAAAATTCACAAGGGGTTTTGTTCCCAAGAGCAGCGTGGGAGTTCGAATCTCCCATGGAACGCCAAAATCAATCGATTTTACCTTCCTTCCCACATATCTGGGGGTATTTTTCATAATTTAGAAATTTACTCTTTTTTCCCGGCTTAGATTCAATATTCAGGGTGCGGAAACACAGCGAAAACCTTGATCGCTATCAACATAATCTTGAGATGTCATCGAACGGTTGGTCGAGCGGGAAAATCCGAACTTTTCAGGTTGACCCCAGGAACCACTCCGCAGCACGCGTAAATCCCCATAAGAAGAGCCCTGCGGGTTCTGATGGGGTGAACGGCTGTAATAATCTGCGTCATACCAATCTGCTGTCATCTCCCAGACGTTGCCTGCCATGTCCAGTGCACCATAAGGGCTGGCTCCCATCGGATAGCTGCCTACAGCTGTTGTATCGCCTTCGTTGTCATCATAATTCAAGCGGCTTGCATCGGGTGACTCGTTGCCCCAAGGATACTTACGCCCGTCCGTGCCGCGAGCGGCTTTCTCCCACTCCGCCTCGGTGGGCAGTCTTCCTCCTGCCCAATTACAGTAATCAATGGCCTGATGCCAATTTATATAAATCACTGGATAATTGTTATAAGCAGCGTTTCCGTAGTACGATGAGCGGGTGAAGGATTTGCTCTCTCTCGGTTTTGTGCACTCTCCACCTGCCACGCATTTAGCATACATCCCATTTGTCACCAGGTCGGTCTCTTTCCACCAGCAATTTGGTCAGGTTCCCGGGGCTGCGAGTTTTTTATTGCCCGTAGTTCTCCTGATAGGGTTGATCCCTTTTCCACATGTAGTAGATCACGGTCAACAAACGCCGTGCCACAGCCACCCGGGCTGCCCTGCGCCCACAGCGCAATGCCAAATGTTCATGTGTCATATACCATCGGGGGCTGATGCGGCAGGCCACCGTCGCCGCACGCACCATGGCCGTGCGCAAGTAACATGATCCTTCTTTAGTGATATGCCCATGCTGCACCACCGCGTCACTGTTATGTACCCTGGGTGTCAAACCCGCCCAGCTGCACAAGGATTTGGGTGAATGGAAGCGTGTAATGCAACCTATTTCAGCCAGGATGGTAAGCGCATTCAGCTTGCCCACACCCGGCATGCTCTTCAAGATATTCACAATATGATTTTGTTTCTCATTTAGAGAAATGCCTTTTTCAAGAGAACGGATGCGTTCTCCCAGATGGTCAAGCATAGCAAGATGATCTTCAACTACTTGTCGTGCTGATGGACGCAGTTCTTTTTTCATCACTTCAGCTAGATATGCTCGCCCTGCCACCCCAAACAGATCTGTGACTGGTGAGACCAAATTGTATCCAGCCAGTACAGCATGGATGCGGTTCTTGGCTCTTGTGCGCTGGTTCACCATCCACTCCCGATGGCGTAGTAGCTGGCGCAGATCGCGCATCTCCTTAGATGCTGCATAGGCCTTAGGGATGTAGTTCATGCGCGCCAGGTGCGCTAGTGTTGAGGCATCGATCTGGTCGGTCTTCACTGCTGCGTTGGCAATTGCTCGCACTCCTTTGGCATGCACCAGGTCCACTTGCTCTACATGCTCATTCAGAAGATCATACATGAACGGCCAGTTGCGAGTGGCCTCCAGCACCGCATAGGTATCCCGTGGTACTTTCTCTTCCAGATACTCTTTGATCTTTTGGTTGGAAATGCGTCCTTTATCAATTACCTCCCCTTTAGCATCCATCAGCACCATGTAGGTGCGCTTGAGATGCAGGTCTATTCCAAGGTAGAATGGGTACATAAGCGTTCCTCCTCTGCTAAATTTGTTTGTCTCTTACTTCAAGTTGAGCAATTTGGCAGGGAAGCTTTCATAGTATCACCAAGAATAAAGGAAGAAATATCAAACAGGAAAGGTGACTCAGATTTATAGGATAAATCCAAAATCCGTATTCATAAAGATTTTATTCAGATACTTATTTTCGCTCTCGTAACGGAAAAAAAGCGACTGGGAGCACGTTTCATGCAATGCCTGAGCATAGCGAACCCGTAAGGGCTTGGGCTTGCGGGTAAATGGGCTGGCGCTAAAATCTCAAGGAGAGAGCGAAAAGGTTTTTATATTAAGTGAGTATCCCATTGCTACAAGCAATAAACCTTCTTTGGAATCGGGTGCTTTTGTTTGATTAATAACACGATCAAGTACTCTAAGAAAATCGTTTTTTAAGTCAGTCATTTTGGCCTTCATACGTAATTTTACCTTTGCTATCCACAATAAATGACCGAGGATAAATAGACGCATTCTTTCCGCGAATAATCCAATCTTCTTGAATATCTATCGGATGAATTGACTCTAGCCCAGAGTAATCAGTAACAACTAATTCAACATTTTCTAAAGTTCTTGCTTTTTCAATATCATCAAATTCTAAAACATAATAAACACTACCATCCAAGACACCTCCTGGTTTAAGGATTTTCAACAAGCTCAATTTTGTTCTTAGATTATCCCACCCCATTACAATGATCCTGTTCGCTCCTTTTTCAACCATTATCGCGTTTACGTCTGCCTTTGCCCTTACAATACCAGTGAGTAACACATTTGAAATTACAGAGTATTTCTCACCACCAAATTCATATCGGAGAACAACATCTTTAACTGTATATGGTTCATTAGATATGTTAACTATTTTTACGTTGTAAAACACTATACCAATATTCCCAGTCTTTTTATTACCTTTGTTGACGAACCGAGCAAATAATGTATTTTCTGCATTAATATCCAGCAAGGAATGTGATTTTTTAAATATTTCAGGTTCAGGTTTCTCTATATCACTTTGGGGCGATAGATATGTTATAGTTATATTTTGCCCCGCAGAATATGAATTTCCAACTCTTGTTTTTGATGATATTTTTTTTGTTTGTTTTCCTTATCGCCATTGTTTAATTGTCTTCTAACATTAAACGCAAATCCAATAATCCAAACAATTACTCCAATAATTACCCAGGCTATTGGAGGAAGAAAACTGATAAATCCAATCCAATTAATAACTTGAGATAAATCCGGGCGGAAAAATAAGACGACGCCAATCACTTGAAATACCCCACCAACAATCCAATTCCACCAAGATTCAAGGGCAGCAGAAATAAAATTGACCTTCTTCATAACTTTCCTCTCCCATAATTGTACCCTTACCAATATTTGACGAAGGGGAATATTCACTTTATATTATCTTTTCCCTTTTCTGTAAACATTTCGTTTCTAAAATAAACTTTAAGCCTAATTGAAAGGGGGTAAATCTGTTGATGTATTCATCCAGATGCTCCCAATTTTTCCAAACAAAATTGGTGTGACTGGTTCACGTCTTTTTCATTGCTCCTGATCGTTTCTGTATTTCTTTCCAACTCCTGCTCATATTTTTTTCTCAAGCTGGAGTGAGGTTTTTACAATCTTAGCCACTTCCCACTTTGTAAAGTCATCCGGGCTTGCGCCGTTTCTCTCACCGACTTGACAAAGTGTTTGCGAAAGTGGCTTTTTCTATTGCAATCAACCCGCTTTCAAAAAATGCAGGGAGTGAGAAATACAGAATGACTCACAAAAGGAGCAATAGAATGAAAAAAACAGACGTTTACCAAACAGTCACAAACAATATCCTGGCTGCCATGGAGAATGGGATCATTCCCTGGAGGAAACCTTTCAAAACATCATTCTCTCAAGTTCCAATCAACTTCTCAACCGGAAAATCTTATCGAGGTGTCAACGTTTTCTTATTGAATTTAGCTTGTTTACAGTTCGGTTATCCAAAGAATGCCTGGTTAACCTTCAGACAAGCGAAACAAATGGGTGGATACGTGAAGAAAGGACAATCGTCAGAAACTATCCTTTTTTGGAAATCTACTCTAATTAACGAGAAGAATTTATCTCAAGAAGATGAATCAGAATCAATCAAGAAGGTTTATATAGCTCGGTCATATAACGTATTCAACATTGATCAGTGCGAGGGTATTGATGAAGACAGTGAAATTCTAACCACAATCCCAAGAATTGGTTCTTGTGAAGAAGTATACGCTCATTATCCTAAAGTTAGACCAGAAGTAAGACTTGGTTTGAAGGCAATGTATATTCCTGCTCTTGATCAGATCCGTATCCCAAAAATGAGTGATTTTCTTTCGACTTTAGATTATTACGCTACATTATTTCATGAATTGGTTCATTCCACCGGACATGTAACACGGTTGAATCGTGAAGGGATTTCCGAATCCAAGCATAGTGATAAGATTTGATATTCAAAAGAAGAATTGATCACTGAGATGGGTGCTTCATTCTTATGTGCTTTCACGGGTCAAGTCTGAAAAGACAGCTTATTATTTTGCTTTTCGAAATATCCTGAATGGATCCCAATCATTTACCCGGTATAAAATATTTTCTTCAGATCTCGGCAGATGCACAAAAAGAAATTCAAATAACTCATCACGCTGCGGGCCAAGATCTTTTTTAAAATTAATTCCCACAAAGTCCTTTCCGGAGGGATGGCAGCAGCGTTTATAAATCTTTTCGATTGAGATCTTGAATGCTTCAAATCCTTCAGGGTTGACCATGAGCTCCTGATTGTCAGCCTTGATATTTAATTCTTGATCAATCAATAAACCAGCTCCGGTGATCGAAAGATCGATAATATGGACGTTTTCCGCCTGACCAGAACTGGTATTAATGATTTCCCCCGCTGCATTGATCTGGAAGCGGTATTGTTTGCGTTCATGTCTTTTTGTTAATATTTCCCTGATTGCAAGGAAGATTACGTAAGAATTGTAGCCAGCCCATACAAAGGCGATCACAAAAGCATCCCATGTGAAGGTTTGTGCATGAGGAAGAAATATTCTGACCACTGCATAAATCATTGCAGCGACAATGACCCCTAAAATACCCATATACCATCGTATTGAAATCCGTTCATGACGGTAAACCGAACTATCGGTTGTCTTGGGAGTCACCCTGAAGGTCAATGATTTCTTGCCAAATAGGGTAAAGGTGGATTGAATAAAGATAATCGTTTTAAGCAAGTTGTATTTTTCTGTCTTAAAGTAATTAAACACACCTCGTCCTTCTAATTGGTTCGCGAATATGTTTAGAATAAAATAGGGCACCCAGCGCAACATGAATGGGATCAAATCCACATCCATTGGGAAAATATCAAAGCTGAGGATCAGAATTGGGGTTAATAACAAAATCAATTTTTGAAATGCTTCAAAATAGGCAAGGAAACTGGAGAGATATGATAACCTCTGCTTCATAGTTAGTCCGCGCACCCATAAAGGGCTGTCTTTGCTGCGGTATAACTGCATTGTGCCCTGCGCCCACCGTAATCGTTGAAGCAGAAATGCTTTAATGGTTTGCGGAGCGATCCCAAAAGCCAACGGTTCATTGACAAACATTGTTTTCCAGCCCCTACTGTGCAGGCGGACAGTTGTATGGATATCTTCTGTGATGGTCTCAGTCGCTACTCCACCTACTTCTAATAATGCACTTCTGCGAATGACGGATGGGCTGCCGCACCAGAAGGCACTGTCGCTGTAATTTTTCCCGGGTTGAATAACTCTGAAAAATAATGATTGTTCGTGCCAATATGTTCCCTTTGAACCGTGCTGAATGGAATCCCAGTTATAAAATTCCTGGGGAAGCTGGACGAGGGCAAGTTTCTTATCTTTAAAATAACCCAATGTGCGCTCAAGGTAATTAGGCTGCGGAACCATGTCAGCGTCTAATACAACGATAAATTCGCCATCCGTTTGCTGTAAAGCGTAGTTAATGTTGCCAGCTTTTGCGTTTTCATGCGTTGGGCGTGTGATATATACACATTCCTGATTTTGTGCTAATTTCTTCACTTCAGCCCGGTTTCCATCATCCAGCACATAAGTGGTATGCGCGTATTGAATCTTCTGACAACCAACGAGCGTTGCTTCGATAATATCCAAATCTTCATCATAAGTGGGAATAAAAATGTCGACTTTCAATCCTTTTGCTGGTTTGGTATAAGGAATCTTTGGAGCGATATTCCTGGTAATCCAGGAAAATAAAAAATAGGAGACCAATCCAAAAGCTTCAGCCGACCATAAAACCCAGGAAAAGAATGGTAGGTCCGGGTTGAGCGTGGCAGTTGCCCGCCACCAGATGTAATAGATAAAATAGATGCTGGAAAGAAAAGAGAAAATCGGTAGAAGCGGAGGATTATACACTTTCGGTTTTGATTTTTTCATTTTATGCACTTGCTTTCTTGGTAATTAATTTAGGTAAAAATATCTGCTTTTTCAATTAACATTTCGCCAAAATGAATAGCGCCTCTTTCATCTAAAAACCTACTTAAAAAAACCATTCTTAATCTAATCAGCTTTTTAATTTATTATACCTCACATGTAATTTACATATAATTAAGGTTTTTTGGAAAATCACCCGTACCACTTCATTTCATCACTGTAAACACTATCGCACTTCTACGCAATAGGTCAGAATCCCCAATTCTGCACAATCGAAAAATTGAAAAATATCAAAAATAAGGATTTCCATTGGGGTTTTTTCTGCCCAATGAATACGGACGCGTAAAAAACTTCCGAATCATTTTCCTATAAAGCGTATCCCATGATTGTGAATTCCAGGAAGGTTATAAAGTATAATAATGCATTACTGTCATTTATGAAGAGAAAAAATGAGAGTGTATTCTTCTATCCGTTTTATTCTGGTTGGTATCACTGCCGGAATTCTGATAAGCACTGCCAGCTGCGCACGCGGCCCACAGGCTGCAGGTCGCACACCCGCCACACCCACCCCACTCGAACTATCTCCGGAAACATCCTCCGGTGAGATCGTTTCGCCTGAGGCGCCTTCCTCGGTTTCTTCCACCCGTCTTGAGCCGCTTTCCGGTACATACTTTGGTGTGAACCTTGATTGGGCAGTGGATTCACCTGCCTTATATAACGAACGCCTCGGTCGTCATGCCGCAGTGTATGTTAGATTCTTTCAATTCCCATTAAGTGAAGAGGGTTTTGCTACGCTTGATGCCACCGTTGATTTAGTTGCAGTTGAGGGGGGTATGGTGATGATTACGCTTGAACCCTGGGACGGCCTTGAAGCAGTGACACTCGAGAATTGCAGAGATCTGGCTGATCGATTGAGAGGATACAACGCCAGAGGTGTTCCTATTTTTGTTCGATTTGCCCATGAGATGAACGGTTCATGGTATCCATGGAGCCAGCAGCCTTCCGCATATATAAAAACCTTCCAGACTTTAGCCGGCATCATCCACAAAACGGTACCGCAGTCCGCAATGGTGTGGGCGCCAAACTATGGTGGAGGATATCCCTTTAGCGGCGGGCAATTTGAAATCAATCCAGAAGATGAAGATTTCAAGGTGTTAGATACGAATCAAGATGGGATCATAGATATGAGCGACGATCCTTATTTACCCTATTACCCTGGTGATAATGCGGTCGATTGGGTTGGGATGTCTCTCTATCATTGGGGAGGAACTTATCCCTGGGGGGAAAATGAAATTCCTGAGGCTAATAAATTCATTTCTCAATTATCAGGGAAATACATCAGCCAGAATGGGGATGACAGCAGCCTGCCAGATTTTTATGAACTTTTCTATACGCAGCACGGGAAACCGCTGGCAATTCCAGAAACAGCTGCTTTTTATGACCCGGCTCAACCCGAACCTGATGAGATCCTTCTCAAGATGTCATGGTGGCGGCAGGTGTTTGACCAAGCGCTCCTGTCTACATATCCAGGGATAAAAATGATCAATTGGTTTGAATGGAATAAACCGGAAAGCGAAGTGGGCGGTACTATCATCGATTGGCGCACGCTCGGTTCGCCCGCTGTTGCAGAACAGTTTCGCGCTGACCTGCCAATAGACTTGTTGATCTTTGCCCCATAATCTGTTCTGGAAAATCATAAGCAGTCAGGATGATCTTTGCAGATGTAATTTCAAAAAACGTAGACCCGAAGCTTGGACTTAGAACGATTCTTCGGAACCCCCTTAGTCTCTTTCAGATTCCTTTGAGAAAAATTTTTTTTCCTCATTCGGTAGTTTTTCTGCCTGTACGGTCGCTGAAGCGATGTAATTACTGATCGGGAAACCGGGAACCCAATCAGTGACAATTTCATTACTGTTTTCTTTTATTTCGATCAGAATATTTACAAATCCATAGATATATTGCTTCATAAATAAACGTTAAGCTGATGTGAAAGGGAGAAAATCGGATGACGTATTTATCCAGATGCTCCCATCTTTGCCGAGTAATATGACGTGACTGGTTCACGTCTTTTTCATTGCTCCTGATTGTTTCTGTATTTCTCTTCATGCACCCTGCTAACATTTTTTATCTCAAGCTGGGGTGAATAATTTGCAATCTTAGCCACTTCCCACTTTGTCAAGTCATCCGGGCTTACGCCGTTTCTCTCACTTAATTACGCAAGCCTGTTTGAAAAAGGATGCAAATATTCGTTCCTCAGAAACGAATCAAGCGGGAAAATTTTCAAACTGTCAACTTTTGTCAAGTTAAACAAAAACATGACGCATCGGCCTACAAGTTCACCAAAGGCAGTTGCTCTTTGTGTCCATTGTTTCCCACCTGTGGCATAAAACATGAATGGCGAGGGAGGGATTTGCGTAGTCCTAATGCTTCACAGGGAACCCACGACCAAGGGCTTATGAATACCATGATCATACAAACCTTTGTATACTCCCAGATATAGATTTTTTCGTGGATTTTACACCTGTTAGCCCAAATATGACGGGGATTAGTTTTCAATAATCCAATGCTCTAGATTATATCAAGATTATTTGGTAGATTAAAGATCTTCTGATTTGAAGTCACGTACTTCGTCTATTGAGCTACGGGAGCTTGTGACACAATTCATGCATCAAATCAAGTGTCCTTAAACCACAATTCTTAGTCTATATAGTGTATATTTAAAACAATTTCATTGAATCAGTGGGTCGTTTCATTTTGTAGAGCTACTAACTTTTCTATAAGGAGGAAAAAAACATATGACCGATGAGAATAGACATGATGTGCAAAAAGAAATTAAAAGGCTTGAAAAAGAAATCAGGAGAGTTTTTGAAAAAATGGATGAAAGCAATTTCAATGCTTGGCTGAGATGTATTTACGAACAAAAATATAAAATGCTTTCAGAAGACACAAATCGTATATGGATGATAGGTAGAATATTTCTTCCGCTTTCACTTTCTTTATTTGCATCCTTATTTTTATTAGATGAAATTACATTAGAAGTAATTATTGTTTTTTGTCTAATTTCAACTTTTTTAATCTATTTTTGGTTTGTAATTTCCGAAAATCTTAGAGCATTTCAAAATAAAGCTTGGTCATGGATTATTGCAATTGAAAAGCACGTTGGAATAAAGGATCCAGGAGAATCAAAAGTTTATGACAATGATGTAAACAAATTCTTTACATCAAAAAACAGAATTCAAACAATTAGGAGGTTATTAGTTTGGGGTGTAATTATCGGTTGGTTGATTATCATCAGACTTAATTACATTGGAAAAATCTAAAAATGTTTTGATATTCATAAAATTGAAATGCCGGATGGGTTTACAGTAAACCCATGACCAAGGGCTTATGGGCTTCTAGCTCTCCTGTGGAGAGTTAGACGGTCTTTCTCTACCACTCACTTCCCCCATTAAAACAAAAATGGCGAGGGAGGGATTTGAACCCACGACCAAGGGCTTATGAGTCCCCTGCTCTACCACTGAGCTACCTCGCCAAGTACGCATAGAATTCTATCACGTAGATATATT
This sequence comes from Anaerolineae bacterium, assembly GCA_011176685.1. GTDB lineage: Bacteria > Chloroflexota > Anaerolineae > Anaerolineales > Anaerolineaceae > A373. The sequence continues at coordinate 30,761 of DUED01000041.1, forward strand.
TGAGTAAATGCTCGCCTCTACCTATCCCAATTTTTCCTCGATCCTTACATAACTCGGATGGTTAGAAACCCACATCTTGCAACATGGGCAGGTGGGTACCTCCACCTGTATCCAGGTGATACCACTAGAACCTTCGTGGACCAGCTCAGCATCTGTTGCTTTGAGCACCTGCCCTCTCTGGAAGATAACCTCGGATTGACCGGGCACGTACACAGGGTTGATGCGCCCACGCAAGAAATAGCATAGGATAGTGACAGTGGTGACCTTAGCTCTGAGACCAGCATATTCACCCAGAGCTTCTACATTGCCGTGAAAGTAATTCCAACCCTGTCCATATTGCCAGAAGTGCCATTCGGTCCAGTCTGCCGGCATAGTGGGGGTCTCCGGTTTACCATTAGTCTGCCAGTTGGCAATCCACAGCTGCGCTCTGCCTAAGATGTATCTTTTCACATTGCTGGTATCTTTCATTCCGTTCCATATCCCGGCAGAGGTGTAAATGAGCGGCTTAACTCCCAACATGTCCCTAGTACTATTAACCCAATGGTGAATGTGATCCAGCCCCACTCCGCGGCTGGTATCCACGGCAGGCGGCAGATCTCCGTGGTCGTTTTCTGCGCGCTTTACGAATCTAGAGACTTGCTTTTGAATATCCTCATCCGGCATCATGGTGTGAATTAGTCCACGCCACATCGCCACGCGGCTGGCATTCTGCCAGTTAGCGCTGAACTGTTTATCAATTGTGCTGCCCGTCATCACACGAATGTAGGCAAACTGCGCTTCGGTATTTTTTAATTCATCCCAATCAATAATCCCGTTTTCTTCAGAAACATCCAATCCCTTGACAAATTCCGCCATGTCTGCTCCTTATGTATTTTCGTTCATTAAATTATAACAAGCCATTTTTCTCCTGCGCATGCCTACTACTCACTACGCAGGTAGCGCTTGTCTCCCACATCTTTTTGGAAATAATTTTTCGGATCTCGAAATATTTCCGGCTTGCTTTCCTTAATGGAAACATGCAGCTTGCCAGCGATGATGATATGATCCAGCACCTTGATATCCAATAAATTACCTGCAGCAAGCATACCAGCGGTCAAGGTGAAATCTTCCGGGCTGGGCTGTGGGTCACCGCTGGGGTGGTTATGCACAATGATAATGCGCGACGCACGGTGGCGGATGGCCACCTCAAAGATCTCGGCGATGCGTACCGAGGAATGGTCAAGTGTGCCTTCATATAATTTCTCAGTATGCGTAAGGCGGTTGCGCGTATTTAAAGTCAAAATCCAAAGGGTTTCCTGATTATAACTCCCCAAATCAAACCCAAGATAGTCAAACACATCCTCAGGTGAGTGAATGAATATCGCCTTTTCTTCACTCTTTTTACTCAAGCGGCTACCCAGCTCAATCGCCGCTTTGATCTGGGCAGCTTTCGCGACCCCAACACCCTTGATATTACATAGATCCTGAAAAGCTGCTTTATGGATGCCGTCAATTCCCTTTAATTCCTTCCGTATCCTCTCGCCCAATTCAATTGCAGTTTCGCCTTCAAGCCCAACACGCAAAAGCACTGCTAACAATTCAGCATCAGATAATGTGCCGGCTCCTAACCGTTTGAGCTTTTCTCTGGGCCTGTCATGAACAGGCATATCCTTTATACGGTTAGTTTTTTTGTCTTTGTTCTCCATAGGTTCATCCTAAAAGAGTTGCTGCCATTTACTATATTATAGAAGAGGGAAAATTTCAAATTTTATTAGTTGCTTAATTTTCTTTTGGGACGAGAGTGTTGGGTGAGGGCTGAATTTTACCCCATCACCTTAGTCCTATCAAAGTCCCCGTATTGTTCCCTAACGGGATGCTGCACAATACCCAATAGGACAATCCACAATTCACAAGGGAATGCTGCACGACTCGTTTCATGCAGAATAGATTAATAACTTGCTTATAAAATTGCGAAAATAAACTGTATAATTCCTGTTTCAATTAACACCAGAAAATCTTTTCAGGAAATCACATGGGCTTAAAAAAAGAAGCCATTCTATCCATCTCACTGTTGACTGTAATGACCAGTGCCGCAGTAGCGCCGGTACTCAGCCACATCAGTGCAGCTTTCCCGAATGCGGGAATTACCATTATCCGACTAACCCTCACGCTGCCTGCACTGGTTGCCATCTTCTTCAACCTCATCTCAGGCGCACTGGCGCTGCATGTTAGGAAGACACTAATCTTGAAAACTGGCTTGATCCTGTATGCCCTCGGGGGTACCGGAGCAGCTCTGGTGCAGAATATCAACGGTTTGCTCGCCATGCGCGCCATACTGGGCATGGGTGCCGGCTTGATTGCTCCACTCACAATCTCTCTCATAGCTGATTTCTATGAGGGCGAAGAAAGAGTCAAACTGATTGGATATTCCGCTTCGGTTGCTCATCTGGCTGCCGTATTAATGCCGCTATTAGCTGGTTGGCTGGCGGTGTTTAACTGGCGCTTATCCTTTTTAATTTATCTACTTGCAATCGGTGTCCTGATTTTTACCAGTCTATTCCTAAAAGATCCTCCAAAAGCACAATCTAAAACAAAAAACGAAAAAAGCATCCTCCCGGCTAGTGTTTATTGGCTGTCGCTTAATTCTTTCCTGCTGATGATGGTGTTCTACATCATCCCTACCAGCCTTTCCCATTTCATTGAAGGGCAAGGATTGGGCGGTCCAGCACAGGCCGGTATCGCTATTTCGCTCTCGACACTCGCAACGCTGTTCATCAGCCTATTCTTCAGTCAGCTGGTTAGAATCCTGAAAAGGTACATATGGACATTTGGGCTTCTTTTCCTGGCGGTGGGATTCTGGGGATTAAGCTTTAGCGGTCGATTAATGACGGTCTTCATTAGCGTTTCCGCTATCGGTATAGGACTAGGTGCACTAATTCCTGGCATCATTCTTACCGTTACACTAAAAGCCCCCAGCAATGCCTCTTCAACTGCCATCGCAATTGCCAACAGCGCATTCTCGCTGGGGCAGTTCCTATCGCCCATTTTCTTCAGCCTTGCAGAGAGCTTCAGTAGCAATGCGACCATTCGTTATGATTACTCATTCGCCGCTGCATTAATCTCCCTTGCAGTTGCGCTTTCACTTATCAGTGTACTCCTCATGAGGGATAAAAACTCAGTGGAAAAGTTGTGATTCTATCCGCTTAAGCACTTCATGCTATAATTTCCAAAGCATTTTTTTTGCTTCTTTTAACACTGATAATTTCATGCTGGAAACCATAAATTACCTTATCCTAGGGCATATCACTCAAGATATCACCCCACATGGCACTGTGCTGGGTGGTACAGCAACATATTCTGCTTTGACAGCTAAAGCTCTTGGACATAAAGTTGCGGTGCTTACCTCCACTCCTAATTGGCTTAAATTACCGCAACTCAATGGTATCGAAATTTATCGTTTACCAACTGAGCAATGCACTACTTTTGAAAACATTCAGACCTCTAATGGTCGCAAACAGCACCTGCACAAGCTGGCAAGGAGAATTCAAAAGAAAGATATATCGCAAAATTTGCTTAATGCAGACATCGTCCATCTGGGTCCGGTAGCACAGGAAGTGAAAGGGGATATTATTGAACTGTTTGAACATACCTTCCTGTGTGCTACGCCGCAGGGCTGGATGCGTGCATGGGATGAAAATGGGAAAGTGCAGCATACAGAATGGAAAGATGCTGCAATGATGCTGCCTAAATTGAATGCAACTGTCCTCAGTTTGGAGGACGTTGATGGAAATGAAAGCCATATCGGGGAAATGGTGAAAAGCGCTGACATTCTAGCTGTGACTGAAGGATTACACGGTGCGCGTGTATATTGGAAGGGCGACGTGCGTAGTTTCCGCGCTCCGCAGGTGGTAGAAGTGGATGCTACCGGGGCCGGGGATATTTTCGCAGCGGTCTTTTTCTCGCGGTTACAAGCTACTCAAGATCCCTGGCAGGCAGGGCAGCTCGCCACGCAGATCGCATCACTTTCTGTAAGCCGTGCAGGGTTGGCTGGTATACCCCAGGTTGAGGAAATAAAATCCGCTATGGTCGAAATCGTAACAGGAATCTGAACATTCATGGGAAAAATTTACACACTCGTCAATCAAAAAGGCGGCGTCGGAAAAACTACCTCAGCCATCAACCTAGGAGCTTACCTCGGCTATTACAACCAGAGAGTATTGATCATTGATCTTGACCCACAGGCAAACGCAACATCCAGTTTGGGGATTGATAAGCTCACCGTCAAAAATGGGACCTACGAAGTTTTGATTGGAATGACACCCATAAGCCCACACATCTTGCACAACCCACGGCTGAAAATTTCTATCCTGCCCTCTTCACCAAGCCTATCAGGCGCAGAAGTGGAACTGCTGGATCTTTCCAGGCGTGAATTTCGCTTGCGGGAAGCACTTAATCCGGTTAAAAACCGCTACGATTACATTTTCATCGACTGCCCACCTTCACTGAGCATCCTCACTGTCAATGGTCTCACCTCAGCCAAAGATGGAGCACTCATACCTGTGCAGTGCGAATATCTGGCACTGGAGGGATTAGGCCAACTCACACAGACCATCAAACGCATTCAGACCTCATTATTCCACGACTTGAAAGTGCGCGGTGTGATTCTGACTATGTATGACGGGCGTACGCGGTTGGCAATGGATGTAGCCAAAGAGGTGCAGGATTTTTTTCCAGTGCAAGTATTCCACACCATTATTCCACGCAGCATCCGGTTAGCAGAAGCACCTTCTTACGGTCTGCCCATTACTATCTACGCACCCAGTTCATCAGCAGCAAAAGCTTACTCAGCTCTAGCACAAGAGATGCTCATACAGGATGGAGTACCCATACCAATTGAAGATTAAAAGGCAATACAATGGCACGTAAAATAGGTTTAGGAAAGGGATTAGACGCACTTATCCCCAGCGAATTAACTGAGCAAGCGGCAACAAAGGGTGCCGAGCACCTTCCAATCAGCCAAATTGCACTCAACCCGCTGCAACCAAGAAATAAAACCAGAGATGAATACCTGGATGAATTAACTGCATCTATTCGTGAACATGGAATTTTACAACCGCTAATTGTCACAAAGGACCCCGATGCGGACACTTATACCCTGATTGCGGGAGAACGGCGCCTGCGTGCCGCAAAATTGGCAGGGTTGGAAGCGGTACCGGTGATCGTGCGGGATCAAGCCAGCGATCAGCTACGTCTTGAATTGGCTTTGATCGAGAACCTGCAACGAGAGGATCTCTCACCGCTGGAAGCTGCACAAGCATACCAGCAGCTTACAAAAAATTTCGGACTTTCACACGAAGAAATTGCCCTGCGAGTAGGCAAAAGCCGAACTACGGTTACCAACACCTTGCGTTTATTAAAGCTCCCTACTGAAGTGCTGGAAGCGCTCTCTGACGGTAATATTTCTGAAGGTCACGCACGTGCTTTGTTAGGTTTGAATTCATCCAAAGCTCAAAAAGCAGCTCTGCAATCCATATCAAAGAATGGACTCAATGTGCGCCAATCAGAAGAATTAGTGCGTAAGCTGAGCGGACAGAAACCCTTAAAACCAACCAGTAAAAGACCTGTACCGCCTGAGGTGCTCGAATTGGAGGAAAAACTGCGCTCGCATCTGGGCACTAAGGTAACCCTACGATATGGCAAACGGGGCGGTACTGTCATTATTTATTACTATTCTGAAGAAGAACTTGAAGCACTCATTGCCCGCATACTGCATTAACAACCCATGCACGTCCTTCATCATGCTCACATTCACACTCTCGACCCACTAAATCCCTATGCTGATGCTTTAGCTATTGATCAAGGCAGAATTGTTGCGATAGGTTCCGAAATTAAAATCTTCCCTCTGGCGCGATCTCCAAGAGAAATCGAGGATATGCAGGCGAGAACCATTCTGCCAGGATTTACAGATTCCCATATCCACACTTTCGAATATGGAAGAAGTTTATCCATAATTAATTGTGAGACTGCAACAAAACAGGAATGCCTGGAAAGGGTTGCTTCACAAGCAGCCTGCTCTCCCGTTGGTAAATGGATTTTTGGTCATGGCTGGAACCACAATATCTGGCCTGATGGAATCGGCAATGCCAGAGAACTAGATGCCATCAGCCAGCAGCATCCAATCTTCTTAACTGCAAAATCTCTACATGCCGCCTGGGTTAACTCAACCGCGCTACGATTGGCCGGCATCCATAAAGAAACGTCCAACCCCGACGGGGGAATAATTAGAAGGGATTCCAGCGGGAATCCAACCGGAATTTTGCTTGAATCGGCAGCAAAGTTGGTGGAGCAAATTATCCCAGAACCAACATCAGAACAAATTTGCCAAAAATTGCTTGCCGCACAGGAAACTCTTTTACAGATAGGCATTACTGCTATTCATGATGTCGATCGCTGGGAAAGCATGCAGGTGTTTCACCGTATGCGGCAAGAGGGAAAGTTGAAGCTCAGGGTGGTGAAAAGTATTCCGCGCAATCATCTAAAGGATGCAATTAGTGCAGGTTTGCGCACCGGTGAAGGCGATGATTGGCTGCGTATTGGCTGGTTGAAGCTTTTTATGGATGGCGCACTGGGACCACAAACAGCCTCTATGTTAGAACCTTACAAAGGAAATGATAAAAATCTTGGGATCCTTTACCTAGATACTCAAGCGCTTTACGAAATCGGTTATTCGGCTGTTGAACATGGCATCAGCTTAGAGGTGCATGCTATCGGTGATCGCGCAAACCGAGAAGCACTAAACGCCTTTGGATCACTTGATGAGAACAATGATCTTCCAAAACCGAATGTTCCACACCGTATTGAACATCTTCAGCTCATTACAATTCAAGATATGGAGCGCCTAGCAAATCTGGAAATAACCGCCTCCATGCAACCCATCCATGCCACCTCCGATCAAAAAATTGCAGAACGCTATTGGGGAAACCGCTGCAGTTATGCATACGCCTGGCAATCAATCCTTAAAACAGGAGCAAGATTGATTTTCGGCTCAGATGCACCGGTTGAATCGCCAAATCCATTTTTAGGACTTCATGCAGCAATTACACGCAGGTCTAGTAATGATCCCTCTGCACGTTCTGGGTGGTACCCAGAACAATGCCTAACACTTAAAGAAGCCCTACACGCATACATCAGCGAACCGCCAAATGCAGCCGGGTGGGGTGATCAATTCGGGAGGATTGAACCCGGTGCCTTCGCTGATTTAATTGTGCTTCCTACAGATCCTTTTAAATGTCCTGAAGAAAGTATCGAAACCCTCAAACCCAAAGCTACTATGGTCAATGGAGAATGGGTCTGGCGCTCATAAACTGTTGAACCCAGAATGCTATAATAAATTTAATATTTCTTCCTCTTTCAAAGGAAAGTCATATGGACGCTATTTTAAACAACCCAGAAAGGATAATGCAAAGCATGCATAATAGAATTTCCACCGCACGTCACAATTGTGGGAAAACTATTAATGAGGTTGCCGGTCTGTTGGGAATTAACACCAAGAAATTACGAAAATATGAATCTGGCACGCTATTACCCTCCCTGCCTGAAATTGAAGCTTTGGCATTCATCCTAAAAATTCCTTTATCCACTCTTTTTTCGATAGAGGGACAGGTAGAAACCGAACATGTACCTGATCTAGATGGAATAAAACAGCTTATTCAAATACGAAATAAAATCATCGGAGCTTCCCTGCAAATCACACGTTCAGATGCTAATCTAGTTCACAAAGACCTATCAAAGAGAACTGGAATTCCAATTACTCGCATCCATCGTTACGAAAAAGGTGACACTCCCATTCCATTGAACGAGTTAATAATCTTAGCGGAAGCCCTTAATCTAGATTTAAACACTCTCCTGGATAACAACAGCCCTCTCGGAAGTTGGCAAAACCAGCAAGTACGTATACACAGGTTTCTCAACTTACCGGAAGAAGTACAGCAATTTGCCAGCCAGCAAGAAAATTTACAATACCTACGGCTTTCTATTAAACTTAAAGAAACCAGCCTGGAAAATATCGAGGCATTAATTGGAGGGCTGCAAGAACTCACCAGCTTGGACAGTCAAAGTGAGGAGCAAAAACAAACGCTGAATAACCCACACCCCGAATGACTACCGATATCAAACCACGCGCAGCAAATAAATCCGATTATTCTCAACTTGCTGTATTCCTAAACTCTAGAATTAAAATCCATCGCCACCTGGATTGGCGCGCGACATTGGACTGGTTAGGCTATCAGCCATTTTGGATATTAGAGCAAAACAGCCATATACAGGCACTTCTGGCTTTTCCACCTGATATACCAGATGTGTACTGGGTGCGCTTATTTGCCGTTAGCTGCGCTTATTCAGCAGAAAAAACCTGGGATAAATTATTCCCCAAAGCACTGAAATCGCAACCCTTCAAGCCAGAATCTACAATCGTAATCCTGGCATACCTAGATTGGCTGAAAGAAATACTCCTTACGCGTGGATGGCAGGAGCGTCAACGTGTGATCCTGCTCAAATGGAGCGGCTCATTCCCAGAAACACTAAAAAACCCAAAGGGAATAATTATACGACCAATGTTATATTCGGATCTGCAACAGGTGGCAAGAATAGACCACGTAAGTTTTGAGTCGATTTGGCGTCACTCAACGAATGCGATCATGCGCGCTTTTGGGCAATCCTCCTATTCCACTGTAGCTGAACATGAAGAAAAAGTAATTGCCTACCAAATCAGCCATTCAGAAATATTGCGCGCACATTTAGCTCGCTTAGCTATTGTACCGGATTTCCGCAACAAAGGGATTGGAACCGCTTTAGTGCAGGATATGCTTTCACATTTCCACAAACTATGGATAGGGGAAATCACCGTGAATACACAACTTAACAACTACGCGTCAATTCGTCTTTATAAGAAACTAGGGTTCACAATAACAAAAGAAAGCTATCCTATTCTTGCCTACCTCCATTAAATGCAAAGAGCTGACTAAAATTAGCCAGCTCAATTTATTTCAAGATTTCCCTCTACGTCCCCCTCCAGCCCAAAGAGGTCGACCACTCGGATCTCGAAGATTTACACTCTGACCGCTAACGAGGTTTGAAAGTTGGATTACCTCAAAGCTCCCTCCATCATCAAAAAATCCCTGCAGTACCACCGCATCACTAACTGAAGCAGTGAAACCGTTATCTAGTGCAAACTTCCAAGCCCGATTATCAATGACAATCTGGGAACCATCGGCATTGTTTACGATTAGATTATCGGCTGCAATCTCAGAAACCACACCCTCATAAGTAAAAAACTCTTCAATGCCCATATGGGTCTCACTACCCCCAGCATTGGATGACTTCTTGCTATTTGACTCAACCGCCTGCCCTTGTTTATGTCCTTGACCGCTTTCATTAAATTTTCCCTGCTGGTTTTCCCCTTGTACACTTCCCTGACTTTTATCATCATACTTATTCTTCTGAAGGTTATATTGCTTAGCAACATTTTGTTCAAGGGTTACATTTTGCGTTTTCTCAATAGTACGATTAACTGCACCATAAACTAGCCCCCCAGATAGTCCTATTAAGAGAATACCCAATACTATTTTTTTAATCATTTCTTTCCTTTCAATATTTTAATTTGTTTCAGTCAAACCTAGATCCGGGGCTTCATGGTTCCTCGATAAAATCTTGTGGGTCACTTTTCGGACCCAGCACCAGTGAATAATTAAGTGCACGACAACTAAAATAATCACGCCAATTCCGGACCAAGTGTGGATGATATCCCATGTAGATTTGGTTAGGTATAACATCACAATCTGACTAGTCATTCTTCCACCAGGAAGAAATAACAGCACAATTCCAGAAACCGCAGTCATAAGAAAAAGAACAGCAGCTAATACATCCACTATCAAATTCAACAAAGCAATAGGATTCTTTGTGCTTCCTCTACAGGTAAGCAACTTGTGGTAACGCCGGGGCACATTCACAACCCAATTCCAATGCAATAAAATGTGCACAATTATCGCGATAATGATCACTACACCTGTCCAGGTATGAATCAGATCCCATGATTCACGCTCAAAAAGTATTTTCATGTGAAAATAAGGATTTCGACCACCCTGAAAACCCGACGGGAAAAAAAGGAAGTAGATACCCGATAACGTGACAGCGACCATTGTAATTAAGAGAAAGGAGTCCAGCAACCAATTTTGCAAAGTCTGCGTTGATACTCTCCTTAAATTATTTTTCATAACAACTACCTCTCAAAGAATTCAATGACAGAAGAATAAACCTTAAGTATGAAGGCTTAATAAAGAAACATTGAAAATATGATAAAGATTTTTTTTAACCCCTGCACAATTATGGTTCAATTAATTCCGTACTATTCTGTATCCAAGTAAATTCGCATGATAAAGAGCAAAGAGGATAAACGGTTTAGGTAAATGCAGATATTCTTGTTTATCCCTTTTTGGTCCTTAATGAGCCTAACAGCATAACGCTCCGCTTTTCGTACAATCGTCCTGGAAACATCTACTAATGCCCCTTCATATGTGTTGCCCGCAGGAATAAACCTTTCAGGCAATTGCACATTGTTCTCATATTCTGAAATCTGTTTTTCCAGCCAGTCAGTATCTGTAGGGTTGATGTACTCAATTCCAGGATTCCTACTTTTCGAACTGGCAATCTCAGCCATAATCCTAGCAAGATCATCCTGCACTCTCAGAAGAAGCGCCTGTAAATCTTCCTTTTCAATTACACTCCGTGCAAGACCGACAAAAGCCGAAGCCTCGTCTAACAACCCAAGCATTTCGATAATCGGGTCATCTTTACGTATTCTGATCCCACCCCATAGGTCTGTTAACCCTTCATCCCCCTTTCTGGTAAAGACAGCCATATCCTCCTCCAGCATTAATTATCATCCAGTCGCCAATCAATAAACCTGGAATCTTATTCGTTTTCCGGTGAAAGGCCAGCAGCTTGTGCGAGAAGATACCATTGGGTAACATTGTAAAAACGATCGCATGTATCATACATTGCACTCATACGGATAGCACCCATCCCATCGTCTACCGCATAATTATATACTGGGTAAAAAAGTGGTAAAGCCGGCAGCTCATCGCTAAAGATCACCTGGAAATTACGATACAGCTTAGCTCTTTCTTCCAAGTCAGTTGAAACACGCGCAGTCTCCAGATATTCGCTGACGATGCGGTTTTCCCATTGTGAATAATTCTGTCCACCTGACTGTTGGGCTTGATCCCAGAAAGGATAAGGATCTGGATCTGGAGACCGGCTGAAATTCAAATCCAAAAGGGCAGCTTGATATGTAAGGGGTTGTAAGTAATCTAAAACCAAAGTGTCATAAGGTACTGTTATCAGTGTTACCTCAACGCCAAGTTTTGTCCAATTTTCCTTGATCCTTTTTGCCAATTCGGTATGAATTTCATCGTCCGGATGTACCAACTCAAAGCTTAATGGCACACCATCTTTTTTACGCACACCTCCACCGACAGTATCCACTACATAGCCCATTTCTTGAAGCAAATCAATGGCATTCTGAATATCATAATACACATGCGGATTCGCATCATAATAAGCCCAGGTGTTTTTCAAGAGTGGAACATCAGCAATAATCCCCTGACCCTGCATAACATTATCAATTAATCGCTGCCGATCCAGACCCATTAGAAGAGCTCGACGAACATCTTTATCCTGGAAAAAAGGCACTTGATCATTATTCAAGTTCAACAGAACCATTAAAACTTCCGGTTTGCTGCTGCTGTAGATTAATAATTCCTGATTTGCCAGTATGGTAGGAAGCATATCCAAAGTCACCTCACCAATACCCTGCACAACACCCTCCTGATAGGCAGCATATGCTGATGCCACATCAGGGTAATACCTTAAGACAAATTGTGAAATGAATGGGGGTTCACGATAATACTCCTCATTGGCAGATAATATAACGCCTACGATTTCTCCATCCTCAACAAGAAGTCGCTCAAAAAGATAGGGACCACTGCCGATTGGCTGTAGATTAAAGGATGAGTTGATGACCTCGGCATAGGTTAAGCCACCTAAGATGTGCTTTGGAAGAATCCCGAAAGTAAGATAATCCATGAATGGCGAGAATGGTTCTGCCAGCCGAATTTGCAAAGTTTTTTCCCCTAATGAAATTACATCGATATTCTTCCAGAACACTTTCAAATCTTCAGGCAGAACTGAGTCTGGATCACGCAAAAGATCGATGGTAAAGGCAATATCTTCACTGGTTACAGGGGTTCCATCATGCCAGACAGCATCAGGGTTTAATTCGAAATTATAGGATAATCCATCAAAAGAAACGCCCCATGAATCCGCAAGCTCTGGTTGAGGTAAGCTGCGTGAATCAAAGCTTATTAAACTGTCGAATAACAACTGATCAATATCTCGATCAACATTATTGTAATAATCAAGCACAGGATTCAAACGCTGTAATCTACCAATCAGCGCTTCAGTATAAACACTACCTCGAGTAGAAGCCGGTCTTATCAACCGAAAACCAGTCTGTTCGCTGAGTAACAGTGCACCAATCACTAAACCAGTTACTAGAATAACAATCAACTGCCAGCGGATTTTTTTCATAAATTAGTGCTGCTTTCATAAAAATGGGCACTCTCACGAAACTTGCTGAGATGCCCAATAACTTGATCCGGCATGGAAATAAGAACTTACTTGCTTACCGCAACGGTCGTAATTACCAGAGCTATAAATATTATCGCGAGGAAAATAGTAATTATGAAAAGGGTTTTTTCAAGACCACGACGCTTGCTAAAAACTCCACCAAAATCTGACCCCGTTAAACCACCAAGACCCACTCCCTTATTCTGCAAAACAACGCTCGCTATTAGCGCGACGGATGTAATAATCAATGCAATTTGAAAATATCGTTCCACAACCTACCTCCTATGAAGTAACGGTCAGATTATACTTATCACTATCGAAAACGTCAACATTATAATCTGTCAACATTGAAGAAACCATTTCTATCTTTCGAATTTTGTTCTTATCCCTTTATCACTGCAACAGGTTTTAGACGAGCGACTTTCCGAGCGATGCCGGAGCCCACTACACATTTCACAACAATATCTACATCCTTATATGCCTCGGGTGCCTCTTCCGCCAGCCCCCTCATCGATCTAGCCATGATGTGGATTCCACTGCTTTCCAGGCGCTGTAATAATTGTTCTCCGCGCACTTCTCTTCGCGCTCGTTTGCGGCTAAACACTCTCCCGGCACCATGGCAAGCAGAACCAAAAGACTTATGCATGCTGGCCTGTGTACCAAGCAGTATCCAAGATGAGGTGCCCATACTTCCCGGTACCAACACTGGCTGACCTAGCTTTTTATATTTATCTGGTATACCTGGAGAGTAAGGTCCAAAAGCGCGTGTTGCTCCTTTACGGTGAATGCACGCTCTTAACTTCTTGCCATCCACTTCATGGTTCTCAATTTTACCCATATTGTGTGCCAAATCATAAACCATTTGCAAATGATAATTTCTTTCTTTTCCTGCAAACACCTTTTCAAAAGACTGGCGTGCAAAATGTGCCATTACTTGACGATTGCAAAAAGCATAATTTGCTGCGCAACGCATAGCAGCCAGATAGTTCTGTCCATCAGACGAATTTAACGGCGCACACACAAGTTCCCTATCCGGTAACTCTATGCCATACTTATGAATAGCAATCTGAAATTCCCTTACATAATCCGTACAAATTTGATGGCCAAAACCTCGTGAACCTGAATGAATCATCAGACTTAAGCAACCCTCCTCTAACCCCATTATTGAGGCCGCTTCCAAATCAGTGATTTGGTCTACCACACCAATTTCAATAAAATGATTGCCTGCTCCCAATGAACCAACTTGCGGGCTTCCGCGTTCTTTTGCTCTGCTACTCACTTTCGCAGGATCTGCTCCTGCCAGGCAACCACCATCTTCAGTTAATTCTGTATCTTCTCTAGTTGCTAACCCTTCGTGTAGTGCCCATTTGGATCCTTCTCGACAAACCTGCTCTAATTCTTTCCGACTTAACCTAATAGACCCTTTCTTGCCCACACCACTTGGACATGCCTCATAAATAGCTGATGTTAGCTCCTTCAAATAAGGAGCTGCTGCATCCAATGGGATATGAGATACCAACAAGCGCACACCACAATTGATATCGTAGCCAATTGCTCCAGGTGAAATGACGCCGTCACTCACATCCGTAGCAGCCACACCACCTATCGGAAAGCCATATCCCTGATGAACATCTGGCATTATTACTACCGACCCGACCAAACCTGGCAGTGTAGTAGCGTTTATTGCCTGCTCAAATGAACTATCCCTCAAACCAGCTTCGATAATATCCCGATTGGCGAAAACCTTTACTGACGCGCGCATATGGGATCGTAAACCTTGGGGGATTTCCCATTCAAACTCACTGATTTTTATAAAATCTTGCAGAGCTATCATTAGAATCCTCCTTATACATCAAAAACTATCAATGTCTCATAACCACTTTTACACATTTCAATTTTCAAACGATGAAAAGTTATTGCTTTTAGTTCTCTTTCAATGAATTTAATTTTCTTACCAATTATTTTTCCTTTCATTTTGTTATTTAGAATTCCAATTTCAAATTTATTGAATCCCTCTCCACACTCAGCATAAAATATCAGTTCAGAAAGGAAAGAGACCAACAGGGATTCAATATCGACCTCTTTCAGGAATATTTCCCTTTGAATACATTTACCTTTCGCAAGCTTCATTTTCATGATAGCATGCATACCCAACGCAGCTTGTATGAAAAGATCTTCGATACTGTTCCCCCTTACCTTTAAAGCTACATCTGCGGTATGGGCAACTTCACGAAAGCCAGAATAATTATTAAAATTACCCATCTCAATAATTATACTGGCAAGAGGGTCTACTTTAATTCATCTGTATTTAATAGAGTACCTCATCAAAAGCAGTGTAATGATAATCACAACGCGCTTGACGATTAGCAATTTTCAAGAACATATATAAAAATTTATTCTTCATGATACTAGTATAAAGGATCTTACTCAGATTCCTCTGCTGGACTAATATTAATGACAAACCTATCCACAAGTATCAATTGATCTCTGGTGATATGATTGAAATTATTATTACGATGGTTTACGGCTGCGAGAATCCGCTGTAATTACCCATGAAAATGAAAAAACAAAGCAGTTTACAGCACGAAAGGGATAAATAATAATGAGCGGGATATTCATTTTAGTACTGCGAGGGTTGCTCGCTACTACTTTATATTTATTTTTAATCTGGTCCATTTACTCAATCTGGAAAGACCTCAAACGTGAAGTCAATCTTCACAAAGATAAAAACATTCCATCCTTGCGATTAATCCTTCAAAGTAAAGATCGGGTCGGAATATTCCGAAAAAGTGAGGTCTTTATCGGCAAAGATAAAGGAAACGATTTTATTATTGCGGATGGAGAATTATCAGCTCAACATACCCGCCTTTTTTATACGCAGAAACTCTGGTGGGTCGAAGATTTGCATTCTACTAATGGCACATTCTTAAATAATGAAAAGCTAGAAACACCTATACTTTTGACCAATGGAGATCAACTGCAATGCGGAACATCCTTTATTGAGATACAAATTGGCAATGGGGCTGATAAGGATGCGTAACCTTCTGGCGATAAAGTCAGGATTGTGCTATATTATGCTGCAGTAAATAACAAACATGAAATTGGAGTATGACATGAAAAGTCAACCTTTCCTGGCTGTGATTGGGGGTTCGGGGTTGTATAAATTTCCGGCTCTGAAGACCACCGAGAGCATTGAAGTTGATACGCCCTTCGGCAAACCTAGCTCGCCGATTATCCTTGGAACCCTTTCAGGAAAACGAGTGGCTTTTCTTGCACGACATGGCATCGGGCATGTCTATATGCCCAGTGAGGTAAACTACCGCGCCAATATTTACGCATTAAAGAAGATTGGAGCCAAACGGGTTGTTAGTATTTCTGCATGCGGCTCATTGCGAGAGGATTACTCGCCCGGTCATATTGTGATTCCTGACCAACTAGTAGATTTCACGCGTAATCGATCACGGACTTTTTTCGGAGAAGGCATCGTAGTCCATATCGGGACTGCCAATCCATATTGTGAGGAACTATCCAATCATGTGTATAACGCCGTGCTGAACACTGGAGCTACAGTTCATAAAGGAGGAACTTACATCACAATCGAGGGTCCTCGATTCTCAACAAAAGCTGAATCCAACCTTTTCAGAAAATGGGATATGTCGATAATCGGTATGACTGCCTGTCCTGAGGCATTACTTGCTCGTGAAGCAGAATTATGCTACACAACTATGGCACACGTGACGGATTATGATGTATGGCATACCAGTGAGGAACCTGTTACAGTAGAAATGGTGATTAAAGTTCTCATGAAAAATACAGAAATCGCCCAAAAAGCAATCCAGAACCTCGTAGAGAATTTGCCACAAGATATCACCTGCAATTGCGGAAGCACCCTTAAAAATGCCATCATGACACAAGCAGATTTGATTCCAGCTGAGACCATGAAAAATGTGGGCTTATTTATCAATAAATATTTAGGAAAGTGAACTTTCTTTTCCCCATAAATAGGGACTTGCGAAGCCTGAAACAGAGCCGCTTAATGACCCTGGCGGCGATATTCCTCTTCCTGTTTTCTCTTATTCTGACGCTATCTCCGGCTGTGCGATATCGATCTTGGATTGCAAATTACCATTGGCTTCACTGGATAGGCTACCTTACCTGGCTTATTGGGTTTCATTTTATTCACAAAACGATTATCCAAACAATTAAAGGATACGACCCTTTTCTATTGCCAGTTCTATCACTTCTGATGGGATGGGGTCTGCTCACAATTTGGCGCCTTGATTACCAATTTGGAATCAGGCAAACTCTCTGGAGCATTATCAGTTTCACAATTGCTATTTTTTTATTTAAAAAGAAGGGCTTTTTCGAATTTTTACGTCATTATCAATACCTTTGGGTTATTAGCGGATTAATTTTACTGACCCTCACTCTTTTCTTTGGAATAAATCCTGGCGGACAGGGGCCAAAGCTATGGTTAGGTTGCTGTGGATTGTATTTCCAGCCATCAGAACCTCTAAAGCTGCTGTTTATAATTTTTCTAACTGCATACTTATCTGAGAATATGCTTAATGAAAATCAGTTACTGCATACCCTCACACCTACACTGTTAATATTCATTACAGCTTTAGGTATCTTAATCAGACAACACGACCTTGGAACAGCTTTCATTTTCATCGTCATATACATTGCCATTATCTTTCTCGTAACTGAGAAAAAACGATCTTTATTTATCGGATCATTGATTGTATTAGCCACAGCAATTTACGGATATCTCACTACGGATCTCATTCGTTCTAGGGTTCTCTACTGGCTGATCCCATGGGCTGACTCTGGTGGACATGCATACCAAACCATACAATCAATCATTGCGATTGCTGCAGGAGGAGTCTTTGGAAGCGGCATCGGCCTCGGCAGTCCAGGGGTTATCCCAATCGCACACTCTGATTTTATTTTTTCAACGATTGCTGAAGAGACCGGTTTGATAGGCACAATTGGTTTAATAACCCTAATTGCATTTCTCATGTATCGCGGTATTAAAACATCTTTAAATGCCCCTACCAAGTTTCAAAGATATCTGGCTGCAGGTATCACAATTTATTTAACCGCCCAATCAATTCTCATTATTAGTGGTAATATCCGCTTACTTCCCATTACTGGTATACCTCTCCCATTAATATCCTATGGGGGTTCTTCGCTTATTACATCCTTTCTATCCGTAATCATTCTCGGTCTTATCAACACCTCCTCTAAAAATCAACGAGTTAATCTTTTCAACACAAAGCCAATTTTCTTTGTTAGCTCGTTATTTCTCATCGCTTTTTTAATTATCGGCTCTGTTATTGGATGGTGGGCGTATATTCGCGCAGATGACCTACAAACCCGAACTGATAATCCTCGTCTAGCACTTGCAGACAAATTTGTTCCGCGCGGCTCAATATTAGATCAGAACGAGCAACCACTTGTAGTGACAATAGGAAACATTGGTTCTCTTGAGAGACTGTCCAACTACCCACCCCTTTCCACAACTACTGGATATAACCATATTCGATTCGGTAGAGCAGGGCTTGAATTAAGCCTGAATGATTATTTGCGTGGAGAAAAAGGATATCCAGCTTCAAAAATCTGGTTTACGCACCTTGTCTATGATCAACCCCCACCTGGATTAAATGTACGGCTAACAATCAACCTGGAGCTTCAGGAATTTACAGACAGTTACATACAGAATTTTAAAGGTGCTGCTGTTGTAATGAATGCCATTACTGGCGAAATTCTAGCCTTGTCATCTCATCCTCATTTTAACCCCAATTCTCTGAATAAAAATTGGGGGCAATGGATAGAAAGTGAGGACGCTCCTTTTCTAAACCGCGCAGTGCAAGGTGCCTATCCCCTCGGGCCAGTAACAATTCCATTTCTACTTACAAAAATTTCAAAAAACACCCTTCAAGAATTACCTCCCTCATTAGGTATATATTACAAAGGTGATTACTTGGATTGCAATTTTTCAGAAAAGAGCCCAAGGAACTTATATGAAGCCCTTAAGAATGGGTGCTATGGAGCATTGTCTAAACTTTCATCTATGTTCCAAAACGATGAATTGATTGAGCTGTTTTCCGATCTGGGATTCTTTATCAATCCCGATATTGGTTTACCCACAAACCAA
This sequence comes from Anaerolineae bacterium, assembly GCA_011176685.1. Lineage (GTDB taxonomy): Bacteria > Chloroflexota > Anaerolineae > Anaerolineales > Anaerolineaceae > A373. The sequence goes on from DUED01000041.1 coordinate 49,584, forward strand.
GCAACTTCGCCAGATCTTAAGACAGTAGAAAATTTAGTTTTAATCGGGGATAATCAAATAAGAGTCAGCCCGATTCAAATTGCTAGAGCTGCTACAGCAATTAGTAATCAAGGCAATTTAGCCAATCCGATTCTGACAGCAGCTGTAAAAACAGAACTACAAGGATGGGTGATTCTTCCTATAGATATGCCCAAGAAGGTAATTCCTATATCAGCAGCGCAAGAAATTGAAGAAACCTTCGCTTCACAGGAAATTGCTGGCTGGGAGTTTACAACCATCACAGTTGACCAGGAAGGTATATACAGCTGGTATCTTGGTGGAACGCCCGGAAAATGGCAAGGAACACCAGTAGTAATAGTTATCGTTCTAGAAGAAAAAAACCCCGCTTATGTAAAATATATTGGTAGACAAATTATTAAAGCTGCATATGCTCAATAAGCGAAACCTATTTCCTGTCTAATTTAATAATCCTTCTCTTTCCAACTTGTAAAATGCCAACTTCCGTATCTGATCTCCAATCTTCAATAATCCGGTCATTCAACCGCACACCCCTCTGTTGAATTAGCCTTTTCCCCTCACTACGACTTTTTACTATATCCGAATTTATCAGGGTGTCTAAAATTTTCTCTCCAGGTTCAAACGTACAAATCTCAAGATCTCCAGGTATTTTCCTCTCGCGGAATCGTTGAATAAAATCACGCTCAGCATTTTTAGCTTTTTCATTTCCATAAAACGCTTCTGTTACTTCAAAAGCCAGCTTGATTTTTGCATCACGCGGATTCATTGTGCTATCTGTCAACGCCTTTTCAATTTCTTTAATCTCAGACGGAGCCCAACGTGTAACTAGGCGAAAATATTGAGGCATGGCCTTATCTGGGATACTCATCAGTTTGCCAAACATATCCTCTGCAGTTGTGGATAACGAAATGTAATTGCCCAAAGATTGGCTCATTTTTTCTTTTCCATCAGTTCCGGGCAATATTGGCAAACAAATGGCAATGTTTGGTTTGCTTCCTAAAGCACTCATAATTTTCCGTGACGCGGTCATGATATTAAAGAATTGATCTGTACCACCCACCTGAACATCTGCTTTGAGCATGTAGGCATCATAACCTTGCATAACTGCATAGAAAGTCTCATGCAAGTATATAGCATCTCCCTTTTCCCAACGTAGCTTGAATTTCTCACGGCTTAGAAATTGCTGTACAGTAAAATTTGAGGCTAATTTAATTAAATCCGCATAATTGATTTTCGAGAGCCATTCTGAGTTATGACGAATAGTTGTCTTCTTGGGATCTAAAATTCTAAAGGCCTGTTCAGCATATGTACGTGCATTTCTCTCGACTTGCTCGTGCGTCAGAATAGGCCTGGTCACATCTTTATCTGAGGGGTCACCGATAAGCGCCGTGAAATCCCCAATCAGGAAAGTAACATCATGCCCTAATTCCTGAAATTGACGTAATTTTCTCATGGTCACAGTATGCCCAATATGCAAATCTGATCTTGTTGGATCGTAGCCGCAATAAACCCGCAAAGGTTCTCTTTTTTTCTGGGCTTGATTAAGGCGTTCATTTAGTTCTTGCGCCATAGCGTTCTTAACTTTTACATCACCGTACTGTGTCCCTTGCATAAACAGGGCAACCTGTTCCTCAATCTTCACCTATTCCTCCTGAATGATCTTGAAGCATTCTGGGGATTATACCAGCCAACGTTACACGCTGTATGACAACCTATTAATTAAGTGGTATTAAATATCTCATGCTATAATCTGCCATTAGTTATGATAGAGAGTGTTCTTGTCCTTAATGCGAACTTTGAGCCCGTCAATATTTGCAACACACGGCGCGCAATCTGTTTAATTTTGATGGAAAAAGCGAACCTGGTATTGAATGGGAGAGGTGTGATTCGTACTGTAAATTATGCTTACCCTCGCCCTTCCATCATACGATTACAGAGGATGATTCACCGCCCACGTCCAAAAGTGAAATTGACCCGTAAAGAAATATTGCGGCGAGATAATTTCACTTGCCAATATTGTGGGGCTAGGTCCAAGCACCTGACGATTGATCACATTATTCCAAGGCATTTAGGCGGAAAGTATGAATGGACAAATGTTGTAACTGCTTGCTCTGTATGCAACCACCGTAAAGGAGGCAGGACTTTAAATCAAGCTAGCATGCATTTATCTTTAAAACCGAAATCTCCCCCTTCATCAGCAACGTACATCTTTAGTCGTCATCTGAGTAATTACATCGACTGGGAACCATATCTAACCGGCTGGTAAGTATTTACATAAAAAAAGAGGTCTGCTCTCCAGAGTAGACTTCTTTTATTTACTTAATCCCCTTGATCAAAATTAATTGCTTTAGTTCTAGCTAATATTTGTAATTTTTTTATTGAAAAGTATGTTAATAATTCAGCAATACTTATTGCCCAATTTTCAACTCGCATTTCCCATCTGTTTTACTACTCTCGATCCTCGCACATTTATTCCTCATTCGCCGCCTCTAGTTTAACTTTCTTATGGCGAACAATAAGCATCACAACTGCGAAGATCATAACGACCACCATTGTTGCCTGATTGGCATTTATACCTCCAATGGTAGAAATATCTAAACGAATGAACTCTAATAAAAAACGTCCAATAGGATAGACAATTAAATACACCCAAAGCAAATCACCAGGGAATAATTTTTCTTCATACTGCCTACCCAGCCATAAAAGCATAAACATATTCATTAAATTCCAGATTGATTCATAAAGGAACATTGGATGATAATAAGCATATTCCATAAAACCGGGAAGACGGTGAGCTTCATCAATACGAATAGCCCAGGGTAAATCTGTTGGGCTTCCATATAATTCTTGATTGATGAAGTTGCCCCACCGACCAATCGCTTGCGCTAATGCTAATCCCGGCACAATCATATCTGCCCATATAAAGAAATTCAGCTTATACTTCCTGGTATAAATTACTAAAGCAACCACACCACCAATAATTGCCCCTGGAATCCCTAGCCCCCCTTGGCGAATTCGTAGAATTTCAATAGGATGTGTGAAATAGTATTCTGCACCAACCCCCATTGACTTGGAAGGGGTTAATACATGCCATAAACGTGCTCCAATTACACCACCAATTATCAACCAAGGAACCATATCCCAGATGTAATCAGTCTTATATTTCTTTCTTTTCACTTCTTTCAATGACATCCAAACCGCAGCTAAAACCCCCACCATAATGATGATGCCATAATAATAGATAAAAACCGGCCCAATATAGAATCCTTCTGCCATTAAGTTTCCTTTCTTATTTAGTTTTTCGATTTTTCTTTTTAAAAGTTCTTCTTGCCTGCTGGCGTACACACCAAATTCTCTGGAATGCTGTAATATTTCCTAAGACGGCAATAATCCATAACCCAATAACTGGCTTTTTTAACAGCAAGCTGGGCACAATTACCATATAGCGTTCTACTCTAGTAAGAAGACCAGCCTTTGCTTCAAAATCAAGGGACTCAGCTCGAGCCCTAACATAAGAAATGAGAACCGATCCTATCGCAGCAGCGTAAACTAGGAAACATGCATTTGTATTGTTCGAATTGAGAAAATAAATCATTAAACCACCCAGGATCACTATTTCTGAATATCGATCAGTAACTGAGTCTACAAATGCACCATAATTAGTTGGTTCACCTCTGAGTCTTGCCATGGTCCCATCTAGGGCATCTATTGGTCCCATAATTAATACAATCACCCCTCCTGAAACCATCTTATCCATAGATATACAATAAGCAGCGATTATATTGCCAATTAATCCCAGGAAGGTCATTGTATTCGGCATTACACCCAATCTATTAAGAAACTCAGCTATACATTCTAAAATGCCTCGAAATGTCTTTCGTAACCAATCTGTAATATTCATAATATTATCAATAACCTATAAAACGAAATTCCCCCTATGCTATCTTGCGAAATAGAAAATGTCAAGCTTATTATTCTTGATTGTTATATAAAGTTTAAAAGTGAACAGTTTAAAGCTGAAAAGTGAACTGCTATTTTAATGAGATTTAAGTGATTATTTGAGTAGATTTCTCTAAAAGAATTGGAGGAATCAATGTCTCAACTACATAAGCGGTTCACGGATGAGCAAATCAAAGTATTGGTTCAGGGTTATTGTCAGGGGAAGATGAAAAGAGCTGAAATTCAAGATTTGTTGGAGATAGGCAAAACACGTTTCTTTGCATTACTGAAGGAATATGTCATTCACCAGTGAATATGACACCCTTACTCACCAATAAAAATGTCATCCTGGTTCAACCAAATTCTTTTGGTGAATTAGTTTACCATTCAACCGATAACCATAATCCTGTTTCCAAGGATG